>JBAZTM010000014.1:0-64109 GCA_041661925.1 Gemmatimonadaceae bacterium
CGAGGTCTACACCTACTCGATCGTCACGAAGAGCCCGTATCCCGTAGGCACGGCATCCACGCTGCGGGTGGACCAGATGATGATGGGTCTCATCGCCGAGACGAGCCCGTTCCGGATGACGTTCAAGAAGTAGCTGGCCGGCGCCGCCGCCCGCCGATCAGCGCGGCGCGGCCGGCACTTCGTTGAGCAGCCGGCGCACCGCCGGCTCCAGGGACGCCATCGCGAGCGGGCCGAGCACCTTGTAGCGCACGCGGCCGGTGCGGTCGAGCAGCACTGAAGTCGGGTAGCCCTGCATGCCGCCGAAGGCGGTCTCGATGTCCCGTCCGACCATCGCCACTGGATAGGTGATGCTGCGCTCGGTGAGGAACTGGCGCACAGTTTCCGGCCCGGTGCGGTCCACCGACAGCCCCAGCACGACGAGCCCCGCAGAATCATGCCGGTACGCCATGGCCTGTAGCAGAGGCATCTCCGCCCGGCACGGCAGGCACCACGTGGCCCAGAAGTTCACCAGCACCACCTGGCCGCGCAGTGTGCTGTCGCTCATTGGGCGGCCGTCGAGCGTCGTCACGGTGAATTTCGGCTGCGCTCGGTCGCCGCTCTCGACGCCGATCACCGCGCCGATGTGCGGCAGGAACCGCGGGCCAAGCCACAGCACCACCAGAACCGTCACGATGTTCCAGGGCGTGAGCCAGCGGCGAAGGCGCGATTGAGGCGCGGGCGGGGTGTTCGTCACACCTCAATCTAATTGCCCTCGTCAACGCAGGGTCGGGCTGTGTCGTACAGGTTGGTACCACGCGCGTTGCGGTCGAGCCGCCCCTCCCTCGACGCGTGTCCTGTTCCCGGAGAACATCGCCATGGTTGCATCCCTCCGCTGCGTCGCCGCGGCGGCGATGGCCAGCACGCTGGTCGTCGCACCGCTTGCGGCACAACTCGCGTCGCCACGCAGTGTCCCCGCGACGTACGCCATCACCAACGCCCGGCTGGTACCGGTCTCTTCTCCCGTCATCGAGAAGGGGACGATTGTCGTGCGCGACGGCCTCATTGCCGCCATTGGATCCACCGTGGCAATTCCGGGCGACGCCCGTGTGATCGACGGCACGGGCCTCACGGTGTATCCCGGCCTGATCGATGCCTACGGATCGCTCGGCGTGTCGGGAACTCCCGCGACGGGTGCGAGCGGTGGCCGCGGTGTCGGCCTCGGCGGACCCGCTGCGACTCCGGCGCGATCGGCGTCCAATACCAATTACCCGGCCGGACTGCAGCCTGAGGTGTCGGTGCTCGATCTCCTGAGGGCCGACGGAGAGGCGTTCAGCGGCCCAACGAGCGTTGGCATCACGACGGCGCTGACCGGCTCGGGAAGCGGCGTCTTTCAGGGGCAGTCGGCGGTGATCAACCTCGCCGGGGCCGATGTCAACGCCATGGTGGTGAAGGCGCCGGTGAGCCAGAACATCGGCTTCTCGGCAATCCGGGGCGCAGCCTTCCCGAACTCGCTCATGGGCGTCTTCGCCGCATTGCGCCAGCAACTGCTCGACGCACAGCACTATCGCGACGTAAAGGCGGCCTACGAGAAGAGCCCCCGCGGCATGTCTCGCCCGGAGTTCGACCCGTCGCTCGAGGCCCTGCTTCCGGTGATTGCGCGAACGCAGCCGGTCATCATGAACGCCTCCACGCAGCGCGAAATCGAGCGCGCGCTCGACCTGGCCAAGGAATTCGGCCTGCGTCCGATCATCGCCGGCGGTGCCGAGGCGCACCTGATGGCCGCGCGACTGAAGGCTGAGAACGTGCCGGTGCTGCTGACACTCAATTTCCCTCGCCGCACCGCGGCGCCAGCCGCGGACGCCGATCCTGACCCCATTCGCGTGCTGCGCGAGCGCGTCGACGCCCCCAAGGCCGCCGGACGCCTCGCAGGTGCCGGCGTGAAGTTCGCCTTCCAGTCAGGTGGCATTTCGAACTGGCCTGATTTCTCCGCCAACGTGCAGCGCGCCGTCGAGAACGGCCTGAGCCGCGACGCGGCGCTTATGGCACTCACGCTCCAGTCAGCCGAAATCCTCGGCGTCAGCGACCGCCTTGGCTCGCTCGAGCCGGGGAAAATCGCCAACCTCGCGCTCGTGCGCGGTGACCTGCTCGATCGCGGGCGCGTCACGCAGCTCTTTATTGATGGGCGTCTGGTGGCGGTACGCACGCCAACGCAGCCAGCGGGCGCGGGCGGCGCAGGGATCACCGGCACGTGGACCGTTGCGGTTGCGATCGACGGCGTCGATTACGCGACCACCTGGTCGCTTCGGCAGGACGGCACCCGCCTGCTCGGATCACTGCAGGGCGCGCTGGGCAGCGCCGAGTTCCAGAACGGCACCATCGGTGCCGACGGTGAACTGCGCTTCACGGCGATGGTCACGCTGAAGCAGGCAACCGACGAGGCGACCTTCATCGGCACGCTCGACGGCGATGCACTGCGCGGTCGACTGAGCATGGTTGGCCGCACGCCTGGAACATTCTCTGGCACGCGACCGCAGCGTCAGGGAGGGCCGCCATCCGGCGGGCCGGCGTCAGCCGGCAGCCCGCGCACTCCACCGGGAGCCCGCTGATGCAACGCCTATCCACGACACGCTTGCT
Organism: Gemmatimonadaceae bacterium; assembly: GCA_041661925.1. GTDB lineage: Bacteria > Gemmatimonadota > Gemmatimonadetes > Gemmatimonadales > Gemmatimonadaceae > PNKL01. The sequence continues at coordinate 2,614 of JBAZTM010000014.1, forward strand.
CGAGGGGACCATGACGAAGATCCTGATGCTCGCGGCCTGTCTCTCGGTGGCGACCGGTGTGCTGAGCGCCCAGGCCAAGCCGGTGGCAACCGGCGCGGGCGCCACGCTGATTAAGAACGCGACCGTGCTGACGGTGACGAAGGGCACTCTCAAGAACGCCGATGTCCTCATCCAGAACGGCAAGATCGCGCAGGTGGGGCAGAACATCGCCGCACCGGCCGGCGCGACGGTCATCGACGCCACTGGCAAGTTCCTCATGCCGGGCATCATCGACCCGCACACGCACCTGATGAGCGATGCCGTCAACGAAGGTTCGCTTTCCGTTACCTCGATGGTGCGCATCGAGGACGTTCTCAATCCGTCGGCGGTGAACATCTACCGTGAGCTGGCCGGCGGCGTGACCACCGTTACCATCCTGCACGGATCGGCCAATACGATCGGCGGCCAGAACGCCACCGTGAAATTGAAGTTCGGCGCGAGCGCCGCGGACATGCTGTTCGTCGGGGCGCCGCCCACGCTCAAGTTCGCGCTGGGCGAAAATGTGACCCGCAAGAACTCGAGCCAGATCATCATCCCCGGCCAGCCGGTCACGCGCCGGTATCCTGTGTCGCGCATGGGACAGGAGGAAGTGTTGCGCGACGCCTTCACCCGCGCCCGCGATTACAAGGCGACCATCGACGAGTACAAGGTGCGCGTGTCCAGGGGCGAAAAGAACCTCGTCTCGCCACGGCGCGACCTGGAACTCGAACCATTGGTCGAGGTGCTCGAGGGCAAGCGCCTGGCGCGTGTGCATGCGTACCGCGCCGACGAATCGCTGATGATGCTGAACGTCGCCGAGGAGTTCGGCTTCAAGGTGCAGGCGCTCGAGCACGGCCTCGAGGGTTACAAAATCGCCAGTGAGATCGCCAAGCACGGCGCAGGCGTCACCACGTTCGCCGACAGCTGGTCGTACAAGATCGAGGCCTACGACGCCATTCCGTACAACTCAGCCATCCTGATGCGGCACGGCGTCGTCACCACCATCAACTCCGACTCGGATGAGCGCGGCCGTCGGCTGAACATCGACGCCGCCAAGCTGATGCGGTATGGAGGCCTCAGCGAGGACGAGGCGCTGGCCACGATCACCATCAACGGCGCCACGCAGCTTGGTGTGGCGGACAAGGTGGGCTCCATCGAAGTCGGCAAGGATGCCGACCTGTCCCTCTGGAACAACCACCCGCTCAGCGTCTATGCGAACGTCGACAAGACGTTCATCGAGGGGAAGGTATTCTTTGACCGTCAGCAGGACCTGGCGATGCGCGATCAGAAGGCGAAGGAACGCGCCGAACTGGAGAAGGCCGACGCCAACCAGGCGCCGAGTGCGCGCCGCTCCGTGCAGCCCGTACTGCCGCAGGAGGAGCGCTAACATGACTCGCATTCACACGGCCGCCATGGCGGCCCTCACGATCGGTATCGCCTGCCCGGCCGGTGCCCAGTTGGGCTCGTACAATCCTCCGCCCGGTCCGCAGAAGACGTTCGCGATCAAGAACGCGCACATCGTACCGGTCAGCGGACCTGAGATCGCCAGCGGCACCATCGTCATCAGTGGCGGCAAGATCCAGGCGGTCGGTGCCGCTGTCACCGTGCCGACCGGCGCCGAGGTTATCGATGCCACTGGGCTGCGCGTCTATCCTGGCATGATGGACGCCGGCACGTCCATCGGTCTGTCCGAGATTGGCCAGGGGGCCAATGCCACGGTCGATATCAGCGAAGTTGGCAGCTTCAACCCGAACGCCAAGGCGTTCTTCGCCATCAACCCGCACTCGGCACACATCGGCGTCACGCGGGTGGTTGGCGTTACGCACGTGGTGTCGCGTCCGACGGGAGGCATTCTCTCTGGTCAGGCCGCGCTCGTGAACCTCGCCGGTTCCACGGCGTTACAAATGGCCGTGAGCCGCAGTCTCGCGATGGTCATCGAGCTGCCGCGCTCCGGGTTCGGCGGCCGCGGGTTCGGCGGTGCGTTCGCCGCGCAGATCGCAGCGAGCACGCAGGACGTCAACCGCACCCGTCAACGGCAGCTCGACTCGCTGCGCACGATGCTCCGCGACGCGGAGGCGTACGGCAGGGCAATGGACGCGTACGCAAAGGACAAGTCGCTGCCGCGTCCCAGGCAGGACGTCGTGCTCGCCTCGCTCGTGCCGGCAGTGCGCGGCCAGATGCCCGTGCTGATGGTTGCCGATCGCGCCCCCGACATCAAGGAAGCGGTTGGGTTTGCCGAGGAGAACAAGTTGCGGCCCATCATCGTGGGTGGGCGCGATGCCTGGCAGATCACGTCGTTCCTCAGGGATCACGACGTCCCGGTGCTCATTACGTCCATCCTGGACCTGCCGACGCGCGAAGATGACCCGTACGACGTGAATTACGGGTCGCCGGCCAAGCTGGCGCAGGGCGGCGTACGGTTTGCCATCTCGACGGGTGACGCGGGCTCCGATGCGCGCAGCCTGCCGTATATGGCGGGGATGGCGGCGGCGTTCGGGCTCGGCAAGGACGATGCCCTCAAGTCGGTGACACTGTGGCCCGCGCAGCTCCTGGGAGTCGCCGACCGATTCGGCAGCCTTGAGGCGGGCAAGGCGGCGAATCTTGTGGTTACAGATGGCGATATGCTTGAGGCCCGGACGAACACCAAGTACTTGTTCATCGATGGCCGCTTGGTGCCACTCGACACCAAGCACACCGACCTCAACGACAAGTTCAAGGACCGCCCGTGAGCCTCCCTCGCTTCTCCGTCGTTCTTGCGATCTTCTGCACCGCCGCCGTGCTCGGCGCCCAGCAGAAGCCGCTGACGCCCAACCAGCTGCTCGCGCGCGATATCTACAAGGAACTCGTCGAGATCAACACGTCGGTGCAGACGGGGAACATCACCCCGGCGGCAATTGCCATGGCCAAGCGGTATCGCGACGCCGGGTTCCCCGACAAAGACATCTTCGTGGGCGGGCCGACGGCGAAGAAGCACAACGTGGTGCTCCGCTATCGCGGCAAGGGCGGACCCGGCGCACCCAAGCCGGTGCTGCTGCTGGCGCATCTCGACGTCGTCGAGGCGCTGAAGGCCGATTGGTCCAACGACCTCGATCCGTTCAAGTTCACCGAACGGGACGGCTTCTACTATGGACGCGGCACGTCCGACGACAAGGCCATGGCGTCGCTCTTCGTGGCGGCCGCCATTCGGTTGAAGAAGGAAGGCTATGTGCCGCAGCGCGACATCATCATTGCGCTGACCGCAGATGAAGAGGGCGGCGACTACAACGGCGTCGACTGGCTGCTCAAGAACCACCGCGACCTCGTGGACGCGGCGTGGGTGATCAACGAGGGGGGCGGCGGCTCGCTGCGCGACGGAAAGCCGTTGCTGCAGTCGGTGCAGGCGGCGGAGAAGGTCTACGCCGACTTCACGCTCCGCGTCACCAACGCCGGCGGCCATTCCTCCGTGCCGCGCCCCGACAACGCCATCTTCCAGCTGGCCGAGGGGCTGGTGAGGCTGTCGAAGTTTCAGTTCCCGGTGGAGTTGAACCCGGTGTCACGGGCGTTCTTCGAGCAGACCGCCAAGGGAGAGAAGCCCGAAATGGCTGCGGCGATGACGGCGCTGGCCAAGAACCCGGCTGATGCGAATGCCGCCGCGGTAATCGCCAAAGACCCGCGTTACAACTCGATGATGCGCACCACCTGCGTGGCCACGCTGCTCAAGGGCGGCCACGCGCCCAATGCGCTGCCGCAGCTCGCCGAAGCCAACGTGAACTGCCGCATGGCCCCCACGGCGTCCAAGGCCTCCGTGCAGGCCACGCTCGTGAAGGTCCTCGGCGACTCCTCCATCGCCGTCTTCGACACGACCACCGAAGACCGCGCGTCTCCGCCGTCGGAGATGCGCCCCGAGGTAATCGGCGCCGTGGAGAAGCTCACCCGCGAGATGTTCGGCGACATCCCGGTGGTGCCGACGATGTCCACCGGCGCCACGGATTCGCGCTACTTCCGCGCGCTGGGCATTCCAGCCTTCGGCGTGTCAGGGCTGTTCAGTGACCCCACCGTGGACGCGCGCGCCCACGGCCGCGATGAGCGCGTGCGCATCGAGTGGTACTACAAGGCGCAGGAGTTCCTGTACCAGCTCACGCGCATGCTGTCGTCAAGCGTTCCGGTCCCCTGATAGATTCCCCGCGGGCCCGGCCGGTTGCCGGGCCCGCGACGCATCATCCCCACCCCGGTTCACGATGAAGACCCTCACGCTGACGCGCGCGCTGATGCTCGCGCTCGCCTGTGCCCCTGTTGCACTACAGGCCCAGCTGCCCGCCACTCGGGCCGGAGCCATCCGGGCCGGCGTTCCCCGCGCCGGCGCCGCCACCGTCACGAACACGCCACCGGTCGTGGATGGCCGCCTGACCGATGACGCTTGGCGCACCGCCGTGCCGTTTACCGACTTCACCCAGCGCGACCCGCAGGAAGGCCGCCCGGTCAGCGAGCGCACCGAAGTGCGGCTGCTCACGGACGGCGAGGCGCTGTACATCGGCGCCTGGCTCTACGACCGTGATGCGGCGGCAATCGTGGCCGGCGAGAAGATCCGCGACGTCACGCTCACCAACAGCGACTATTTCGGCATCCTGCTCGACACGTATCGCGACCGGCAAAACGGGTTCCTCTTTGCCACCACCCCCGCCGGTGTGGAGTACGACGGCCAGGTGATCCGCGAAGGCGAGGGGGGCGGCGTGGTACAGCAGGGCCAGAACCGCGCGCAGGCCGGTGCGATGGGCGGCTTCAACCTGAACTGGGACGGCAGCTGGAAGGTGGTGACTTCGCGCGACTCTGCGGGGTGGTATGCCGAGTTCCGCATCCCGTTCTCGACGCTCCGCTACGGCGGTGGCGCCAAACAGGATTGGGGCCTCAACCTCGTGCGCATGATCCGGCGGCGAAACGAAGAGTCCTTCTGGTCGCCGATTTCGCGTCAGTTCAACCTCTATCGCTTCTCGATGGCAGGCGAATTGACCGGCCTCCAGGTCCCTGCGCGTCGCGTGGCCACGGTAACGCCGTATGTGCTGGGCGCTGCCACGCGCAACTATGCCGCGGGCACCGACGCGACCTATCCCAAGGAGTTCGGGGTTGACGCCAAGTACGGCCTGACGCCGAGCCTCACGCTCGACCTCACGTACAACACCGACTTCGCGCAGGTGGAGGTGGACGAGCAGCGCACCAACCTCACGCGCTTCCCGCTCTTCTTCCCCGAAAAGCGTCCGTTCTTCCTCGAGAATGCCGGTGTCTTTGCCGCCGGCACTCCCCAGGCGGCGGACTTGTTCTTCACGCGCCGCATCGGCATCGACACAATGGGTCAACCGGTGCAGATCCGCGGCGGTGGACGACTGACCGGACGCGTGGGCGGCACGACGATCGGCATGCTGCAGATCTTCACGGGCGCAAACGAAGGCGTCGTGGGCGCGCAGTCGTTCACCGTGGCGCGTGCGCTGCGCGAGGTTGGGCGCCGCTCACGCATTGGCGTCATCGGCGTGCAGCGACTGGGCATCGGCGACCGTGAGGCGCTCCTCTGCGCCACGCCGACCCTGTGCGGGTCGCTCCCCGATGACGTCAATCGCACCCTCGGCGTGGACGGCCGCCTCGGCCTCGGTGAAGCGTGGACCTTCGACTGGTGGAGCGCGCTGACGGAAACCCCGGGTCGCTCCGGCGACAACGTGGCCGCCAGCCTGCGCGGGACCTACCTGACGCACGACTGGAGCCATAGCGTGCGCCTGATGCGCATCGGCGAGGCCTTCAATCCCGAAGTCGGCTTCCTCGCCCGCACACCCGGGTTCCGGCATCACGAAGTGCAGGTAATGCGGATGATCCGCAACCCCAACTGGACGCACGTGCGCGAATGGAACCCGCATGTCACCTGGCGTCAGTACTACGGCCTTGACGACTTCTACCAGTCAGGCCAGCTGCACCTCGACTTCACCGAGGTGACGTTCAACTCGGGTGGACGGTTTGGGCCGGAACTCAACTTCTACCACGAAGGACTGCAGCATCCGTTCCAGATTGCGAAGAACATCGTGCTTCCGGTGGGCTCGTATGACTTCCCCACGTGGGGGCTCGACTGGCAGACGAACCCGAGCGCGCCACTGTCCATGCTGGTGCGCGGCGACGTCGGCTCGTTCTACAACGGCACACGCAGCGGCGGCACCGTCACCGTGACGTATCGCCGCGGGGCATCCATCACGTCGTCACTTCTCGTGGATTACAACGACGTGCGCCTGGACCAAGGGAGCTTCGTGCGATCGATCGTTGGCGCGCGCCTTGGCTACTCGTTCACGCCCCGGGTCTTCATTCAGTCGCTCGCCCAGTTCAACCAGCAGGCGCAGGCGTGGACGGCAAATGTGCGATTCGGCTGGCTGAACACGGCCGCGACAGGGCTATTCATCGTGCTCAATGACGGCGAACAGGCGGACAGCTTCTTCAACTGGCAGCGCCCCGTGGCGCGTTCACTGACGTTCAAGTTCACGCGGCAGTTCGGCACCGGTCAGTAGGACTGCATAACGCGAGATGCGCTCGGCGCCGCGGCGCGCGCATCGCCATGCAGGAAGTGCGCATCTACACGCAACCTCTGCCGCTTGTCATTCGGTGGGCCGGGAGCCTCAATTCATTCACCCCTGTACCCCGCCCTCATGACTCAAGTTGATCTCATTGGCGTTCCCCTCGACCTCGGCGCGAGCCGCCGCGGCGTTGACATGGGACCGTATGCAGTGCGCGCGGCGGGCCTGCAGAGTGCGCTGCTCGCCCTCGGTCACGAGGTGCTCGATCACGGCAACCTCACGGTGCCGGACCGCGGTACGTTTCCGCCCGACGCGCGCGGCTTCGATTTTCTGCCGACCATCGCCGGGGTATGCGCCGAGTTGGCCACACGCACCGAGGAATCCGTGCGCGCGCGCCGTTTCCCCGTGGTCCTGGGTGGCGATCACTCCCTCGCCGCTGGCTCGGTGGCCGGCGCGGCGCGCGCCCTGCACGCGCGCGGCGAACAGCTGGGCCTTGTCTGGGTGGACGCGCACGGCGACATCAACACACCCGAGACGAGCCCGTCAGGAAACGTGCACGGCATGCCGGTCGCGCACCTGCTCGGTCACGGTGACCCACGGCTCCATTTCACCGAGCGGGCAGCGGTGCGCGCCGAACATACCGTACTTGTCGGCCTGCGCGACCTTGATCCCGGTGAACGGGCGCACCTCCGGGCCTACGGCGTGCACGCGTTCACGATGCACGACGTCGACCGGCGCGGGTTGTCGGACGTAATGGAGGAGGCGCTCGTCTTCGCCAGCGTCGGCACGGCGGGGATCTGGGTCTCATACGATGTGGACGTGCAGGATCCCGTGCACGCGCCGGGCGTCGGCACCCCGGTGGCCGGTGGCTTTTCATGGCGCGAGGGGCATCTCGTCATGGAGATGGTCGCCGACTCTGGTCGGCTCGTCGGACTCGATCTCGTCGAGGTGAACCCGATTCTCGACGTCTCGAACCGGACGGCGGAGCTGGCGATCGGGCTGATCTCGAGCGCGCTGGGGAAGCGGATTCTCTAGGCGCCACTTGCCCGCGCGACCGCGAAAGTCAGGTGCCGCTGCGTTCGCGCGGCTTTAGGCGCGGCTGCGCGCGACCTGATCGAGCAACGTGAGTTCGGCTCGATAGACACGCCGCAGGAACGCCGTGGTGGCGAGACGTTCGAGTCCGCCGCCGAGGCCGCCGCGATGCACCATCCGGGTCGCGATGGTCACTTCGCAGGCTCCAGGGCCGACCGGCTCCACCGTGAACGTCGTTTCGATGGGCGCTGTCGTCACCTGTTCGTGCAGCAGACGACCCGGCTCCGGCTCCGAGACCACCGCTTGGGCCTCGCGCCACGTGCCCATCGCTCCCATCTCGAAGCGAATGCGCGTGCCGGCACCCACGCCACCCGCATCAACGCGCAGGTTGCGGAAGTACTTCGGCGGCAGGATATGCGGATGGCCGTCGCGGTAGTCGGCAATGATGCCGTAGGCGACGGCGGCCGGCGCATTGATGCGCGCGGTAGAGGTAACGGTGTAGGTCGTCATCGGGGGGCTGAATCAGGAGGTGGACTAACTACGGACCGCCCTCTCGCGTGGATTCACGGCGAGCGATTCCCTACAGCGGCTTCCCCATCCGCAGCAGGGGGACGCCAACACCGCCGCGGTCGTCCACAACCTCTTCCATCGGCTCATACCCGCAGGCGCGATACAGCGGCACCCCCGCCATCGTCGCCATGAGTTCCATTCGCGTGAAGCCCTCAGCTCTGGCCGCCGTTTCGCACAACGAGAGGATAAGCCGGCCAACTCCCTTTCGCGTGTGATTCGGGTGCGTGTACATCGCTCGCGTTCGCGCGGCGTCCGTGGCCGGATCCAGCAGGGCCGCGCTGCGCCCCGGCGTCTGGTCGCCGCCATACAGGGTGGCCCGGCGACTCCACCCGCCGCATCCGGCCAACTCGCTGTCCGCCTCGACGATGAAGTACGTACCGTCGTCGATGAGTTGCGTGTCGAGCCCCATGATGGTGCGGCTCGACACAATCTGCCGTTCATCGAGGAACGGCTTCTGCAACTCGCTGATGGCCGCGTCCATCAATGCGCGCAACGCCTCAAGGTCGCCGCGACCTGCCAGCCGGTGGGACAGCCGAGTGCCCGACATCGTCCGCGATCAGCGAACCAGCTTCTTGTATTTGATACGATGCGGCTGGTCGGCGTCCGGTCCCTTCCGCTTCTTCAGGTCCTCGATGTACGCCCCGAAATTCCCCTCGAACCAGACCACTTCGGAATCGCTCTCGAACGCCAGAATGTGCGTTGCCACGCGGTCCAGGAACCAGCGGTCGTGCGAAATGATCACCGCGCATCCGCTGAAATCGAGCACCGCCTCTTCCAGCGCGCGCAGCGTATCCACGTCGAGGTCGTTGGTCGGTTCGTCGAGGAGCAACAGGTTGCCGCCCTGCATCAGCGTCTTGGCCAGATGCAGGCGGTTGCGTTCGCCGCCCGAGAGGTTGGCCACGAGCTTCTGCTGATCGGCCCCCTTGAAGCCGAACGCCGAGCAGTAGCCGCGCGAGTTGATCTCCTTCTTGCCCACCTGCAGCATCTCGCGGCCGCCGGTCATCTCGTCCCAGACCGTGCGCTTGCCCTCGAGCGTGCGGTCCTGGTCCTGATACGAGATCTGGACCGTCTCGCCGATCTTCAGTTCGCCCGCGTCGGGTGTCTCGACGTGGTTGATCATCCGGAACAGCGTCGTCTTGCCCGCACCGTTCGGCCCGATGATGCCCACGATGCCGGCGCGCGGCAGATCGAATGACATGTCCTCGAACAGCAGCTTGTCGCCGTATCCCTTCTTGAGCTTCTTGGCGATGACTACGTCATTGCCAAGGCGCGGCGCCGGCGGGATGACGATTTCGTTCTGCGTGATCTTTTCCTGCTGCGCCTCGCTCAGCATGTCTTCGTAGTTCTGCAGGCGCGCCTTGTTCTTGGCCTGTCGCGCCTTGGGCGACATGCGCACCCACTCGAGTTCCTTGTCCAGCGTCTTCTGCCGCGAGCTGGCCTGCTTCTCCTCAATGGCCAGGCGGGCGCGCTTCTGCTCCAGCCAGCCGCTGTAGTTCCCCTCGTACGGCACGCCCTTGCCGCGATCGAGTTCGAGGATCCACTTGGCCACGTTATCCAGGAAGTAGCGATCGTGGGTGATGGCCACCACGGTCCCGGTGTACCGCTCGAGGTGATGCTCCAGCCACGCCACCGACTCGGCGTCGAGGTGGTTGGTGGGCTCGTCGAGCAGCAGCATGTCGGGCTCTTCCAGCAGGATGCGGCAGAGCGCGACACGGCGCTTCTCGCCGCCTGAGAGCACCTTCACATCGGCATCCGGCGGCGGCAGGCGCAGCGCGTCCATGGCCACCTCGATCTTGTTGTCGAGGTTCCAGAGGTCGTGGTGGTCAATGTACTCCTGCAGCTTCCCCTGCTCGTCGAGCAGCGCGTTCATCTTGTCGTCGTCCATGGGTTCGGCGAACTCCATGGCGATCGCGTTGAACCGGTCGAGCTTGGCGCGTTGTTCCTGAAGCGCCAGCTCCACGTTGCCGCGCACGTCCAGCGTCTCATCCAGTTGGGGCTCTTGCGGCAGGAAGCCGATCTTCGTGCCCTTGTGCGCCCACGCCTCGCCCTGAAACTCCTGGTCGATGCCGGCCATGATCTTCAGCAGCGACGACTTGCCGGAGCCGTTGGGACCGATGACGCCGATCTTCGCCCCGGGATAGAACGAGAGCCAGATATCGTCGAGGATGATGCGCGAAGGGGGAACCACCTTGCGCAGTCCTTTCATTACGTAGATGAACTGTGGAGCCACGGGCGTACGCTCAGCGAATGGGGGGTGCAGGGGGTAATCGTGAAAAATAACCCTTTTGCGCTCGCGTAATTGCCTCGCTGGGCCTTACCGTACACGCACCCCCCGCACCCCGTACGCATCCGTATGGACTTTTCAGGCATCGCCGACCGCCTCTCCCAGAGCCCTGTGACCGCCATCCCGGTGCTCTTCGCCGCTGGCGTGCTTACGAGCCTGACGCCGTGCATCTATCCGATGATCCCCATCACGGCGGCCATCGTCGGGGGATCGTCCACCGGCGCTGCGCCACGGCGGGGTCGGACGGTCCTGCTCACCTTTTCGTACGTCATCGGGCTCGCGCTGGTCTACTCCCTGCTCGGCCTGCTCGCCGGGCTGTCGGGAACGCTCTTCGGCACCGTCAGCGCCAACCCGTGGCTCGCGTTTGGCATGGCGAACCTGCTTCTCGTGGCTGCCCTCGCCATGCTCGACGTTATTCCGGTGCGCCTGCCAGCCGCTCTTGCCGCAAAGTCGGCAAACGTCGGTGAAGGCGGTCGGGCCGGAGGCGCCTTCCTGATGGGCGTCGCCTCGGGGCTGGTGGCAGCCCCCTGCTCCGCCCCCGTGATGGCCGCGGTGCTGACCTGGGTTTCGCGAACGAAGTCGGCGGCGTTGGGGTTTACCTATCTGTTCGTGTTCTCACTCGGCATGTGCACCCTGCTCGTCGTCGTCGGTCTCTTCAGCGGCTCCGTCAGCCGCCTGCCGCGCGCCGGCGCTTGGATGCTCTGGGTCAAGCGCTTCTTCGCCCTCGCGATGGTTGGCGTGGCCGAGTATTACCTCATCAAGGCAGGTCAGGGATGGTTCTGAACCACAGGACGCGGCTTGGATCGTATGCACTGATAGCGATGATCGCATTCGCCGCGTCGGGTGCACAGGCACGGGCACAGGATAGCGGTATTGAGGTGGGCTCCAAGGCGCCGACCGCCGCCGTCGAGACGCTCGACGGAAAGCCGGCCGAGCTGTCGTCGGTCTTCGGCAAGGGACCCGTTGTCATCCAGTTCTGGGCCACGTGGTGTCCCACGTGCAAGGCGCTCGAGCCGGCCATGCAAGCCGCGCAGCAGAAGTACGCCGGCAAGGTGGCCTTTGTGGGCGTGGCGGTGAGCGTGAACCAGAGCGCCCGCGCGGTTCAGGCGTACAGCGAAAAGCACTCGCCCAAGATGACGCACTACTTTGACCGGCGTGGCAAGGCGGTGGATGCCTATGAGGTACCGGCCACCGGCTTCATCGTGGTCGTGAACAAAGCGGGCAATGTGGTCTACACCGGACTGGGCAGCCAGCAGGATATCGACGCCGCCATCAAGAAGGCGATGTAAAGACGAAGGGTGTGCGCCGTGGACTGATAGCGGTCGCCGTGCTCGCCGGGGTGGGCTATCTCACCCCGGTCGTGTATCTGATGGCGAACGAGAAGCGCATGGTCTTCCAGCCGGACCAGTTTGGCGGGCGTGTTGTCGTGCCGCTTCCCGACTCGCTCGGGCTCGTCGCCAACCGCGTGTCGCTCACCAGCGGTGACGGCGCCAAGATCACCGGGCTCGTCATTCCGGTTGCCGACTCTGCGGCGCAGTGGCTGCTCTACCTGCACGGCAACGCCGGCAACATCACGTCGTCGGTGCTGCCGCAGTTCTATGCGCGATGGCATGCCCTTGGCCTGAACATCCTCGCCATCGACTATCGCGGCTATGGAGAAAGCGAGTCGCGCGCGCCGGATGAGAAGGGCGCGTATGCCGACGCACGTGCCGCGTACGACTGGCTCCGCGCGACGCGAGGCGTGCCGCCGGAGCGCATCATTCTCTACGGCCATTCACTCGGCGCCGGCATCGCCACCGAACTCGCGTTGCGCGTGCAGGCCGCGGGATTGATCGTCGAGGGGGCGTTCACGTCCATCCCCGACCTCGGCGCGGAGATCTACCCGTGGGTTCCCGTGCGCCTGATCGCGCGGCAGCGCTTCGAGAACATCGAGAAGATCGGAAGCGTGGCGATGCCCAAGATGGTCATGCACGCCATGGATGATGAAATCGTGCCGTACGTCCATGGACAGCGGCTCTATGCAGCGGCGCGAGCGCCCAAGGACTGGGTACGACTCAGGGGCGGGCACATGAACGCCTTCCTTCAGGACAGCGCGCATTTCTGGAGACACGCCCGCAGCTTCGTCGAACGCCTGCGTACCGACCTGCCTGCCGCAGAGTCCCCGCCGCCGGGGCGCTAGGATCGCACGCGCATCACGCCGTACCGGCGTGCATTCGCGCGGTGCAGGAGACTCAGTGCGCCGCGGTGAGTGGAAGATCGAATAGGTGCACCGGCGCCTGAGGCGCCCGCGTGTGATAGACGCGCAGCCGGTCAATCAAGAACGGCTCCTCGATGCGGACCGCAAGCAGCACCCGTAGCGCTTCCACGGTGAGTTGCGGGTAGAAACTGAGCGTGCAGTGAGGCGTAAATGGATAGCGGGCAATCGCGTATGGCAGCCCTGCCGTCTTCAGTCGTTCGTGCAGCGTGCGCACGGGTCCGTGCGGATCGACCGGCAGGACCACGAGTTCGCGCCCGATGAATCGCATCGGCGGTTGAAACGTGAGGAGGAGCGGCGGCATGGTGGCGCCGACCGTCTCAAGCGCGGAACGTATGGCTGCCACGGGAGTGTCGGGCGCGATGGGACCGGCGCCTGAAGAGCCAAGCAGCGTGATGTGCGGCGGCAGTTCATTGGCCAGTTTGGGATCGAAGCGACGCTGCAGATCGCGCACCTGCACGCACACGGGTCCCGTGAGCTCGGCGGTAATGAAGATCCCGTTGGTGCTCATCAGCGTGCGCGCGGCAGGAACCGCCGGTCAATCCAGTGCATCGGACGGTCGGCGTGGAAGCGCGCCACCATGAGTCCCGACACGGTGCCGATGCCGGCACCCATGATGACGTCGCTCGCCCAGTGATTATCCGAGTGCATGCGCGCCAGGCCGGTCAGTGCGGCCGCCGCGTACAGCGACGGGCCTGCCCATCGCGCCGCGTTCGGATGCGACCGACGGAGTTCGCGCTCCATGGCGGCCGCGAACGCGAATGCCGCGGTCGTGTGCCCCGACGGAAACGACTGCCGTGCGCCGTCGTGCACCCCCGACATCAAACGGAAGTCGCCCGGCCCTCCGTGACTGGCATACGGCCGCGCGCGTCCGGCGACCCCCTTGATGCCGCCGGTCACCATACCGCTCACGGCAATCGCCTCCCAGGACCGCAGTCCAAGCCGGGCCACGTCGGGACGACCGGTCGCCCATCCAGCGGCGAACAGCGCTGCGGATCCCGCGAAGACCCCGGGACTTCCGTAGGCGTTGAAAGCGTCGGCGGCCGATGAGAAGACCGGCGAGTTCTGCACCCATTGTCGCTGCATGAGCCGCTGACCGTCGCGGTCGACGGGCATCGCCGCCACGGCGGCCAGCGTGAACACGCCAAGTTGGCGGGCATCCTTCCACGACACGGGTGACGACACTGACGCCGGTGATGGCACCGACGCCGGCGACGCCGCGTCCTGCGCGGGCAGGGCCACAGCCACCAGCAAGCTCACGGCGAGGACGACACCGCGTTGGTAATGACGGAGATCTGGCATCAGATTAAGGATATGGACCCCGCCAAGGCCGCGCCCACTGCCAACCTGCTCATTCGCGACCTCGTCAGCCATGAGGATCGCCGGCAGTGCGTGGCCCTTCAGGAGGCGACCTGGGGCGCGGGATTCACCGAACGCGTCCCGTCGGCCATCCTCCAGGTCGGCCCCAAGATCGGCGGCATCACGGCTGGTGCCTTCGACCCGTCTGGACGTCTCGTTGGCTTCGTCTTCGGATTGACGGGCATCCGCCACGGCGTGCTCGCACACTGGAGCGACATGCTGGCCGTCGTTCCCGAACTGCGCGGCAGCGGGCTGGGCGGGCGGCTCAAGGCCTGGCAACGCGCGCGCTGTGAGGAGATGGGCGTCCGGGTCATCTACTGGACATGGGATCCGCTCGTATCGCGCAATTCGCACCTGAACCTCAACAAGCTGGGCGCGCGGGTGGACGAGTTTGTGGAGAACATGTACGGCGTCACCGACAGCACGTTGATGGGCGCGCTCCCCACAGATCGCTTCGTGGCGGCGTGGGAACTCGACCACGTCATCATTGCCCGGCGCCTGGCGGCGCGCGCCGCCGATGCCCCGTTGCTGCAGACGCTGCCGCTCGTCGCCGGCGGTCCCGCGACCCAGTCGCCGGCCACGTGGCCGGATGCGCCCGCGGTGCGTGTCGACATTCCGCGCGACTTCCCCACGCTGCTCGGTCACGATCCCGCCGCCGCCGCGGCCTATCGCCGTCATTCGCACGCGGCCTTCATGTATTATTTCGCACTTGGCTACCAAATCAGTTCCTTCCACCCGGCGCCTGACAGCGACGGGACCTACGTGCTCACGAGGCCCCTGCCATGATCCGCCTCGACCAGATCACCCTGCGCGAGATCCATCTCCCGCTGCGTGAACCATTCCGCATTTCGTCCGGCACCGTCTCTCAGCGCCGCATCTGCCTGCTCGAGCTGCACGACGCCAGCGGCGCCGTCGCCTGGAGCGAGTGCGTCGCCGGCGAGTGGCCGAACTACTCGTCCGAAACCATCGACACCGCCTGGCTCGCCATCGAGGCCTACGTGGCGCCGCGCGTGCTCGGCGTCCGCTTTGATGCCCCCGGCGCGGTGCACGCCGCGCTCGAGCGTGACTTCCGCGGCCACCAGATGGCCAAGGCCGCGGTGGAGATGGGCATCTGGGGGGTCGCCGCCGCGCAGGCCGGTGTGCCGCTCGCCCAGCTCATCGGGGGCGTGCGCGACCGCATCGCCGTTGGCATCTCGCTCGGCATCCAGCCCTCGCCGCAGGCGTTGGTCGACCGGGCAAGCGCCGCCTTCGCCGAGGGATACCACAAGGTCAAGATCAAGATCGAGCCGGGACGCGACATCGACTACGTGCGCGCGGCGCGTGAGGCGCTCCCCAGCGCCGAGTTGATGGCGGACGCGAACAATGCGTACACGCTCGCCGATACGCCGGTGCTGGCTGAACTCGACGAACTCAACCTCATGATGATCGAGCAGCCACTCGCCCACGACGACCTCGTGCGGCATGCCCAGTTGCAGCGGTCATTGCGCACAGCGCTCTGCCTCGACGAGTCCATCACCTCGCTCGAGCGGGCGCAGGACATGGTGACGCTGGGCGCGGGACGCATTATCAACATCAAGCCGGGGCGCGTGGGCGGATTCGCGTCGTCGCTGGCCATCCACGATTACTGCCAGCAGCAGGGCATCCCCGTCTGGTGTGGTGGCATGCTCGAAAGCGGGATCGGACGAGCGTACAACGTGGCGCTCGCGTCGCTCCCCAATTTCACCCTCCCCGGCGATCTCTCGCCAAGCCGACGGTATTGGGAGCAGGACATCGTGACGCCCGAATGGATCATGGAACCGGACGGCACCATGGCTGTGCCGCTCGACCGCCCGGGGATTGGCGTGGACGTCGACACAGCGCGCGTTGACGCGCTCACCGTGCGCCGCGCCGTCATGAGGCTGCCCTCGTGAGCACGGCTTCAGTGCCAGCCGTCGTGCGCGCATTGTTCACCGATGCAGAGGCGGCGCTGCTCGTGGACCTGCGCCGCGACCTGCACGCCCATCCCGAACTGTCGTGGAAGGAAGTGCGCACGCAGGCGCGACTCGAAGACGCACTTCGCGGCGCCGGCATCACGGATGTTCGCCGGATTGCAGACACCGGCCTCGTCGCGCGCATCCCGGGTACCGTGCGGGGCGCCCCTATCATCGCACTCCGCGGCGACATTGATGCCCTGCCGATTCAGGAGGCGACGGGCCTTCCATACGCGTCGCGTCACGACGGCGTGATGCACGCTTGCGGTCACGACGTGCATGCATCCTGGGCGGTGGGTGCGGCCCTGCTTCTGCACCGAGCGCCGGCACGCGGCGATGTGCTCGTCGTGCTCCAGCCCGCCGAGGAAATCGGGCAGGGCGCGTCGCGGGTGCTCGACAGCGGCGCGCTCGACGAAGCGCGCGCCATCTTTGGCGCGCACGTGGACCGCCGATTCGAAGTGGGGCAGGTGGTCGCCCAGGCGGGTCCGCTCGCCGCATCCACCGATTCCTTCACCATCACGCTCACCGGCGCCGGCGCGCACGGGGCGCGTCCGCACGAGTCGGCCGATCCGGTGGTGGGGCTCGCAGCGCTCATCACCGCGCTCCAAACCATCGTATCGCGACGCCTTGATCCGGCGCAGCCCGGTGTCGTCACCGTCGGCATGGTGCATGGTGGCACCGCCCCCAACATCATCCCCGCCTCTGCCTCGCTTCGCGGCACCGTTCGCGCCACCTCCAGCGCGGCTCGTGATCTCATCGTCGGCGAGGTGGATCGCCTCGCCTTCGGCATCGCGGCCGCTTATCGCCTCGAGGCAGTCGTCGAGTGGGGCGATCGCACGCCGCCCGTCGTCAACTCATCCGACGGCGCGCAGTGGGCCGCCGCCGCGGCAACACGCGTGCTGGGCGCCAACGCGGTGGTCCCGCTGGGCACGACCAACATGGGCGGTGAGGATTTTGCGTTTTATCTCGAGCGTCTGTCCGGCTGTTTCCTGCGCATCGGCGCTCGCGAACCGGGCGGCGACGTGATTGCCGCACACTCGCCCCGCTTTCAGCCGGCCGAAGAGGCCCTGTTCATTGGTGCCGCGGTGCTCGCTGAGTGCGCCAGGGTGGCAAACGGCGCGTGATTCGACATCGGGTTGACCCTGAGCATCCGTCGCCGCAGGTCATTGCCGCCGCCGCCGAGATAATCCGGCGAGGCGGACTCGTCGCCTTCCCCACCGAGACGGTCTACGGACTCGGCGCCAACGCGCTCAGCGAGGCCGCCGTGCTCGGCATCTTTGCCGCCAAGGGGAGGCCGTCGTACAACCCCATCATTGCGCACGTAGCCAGCGTGGAGCATGCGCAGGCACTCGTGACGCGCTGGCCCGATGCCGCTGAACGACTCGCTGCGACATTCTGGCCCGGTCCGTTGACGCTCGTCCTGCCGAGGGCATCGCACGTTCCGCTGGCTCTCACTGCCGGACGCGACACTGTGGCGGTGCGCATGCCGGCGCACCCGGTTGCCCTTGCGTTGATCAGAGCCGCCGACTGCCCGATTGCCGCGCCGAGCGCCAACCGGTTCACCGAACTCAGTCCCACGACGGCCGATCATGTCGAACGGGGACTTGGGGGTGGCGTGGACATGATCCTGGACAGCGGCTCCACACTGGTGGGCATTGAGAGCACCGTCGTGGATCTTTCCGAGGCTTCACCCGTGCTGTTGCGGCCTGGCACGCTGTCCCGTGCGGCCCTTGAGCAGGTGCTCGGTGTACCCTTGGATGATCCAATTCCGCCCTCGCACGCCACCGAAGCGCGCCCGGCCCCAGGAATGATGGATCGTCATTACGCGCCGCGCGCGCGTATGGAGCTGGCGCCGGCGCCTGGCGTCGCGGCCGTGATCGCGCGCGAAACCGCCATGAGCAAGCGCGTTGGCGCAATCGTCATTGTCGCGAGTGCCACCGGTGCAAGTGCACTGCGGCGGCTGCCCGCGGACGTGGCGGGCTATGCGCACGGACTGTATGCGGCCATGCACGCCGTGGACGATGCGGGGTGTGATGTCGTCTGCGTCGAACTGCCGCCGGATGCCCCGGAGTGGGCGGGCGTTAACGACCGCCTGCGTCGCGCGGCGCATCCGCCGGCGTGCGGATAGCGCGCGGCGGCTTGCGGGTCACTTCGCGCGAATGTTCGAGATCGGCCAGGAACATCTCCTCGGCCTGCGCCCCAAATGCACGATCGCCGATGATGGCATCGAGCTCATAGTTGATGGCGGCACCGAGCGGATTGAAGTCCGTTGACCCGATGCGTGTGATCACACCGTCCATCACCGTGGACTTGGCGTGCATCATCTCGCCCTGCCACTCCCAGATGCGCACGCCATTGCGCAACAACGAGGGGTAGAAGGTCGCGGCATATCGGTTGACCCACGGATGATCGTTCCGTCCCGGGACGAGGACGCGCACGTCCACGCCATCGCTCGCCGCGCCCTTCAGGGACTCAATCACGCCAAATGCGGGGATGAAGTACGCGGTGGCAATCCAGAGGCGCTCGCGGGCAGCGGCGGCCTGCACTTCGAGCGCACGCGAAATACGGAAACGGGCCGGCTCGCCTTCCACGATGCCGACCAACGCCGGCGGAGCGTCGGAGAAATCAATCCAGGAATTGCGCGCCGCGCGCACCATGCGACGTTGTTCCCGGCGCGTGGGACCCTGTCCGGCGGCGCGCAGCCACATGGCGTCGAACGCCCGCTCCATGGCCTCGGCGGCTGGTCCATGGATCTGCACGGCGGTGTCGCGCCACGGGGTGCGCTTGGGGCCGAGTGTTCCCAGGCGCCATTCCTCTCCGATGCCGATGCCGCCGGTGAGGCCCACCTTGCCGTCGGCGACCAGCAACTTGCGATGATCGCGGGGCAGCAGACCCAGCCACGCGCGGAAGCCCGGCGGACTGAACATGCGAACGTCCACGCCACCGGCGCGGAGTGCTTTCCACACGCGGCGGGGAGTATCGCGACCCCCTACCCAGTCAACCAGCAGACGCACTCGGACGCCCCGATGCGCCGCGTCGAGCAGCGCGCGAACGAATCGCTGCCCCACCTCATCGTGTCCCCGGAAGATGTAGCACTCGAAGTCCAGGGTATGTCGGGCCTGCTCAATGACCGCGATCATCGCGTCAAACGCCGCCGCCCCATCGCGCAGCAGCAGGGGGCGGTTGCCGGCCGACACGTCGGCCGCCGCGACCCGCCAGAGCCCCCGGGCGAAGCTCACGGCCGCGGATGGTCCGGGTGGACTCGGCAGCTGGGCGTCGCGGGGAGGTTCGGGGGGAGTCGGCATGTTCTTGGAAGCTGTGCGCCGGGCAGGTCGCAAGTAAGGCACATGCAGCAGGAGACGCTGGCTCGGAGCACGCCCCGACGGCATCTTTCCTGCCGCATCGTTCGCGGTGCATTGCCGCCCCCCGCCGAACCGTCCAGCACAGTCACGACGGCACTGTACGTTGTCGTGTCCAGCGGAAGCTGTCTGCGTCTGGACCACCGAATTCCACACAGGGACCGGCAACTATGGAGAAGGACGCCTCGTCGAAAGAGCACCCGGCGCTGCTGAGAACGCTGCCCGGAGATGACGTTCGACAGATCATGTGGCGCTTTGCCGATCGCTTCGACTACCAGATGGTCGTCCAGTCGGCGCGGGCAGTGGCGCGGGGGCCGGTGGCGCGTGCAGTGGCCAAGGGGGCGAGGAACTCCCACGAATGGACCGAGGACAAGGCCTCCCTCCTGCATGAGTTCGACGCGGCTGGCATCACCTCGGCGGCCGTTGATCCCGAATACGG
Source organism: Gemmatimonadaceae bacterium (assembly GCA_041661925.1). Classification (GTDB taxonomy): domain Bacteria; phylum Gemmatimonadota; class Gemmatimonadetes; order Gemmatimonadales; family Gemmatimonadaceae; genus PNKL01. The sequence goes on from JBAZTM010000014.1 coordinate 22,420, forward strand.
TGGTTACATCGAGGGGCCCAAGAATTTCGTACTCGGCCTGCTTGCGTTCGAGTTGGCCTGGGTGGACGCGGGCGCCGGTACCTCCAGCATGGCCAACACACTGGCCCTCGCCCCGATCCATGAACGCGGGACCGCCGAGCAGAAGCAGACATACATGTCGCGCTCCGTTCCGCCGCTGCCGGGCGACAATCGCAAGATCTGGCGCGGCGCGTTTGCGCTGACGGAGTCCATTCCGTACGTGGGCGTGGACACGGGCGTGCTCAGTGGCCGGGTGCGAGTGGCCGAATGGAAGGACGGCGAAGAGCCGATCCTCCATGTCGACAAGCGCGGCCGGTTCATCACGAACATGGGAGCGGCCAACTTCGTCACCGCAGCGGTGGATTCGGGCGATCCGCGCATCAAGGGCAGCTGCATGGTGATCCTCGAGGAGACGGATCCCGGCACGTTTGACCGCGGCATCCCCACCAAGAAGCTGGCCCACCAGCTCTCGTCCACGCGCGATCCGGTCTTCAGCCTGCGAGTGCCCGCCAACCGTATCATCGGCGGGTACACGGTGAAGGACGGCGTCATCATCCCGAACTTCAGCCACGCCGATGTCATCGAGGCGGTCTTCACGCGCACACGCGCCACGCCGGCCATCATGACATCGGCAAAGCTGCTGTCCGCCGTTGAACCGGTCATCCGGTATCACCGTCGGCGGTTCCGCGGTGCGGCGGGCATCAACGAGGGAACGCCGCGTTTCGACATGGGATTGCAGCAGAAAGAGGACGCGCTGCACCGCCTGCTCGACGTCTGGGCCGCCGGTGAGGCAGGAGTCTTGCTCGGGTTTGAGACGTCGCGACTCCTCGATACGTACGACGCCATCGAGAAGGCCAAGGCCGCCGTGCTCGCGCAACAGGGCATCGCTGGCGGACGAGCGGAACTCAAGGCGCTGCGCTCCCGCGAGAAGGATGCCATTGAGTATGTCGCCCTGGCCGCCAAGCGTACGCCAAGTCCCGAGGAATCGGCGCAACTGGCGGCGCTCGACGCAGATCCCGTGGTCAAGTTCATCGTCACCGAGTCGCTGTCGAGCGTGCTCATTCCATCGGCCAAGCTCTGGAACACTGGCCACGGCGTGAACATGATGCGCGAAGCCGTCAGCATGATGGGCGGCTACGGGATCACCGAGGATTGCCCTGGCTTCCTCGGAACCAAGTGGATTGACGGACAGCTCGAGGCCACCTACGAAGGACCGGAAGTCGTCCAGCGCCGCCAACTCTCGGTCACGATGTCTCGGCCGATCTTCTTGCGGCAGTTCCAGGTATGGATTGCGCATCTGAACCACATATCCAAGGAACACCCAGCGATGGGGGCCGGCACGCTCGCCTCGGCCATGGGACTCTGGTTCTGGTCGCGCGAGTACCTCTCGACGGCCAAGGATGCGTACGGTCGCGACCTGTACTCCAACCAGCGGCACGGCGTGACCTATCCGCTCGCTGACGCGCTGGCCTGGCTCGTGGCGACGTACCATCTGGTGCTCGACGTGCTCGAGCTCAAGCGGAAGGGACCGGAGAACCCGGCGCTCGCCGAGGGCATCGAGGGGTTGATCAACTTCTACACGGACCTCACACACATCCACGCGGCCACGGCGGCGGGCGAGGCTACCAAGATCTGCGCCGAACTCGTTTTCGGGTACCGCGCGGAGTCTGATCCGGCGCTTGAGGTGCTGGCGAGCACCGCCGACGTGTTCAAGGACGTAGCGCCGTTCGTCGCCCTGCGTACGAAGGTGGATGCCTCACTCGCCGGATCGAAGCTCGCTAAGGACCGCGCCGCAGAGTCGTTGTCGGCCGTCATGATTCCGGAAGTGCTGGACTATCCGGTATGAGCGACGGAGCGCCGCGATGACCGACATGCGGAGCACGATGGATGTCGACATCGTCTGCGTGGGATTCGGCCCCGCCGTGGGCGGGTTCCTGACGACATTGTCGCGCGCACTCGTGGATGCCGAGGGCAACACGGTGCTCGAAAGCCGCGTCATGCCCGGAATGCCGTTGCAGGTGCTGTGCTATGAACGCTCGGACGACATCTCGTTCGGGGTCTCGGGCGTGGTGACGAAAGCCCGCAGCATTCGGGCGTCGTTTTCGGCAGAACAGCTGGCGGAAGTGCCGATGGCGACGCCGGTCACGCACGAGGAGGTCCTGTACCTGCAGGATCCCATTGGCGCGAGTCGTCGGTCCAACGGAGTGCGCGCGCTCGACGCCGTCGTTGACGCACTCAAGGCGGCACTCCCGTGGAGTGACCACGCGGTGCAGCTCCCGTGGATCCCGCCGTTCCTGCAGAAGCACGATGGCATGGTCTTCTCCATCGGCCAGCTGAACCAGTGGGTCGGTCAGCAGCTAATGGGCTCCGGGCTCGTGCAAGTGTGGCCCGGTATGCCGGTGAGCGAGCCACTGTTCGACGGCGACGCGGTGATCGGTGTGCGGCTGGTGGACCAGGGCGTGGACAGGAGCGGCGCGCCAAGCGGCGCCTATATGCCGGGTATGGATGTGCACGCCGCGTTGACGGTCGTTGGCGATGGTCCCATTGGCCCGGTGGGCCAGAAGCTGAACCAGCGGTTCGGACTCCCGGAGGGCCACCATCAACAAGAGTGGGCCATCGGCATGAAAGCCGTGGTGGAACTGGCCCCGGATTGCGGGCTCGAACCCGGCGCGGTGCTGCACACCTTTGGCTATCCCGAGCCGGAGATCTTCGGCTTCCTTTACGTGCATCCCGACCGGATGGCGTCCGCGGGGATCTTCATTCCGTCCTGGTTCGACAATCCCGCGCGCACGGCCTACCGCTACCTGCAGCACTGGATGATGCATCCCCGGCTCTGGAAGCACCTCAAGGGGAGCACCATGCGCTCGTGGGGCGCCAAGACGCTGCAGGAGAGCGGACGGCGGGGCGAGCCGCATCTCGTGGGCAACGGCTATGCGCGCATTGGTGAGGGTTCCGGCAGCACGAACGTGCTCACCGGATCCGGCGTCGACGAAGCGTGGGCCACGGGCGTGCAGCTCGCTGAAGCGGTGATCGAACTCGCCAAGGCCGGCAAGCCGTTCACCAAGGCGAACCTCGACGCAACCTATGTGACGCGTCGTCGCACCAGCTGGGTGGAGCAGGAATCAAAGGTCGCGGAGAAGGCGCGCGATGGGTTCAATGAGAGTTTCCTGCGCGGGTTGATCGGCATGGGCGTCACGGGGATGACGCGCGGACTCGTCAACATGCCGGGACGTGTCCGGCGCACGCACGAGCGGCTGCCGTCCGTCGAGCGGTACTTTGGCGATCGTATTCCACTTGCGGAGATTTGCGAGATCCGTCGTCAGTGCCAGGCCGCCGGATTGCCCCTACACGACGCGCTCATGGACCGCTCGGGCTGGCCGAAGATAGAGTTCGACGGTGCGCTGCTCGTCTCGCATCAGGACGCCCTGCTCATGGGCGGCAAGGTGCAGGCTGCCGCTGGATTCGCTGATCACGTCACGTTCCTCGATACCAGCACGTGTGCGGGGTGCGGTGAACAGGTCTGCATTGACGGATGTTCCGGACAGGCCATCATGCCCGGACCGGATGGCATTCCCCAGTTCGACCGGGAGAAGTGCATCCACTGCGGTGTCTGCCTGTGGAACTGTTCCAAGCCGCACGCCACAGATCCCGAGCGCACCAATGTCGTGTTCGCCGCCGGTTCAGGCGGCCTGCATTCCCCCATCAACTAGACCACGCCCCACCGGGAGCGCGCAGCGATGTCCACGGGTTTTCATGTCGTCGTCCTGGGTAGTCTCGTACCCGATCTCCTGCAGACGCTCGAGCCGGTGCAGGGGCCGACAGGCCCAGCGCTGAAGAACGAGCTGATGCTGCCGGCAGTGCTCGACCCGTGGGCAGCGCACGCCCTCTTCGAGGCGGCACACGTTGCCGTCGCCACACCGGGGAGCAAAGTCTGGCTGGTAAGTCTTGGGCCGAAGGCCAAGCTGCAGCAGCTCATGATGAGCATCGCCCAGAAGGTGCCGTTCGAGCTGGTGGCCGTGGACGGATCAGCGAGCGGCTTCACCGATCCGGTGGACGTGGCGGAGGCGCTTGCCGGGGCCATCGAGAAGATCCCGTCGCTGGATCGGTCGCGCCTGCTGCTGTTCGGTGGCTGTGCGTCGGCGTCCCGCGATGCGGGCGTAACCGTACAACTGGTCGGCGAGCGGCTCGGCATCACCGACCAATTCCTCGCCGCCGATGAATTGACCGTCAATGCAGACGGCGTCTTGACGATTCTCGAACGCGTGGAAGGTGGTCAGTATCTCGTGTCGGAGGTGGCGGGCCCGCCATGTGCTATTGCGTGGGCCACGGGGAATCTGCCGGAGCCGCCCAACAACCCGCAGGTGGGCATGTTGAACATGCGCACCATCATGCCGGCGCTGCAGAAGGCACCGGCCGTCCAGTTCGCCTCGCATGGCACCGTCTTCCAGAGCGTCGAGCTTCCGAAGCAGGAACGCCGTACGCGCATCGTGAAGGACGTTCCCCTGGATGAGATGGCCCGCGAAATCGCCGATTGGATCAAGAGCTAGGATGATGACCATGGAGAAGATTCTCTTTCTGGCGCACACCGAAGACGACGGCTCGCTCAGCCGCACGGCGCGCGAAGCGTTGACCGGCGCGATGGAATTGCATCGGCAACTTGCCGGCGCCGCGTTCAACGTCGGCCTCATCGGCGGGGATGTCTCGACCGCGGTGGCAGCGGTGTCCGGATGCGGAGCCGCCACCTTCTACGCCGTATCGGGCGCTGATTTCGCCGTTTCCCGGTACTCCTCCGATGCGGCCGCGCTCGAAGCCATCTGTCGTGCCGCAGGCGCAACCATCGTGGTTGCGCCGGCCACGTCGCGCTTCAACCGCGTCGTTCCCGGTGTCGCCCAGCGCCTCGGCGGACGCATCGACACGCACGTCGGAGGATTCAGCGTCAACGGCACGGAGATCAGGATCCAGCGCGGGTATTACCGCCAGCGAATGGTCGCCACGCTGACACGTGCCGCGCGCCCCTGGTTCCTGACGCTCGATGCTGGTGTCTTCCGGACATGGGATGGAGCGCCGGTGAACGTGCAGGTCACGGCACTCAGCGTCGCCGTCGGTGATGAACTCAGGAAGACCCGCGTGGTGGGCTACAGGGCACCGCAGACCAACGCGCAGACCATCAAGCCGGACGCCAAGCTGCTTCTCGTCGCCGGTGTGGGCTGGACCAAGAAGCAGGCAGACGGCCAGGTGCATCTCGACGAGGCCGCGAAGACCATTCTGGGGCTTCTCGACAAGGCCAGCGCCTCGTTGGGCAGCAGCAAGTCGCTGGTGGATCAGTCGAGCGAGGGACACAACGTCTTTTCCTTCATGAGCCACCTGAACCAGGTCGGCCAGACCGGCTCGACGCCGCGTCATCCTAAGGGGCTCTCGACCTGCTGCCACGGCGAGGAACCTCATGTGGTGGGCTGGCGCTTCATCGGAGAACGGCGCGCCATCAACCTGGACACCAATTGCGGATGGGCGCAGGGCAAAGCTGATGTCCTGTATGTAGCCGATGCCTTCGAACTGGTCAGGAAGGTCACGGAACTCTTGTAGGGACCGACGGGCTCCCCTACTGTTCCTTGCATGCTGAACATTGACCTTCGGGGTAAGCGGGCGCTCGTGGCGGGCGTGTCAGACGACCAGGGGTTCGGGTTCGCCATTGCCAAGGCATTGGCTGAGGCGGGTGCCACCGTCAGTGTGGCTACGTGGCCGCCGGCGCTGACCATCTTCAAGAACCTTCTCGAACGCGGCAAGCTCGACGAGGCGCGTCAGTTGAGCGATGGCTCGATGCTGAACTTCGAGCGTATTTACGCGCTTGACGCGGCGTTTGATACGCTCGAAGAGGCCTCCGAAGAGCTGCGGACCAGCAAGCGATACAAGGACTGCGGCGACTTCTCCATCGACGGCCTCGCCGCCGCGTGGCGCGCCGATTTCGGCGACCAATCGCTCGACATTCTGGTGCATTCACTGGCCAACGGCCCCGAGGTCAAGCGGCAGTTGCTCGACACGAGCCGTGCAGGCTATCTGGCGGCACTGAGCGTCTCCTCCTATTCGCTGGTCTCTATGCTGGCCAGGCTCGGGCCGATGATGCGCCGGGAAGGTGCGGTCATCTCGCTCTCGTACCTTGCTGGCCAGCGGGTCATCCCCGGCTACGGCGGCGGCATGTCAACCGCCAAGGGGGCGCTGGAAAGCGATACCCGTACGCTAGCGTTCGAAGCCGGCCGTCGATTCGGCGTGCGCGTCAATACCATCTCGGCCGGACCGCTGGCATCGCGCGCCGCCAGCGCCATTGGCATCGTCGAGACGCTCGTTGATTACTACAAGCTCAACTCGCCGCTTCCCGAGGCGCTGACTGCCACCGAGGTCGCTCTCGCGGCCGCATTCCTCTGCTCGCCGTTGAGCAGCGGCATCACCGGCTCGACCACCTACGTGGACAAGGGGTACAACGCCATGGGTATGGCGGTGGCCATGCCCCCGAACTTCCCTGACCTCACGTCACGAACCTAAAGAAAGCCCATGCGACGTTTGTATTTGCCTCTCGTTGTCATCATCGGAATCGCCGCTTGCGGCTCACCAGCCAAGCAGGATGCTGCCCCACCAGACCGGAAGGCGCCCGCGCTCGAACCTGGAGTCATCAGCATGCCGTCGACGGTGCAGCCCCCTGCGCCCGTCACTCCGGGAGCCCCGAAACCTGCCCTCATTCCGGAAGATCTCGTGAAGCGCATGGCCGCGGTGAGCGCAGGCTACAGCCTGGCCACGGCCACCATGCTCAATGGCGATGCCCGAGTGCTCGGCCAGCTCTATGCCCCAAATGCCGTGCTGCGGGTCCCGGATTCCACGGTCACCGGAATGCCGGCCGTCGTGCGCCAGCTGTTGTCACTCGCGCGCTCAAAGTCCCTTGCCGACTTCCAGCGCCGTTCGCTGGGCACGCGAATCCTCGATGACTCGACGCTGCTCGACAGCGGCACGTATGTCATGGTGCTGAAGCGGTCACCCCGGGACTCGACGCTCGAGCGCGGCCGGTATGCCGCGACATGGCGTGCCCGCACCGACGTCACCCAGTGGGTGATCCTCGAGGATTACCTCAAGCCGGACCAGAGCGCGAAAGCCAAGGGCGCCAGGTAACTCGATGGAAGCGACGAAGGGAGCGGCCTCGGCCGCTCCCTTCGTACAAGTGCCCCGCCGGAGGGGCGGGCTAGTCCGCCGCCACTTTCGGTGCCTTCTTCTTCGGCGTCACTTCAGGCAACCCCAGCTTCTTGAGTTGCTCGTTGAACGCCTTGAGGTCTTCGGCGTAGACCTTGTCCATGCGCTTGGTCTGCACCTCGAGTTTTCCGCTCAACTCCTTGAACACCTGCTGGGCCTGTGCCGGCGGCCGGCCCGGTGACGATCCGGCCATGCCGAGCAGCGCCGCAATCTTGTTGTTCAGCTTGATGGGGTAGTTGAGCGGGTCCTGCGAGCTCTGGTTCTTGATCTGGTAGATCTCCCCCTCGACGCTCGTCACCTTGCCGTTGAGCGCCTTCCCCTGGTCGCCGAGTTGCGGCGCCTGCTTGAGGCGGTCCTCAACCTGCGCCTTCACGTCGCGTGCGGTGATCACGGCGTCGTTGGCTTCGCTCACACGGTCGCGCACCTGAATGAGGAAGTCGAACTGCGCCACGAGGTCGGCCATCGGCACCTTCCACCGTGGATCGGCCTTGACCGTGAACGTCTGGCTTTGCGCCTCGCCATTGGCGACCAGCTTCACGGTGTACGTGCCGGGCAGCGCAAGCGGACCCGTGACGTTGCCGGCCCAGAAGATCATGCCGTCGAACCGTGTGGCGTCCGGATAGCGCAGGTTCCAGTTGAACTGGTTCAACCCGGCCCTGTTTGGTGCGCGCAGCACGCGCGCTGCGCCGCGTCCGCCCTCGCCGCCCGCGGCAGGAACCGGCGCCGCAACGGAATCGCTCGTGTATGACTTGATGAGATTCCCCTTGGCGTCGAGGAACTCGAGCGACACGCGTGCGTTGGCGTCCTTGAGGTGGTAATAGACCACCGCACCTGAGGGCGGATTCTGCCCCGAGGGCGTGGCGCCGCCGTAGCCGGCGCCCGGAATCTGGAAACCGCCACCCCAGTCGATGCGATACGCATCGGACGGCTTGTAGAGGTGCGCCGACTTCGCGGTCACGGGCGCCACGAGCTGCCGCAGGGGCGCCACGTCGTCCATGATCCAGAACGAGCGGCCGTGCGTGCCGAGTACGATGTCGTTGTCCTTGACCACGAGGTCGTGCACCGGCACCGACGGCATGTTGCGCCGCAACGACTGCCAGTGGCCGCCATCGTCGAATGAGAGCCAGACGCCCTTCTCCGTCCCCGCATACAGCAGGCCCGCCTTCCTGGGATCTTCGCGGATAGCGCGCGTGAACTCCTCTGCCGGAATTCCCGTCACGATCTTCGTCCACGTCTTGCCGTAATCGGCCGTCTTGTAGAGGATCGGCGAGAAGTCGTCCTGCTGGAAGCGATTCGCCGCCACGTAGGCGGTGCCGGCGTTGAAGTGGCCGGCGTCAATCATCGAGACTCGCGTGAAGTCGCCAATGTCCGGCGGCGTCACGTTCGTCCAGTTGACGCCACCGTTGCGCGTCACCCACACCAGGCCGTCATCGGACCCTGCCCAGATCAGCCCTGGCGTAATGGGCGACTCGCTAAGCGCAAAGATCACACCGTAGGTCTCGACGCCCGTCTGGTCCTTGGTGATCGGACCGCCCGACGCGCCCATCGTCTTGGGATCGCGGCGCGCGAGCGGCGGCGAGATGATCGTCCAGCTCTCGCCCTCGGTGGTCGTCTTGAACAGCTGGCTCCCGGCCGCATACAACACGCCGGGGTTATGCGGCGAGAAGATGATCGGGAAGGTCCACTGGAAGCGGTACTGGATGTCCTCCGACGAGTAGCCCATGGGGTTGTCCGGCCACGGGCTGACGTTGCGCTCGAGATCGGTGCTCATGTCCTTACGCGTCAGCAGGCCGCCATAGCTGCCGGCGAATACGATGTCCGGCTTGGCAGGGTTCGCCGCGATGTACCCGGACTCGCCACCGCCCGCGTCCTTGAAGTCGGCGATGGTCATGCCGCCTTCTTTGCGCGACGGACCGCACAGCGTCGAGTTGTCCTGCTGCGCACCGCACACTTGGTACGGGAAGTGGTTGGTGGTCGTCACGTGGTACATCTGCGCGGTGGCGTACGCCTGGTTGGTCCACGAGCGGCCGCCGTTGAACGACACGTTGGCGCCGCCATCGTTGCCTTCAACCATCCGATCCGGATCGTTCGACGCGATCCAGAGGTCGTGGTTGTCGCCGTGCGGAACCTGAATGTTCTGCGGGAAGGTCTTGCCGCCGTCGCGCGAGCGGAACCACTGCACATTCAACGCGTAGACGACGTTGGAATCCTTGGGGTCGGCCACGATGCGCGAGTAGTACCACGCGCGCTGACGCAGCTTGCGCTCGTCATTCAGCCGGGCCCACGTCGCGCCGCCGTCATCGGAGCGGTACACACCGCCTTCCTCGGCCTCGATGAGCGCCCACACGCGGCTCGACTTGGCACCGGACACGGTCAGGCCGATCTTGCCAAGTACGCCCCTTGGCAGTCCGGGGTTGGCGGTCAACTCGGTCCACGTTTCGCCGCCGTCGGTGCTCTTGAAGATGCCGCCGCCGGGACCACCTGAGTTGAGCGCCCACGGCGTCCGGTACGCATGCCAGAAGGCGGCGTACAGCACGTTGGGGTTGCTGGGATCAACGTCGAGGTCGGAGATGCCAGTTGAAGCATCGCGGTATAGCACCTTGCGCCACGATTTGCCGCCGTCCGTGGTCTTGAAGACCCCGCGTTGTTCATTGTTGCCAAAGGCATGCCCCAGCACGCCGATCCACACGATGTCGGGATTCGTGGGATGGATGCGGATGCGCGGCGAGTGGTTCCTTGGATCAAAGAACGAGACACGCGTCCAGGTCTTTCCGGCGTCGCGCGAGGTCCAGACGCCATTTCCGGGCGCGGTGTTGCCTCGGATGTCGGCTTCGCCGCCCGCTGCCCACACGATATCCGGATTCGACTCGGCGACGGCCAGCGCCCCAATGGTGCCGCCAAAGTACTTGTCCGTCGCCGGCTGCCAGCTCATGCCACCGTCGATCGTCTTGAAGACGCCGCCGCCCGTGGTCCCCATCCAGTATTCGTAGGGACGCTTGTTCGACCCGGCCACGGCGACGGACCGGCCGCCGCGGTAGGGCCCGATCTCGCGCCATCGTAGCGCGGCAAACGCGGACGTGTCGAAGGACTGTGCGGCCAACAGCGCCGGCAACAGGAACAGGGCGAAGGCGGTGATCATCCGGCGGGAGAGCGACGACATGGACACCTCTCGAAAGTCGGTCCAGCTGGCCCGAGTCATGCGCGTGACAGCACACCTCGGCGGGTCATCGTACATTCAGGAAAGTTGGTCGCTCGCGCCATTGTAAGCGAGAGTCTCCTGCCGCCCATCAACGTCATTCATATGCGTCCCTCGCATCCCCGGTTCTTCGCGTTCGCCACGGCCACCCTCATCATGGCCTGCGGCCAGACGCCGAGCTCCAAGCCGGCCGCCGCTTCGCTCGACACGGGACCACGGCGACTGCCCACCGGGCGCACGCTCGATCCGGCGGGGACCGTCTGGCCCGTGGGGTCCATGCCGCTTGCGATGACGCTCTCGCCGAGCGGCAGGGAAATTGTGGTTCTCCTGAACGGCTGGCGCGAGCAGGGTGTGCAGGTGGTGGATCGGGCATCGGGACGCATTGTCCAGACGCTGCCGCAGGCGGCCGCCTTTCTTGGCATCGCTTTCTCCCCTGACGGCCGGACGCTGTACGTCAGTGGCGGCAATCAGGACGTGATCTATCGCTACGCGTGGGCCGACGGACGCGCGTCGCTCACCGACTCCATCGTCATCGAGCCCAAAGCAGAGGGAAAGAACGGCAAGCGCTATCCCGCGGGCCTCGCGCTCTCACCCGACGGGGCGCGGTTGTACGTCGCGGAGAACCTGACCGATTCGCTCGCCGTGGTGGACCTCACCTCGGCACGCGTCGTGCAGCGCTTCGGCGTGCAACGGTATCCCTACGGCGTCGTGGTTGACGGCCGCGGCACTGTGTACGTGTCGTCGTGGGGCGGGTCCACCGTGGCCGCGTTCACGCCCACTGGCAGTGGCCTCGCACCGGCCGGCCGCATGGCGGGTGGGCGGCATCCGTCGGCCATGCTGCTCAACCGTGATGGGTCACGTCTCTTCGTCACGTCGGGCTCCACTGATCGCATCACGGTGCTTGATCCACGGCGTCGGCGGGTCATCACGAGCATCGTCGTGACGCCGCCCGGAGGCCCTGGTGAGGGATCCACGCCGAACGCGCTCGCACTCTCCGAGGACGGCAGGCGGCTCTTTGTCGCCGAAGCCGATAACAACGCCGTCGCCATCGTGGATCTCACCGCGGAGACAGCCGGCATGGCGGGCGCCACAGGCACCGATGCAGTGTCGGGCCGTGTTCCGGTGGAGTGGTATCCCACGTCGGTGATCGCACGCGGTGACACGATCATCACTCTCACGGGAAAGGGCCGCGGCACAGGACCCAACGTCACCGGTCCAACGCCAGCCAGGGGCCGGGCCGACGAGGGATTCGACCAGCGTCAGTACACGTTGGGCCAGACCACTGGCTCGATCGTCACCTTGCTGTCGGCCCGCGCGAGTGCCGAGGAGCTCGCCCCGCTTTCTGCCCGCGTCGCGCGCGCCAACCGATGGGGCGAGACCCGCGAGAAGTTCTCCTACCCGCCCATCGAGCACGTCATCTACATCATCAAGGAGAACCGCACGTACGACCAGGTGCTCGGCGACCTGCCGCAGGGCGACGGGGATACGACGCTCCTCTTCTTCCCGCGCCCAGTGTCGCCGAACCATCACGCCCTCGCCGAGCGCTTCGGCCTCTTCGACCGTTTCTTCGTGAACGCCGAGGTGAGTCCGGACGGGCATAACTGGTCGATGGCCGCCTACACCACGGACTACCTGCAGAAGACGGTGCCGTCCAACTATTCGAACCGTGGCCGCACCTACGACTACGAAGGCACCAATCGGGGCCGCGAGCCCGTGGACGACGATGACGTTTCGGAACCGGCCAATGGCTATCTCTGGAACCTCGCCCAGCGCGCTGGCATCTCGTTCCGGAATTTCGGTGAGTTCGTGATTCCCGCCGAGGTCAATCGCGACGACCCGATGCCCGCCGGCTATAAGGGCAATAAGCCGTTCCTGCGCGCCCACACGAGTTCGGCGTTTCCGTCGTACGACCTCAAGATTCGCGACCAGCGACGCGTGGACGCCTGGCTCGCGGAGTTCAACGATTGGGTGGGGCGCGGCAGCATGCCGCAACTCCAGATCGTGCGGCTCCCCAACGACCATACGTCCGGCGCCCGCGCCGGCGCCCCAACCCCGCGGGCGCATATGGCCGACAACGACCTCGCGTTCGGCCGCATGATCGAAGCGCTCTCCAAGTCGCCGTTCTGGCGGAGCACGGCCGTCTTCGTGCTCGAGGACGATGCGCAGAACGGACCCGACCACGTGGACTCGCACCGGTCGCCGCTGTTCGTGATCTCGCCGTACTCGGCCGGCGGCGTGGTGCACCGTTTTGCGAACACGACTGACGTTCTCCTCACCATCGAGGAGATTCTTGGCCTCGCGTCGCTCTCACAGTTCGACTACTTCGGCCAGCCGTTGCGCGATATCTGGCGGAAGGACCCCGACCTGCGACCGTATGTGGCGCTGGTGCCGGCGGTGAACCTCGACGAGGTGAACCCGGCCAACACGCGCGAAGCACGGGAATCGACTCGGCTCGACCTGCGCTTCGAGGACGTCGCGGAGGAGGAACTGTTCAACCACATCCTGTGGCGCACGATCAAGGGGAGCACGGTCCCCTATCCCGGCATGCGTCGGATTCCGTTGCTCGAGCTTGCTCGCGCCCGGTAGGTTGTTGCACGTCAGTTGCCGACGTTCCGTTCGCACCATCAACCGATCCGAACCGCCTTCTCGTGAAACACCCAGCACCCTTCACCAAGCCGTGGGCCGACGCCCTTCGCGACGCCATCAACGCCGACGAGGCGTATCGCATCGCGGCCGCCACGTGGACTTGGCCCGTGGCATTGGTGCTCGAGGCGGCGCCGGCGCTCGGATACCCGGTGGACACCGCGGTGGAGTTCGATCTCCATCGCGGCACCTGCACGGCGGTGCGGGTGCTCGACCCGTCCGCCACGACCGCGCCATTCGTATTGCGAGCACAATACGCCGCATGGAAGCGCATCGTGCGCGGTGCGCTGGATCCGGTGATGGCCGTCGCCCTTCGTCATGTGACGCTGCACGGGTCGCTCACCACGCTCATGCTGCACGCCGGTGCGGCCAAGGCGCTTATTGCCTGTGCCCGCACCGTACCCACTCATTTCCCGGACGAAGCCGACTAACGACGAGCGGGCGCTACGGTGCAGAACACGTAGTCGGAGTCGCAACGACCCGCACCGCACTCCGCAGATCACCGCTCGTTGTCATGATCCCCTTCATGCCGTCACGCCAGACGATCCAGGCACGCTGCGACACGGTGGAGTCCACAGGCATGAGGCGCAGCGTATCGCCATCGGCGCGCACCGCGCGCATGATGACGGCAACGCCGGCGCGTAAACTGTCCGGCACGAGGCGATAGCACAGGTTCGCTTGCTGCACCTGCGCGCTCAGGGCTGTGGAAATACCTCCCATGACACGCTGCGATTGCACGGTGTTTTGCGCCTGTGCAAGGTCTTGGCTGGACGCGCGCTGCGCGCGCGGCAAGGCACTTGGCGCGACGCTCTGTGCGGCGGTTGGCGCGGCGGTTGGCGCGGCGGTTGGCGCGGCGGTTGGCGCGGCCTTCATCACCAGCGATTTCGGCGCAGACATTTCCGCCACCACTCGCTCCGCGTCCTGCACGGTCTTTTGTTCCACTGCGCCGGTCGCCTTAGCTGACGGTGCGGAAACTGCAGGGGGTGTAATAGACTGCGGAGCGAGCGTTTCGCTGCGTCGCGCCGGGGTGTCTTCCCTCCCGATAACGGCACCGGCCGGAACACCGGCGGCTGGAACAGCAGCAGGCACCCGTGCGGTCGCACCCGGCGCTGTCGTCGCTGGCACTGGCAGCGAAGTGACCGGTGCTTCAACGACGACCTTCTGGTTGTCCGGCGTTGGCTGTGCCGAACCCTGTTCGGAGGACAGCACAGACCTGCGTCCCTCGGGCGCGTTCTGCAGCACCACGACACTTCCGCCGACCACCACCACCACGGCGGCGGCGATCTTCGTCCACCACGGCAGACGCATCGTGCGTGACGCGGTGGCTTTCGGCACCACGTCCGCTGGGACACGATCAAGTGCCGAAAGAATGCGGGAGGATGCTGCCACGAACCCGCGCGCCTCGGCCACCGCCGCCGCCCATTCGGGATCGGTTGCCGCCAGTTCCTCGATGCGCGCCGCTTCATCGGGCGGCAGTTGCCCATCGAGCCACGCGTGAATCAGCCCTTCATCAGGACGCGGCATGATGCCCCCGTTGTGCGCGCGCCGTCGCCTGCGCTTCAAATGATTCCGCCAAGCGCCGACGCGCACGCGATAATGTCGTTCCCACGGAGCCCGCGGCGATGCCGAGGATCTGCGCGATTTCCGGATAGTCGAGTCCTTCTTCTCGCAACAGGAGCGCCTGACGGTCTCGCTCGGCGAGCGAGTCGAGCGCGCGTCGCGCATCAGCCGCCTCTTGTACGCGCTCGAGCGCCGTATCCGGCGCCTCGACATGCGCTTCCCGCTGCTCCGCGGCGAGCAGTTCCAGGTGCCGGCGGCGCCGAATCTCCTTGCGCCCCTCGTCCCGCACCAGGTTGCTCGCCACGGCAAAGAGCCACGACCGTTCGTTCACCAGGTGCTCCTGTCGCAGCGCCCGCACGAACGTCTCCTGGGCGATGTCCTCCGCCCAGTCACGGTCTCCCAGTCGCCGCGTGAGATAGCGTACGAGGGCGGCGTGGTAGGTCGTGAAGAGACGCTCGGTGTCGGACATCGTGATTACCAATCTCGCACGATCGCGTCGAGTGCGCCCACGGTCAGTGTGCTGTCACCCTTTGCGTCGAGCACCAGCCGAACGGCGCGTCCCTGCACTGCGACGCGTTCGCCCATCGCGAGGGCTTCCTTGAGTGCCGGCAGCCGATCCAGCAGCGCGAAGTACGCCGCCGAGTAGGCCGCCACGCGCACCACGCGTGTCGTCTGGCCCGTTGGCACCGCGTCCTGCCATTCGCCGTCCACCAGCGTGAACATCCGCCCCATGGCGAACTGCTGGCGACCCGCGAGTGCTCCCTGCGCGGCATCCAGCTGCGACACGTTCTGCACCGCGCGCTGCTCTGCGGCGGCCTTCGCCGCCTCGAACCGTAACGCTGGCGCCGGTGCGGCCGCCGCTACGCCTCCGATGACCGACCCGGCAGGCGTCCCGAGGTCGCGGCGCGGCCTTGTTCCCGGCAGACCGGTCTGCATGCCAGGCTCAACCACCAGATACGAAGTGAGCTCGGTGGGAATGCCGTAGCGCGTGCCAAGAGTCCGCAACTCGTCGTCGAGTTCGGCGTTGGCGCCGCTGCGCCGGCGCTCGGCGCTCAGCCAGCCGACGCGCTGCACCGCCCAGAGACGCGCAATGAAGGCGTTTTCCGGCATCCGCGCCGCAAACTCGCCCGTGGTCGTCCAGCGCACGGGGCCATCCACGCTCGACCCTTCGACCGTCATCGTCGCCGCGCGGGCGCTGCCGCGATAGCGCGCGAAGAGCGTGACTTCCTGTCCGGCAAAGAGGTCAACCGCATCCGTCGGCTGCACTCGCTCGAGCCGCACGCCGTTCACGCGAACGCGCAGGTCCGTGGCCACGGGATTCGTCAGGCGCTGTGCGACCACGCTCACCGCGCGCTCCACATCCTCTTCCGGACGCACGAACTGCGCGGTGCCGCGTCCGCTCAGTGCCAGCTGTTCGAGAAGGGCCGCGTTCACGTCGACACCTACGCCAAAGGTGAAGAGCCGCTGGCGTCCCCGCAGGCGCTGTGCCAATGCAGCAATGCGATCCGGATTGCGCTCGCCCACGGTGGGCGCACCGTCGGTAAGGAACAGGACCACCGCAAGTCGGCCAGCGGTATTCGGCGCCTCCAGCGCCGCTTCCAGCGCCCCGGAGATGTTCGTCGATCCTTCGGCCCTCAACCCATCGAGATACCGATGGGCAGCGCGCACATTGGGCGCGGTGGCCGCCTGCCATCCATCGCGAAAGCCGCTGACCTCGCTGCTGAACGCAATCACGCGGAATCGATCGACCGGGTTGAGCCCAGCCAGCAGCGCACGTCCGGCCTGGCGCGCCTGCTCGATCTTCGCGCCGGCCATCGAACCCGACACATCCAGCACGAACGTCACGTCCCGCGGGGTGACCGTTCGACCCATTGCCGGCGGGGCAATGGTGATCATCACGAAGCCGTCTTCGCCGCTCTTGGCGTGGGTCAACATGTGCACCGTCGCCGCGCGTTCGGCGCGTACGGGAACCAGTACCGTGGCCACGCCGCGCACCCGGTCGGCGCGTGCGTAACGCAGGCTTCCCTGTTCACCGACCTCCAGGTCGTGCGTCGGCGAGAAGGCCCGCCCGAATTCTCCGCGCGCGGCGTAGCGCACTTCAAGAGTGCTGCGGGCGCCATCGTCACCGGTGCGCATGGGCGGACGGTAGTCCAGGCGCAGAACGTCGCCCTCACGCTCGGCAATCGCCCGAAAGCGCACGATCACCGTTTTCTGTTCGCCGGGCGCAATCGGGAAGATGCGCGTGCGCAGCAGGCCCTGTCCCATCCATTCCACGAGAGCCGGATCGCGCTGACGTCGCACGATTTCCTCGTAAATCGCCCGTGCACGGTCGGCACGCATGGTCTCCCCGGTTACCATCTCACCGTCAATTGAGAGCGCGAGATCCTCGAACGCCGCACGGGCCGGCAACGGCAGCAGGTAGTCGGTCTCCCCCACCACATTGCCGCGATTCACGAAGTGCTCGGTGATCTCGTAGCGCACCACGCGACCGTCGATGGTCAGCACCGCCCGGCTCGACGTGCGCACAATCCGTGCGACACGGACGCAGGGCGCTCGTGTCTCGCAGGTCGGGCAGTCGACGACGCAGGGGATCGGACGGTCAACGCGATCAATCTGTGGTGTGGCTGCTGCCGTGAGCGGCAGGCTGAATGCCAGGGAAAGCACGAGGCGACGCACGATCTCCTCCCGGTGTTGGTTACCGGGGAGACGTCCGCCGCCGACTTTCTTGCACACCCCCCTGCGTTCCCGTGCGCCACTGGGGCTTTCTTCACCACGGAGCAGGCCTTCTTCACCACGGAGCACACGGAGGAAAGGCGGAGGGCCACGGAGTACTACACAACCTGGGGTTAAAGACATCGCGCCACGCAGAGCTCTGCGCGGCGCTCGCCGCTCCCCAAAGAAATTGTAGTCCTCCGTGGCCCTCAGGCCGTTCTCCGTGTGCTCCGTGGTGAAAAAGGCCTGCTCTTGCGGCTCAAAAGCCCAGGCCTATTCCGTCGTGCTCGGGTTCCGCGTACCCGAACGCTCTATCACCCGCACGGAGAGCAGTCGCTGGTCCGCCCGGTTGACCGTGTCCGGCACGGATTCACCGGGTCGCCGCGCGCTCCATCCCAGCGAGAACGGCACGGGCGCCGTGCGGATGGCAGCCAGTTGCAGGCGGCGCGCCACCATCTCCACCGCATCTTCGTCTGCCGGGTTCAGCACCAGCAGGAACTCGTCGCCACCCAGGCGAATCACCGGCTCTTCCGCGCGCACCTGCCGCATCAGGAAGCGGCTCATGCGCACGAGGGTCGTGTCACCCATCGCATGGCCGTGCACATCGTTGTACTGCTTGAAGTGGTCGATGTCGATGAAGATGCAGCCGAAGGGCGACTCGGCGCTCTCCAGTTCGGGTTCGATCTGCTCGAGGTACCGGCGGTTGTAGCATCCGGTGAGCGGATCCCGGACACTTTGCTCGCGCAGCGCGTCTTCCTGGCGCTTGCGGTCGGTGATGTCCACCAGGACGCCGTGATAGAACGTCTCCCCCGTGGCTTCGTCCACACAGACGTAACAGCTGTCAAGCACCGTGCGCACCGCCCCGTCCGGACGCACGATTTCAATCTCGAAATCGCGCACCGCGCCCTTCTTGTCGAGGATATCCAGCTCTTCCATGCGTCGCTTCGGATCGGCGATCATGTCCGACAGCGAATACGACCGCAGGTCGTGCATGGAGCGGACGCCGAGCATCGCGAGGAAGGCCGGATTGGCGTCAACCACCACCCCGCGGGCGCTCGTGATGTAGAACGCCTCGCGCAGGTTCTCCATCAGCGCGGTCAGCGCGGCGGGATGCTTCAGCGACCTGAAGCGTGGCGAGGGTTCTGCGGGGTTCTTCATGGAGCGGGTGATGGTGGAGAATCTGGCACCGCCGGCACCGCGACGGGAGGCGGGGCGTCCGCTGACGCCGCCGCAGAGGCGGCAGCCGACACTGCCGCCGCCGTGTTCTCTCGGTTGGCCTCCAGCATCGCAGCCGCATACTGCGGCAGGGCAGTCTTGTCGTCCACCACCGCGACGCGACGCTCCCACTGGCCCATCATCTGGATGAAGGCGCGCGACACCTCTTCGTCGAAATCCCAGCCGATGCCCTTCTCGATCTGCTGCAGGATGCGGTCAGGTTCCCATGCCTCACGATACGGGCGCGTGGTGCGCAGCGCATCGTACACGTCGCAGATGTGCACCAGCTTGCTCGCCTTATGGCACTCGCGTTGGAAGTGACGGTTTGGGTAGCCGCCGCCGTTGATCATGATGTGATGTTCGTACGCCACGGCCGATGCGAGGTCGAGTTGGCGGTCGCTCTCGTAGATGATCTTGGCGCCGTCCACCGGGTGGCGCCGCATGATCACCCACTCTTCGTCTGTCAGCTTGCCCGGTTTCGTCAGCACTTCCTTGGGAATGCGCACCTTGCCCAGGTCGTGCAGCAGGCCGGCCACGCCGAAGCCGCGGACGTCCTTGGGCCCCATGCCCATGTACTCGGAAAGCGCCATTGCAAGCACCGACACATTCAGCGAATGCGTCGTCGTGTACTGGTCGAACTCCTTCAATTGCAGCAGGGGAATCACGATCTCGCGGTCCCCGTGCATCGCCACCGACAGAGACTTGACGACCGATTCCGCCTCGAGCAGTGGAAGTTCGCCGCGCACCTCCACCTCGTCGTGCAGCCAGCGGATGGTGTCGGCCTCCTCCTGCAGCGAATAGGCAATCGTCGCCGTCGGCAGCAGGTCCTCCGCGCGAATCGTGCCCTCCGCTCCTCGCACGCCTATCGCGCCGAATTTGATGGCCGTCTTGCGTTCAGGGCTTCGCGTCGCGGAATCAATGAACTGCAGCGTGAGTCGCGCGAGGCATTCGTCCAGGAAGACCTCGAAGTCCTCGCGCGTCACGTCGTAACCGAACTCGAGACGCTGAATGCCGGCGTTTGCCAGCCGCGCACCCCAATCCCACTCCTTCAGCTCGCGCAGCGCGATGTTGCCGTAGACGACATCGTAGCCGAGGAACGAGAACTGCGGATGAGCATCGGTGGATTGCAACACGCGCAGGTGCTCGAACGCCTGGTCGATGGCGCGCGTGCGCGCCGGATGGCCGTCCGCGTACAGCGTCATCGTGGACAACCCCTGGGCCAGTGACGTCAAGAAGCGTGCTGGTTCGCTCACCGCGTTCCTCCACGACGCGAGGCGGCGTCGCTGATCTCAGGATCTGAATGCTTGCTGGCCTGCGCGAGGACTTCCTTCACCGCCAGTTCCGAACTCCAGTGCGTGGCCAATCCGGCCAGTGCCGCAAGCATCTCCGGCGACTTCGACGCCAGGGTTCGGCGGAACATAAGGACCTTGCTGCCGGCCACGCGGTTCAGCAGCCAGTTGAGTGTCTCCATGGACCGGTGACCGGCGAGCGCCCGGATGCCAAGCGCTCGCAGGTCCGCGGACAGCGCTTCGTCGTTGGCACGGGCCATCAGCACGGCAGCCTGTGCGGCCGTGCATCCCTGCATCACGGCGCCCAGTGCCAGTCGCACGTTGCGCTCATCCGGATCGGCGAGCGCGGCGGTAATCGCCTGCTCGCGATACGCCGGCTGCTTGATCAGCAGGCGCACTGCCTCGCGCCGCACACTCGCATCCGGAGAGCGCGTGTACTCCCGGGCGTCAAAGCCCTCCGGCCAGCTCTCGAGTCGATTGACGGTCGCCAGCAGCTGCCGCACAATGGGCCATCGCGACACGCTGAGCCGAGCCGTAAGCAACGGCCCCACCTCGGGACCGATGGAGGCGAGCAGTTCCACCAGCGGCCCGACCGCCGCCTCGCCAACTCGCCCGAACGCGGCGATCAGCGGCTCCGCCGCCGCCAACCCCATGCGGGCGACGAGCCGTTCCACGACGCGCGCATTCAGGGGGTACCCGTGGAGTTGTTCCTCGAGCCGCTCCGGGGTCGCCACATGATTCCACAGCGCGGTCTTCATCCACCCGTCCGGCGCCGCGTCCAGCAAGTCGAGCAGTGGATTGAGGTCCTGGCGCGCCGTCATCTGGTCAATGGCTCGCCAGACCGGCTCACCGAGAATCTCGATTTCGATCCCCATGCCCAGGAGCCGTTCCGGTTCCGCCGGGAAGCTGTCCTCGCCCCGAAACGTTGGGGCCATCTGTGACATCTTCTCAAGCGCTTTGCGGTAGTTATCCGGATTGGGATCTTCAAGGTTCCACCCGCTCACAAGCCGGTGCACCTGGTCGCGCAGCGCGCTGTCCGCCGCCGGGCGCGCCAGGGGCGACCCGTCGTCCGCGTGAACGGCCAGCTTCGATAGCATGCGCACCAGCGAGTGGGAGATGGTCTGGTTCGACGAGTCCGCCGCCGCCTGCACGAGATCCACCACGGCATCCACCGCCATGCCCTGCGTCGCATCGAGCACGAACTTGCGCCGCTGGATGACGTTGCCGCCCATCTCCATCAGGTTGTGCAGGGTCTCCGGCTGCAGCGTCGACACCAGCCGCGAGATGCGCTTCTGCAGCGCTGCCGCTTCCTTGCCGCCCTTGGCCTTCAGCTCCTCCGCAATCTGCAGGAGGTAGCCCACCACCACTTGATCGTACGCGGCGTCGCGCTTGTGATCGTCGATCGCCTTGGCTACGACGATCGGATCGGTGGAGTCGGCCGCCTCGAGATCCGTGTCCTCGTCCAGGTCGCTCGCCAGCGCGGCGCGCGCAAGGCCAATCCACAGCTGGGCGGCCCGGCTCTTGCTCCCGCGCATCTCGGCCTTGTCATCCTCCGGAGCCTCCTCTTCGAGCAGCTGCAGCTGCTCGAAGGTCAGGGGATAGAGGCGGGTATGCGGCCACTGCGCCAGCACGTCATCGTCTTCAAGGCCCAGTGGTCGTGGTCGGCGCCCTGCCTCCACCGCCAGGGTGGCGAGCACATCGGAGATCTCGGGGGTCGTCACGCCCTGGCTAAACTTCACCGCGCCCAGATGGTGTCGGTGCAGGCGCAGCGCGAGATCGCGCAGCACGGGATTGGCTTCCTCAGTGGCCACGCCCTCGATGATCAACTGGTGGCGCGCTACGCCAAGCGAAAGCGTCGGCCGCTCGACCAGCAAGGCATCGAGCCGGCGGGCAATGAGATCGGCCGCCGACTCACGCAGCGGATGCCCGGACGGATAAATCGCGTTCTTGTGCAGACCGATCGAGAACTCGATCAGGAAGTCTGACAACTCGCGGGAGAGGGCGGCAGATTCGCCAACCGTCGTGAGGCGGCTCATCACGCCGGAATATGGCCACCGGCTCGGGGGCGTGGAAGGACTCGCCCCGCCTCTGCGCAAGCCGCGCGCATCCAGCCTTCGCAATGGGTCCCGCATCGCACCACGCGCGGCGCCGGACTAGTTTTAGGCGGCGCGTCACGCCCGGTCGCGCGCCCTCACCCCAGACAGCCGGAGTTTCGGCCCGTGGCCGCTTCCGACGCCCTCGACCTCCTCGCCATAAATACGGTCCGCACCCTCGCCATGGACGCGGTCCAGGCCGCCGATTCCGGGCATCCGGGCACACCCATGGCGCTGGCCCCGCTCACCTACGCGCTGTTCACGCGGCACCTGCGCCATGCGCCGTCCAACCCGCACTGGCAGGATCGCGACCGGTTTGTCCTGTCGGCCGGACACGCGTCCATGCTCCTCTACGGCACTCTGTTCATGTCGGGCTACGAGCTCACGCTCGACGACCTCAAGCAGTTCCGCCAGTGGAACAGCAAGACGCCCGGTCACCCCGAAGTGGGCCATACGCCCGGCGTGGAAACCACGACAGGTCCGTTGGGTCAGGGCATCGCCAATGCCGTCGGACTCGCCCTCGCCGAACGGACATTGGCGAACGCGTTCAATACGCCGGACCATCAGGTCATCAATCACCACACGTGGTTCATTGCCGGCGATGGGTGCCTCATGGAGGGCATCTCGCACGAGGCAGCATCGTTCGCCGGTCACCAGAAACTCGGCAAGCTCATCGGGTTCTTCGACGACAACAGCATCACCATCGACGGGCGCACCGACCTCAGCTGCGGCGACGATGCGGCCAGGCGCTTTGAGGCGTACGGCTGGCAGGTGCTCCACATCGCCGACGTCAACGATCTCGCGGCCATCGACCGCGCCGTTGCCGAAGCCAAGGCCGACACACAGCGTCCCACGCTCGTCATCACGAAGAGCGTCATTGGGTTTGGCTCACCCAACCGCGCTGGCACATCCAAGGCGCACGGCGAGCCCCTCGGCAAGGACGAGATCGCGCTCACCAAGCAGGCGCTCGGCTGGGCCCATTCCGAACCGTTCTTCGTGCCTGAGGACGCCGTGGCACACTGGCGTTCCCAGGTGACCGCCAACGGCGAGGCCGCGCAGAAGGAGTGGATGCAGCGCTTCATGGCGTTCACCAAGGCCAATCCCGACGCCGCCAAGGAGCTCGGCCGCCGTTGGCATGGAGACCTGCCCGCCAACTGGGCCAGCCATCTTCCCACCTTCGATGCCACCAATGGCAGTGTCGCGAGCCGTGCCGCCGGCGGCGTGGTCATCAATGCCCTGGCTCCGCACGTCCCGGAACTTGTTGGCGGATCGGCCGACCTCGCCGGCTCCAACCTGACGATCGTGAAGGGCGCCGCGGCCTGTTCCGCCGAGCACCCGGAAGGGCGCAATCTCTACTTCGGCATTCGCGAACATGCCATGGGCGCCATCATGAACGGCATGGCGTTGCACGGCGGCTTCGTTCCGTACGGCGGCACCTTCCTCGTCTTCGCCGATTACATGCGCCCCGCCATCCGGCTGGCGGCGCTCATGAAGCAGCACGTGATCTACGTCTTCACCCACGACTCCATCGGCCTTGGCGAAGACGGTCCCACGCACCAGCCCGTGGAGCACATATCGGCGCTGCGTGTCATTCCGAACCTGTTGGTGCTTCGCCCCGCCGATGCCAGCGAAGTATCGGAGGCTTGGCGCGTCGCATTGGAGCACAAGACGGGCCCCGTGGCGTTGATTCTCTCGCGCCAGAAGCTGCCATTCATCGACCGGGCGTCGCGCAGTGCCGCCACCCACGTGTCCCGCGGCGCTTATGTGCTCGGCAATACGCTCGACGGCACAATTCCGAAGGCTATTCTCCTCGCCACGGGGTCCGAGGTGGCCATCGCCTTGGCAGCGCAGCAAATGCTCGCCGACGAAGGCATCGCCACGCGCGTCATCAGCGCACCCTCGCTAGAGCTCTTCGCACAGCAGGAGAAGAAATGGCGGGATGCGGTGCTCCCGCCGGGGATTCCGCGCGTCGCTATCGAAGCCGGCCATCCCATGAGCTGGTATCGCTGGGTCGGCGACCATGGAACTGTCATCGGCATCGAGACCTTCGGCGCGTCCGCACCGGCTCCCAAGCTCTATGCCGAGTACGGAATTACGGCGGGACGCATCTGCGAGGCGGTCAAGGCGCTGCTCAGCTAAGCCAGCCTGTACGTCACGACGGAGGCGTCACGGTACGTGGCGCCTCCGTCGGCAATTCGCCTAACTCGTGGATGCGCCCCAGGCGCCACAGGGCGCGATTGCGGCGGAAGATGACGGCAACCACGCCGAGCGTTGCAACGCCGCCAAGGACCACCGACCGCACGGTGCCGAGCAGCTGCGCCGTGACGCCCGACTCGAACATCCCGATTTCGTTCGAGGACCCGACGAAGACGCTGTTCACGGACGACACGCGCCCAAAGAGGTGCGTCGGCGTGATTGTCTGCAGCAGGTTCGAGCGAATCGAGACGCTCACCATGTCGGACGCGCCTGCCAACGCCAGCATCGCCACGGAAAGCCAGAACGACGTGGAAAGCCCGAAGGCGATCGTGAACAGCCCGAATCCACAGACCGCGAACGCCAGCGTGCGACCCGCGCGGGCAAACGGAGGCCGGTGGACGATGACCAGTGAGGTCACCACGGCCCCGACGGCCGGTGCGGCGCGCAGCATGCCAAGTCCCTCGGGCCCGACGTGCAGGATCTCTGCAGCGAAGACCGGCAACAGGGCGGTGGCGCCGCCGAAGAATACGGAGAATAGGTCAAGCGACAGCGCGCTCAGCAGGATCGGCTGCTGGAAGACGAAACGAAGACCCCCAGCGAGACTCTCGCCGATGTCCTCGGTGTGGTCGCGCGTGATCGTACTGCGATGGTCAATGGACGCGATGGCCAGAAGTCCGACCACGACCAGCAGGGCATCCCCGGCGTAGGCGTACAAGGTGCCACCGAATGCGTAGAGCGCCCCGCCAAGTGCAGGGCCGATGACCGCGGCCAGCTGCCACGCGCCACTGCGCCACGTCACGGCATTGTGAAACAGGGCGCGCGGCACGAGTTCCTGGCCGAGCGCCTGTCGTGCCGGCTGAAGGAAACTGCGCGCCACGCCGCTCACCACGATCGTGGCGTAGATCAGCGTCGTCACCCGGCGGGGCGCATCCGGAAGGGCCAGTGGCAGGACAAGCAGCGCGATGGAACACAGCACGAGGACGACCAGGGCCGTCACCGCCACCCGTTGACGGTCGTGACGATCCGCCACGTGGCCAGCGTACAGCGCAAATCCGATGAAAGGCAGCGCCTCTGCCAGTCCAATGAGTCCCAGCGCCAGCTTGTCGTGGGTCAGCTCGTAGATCTGCCACCCGACCACGGTTCCCTGGATCTGGACCGCCATCGTAAAGGCAAACAGCCCCACGATATAGCGCCGGAAGTTTGGATGCTGCAGCGCCGCATACGGGCCAGTGGGGATGGCGGACATGGAAGAAGGATAGCCGCCCCCCTCATCCCTCCGCACCACACCCTGTTCCCCTCCCCTGCACCACGCCCTGTTCCCTCCCCCTTCCCTTGCAGTAAGTCGCCACGGAAGGTACGCTCTGCCCCGCATGCCTTCCCGCTCCCGTCGCTTCCCGTGGGCCACGTGGCCCACCAAGGAACTGCTCCAGCTGCGCATCAAGGACCTCGGTGTCAGCATCGAGGGCACCTGGCTGGAGGGCTGCGTCACCGACCTCTACGCCGAACTCGACGCGCGCAACCTGCGCGTGCGCCCGCACGTCTGGATCAGCGACGAGTGGTTCTCTCCGGGCAACGTGCCTGGCATCGCGATCCCGTTCTACCTCGCCCATCAGCGCCTGATGAAGCTCGAACGGTCGCAGCTCCTCGAGGTCGAGGGCGGCACCTACACCGAGTGCATGCAGATCCTGCGGCATGAGTGCGGGCATGCGGTGCAGCATGCGTACCAGCTCCACCGGCGACGTGAGTGGCAGCGTCTCTTCGGCAAGTCGTCCACGAAATACCCGGTCTCCTACCGTCCCAACCCGGCCAGCAAGAAATACGTGCAGCACCTGCGTCGATGGTATGCGCAGAGCCATCCGGACGAGGATTTTGCGGAAACGTTCGCGGTCTGGCTCGCCCCGCGCTCTGACTGGCGGCGACGCTACGCCGGCTGGCCCGCGCTGCAGAAGTTGCAGTATGTGGACCACCTGATGGTCGAGCTCGTCGCCAACAAGCCGCGCGTGACCACGCGCGTCGTCATCGACTCGGCGCGCACGCTGACCCGGACGCTCTTTGAGCATTACACTTACCGGCGTGCGCTCTATTCCGTGGAACATCCCACGACGTACGACGAGGACCTGCTGCGCCTCTTCTCCGACGCCCCGCGCGACCGCGACCACGAGGCAGCGGGCCTCTTCCTGCGCCGGCATCGCAAGGAGATCCGACGGGTGGTCTCCCGTTGGACGGGTGAGTACCAGTTCACCCTCGACCAGGTCCTGCACGACATGATTGGCCGCTGTCGCGAGCTCAAACTACGCGTCGTTGGCCGTGAGCGGCAGCTTCTCATGGACTTCATGGTCCTGTTGACGGCCCGGACGATGGAGTTCCTCTCCAAGCACGGCCGACGCGACTGGATCGCCGTATGAAGAAACTCCGCGTGCTCGCCCTGATGCACCCGCAGTTGGTGCCGCCGGATTCGCTCGAGGGACAGAGCGAAAAGGACATCAATAGCTGGAAGACGGAATTCGACGTCGTCAGCCACTTGCGCGGCTGCGGTCACGAGGTGCGCCCGCTGGGTGTGCAGTACGAACTGGCACCGGTGCGCGAGGCCGCGGAACAGTTCCAGCCCCACGTGGTCTTCAACCTGCTCGAGGAATTCCACGGCGAGGTCGTCTTTGACCACAACGTCGTCAGCTACCTCGAGCTGCTCAAGATCCCTTACACGGGATGTAATCCGCGCGGCATGATCCTCTCGCGCGGCAAGGCGCTCTCCAAGAAGCTCTGCGCCTACCATCGCATCCGCGTGCCCGAGTTCGGCGTCTTCGCCATGGGCCGCAAGGTGCGTCGTCCGGCGCACCTCGCCTATCCGCTAATCGTGAAGTCGCTCATCGAGCACTCGTCCGTCGGCATCGCCAAGGCGTCCGTGGTGGACTCCGACGAGAAGCTCGCCGAGCGCGTCCGTTTCGTGCACGAGCGCATTGGCACCGATGCCATTGCCGAACAGTTCATCGACGGACGTGAACTTTACGTGAGCGTCATGGGGAACGAGCGCCTCGTGGCTTTTCCGGCGTTCGAGCTCGTGGCAGACAAGAAACCGGCTGACGAGCCGCTCATCGCCACCGCACGCGCCAAGCACGACCTCGAGTATCAGGAGCGCCACGGCATCGACATCCGGCCGGCGGACCTCCCACCCGATCTGGTCGCCGAGGCGGCGCACGTCAGCAAGCGCATCTATCGCATTCTGGAACTCAGCGGGTACGCCCGGCTCGATTTCCGCCTCGACGCACACGGCGACCTGTACTTCCTCGAGGCCAATCCGAATCCGGAGATTGCCGAGCGCGAGGAATTCGCCTCCTCGGCGCGTCATGCGGGCGTCCCGTACCCCGATCTCCTCGAACGCATCCTGCGCCTGGGGCTTCGGCAGCACGCCTGAGGCGTCATGTTCATCGACAACACGATCGTCAACCCTCGGCCCGATGTCATGGGCGGGTTCCAGCAATGACACCTGCACGGCTCACCCATTTCGCCGGCGGTGCGCGCGTCGACGCGCACGCGACTCGCACCGCTCCCGTGTACGATCCGGCATCGGGCCGACACGCAGCCGATGTGCCACTCGCCGACGCCACGGATATCGAGCGCGTCATCGCCGACGCGCACGCCGCCGCGCCCGCGTGGGGCGAACGTTCGGCCCTCGATCGCGCGCGCGTCCTGTTCAAGTTTCGCGAACTCTGTCTCGCGCACGCCGCCGAGCTCTCGGCGCTGATCAGCGGCGAGCACGGCAAGGTGTTGGCCGATGCGCGTGGTGAACTGCAGCGCGGGCTCGAGGTCGTGGAGTTCGCCGTCGGCATTCCGCATCTCATGAAGGGGGAGTTCAGCGACGGCGTCTCCACCGGCATCGACATGTACGCCCTCCGCCAGCCATTGGGCGTCGTGGCGGCTATCACGCCGTTCAACTTTCCGGCCATGGTTCCGCTCTGGATGCTCGCCCCCGCCCTGGCGTGCGGCAACGCGGTGGTACTCAAGCCGTCCGAGCGCGACCCGTCCTGTCCACTCCGTCTCGCCGAGCTCTTCGCCGAGGCCGGCGGCCCACCGGGCGTGTTCAATGTGCTCAATGGGGATGCCGAGGCCGTGAATGCGCTTCTCACCGACCCGCGCGTGCAGGCCGTCAGCTTCGTGGGGTCGACGCCGGTGGCGCGGCACGTATACGAGACCGCCTCCAAGCACGGCAAGCGCGTGCAGGCGATGGGTGGCGCCAAGAATCACCTCGTCGTTCTTCCCGACGCTGATCTCGATCAGGTGGTCGAATCGCTCATGGGCGCCGCGTATGGATCGGCCGGCGAGCGCTGCATGGCCATCTCCGTCGCCGTCGTTGTGGGCGATGCCACGGCCGAGGCCCTCGTGCCGCGACTCGCCGACCGCGTGCGCACCCTGCGCCTCGGCGTGCCCGCTGATGCGACCAGCGAGATGGGACCGCTCGTCACGGCGGCGCACCGCGACCGCGTGCGCGGGTTCATCGACCTTGGCGTGCACGAGGGGGCACGGTTGGTTGTTGACGGCCGCGCGCACCCGCGCTGCGATGGTGAAGGGTTCTTTCTTGGTGGTTCGCTGTTCGATCACGTCACGCCGGCAATGGAGATCTACCGCGAGGAGATCTTCGGGCCGGTGCTGTGCGTCGTGCGCGTCGCCACGGCCGACGAGGCACTCGCGCTCTGCAACGCGCACCGCTTCGGCAATGGCGTGGCCATCTTCACGCGCAGCGGCGGCGCGGCGCGCGAGTTCGCGCACCGCGTGCAATGCGGCATGGTCGGCATCAATGTCCCCATTCCGGTGCCGCTCGCGTTCTATTCGTTCGGCGGCTGGAAGGAGTCGGCCTTCGGTGACCACAACCAGCACGGCATGGACGGCGTCCGGTTCTTCACGCGACTCAAGACCGTCACGTCACGCTGGCCCGCCAGCGCCGACGCCGCGTCGTTCACGATGCCTTTGTTGCGGTGACGCTGGCCTTTTTCACCACGGAGCACACGGAGGAAAACGGAGGGCCACGGAGTACTGCAAAACCTAGGGTTAACGACATCGCGCCACGCAAATGAATGCGTGGCGCGCGCAGTTCCCCCAAGAAGTTGTCCTACTCCGTGGCCCTCAAGGCAGTTCTCCGTGCGCTCCGTGGTGAAAAAGGCCAGTTAGCGCATTTAGTATCAATGCGCTACTAACTCGTCGCCTCCAGCGCCCGCCGCACCTTTGTCACCAGTTCGTCAATCTGCGACTCGCTGATGATCAGCGGCGGTGACAGTGCGATGATGTCCCCCGTCGTGCGCACCAGCAGGTTCTGGTTGAAGAAGCAGTCCACGAACGCGTCATACGCGCGCGTTCCTGGCCGGCCGGCGCGCGACTCCAGCTCGATGCCCGCCACCAGGCCGAGGTTGCGCACGTCGATCACGTGCGGCGCCCCACGCAGCGAGTGCACCGCCTGTTCCCACACCGGCGCCATGGCGGCGGCGCGTGCGAACGTGTCTTCGGCAGCGTAGAGGTCGAGCGTCGCGAGGCCGGCGGCGGCGGCCAATGGATGACCGCTGTACGTGTAGCCGTGGAAGAACTCGATCCCCTGCTCGGTGGCGTTGATCACCGTGTCGTAGATCTTCCCCTGCACGCAGGTGGCGCCCATCGGCACCGCGGCATTCGTAATGCCCTTCGCCACCGTGATCATGTCGGGCGTCACGTTGAAGAACTGCGCGGCGAATGGCGTGCCAAGTCGGCCGAATCCTGTAATCACCTCGTCGAAGATCAGCAGGATGCCGTGCTGGTCGCACAACGCGCGCAGTTTCTCCAGGTAGCCCACGGGCGGAATCAGCACGCCCGTGGAACCTGCCATCGGCTCCACGATCACCGCCGCGATCGTCCTGGCGCCGCGGTCGGCCACAATCTGCTCGAGGGCGTCGGCAAGATGCGCGCCCCACCCGGGCTGTCCCTTGGCGAAGGCGTTATGCGAGAGGTCATGCGTGTGCGGCAGGTGATCCACCTGCGGCAGCAGTTGCGCGGCGAACGGCTTCTTGTTGGGCTCGATGCCGCCCACGGAGATGCCGCCGAAACCCACGCCATGGTAGCCGCGCAGGCGGCCTACGAAGCGCGTGCGCTGCGGCTCGCCGCGCGCGATGTGATACGCCATCGCGATCTTCAGCGCGCTGTCGACCGCCTCGGATCCCGAGTTCGAGAAGAACACGTGATCGATGCCCTTCGGCAGGATTCCCTTGAGCTTGGTGGCCAGCTGGAAGCTCGCCGGGTGCCCCATCTGGAATCCCGGGGCAAAATCGAGGGTCGCCGCCGCGCGGCTGATCGCCTCGACAATCGGTGCCCGGCAGTGTCCGGCGTTCACGCACCAGAGCCCGGCGGTGCCATCCAGGATCTGGCGGCCATCGTCCGACTGATAGTGCATGTCCTTGGCGCCGACCAAAAGGCGCGGCTTTGCCTTGAACGCTTTGTTGGCGGTGAATGGCATCCACAGCGCTTCAAGCGCCGGGTCGTGTGGCAGGGCAGTCGTTGTCATGATGAAAATCCTCGTGCGCGGAACGTGCCAACAGGAACGCGTCGCGGCAACCCCACCACGCCGGGCTCTTTCACCACGGAGCGCACGGAGAACTACTGGAGGGCCACGGAATAGTGCTACTGCTGGGGGTAACGACAGCACGCTACGCTGAAATCAGTGTGGCGTGCTGTCGTTACCCCAAGAAGTGGTAGTACTCCGTGGCCCTCCGTTTCCTCCGTGAGCTCCGTGGTAGAGAAGGCCAGAGTGCCACGACGCCAGGGAAACGCACACACCGTAAGTGCCATCGTCTCCTCACCACGCCTTCACGATTCCGTAATGCGCCCGTCAGCGCCCTGCAATCCACGGTGGGTACGATCTCCTCAGACACCAACGTGGAGGACGTCATGTTTGCGCAGTTGATCGCCTCGCGCGCCCCGCGGCGCCGCTCTCCCGCCGGCTTCGCCGCCAGCGTCGCCCTGCATGGCATCATCGTGACAGGCGCCGTGCTCTTCACGTCGCACGCTCCGATGAAGCGTGCCCCGCATGCCCAGTTGGTCGTGACGTATGTGGCGCCCGTGCCACGGCCACGCCCGGCCACGCAGACACCGCCCGGCGCGGTACTGCGCGTCGTGCTGCCAAGCGTCATCAATGTCCCCCTGACCGTCCCCGACGCCATTCCGCCGGTGAATCTGCTGCGCGCTGCCATCAACACCGACGATCCGTTTGTCTTCCGCGTGGGCGTTCCGTCGCACGCCGGCACCACTGCGCCCGTTGCGGTGGATGACCCCGGTACGGCGTTTCTCGACAGCCAGGTCGAGGTGCAGGTGGCCCTCGACACGCGCTCGCCGATGCCGCGTTATCCGCAGCTCCTGCGGGATGCCGGTGTCGAAGGCGCCACCCTCGTGCGCTTCGTCGTCGACACACTCGGCCGCGTCGAGCAGGGCACCGTGAAGGTGGTTGAATCCACCCACCCGGCGTTCGCCCTCGCCGTGCAGGCAGTTCTTCCTCAGATGCGTTTCTCCCCCGCCCGCGTGGGCGAGCGAAAAGTGCGCCAACTGGTAGAGTTTCCCCTGCAATTCCGCCTGCGGCGATAGTCGCAGATGCAGTCGTCACAAAGGCAGAGGGGCCGCAAAAGCGCGGCCCCTCTGTTCTTTCTCTGTTGTTTCTCTGTTGTCTCTCTGTTGTCTCTCTGTTGTCTCTCTGTTGTCTCTCTGTTGTTTCTCTTCAGAAGCTCATCGATATCATAGTCCCCCCTCCGCCCATGCTTCCAAACCGCGGGTTCACCACCGAGTTGAACATCGAGCCGAACTGGTAGCGAAGCCCCGCAAATACGAAGTAGCGGAAGTTCGTGGACAGCGCCTGCTGACGCGCAATCACCTCCTCGTCGGTCGCTTCACCGCGCGGCAGGTAGATCTGGTCGCGCACGCGAGACACGCTGCCCGAGAGACTGACGCTGAACCCCTTGCCGACCCGCATGTCCACGCCGCCAAAGACACCGGCGTTGTAGTACTTCCACTCATCCAGGTACTGCGACCCGTTGATCGAGACGTTCGCCGACCCCCACGGCTGGCGGCGCGCGATGCCGACGCTGAGCGAGTGCAGGGGACGTGACTCGCTGTCCTTGTCGTAGATCGTCGTCTCGCGGTACCGATAGTGTTGCACACCAGCGGAATACAGCACGGTGAACTTGCGACGAGTGAACTGGTCGTACGGGAAGTAATCCCACTCGACCCCGCCGCTGACCGTCACATCGGCGTCCGTGTTGTAGTAATCGGATCGCTTCGCCGAAACGCGACCGCCCGTGGACCAGTGCGGCCCCACGCTCTTCACCGCCATCGCGCCAAGCCCAAAGCTGCGCTGCAATGAGGTGTACGTCGTGCCGTCGCTGAACGAGTACTCGCTCTGGTCGTACGAGAAGTTGCCGTTGAGTCGAATCTTCCAGGCCTCGGTGGTGCGGTTCGCTTCGACGTTGCTGAAGTAGCTCCCTGAGGACTGCCGCTTCTCGCCGTTGGCATAGCCGTTCGCCGAGATGCTGTACGTCCAGAAGTTCCACTTGTCGCGCGCCGCGGCGGCCGGGCCCGCAGCGCCGCTCGGCGCCGCAAAACTTACGCTGAGCCGCGGAGCCAAGGGCGTTCGTGCCGCATAGGGCAGCAAGAGCTGACTCATGACCCGCAGCAATCCCTTCCGTTGCAGGTCGTCGGAATCATTGGAGTTCGCTGTCCACGTGAGCGTGTCGGCCTTGCCCGCGTACTGCTTCTGTCCGATGGCAACCACGGTGTAACGGCGCCCTCCCGATCCCGTCGTTTCCGACGTCACGAGCAGATGGATCTCGGCATCCAGCCGTTCGCGCATCCAGTTCACCCACTTCATCTCGGTGACAAAGAAATCGCGGTCGCACCCCCATTCATTGCAGTCGAGATAGGCCCTCAACGCCGCATTCTGCACCGTGTCGCGGGCGGGGCTCCCGCCGCCCTGAGCGGTCAACGGAGCGGCCAGAAGCAATGACAGGAGGACAGCTCCGGATGCCAGCAGGGAGCGGCCGTGGGGCATTGGAGTCTCGTGCGTGAAGTGGGGAGAACGCAGCAGGTCCGTTATAAGCCATTACGGGCAAACACATTAGCGGTTGGCAGGACGTATCGACTGACCAACACTCCTAACCACCGCCCTGCCGTATCAGACACCAAGGGACGATTGAGCGTTGCCCCTCGTCTCTCCTCGTCATGCCGCCCGCGCTCCCGATACTACGCCCTGCGTCCCTCTCCGTTCACAATAGAGCGGACAACGAGCCTGCACGCCGGGCCGTGGAGCTAACACGTTGTCCTGTCGTGGCGTAATTCTGGTGTACCCCCGGCGTGATGTCGCTTGCCGTCGTTCGCTGGAGCACGGCACCATGCAAGTCGCGCTGTCAGAAACCCTCGGCATCTCGCTCGACGCGCTCCGCGCCAACAAGATGCGTTCGATGCTGACCATGCTCGGCATCATCATCGGCATCGCCGCCGTGATCACCATGATCGCGCTCGGTAATGGGGCGCAGAATGCCATCCAGGATCGCATCGCGCGACTCGGCACCACGGTGCTGCAGATCAATCCCCAGCGCGTGCATCAGGGCGGCGTTGGCACCGCCACCAACGCGAAACTGACCACGAAGGACGTGGACATCATTCGCGAGCGCGCGCCGAATGTCATCGCGGTCAATTGGCAGCAGGACCGGGACCTGCAGGTGACGTGGAAGAACAAGAACACGCGACTGCAGATCACCGGCACCCCGACGAACTTCCTCGAGGTGCGGGGTTTCACGCTGGCGCAGGGACGCATGTTCAGCGAGGCCGATGATGCCGCGCGTCGCAAGGTGGCGGTGCTGGGCTCTGACGTGCTTACGCAGTTCGAGATCGACGATCCAGGCGCCATAATCGACGAGCCCATTCGCATCGGAGGCCGTCTCTTCACCGTCATCGGCGTTCTCAAGGAGAAAGGGGTCGGCATGGGCGGTGACGGTGACCGGCAAATCCTCATTCCGTTCCGTACCGGCAGGCACGAGATCTTCGGAACCGACCGCATCAACGACATCTGGACGCTCGTCAGCCACGAGGATTCCATCACGATGGCGATGACCGAGATTCAGGGCGCGTTGCGCCGGTCACATCGGTTGCGTCCTGAGCAGGCCGACGATTTCCAGATGCGCAATCAGGCTGAATTGCTCGAAACGATGGGCGAGACCACCAAGACGTTTACGACCCTGCTGGCGGGCGTCGCCGCCGTGAGTCTCCTCGTGGGCGGCATTGGCATCATGAACATCATGCTCGTCTCCGTCACCGAGCGCACCCGCGAGATCGGCGTGCGCAAGGCGCTCGGCGCGACGAAAGCCAATATCCTCTTCCAGTTCCTCGCCGAAGCCGTGATCCTGTGCGTCGTGGGCGGAGCGCTGGGGGTGGCCGCCGGGCTGGCCGGCGCCGCCCAACTCAGCTCGTCCATGGGATGGAAAACGGCCGTGGATGGGCAGTCCGTACTGCTCGCCTTCGCGTTTGCAGGCGGAATTGGGATCGTCTTCGGCGTCTGGCCCGCACGCCGAGCCTCCACCCTGGACCCAATCGAGGCACTCCGCCACGAATAAGGTGGGCCGAATAGCACAGGGCGCCCAGACCAATCCTGGTCCGGACGCCCTGCCGTATTCTGCCGTTCTCTGCCGTTCTCCGTCTTTATGGCCAGGGGCAGAATCGAACTGCCGACACGCAGATTTTCAGAAAGCCAAGCTGACTTCCATCCGGTTGCTGCTTGTTGCTCTAGGTCATTGGCAGTTAGAAGGTTACGGCAGAGGCGCGTTCATCCGTCTTCGCACTCGTTCTTCGCAGTTCCCTCCCGCTTTTCCGTCAGATAGGGCGCAATTGGGGTGCGTCTTCGGCTGGCTGGTCGACCAGATCGCTGATGGCGACGCCAAATGCCATTTCCACGAACGACACGGTCTTCGGCTGGCTATCAAGGGAAGCGCGAACATGTGTAGTCGTATAGAGCCCTGCCCTTGCCTTCCACTTGGAACCGGCCCGGGTGACCGCTTTCGCCCACGTCACCAGCGCTACGTACTCGCACAGCTCGTCTGACTCCGCATTGTCGGCCATACTGGTGCATTTCAACGGGAGCTTCAGCAATGGACGTCCGCCGATGGTCACGTGCCGAATGGGCTGCGCGCGCGCTGTAATGCGCCCGATTCCGACAAAACCGTGATTCTTGAGGTAAGCGACTACAACATCGCCTAACTGAAAGCCAAGCATTGCGTCACGCCAGCGGACACCCTGCCCACCGGAGATGAAACTGAATTTCCGGTAATCGTCCCAATTCCTATGGGGCCCTTCACCGACGTTGTAGTAGTAGACGCCGCTCTCGTAGTCAAAGCCTGATAGATCGACATGCAGGGTGTCGTGCGGTCGGAAGTTCTGCGAGTAATGACCAGATGACTTGTTTGTCAGCTGGCGTCCCAGCTTCCACAGCAAGGTCTTTTCGACGAGCAGGGCATCGTGTTCCGACAGCCCTCTAGCAATAACCCGAATGATAGGGCTGAGGCCAGCTTTCCGAATCGCACTAATTCTGCGCGTCTTTTCGGAGTCTCCCGTGTCTGTGAGATGCGCCTCTTTGCGGGAGCCCTTTCCTTTTCCGAAGTAGAACTCCTCGTAGTTGCGTGGATCTATGTAGACGTAGACGTAGTAGCTGTTCATGGCACTCTCAGACACGCTGAAGGCGCGTAGACCTGCGGGTTCGATGGCACTCCGTTGACTCCGTTCTCTTAGCAAATACAGGTCACACTAGTCTAGCTCTCTCGGGCGGCAATGGCTGGAGATGGTCGCGCTGCTGGTGTTGAGTCGCCCTGAGGCTCTCATGCGCTACGGCGCCAATTCGTCCTCGTCGGCATCGGCGTCGAGACCGCGCTCCGTTTCGGCTTTCCCTGTTCTCCGTCGCTTAAGTGCTCGCTCAAAGCACCCGAGCGCTCTTCGCTCCTCTTTGGTCAGGCTTGCGCGATCTAGCCTCTGCAGAGAAACCGCGACGACTTCAGGGTCAACGAACTGCGCTACGTTCGACAGCCTGATGTACCAGCGATAGCGTGGTGCATGCTCCCCTAGGGAATGCGATGTAACAACCTGCTCGAAGGCGACAACCAATTGCAGCGCACCTTCAGGCGTTCTTGCAAGGCGGCCGCAGTACTCTTGCGAGGCTGCTTCGTCGCCGAAACGACGCCAGTCGAACAGTATCTCCGCAAAATCAGGTGAGCGCGCCAGCCGACCATCTTCCGCGGCGGCTCTAATCTTCGAGATGCAGAGTTGCTCTAGTTCTTTGACAGCGGTCTGGTCAAACAGCGCATTCTCTGATGAACCGCCTTCGGGATGCTCTAGGCGTTGGCGTTGTGACGCCACGTAGTCCGATGAGAGTCGGAACCCGATTGAGGCGCTAATTGCCTCCTTCAGGACTTCCAGCCTTCGGTGGGGGTCGCGTTCGCTTTTGAGATGCCAGTGAATGATCCGCACTGCACTCACTGACGGCCCGAACAAAGACATGGACACTTCCTTCTGGCTCGGAAGCAGCTCTCCCACATCAAAGAGCACCGTAAGTAGGGAAACGGAATGCTCTGGCGGGAATTTCTCCTTGTACGCATCCAGCCGATCGAGAGCAACCTCCAGCATCTGGTTGTCGGCGAGAGCCACAAATTCCGCACGAAGCGCTGTCGGGTTGGCCGTCGATGCAAGAATGCGGTCAAGCGTCGCTTGAGAGATGTCCCCGGCTGGAACGGCGAAACCAAAGTAGCGGTCAAAGACGTCCTTCGCGCAGACGCGTCCGTCGCGGAACCATTGATCATCGTATTCTGCTGCGTAGCCCATCCCGCCGAGATGATGGGCAACCTTGGGAAATAGTTGGATTAGGACTTCGCGAGCGTCGGATCGCGATGCTTCCGACACGCGATCAAGAACGTCGTTGATTTCCTTCGCAACGAGAGCCGACTCTTCTTGACGGTCTGAACTAAGCCTTGAGCCAGTGAGAATGTGCTTGATTCTCGGTAGCCTTCGATACAACTCCGGCTCGAACATTCGGAGGACTTCAAGTCCAATCAAATCGACAGGATTTACCTCTGAGCCGGTTGCTGTTTGGAAGTTCGCAGCATAGAACGATAGTGTGGATGCGAAACGGTTTACGTCACGAAGATTTGCGAAATACGGCTGAAGCGCCTTGGTGTAGAGGTTCTGCCATCGGCCATCATCGAAGCGCGATTCCAACCCAAATTGTGAAATCGCTGCATCGAGCTTTTCGAATAGCACCGCGTTTACCTGAGCCTGATTCATCGCGGGCATGGTGAACCCGACTTGGACGATCTTTTCCAAGTACTCGCGACCGGGTACGTGAAGAGCGGTGGTGATGTGAGACTCGGTGATGCCGCGATCACAGAGGACGAAGAACAAAACGCCTTTGAAATCGAGGTTTGTTTTCAGAAGTTGCAGTACTTCGACAGTCTCAGTCGGAGTGAGACGGTCGAGTTCGTCTAGAACAACGAGAACCGGCTTCTTGAGGTTGGTGATGGCGTCCTGAACCGCTTGCTTTGCCTCCTTGAGTGTCTTGGTTCGGTCGCCCCCTGCTGAGACCACATTGGCAATTGAGCCTGCTAACTTTGCCGACTTCTTTGTCAGAAGACTTGCGGCGGCACCAATAACACCCACCGTGCTGATCACCGCTGACGGCACGATGTTCATCCCGATCATCACCAACAGGCCGCTGAGAAGTGCTCCAATCGATGCGCCATTGCCCTGAACGAAGTCGGCCAGGTCATGCGTGGAGGCGAGGTACGCCTCATACTTTTTCAACTGCTTTGCCACCTGCGCCCCCGGTTGACTTGATTCAACCGCACCTCGGCCGAGGGCCAATCCGAGCTGATCAAGGAAGGTCGAGGTGATTCGAGTGCGGTTTGCGAATTCCCAGACGTTCAGCTCGACAATCTCGACGCGGTCATGCGCGGAGGATTTCAGTTCTTCAACAACGAGGTTCTTCACCGACGACTTACCCGTCCCCCACTTGCCGTACAGCGAGACAACCAAACTGCCGTCGCCGCGCCAGCCCCGCAGCGCCATCGCCAGCTGTGCCGCAAAGATGGATCGACCAATGCGATCTTCTGCCTTGCCCGTGATTGGGCCGTCAGAAACGAAGTAGTCCGGCTCTTGCTCTCTACTTGCCTTGGTCATGTGCGACGACACTCCTCTCACCTTTTCCGTGCAGGGGACCAGCGATAACTGACTTACACGGCGACGTGCTGAAGGAAGACAAAGCGCTCCCCGCCGTCACAGAGCCGTCACAGATTGCGGTTAAGAGGGGCATAAAACAGAACCCGCCCGGAAACTTGCGTCGATAGTTCTAGAAGCGAGTTTCTGCTCTCATCGGACCGACAGGCTCGTAACTTGTTGAGAAACAGCGCGATACGCTACTCTGATGGCAGTGTCTCTGAGACGAAACCTTCCTCACCCCTTCCTGCCGAAGTGCTGTCGAGTGAGGCAGATGGCACTCGGAGCTTGGCCGAAGAGGCTGGATTCCCGGTGTTACACGCGACGCATCGAGAGATCGTATTGAAGCTTTCAAGTCACCCGACCGATCACTCTCACGCGTTGAACGCCCGCTCCTGTCACGATTGCCTGTCTTCGGCACGCCCGGGTCGTTCATCGCCCATTCTCTTGCAGGGTGAAGAGAGGCAGTGTACACTGGAGCCTGATCGAGACCTCGCCGAAAGCTGGGTCTCAAGGTGGCCGAAAGCCGCCGCGTCCCGTGACCCCGAGACCTCCTTTTATGAACTGCCCCAGTTTCTTTCAGTGCCTCTACGACCAGTGTGTTCCAGTCGGGTCGTTCGGCCGAGGCACGCACTATTCGGTGTATCGGTCAATCTCATGGCATTTCGCTGATCTCACTCGAAGCGCGCGGGCGGCGTATCATGACGTCGCCGTCGTGTGGGACGAAGACCACGATGAACGAGTGCTCGAAGTGCTTTCCCTAATTCATGGCGAAGGGTTTCTGGCGCCTATTCTCTTCATCGGAGAGCGCAAGGGAACGCTGACCGTTCTTCTTGAAGAAGACGCCGCGGTGAAACTGGGAACGGAGGGCATTGAGCAGCTGACCGAGCGCCTCCGGCCTCTAGCAAACGTCGACAATGATGTTCTCAGCGTTCACGTTGCAGCCTATGGCGCCAATTC
Organism: Gemmatimonadaceae bacterium; assembly: GCA_041661925.1. Taxonomy (GTDB): domain Bacteria; phylum Gemmatimonadota; class Gemmatimonadetes; order Gemmatimonadales; family Gemmatimonadaceae; genus PNKL01. The sequence continues at coordinate 61,782 of JBAZTM010000014.1, forward strand.
CACCGGGATTATCCAAGCGTCACAAGACGATGTCGACACCTACCTCGCCAACATTGACCTTCTTTGGAGGCTCGGGCTTAAGCCCATTCCATCACGTGGACAGATCAATTCCATGACGAGGTGACAGATGCGTCTTGGCATCGGTGAGTACAACCCACCCGCATCGAGTGCTACTCGCTCCGACGCAACAGAGCAGTTCTTGTTCGCCCTGTTTCGACTCGTCCCCAACTTCGGTGATGATCTGACCGCTCGCCTTGACTCATTACCTACTGCGACGCGGCGAGATTCGCATATCCGAGATGTCATCGAAGAGTGGATGAACGAACATCATCTTCCGTTACATCTTGTTTGCGACGGACTCGATGGTTTCTCATTCTACGGCTCGGACCTCCCTAGAAGCGCCAAGGGCGGCATGCGCAATTGGGGCGGTCCGATTGCCCAGGACTGGTACGCCGGCATCTACGAGGGACGGCACGATGGGTTTCGCATCTCGGATACCCCATCGGAGACCGCTTCAGGCGATGAGAACGCCGCGTTTACCTGCCCCTCTGGTCCGTTCACGTTCTCGCATCCGGGAGATAATCTCGCGGCAAGTACCATCAAGGAACTCGAATCGGAGATTCGATACAAGTTCGATCAAGAGCTTGTTCGCTGGAGTGCGGCAGTCCGACTCACGGCACTGCGACGAGGGTGGACACCGATTGCGTCGAAGAGACGGCGTAGCCGCTCTTTGCCTGCGCAGGGCGGCAAGCCCGCAACCAGACGCCGCCACTCAGATCGCACGCATTTTCGATGGTTGGTTCGCTTTCAGGTGCTCGGCCATACGCTTCGTACCATCGCACGAGATGCCGGAGTAACGGAACAGAGTGTGGCGCAGGCCGTTCGTACCACTGCATCTCTCGTCGGGCTAGTTCGACGAACAGCGGGGAAGCCCGGGCGTCCCCGCAATGCAACTGCCCGCACGCAGAAGGCTCGCTCTGTTCTGGCCGTACCGACGCGTACTGCGAAGAAACTAAGGAAACCAACACGATAATTTAGCTCGCTGTTTTCGTCCCACGGCTAACCGTAGTCTGACGTGCGCCCTCAGAGGGCCCACCTACAGACCCCGGTTGCTGACGGAGACGAATACATGCCGGAGCACGCTCTTTCGACTGAAGTTCCCTTCAAGGCGCTGAACGCGACTGACGCTGGCGCCTTCCTCGCAAGTTGCATCGGCCTGTCAGAAGCGATTCCGGCACGTCGTATGTGGGCACTGGCTCGCAACGGGTCAATTCGGACCGTGCGACTTGGTCGGCGGGTCTTCTTTCAAACGACAGTGCTTCTTGAATTCGCGGAACCACGTCGAAGTGCGACTCCGAAGCAAGGGGTCGGACAATGAGCTCGCAGGCTAGGACTCCTTCCGCTTCGATTCTCGACGCCGCGCTTGAGTTCATTCGTCGTGAGTGGTCTCCCATTCCTATTCCCTATAGGGAGAAAGGGCCTGTCATCAAGGAATGGCAGAAGCTGAGAATCGGCGCTGCTGAAGCTCCTGCGCGTTTTGCCAAGCAACAAGCGAACATCGGGGTCTTGCTTGGCGAGCCTAGTAATGGACTCGTCGACGTGGATCTCGACTGCGCCGAAACAGTTGCCTTGGCAGCGCACTTCCTTCCGCCAACCGGGGCGGTCTTTGGCCGAACGGGGAAGCCTGATTCGCACTGGCTCTACTGTGTTCCCGGGGCCAAGTCGCGTCGCTTTGCGAGCACCGCTGGCGATGTGCTTGTGGAACTCCGTTCCACTGGGGGGCAGACCGTCTTTCCGCCGAGCGTCCACGTAAGCGGAGAGGCAATCACATGGAGGCAGTTCGGCGAGCCTGCCCGCGTCTCACAAACTGAACTCGTTGTCGCCGCTGCGCGACTTGCGGCGGGCGCTCTACTCGTGAGGCATTGGCCGCAGAAGGGGAGCCGTCATCACACCGCGCTTGCCCTTGCCGGCATGCTATTGAAGAACGGCTGCGAAGTCGACCGGGTTGCAGAGTTTGTTCGTGTCATTACTGAAGCGGCTGGGGATCGAGAGGTCGACGACAGAGTACAAGCCGTACTTGACACCCATCGTCGCTTGGGGAACGGAGAGGCCGTTACAGGGCAACGTCAGCTCACCGAGTTGATGGGCGCTGATGTGGTGAAAGCACTGACCCACTGGCTCGGGTTCGAAGGCGGGGCAGGCCAGTTGACCAATAGGGGCTGCACAGATGCCGCAAACGGAGAGCGCCTTGTTCGCGCCTTCGGACAGGATACTCGGTTCGCCTTCCATCGAAAGAAATGGTTCGTGTGGGACGGAAGACGCTGGGCT
>JBAZTM010000015.1:0-58995 GCA_041661925.1 Gemmatimonadaceae bacterium
CTAAATGGCTAACCCCGCTTCCGCCGGCCCCGAACGCCTCGGTGACCTCCTCCTCCGCGAGGGGCTCATCACCAAGGAGCAATTGGAGAAGGCGCTCGCCGAGCAGAAGCAGAACGGCACGCGGGTCGGCTACAACCTCGTCAAGCTCGGCTTCGTCCCCGAACTCGAGATCACCAAGGTCCTGGCGCGGCAGTTCAAGATGCCGGCCGTCGACCTGTCGAAGTTCGAGGTCGATCCCAAGATCGTGAAGCTCGTTCCCGCCGACGTGGCGGTGAAGCACCTCGTCCTCCCGCTCAAGCGCGACGGCCGCACGCTCACCGTGGCGATGGCCGACCCCACGAACATGGGGGTGGTGGACGACCTCAAGTTCATCACGCGCTACGACATCTTCCCGGTCATCGCGGGCGAGTTCACGCTCAAGAACGCGATCGAGAAGCACTACGAGTCGAGCGACATCCAGATGGGCGCCCTCCTCAACGAGATCGAGGGGCTGGACGCCGAAGCCGATGTCGAGGTGGTGGACACCGCAGACGAGGAGGCAGCGGCCGGTCAGGCGCAACTGGTCGACGACGCGCCGGTCGTAAAGCTCCTCAACGCCATCCTCACCGACGCGGTCAATCGCGGCGCCTCGGACATCCATTTCGAGTGCTTCGAGCACGAGCTGCGCGTGCGCTACCGCATCGACGGCGCGCTCATGGAAATCATGAAGCCGCCCAAGAAGATGCAGGCGGCGCTGATCTCGCGCTTCAAGATCATGTCGGCGCTCAACATTGCCGAACGGCGCGTGCCGCAGGACGGGCGCATCAAGCTGAAGATGGGCAAGAAGGTCATCGATTATCGCGTGTCGACGCTGCCCACGATCTTCGGTGAGAAGGTCGTGCTCCGAATCCTCGACAAGGGCAACCTGACGCTCGACCTCGAGAAGTTCGGCATCGAGCCGCGCGCCGAGCGCGAGCTCATGGAGGCGGTGAGCAACCCGTACGGCATGGTGCTCGTCACCGGCCCGACGGGCTCAGGCAAGACAACCACGCTGTATTCGGCGCTGTCGAAGGTGAACAGCATCGACACGAACATCATGACGGCCGAAGACCCGGTGGAGTACAACATCTTCGGCATCAACCAGGTGCTCGTGCGCAACGAGATCGGGATGACCTTTGCCGCGGCGCTGAAGGCGTTCCTGCGGCAGGACCCGAACATCATCATGGTGGGTGAGATCCGCGACCTCGAGACGGGCGGCATCGCCATCAAGGCGGCGCTCACCGGCCACCTGGTGCTCTCGACGCTGCACACCAACTCGGCGCCGGAGACGGTGACCCGACTGCTGGACATGGGCCTCGAGCCGTTCAACGTCAGCTCGGCGCTCAACCTTGTGCTCGCCCAGCGCCTCGTGCGGCGCGTCTGCGGCAGCTGCAAGGAGCACTACATCATGTCGGACGAGGAGATGAACACGGCGAAGATCACGCGGGACACGACGTATCGCGATCTCCGCTTCACCGAGGAGGCACTCCGCGATGCCGTGCGAAACGCCTCGAAGGACGCGGCACCCTTCGTCAAGGACCTGACCCTCGACACCAAGATCGCCTCCGTGCCCTGCTGGCGCGGCAAGGGCTGCGACGCCTGCGGCGGCAACGGCATGAAGGGACGACAGGGCCTGTACGAAGTGATGTTCATGACGCCCCGCCTGCGGCGCCTCATCCTGCAGAACGTCGGCGCCGCCGAGATCAAGGAAGGCGGCATCGAGGACGGCATGCTCACGCTCCGCATGGACGGCTGGCTCAAGGTCCTCAAGGGCGTCGTGCCGCTCGAACAAGTCCTCCGCGAGACCAGCGCCTGACGCGCGGTGCGCGGCGCAGAACCTCCATGACCCGGAACCATCCATGACTGGTGCACCCCCACCGCGCCCGGCGCGGCGCCGCAACAGCAGGGCGTCAACCTGCGGGTCCTGCTCGAGGAGATGATCGAGCGCGGCGCGTCCGACCTGCACATCACCGCCGGCGAGCGCGCCAAGATGCGCATCGACGGCGAGATCACGAACTCGCGCGGCGAGTACGTGCTCAACCCCAAGGACACGCTGCAACTGGCCTACTCGGTGCTCACCGAGAACCAGAAGAAGCGCTTCGAGATGGAGGACGAACTCGACTTTTCGTTCGGCATCCAGAACCTGGCGCGCTTCCGCGGCAACGTCTTCAAGCAGCGCGGCTGCGTGTCCATCGTGATGCGGCAGATCCCGTTCTCGATCAAGACGTTCGACGACCTCCACCTCCCGCCCATCATCGCGCGCATGGCGGAGAAGCCGCGCGGCCTCGTGCTCGTCACGGGGCCGACGGGCTCGGGCAAGTCCACCACGCTCGCCGCGATGATCGACAAGATCAACCGCGAGCGTCACGGGCACATCATCACGGTGGAAGACCCCATCGAGTTCATCCACCGGCACCAGAACTGCATCGTCAACCAGCGCGAGGTCGGCACCGACACCAAGTCGTTCCAGAACTCGCTCAAGTACGCCCTGCGCCAGGACCCCGACGTCATCCTCATCGGCGAAATGCGCGACCTGGAGACCATCCAGGCGGCGCTGACCATCGCCGAGACGGGCCACTTGGCCTTCGCCACGCTGCACACCAACTCGGCGGCCGAGGCGATCAACCGCATCATCGACGTCTTCCCCAGCCACCAGCAGTCGCAGGTGCGCGCCCAGCTCGCCTTCGTGCTCGAGGGCATCATCACGCAGACCCTGCTGCCCAAGAAGAGCGGCAAGGGACGCGCCATGGCGGCGGAGATCCTCGTCATCACGCCGGCCATTCGCGCGCTGATCCGCGACGACAAGATCCACCAGATCTACTCGTCCATGCAGTCGGGCAAGAAGTTCGGCATGCAGACCATGAATGACGCGCTGTACCAACTCTACATGGCGCGCGACGTCTCCGAGGACGAGTGCCTGCGCGTCTCGACCGATCCCAATGAGTTCCTGCGCCTCATCGGCAAGAGCCCGGTGGAGGGCGATACCGGGGTCCGGGATGCGCCGGGGAGCAAGCCGGGGTCGTCGTCCGGCGGGTTGCGCCGGTGAGGGGTCGACCGTCCTACAGTAGGGCCTTTTCACGCCGCACCAGCTAACGAGCGCCGATGCCGTCCTTCCAGTACACCGCACGCGACGCCAAGGGAGACCTGAAGACCGGGACTCTCGAGGCCGCGTCCAAAGACGATGTGATGACGCAATTGCGCCAAAAACGCATGAACGTCGTCAAGGTCGAGGAGCAGGGCAAGGCTAAGGTGAAGACGGGCGGGTCGATTGCGATGCGCGACGTCGTGATCTTCACCCGCCAGTTCTCCACGATGATCAATTCGGGCCTGCCGCTCGTACAGGCCCTCGACATCCTCAGCAAGCAGACCGAGAACAAGTCGCTGGCGGCGGTGACGCGCCAGGTGGTGTTCGACGTCGAGTCGGGCCACACGGTGGCCGACGCGCTGGCCAAGCACCCGAACGCGTTCACTGACCTCTACGTGAACATGGTGGCCGCGGGCGAGGCCGGCGGTATTCTCGACACCATCCTGATGCGCCTGGCAACGTTCATGGAAAAGAACGACGCCCTCGTGCGCAAGGTGAAGGGCGCGATGATCTACCCCGGCGTCATCATGAGCGTCGCTGGCATTTGTATCGTCGTGCTGCTGATTTTCGTGATTCCCGTCTTCCAGAGCATGTTTGCGTCCGTCGGCCTGGCGCTGCCGCTGCCGACGCGCGTTGTGATCATGATGTCGGACTTCCTGACGGGCTACTGGTGGGCGGTGGGCGGCGGCGCCTTCATCGGGTACAAGTCCATCCAGAAGTGGTACAAGACGCCCGACGGCAAGCTCGCACTCGACAAGCTCATGCTGAAGATGCCGGTGCTCGGCGACGTGATCCGCAAGTCGGCCGTGTCGCGCTTCACCCGCACGCTTGGCACGCTGATCAGCTCGGGCGTGTCCATCCTCGACGGCCTCGAGATCACGGCCAAGACGTCGGGCAACCGCGTCATCCAGGATGCCATCATGGCATCGCGCGCGTCCATCGCCGGCGGCGACACCATCTCGGCACCGCTCGCCAAGTCCAACGTCTTTCCGCCGATGGTGATCTCGATGATCGCCGTGGGCGAGCAGACCGGTGGCCTCGACGAAATGCTCAGCAAGATCGCCGATTTCTATGACGAGGAAGTGGACGCGGCCGTCGGCGGCCTGCTCGCCCTCATGGAACCGATCATGATCGTCTTCCTCGGCGTGGTCGTCGGCGGCATGGTGGTGGCGATGTACCTGCCGATCTTCGATATGATCAACGCGGTGCAGTAGCTACAGAGAGACAACAGAGAAACAACAGACAGGCAACAGAGAGACAACAGAGAGACAACAGAGGGGTGGCTCCTTCAGGAGTCGCCCCTCTGTGCATCACGGCCGGGCTCCGCGCGTGGACGGAGCGGCAGGCCTCACGCGGGCGCCGACTCGGGCACGATCCACCGCGCCAGCGCCTCGCGCAACGTGGCGAGCGGGACCGGCTTCGTCAGGTAGCCGTCCATGCCCGACGCCATCGCGCGCTCCGCCTCGCCGTGCAGCGCATTCGCCGTGAGCGCGAGAATGGGCAGGTGCGTGTCCACCGGCTCTTCGGCACGAATGAGCAGGGAAAGTTCGTAGCCATCCATGTTCGGCATATGCAGGTCGGTGAGCAGCATCGCGTACGTGTTGCCCGCATGCCACAGTCGGAGCGCTTCGACGCCGTCAGTCGCAATCTGGCCCGCGTACCCCAGCAGGCCGAGCTGTTGCAGGATGACCTTCTGGTTCATGGTATCATCCTCGGCCACGAGGATCAGGCGACCCTGCGTCCGCGCCTCGTCGTGCGAGAGCGGCGAGGTGCGCAGCTGCGTGGCCGCCACCGGCTCACCGCCGAGCCGACGGGGCGTGTCCGTGTCGAAGCGCGCGGTACTCGACACGGACCCTGTTGCGAACGGCAGCGTGACCGTGAACGTCGATCCACGCCCCGGTTCGCTCTCCACTTCGATGGTTCCCGCCATGAGGTCGACGAGCCGCTTGGTGATGGCGAGCCCCAGTCCGGTGCCGCCAAACCGCCGCGTCGTCGATGCCTCGGCCTGCGTGAACGACGTGAAGAGGCGACCCAGCGTCTCCGGCGCCATGCCGATGCCGTTATCCGTGATGCGCAGCATGATGCGAAGCGGGGAGGCGCTCGACGCGCCAAGGTGTATCGTCACCCGACCACGCACCGTGGGACGACCGCGGCTGAACTTGATGGCGTTGCCGCCGAGGTTCATGAGGACCTGCCGCACACGCGTCGCATCCCCGCGAACGAACGTCGGTACCGTCGATGCGACCTCGACCGTCAGGTCCACGTCGCTTGCCGACGCGACCGCTTGGAGCGACGCGAGGACATCGTCAGCCACATGACGCAGCGACATGTCGGAGTCGTCGAGCTCCAGCTTGCCGGCCTCGATCTTGGAGAAATCCAGGATATCGTCAATCACGGCCATCAGGTTGTGCGCCGACCGCAGGATCGTCTTGGTGGAATCGAGATCCTCGGGTGACAGCGGGCGGAGCGCCAGCATTTCCGCCATCGCGATCACGCCGTTCAACGGCGTGCGGATTTCATGGCTCATGGTGGCCAGGAACGCGCTCTTGGCCTTGTTGGCCGTTTCGGACTGCTCGCGCGCCTCCTCCAGCTCCCTCGTTCGTTCCGCCACCAGCTCCATGAGGTGATCGCGGTGCCGCGCCAGCTCCGCCGTGAGCAGCTTCTCGTCGGTGATGTCCTCCTTCACCGCCACGTAGTGCGTGATCGTGCCGTCCGGCTGGCGCAGCGGCGAGATCACGGCCTGCTCCACATACGTGCTGCCGTCCTTCTTGCGATTGATGAACTCGCCCACCCACGTATCACCGCGCTGCAGGGCCAGCCACAGCGCCACGTGCGTGGCGCGCGGCGTCTCGCCCGACTGCAGGATCCGCGGGTTCTGCCCCAGGACCTCCTGGCGCGTGTACCCCGTGCGACGCAGGAACGCCTCGTTCACGTACTCCACATCCGCCGCGACGTTCGTGATGACGATGCTGGCCTGGCTCTGCTCGACGGCGCGCGACAGCTTGCGCAGTTCCTCCTCGGCCGCCATGCGGGCGCCAATGTCCTCGATCATGCAGACGTGCGCCACGTGCTGCCGCCCTGGCTCCTGAATGGGCGCCACCGTCATGCTGATCCAGACGTAGGAGCCATCGGGACGGCGGTACCGCTTGCGCATGTGGAATCGCGAGATTTTCCCCGCATTCAGCAGCGCCATGTTGCGTTGGTCCTCCGCCACGTCGTCGGGATGCGTGATGCTCATCCAGTCGATGCGCGTCAGCTCCTCCGCCGAACGGCCGGCGATTTCCGCGAACTGCCGGTTCACGTCGAGGATATGGCCGGTGTGCGAATCGATGAGCGCGATGCCGAGCGGCGCTTCACTGAACACGGCGCGAAAGCGCTCCTCACTTGCCCGCAGCGCTGTCTCTGCGGCCCGGCGCGCGGTGACGTCGCGGATCATGGCCTGGATCTGCGGCAGCCCGCCCAGGTCCAGGCGGTTGAGGGAGACCTCGACGGAAAACGGCGTCCCGTCGGCCCGGCAGTGCTCCCACTCGAAGGACTGCGGCCCATCCGAGAAGACGAGGCCGATCATCCTGGCCGCGGCGATGTCCGACGGCGTGCCGTCGAGCTGCGCGGGCGGCGAGAACGCCGCTGGCGTGGCGCCGATGAGCTGGTCGCGTCTGCATCCGAACATCCGCAACGCGGCGGCATTGCAGTCCACGAAGCGGCCGTCGGCGATCAGGATGATGGCGTCGTCCGCGGTCTCAAACAGCGTGCGGTACTTCTGCTCATTGTCGCGCAGCGCCTTCTCGTGCGCCTTTCGTAGCGTGATGTCCTGAAAGAGCACCAGCATGGAGTCGACGCCAGCCACCGAGAGCAGGGTGCCGGCCGTCTCGACCTCCACCTCGGTGCCGTCGCACCGGAGATACACGGATTCAACCGGCGGTGCGGCTTCCCCGGTCCGCCTCACGTGTTCGATCCGGGCGAGTGCCTGCGGCCACATGTCAGGGCGCACGAACTCCGCCGTCTCGCGTCCGATCAGCCGCTCGGGGCTCGGCGCGCCGAGAATGCGCGCGGCCGCCGAGTTGGCGTAACTGAGGCGCCCAGCCTCGAGGATGACGATGCCGTTGGGAGACAGTTCGACCACCGCCCGAAGCCGCGCCTCGCTGTCACGCAGGGCCGCGGTCGCCCGCTTGCGCTCGGTGATGTCGTTGAAGAGCACCATGACGGACGGGCGGCCGGCGATGATCACGGGCAGAACGACGCTTTCGGTGTCGATGGCGTGCCCATCAATCCCCAGGAAGACCATCTCCTCCGGCTTCGACGCTAGCCCGGTTGCCACGGCAGTCTGGATCCGGTCGAGCGACTTGGCGCGATAGTCAGGATGGACGTAGTCCATGACGTTTCGCCCGATGAGCGGGGCGATTTCTTCGGCGCTGATGATGCGTGCTGACGCCGGGTTGGCGTAGGTGAGCCGCCCGGCTTCGAAGATCACGGTGCCGGTGGGCGACTGCTCCACCATCGCGCGAAACTGCTGCTCGCTGGCGCGCAGCTCCTCGGCGCGCAGTTGCAGCGCGCGCTCCGTAGCCCTGTGCTCCGTGAGGTCCCGGAGGGTCACGATGTTCCGGACCTCCGACTCGTGATCACTATCGAAAAGCGATGCGGACCGGAACTCCGCCACGAATCGGGTGCCATCGCCGCGCAGGAAGGTCAGCTCGCCCTGCACCTGCCCCGTCCTGGCGCGCAATGCGAGGAGGTTCGCAAGGCCGGGTGAGGCCGGGTCCACCAGGCCCTGGCGCCCGATTGCGCAGATGTCCTCCTCCGTCCGGCGGAGCATCGCACAGGCCGCGGCGTTGGCGCCAAAGATGCGCCCGTCGGCCGCCGTCAGCAGGCTCGCCTCTCGGCTCTGATCGAAGACGGTGCGATAGAAATCGGCCGCCTTCGAGATGGGCATCCGGTCAGCTGGGTTCACAAGGTCTTCTCACCGGCGCGCGGGGGGCGCACCGGCCGCCAGACGCGGCGGAGTGCACGGAATCACGATGGACGGGAATGTCGGAGCGGCCTCAGTCCGAGTCAAGGAACCGCGGGTAACAGCCGCTATTATTCAGGGTGCGCTGGAGCGCTCAGGGCATACACGCATCTTGTTAAGCATAACACACCAGTGGACACGCCAGAGCGATCTCATGGCTGAACGAAACGTCTCGTCGTCGGCTTCCGAAGTTCCGCGCGACCCCGCCCAAACCCTGCATCGCCTCATCGGCAAACCACCCGCGCGCTGGAGCGTGGGCGACCTGACCGCGTTCGTCCGCGACCGCGGCATTCGCGTCCTCTCCCTCATGCATGTGGGCGGCGACGGCTGGCTCAAGACGCTCGACTTCGTGCCGCGCGATGCGTCGCACCTCGCCGACATTCTGGCGGGCGGCGAGCGCGCCGACGGTTCGAGCCTGTTCGGTGACCTCGGCATTCCGGTTGGCGCATCGGATATCGTCTTGCGCCCACGGCTCTCGACGGCCTTTCTCGACCCGTTCGCTTCCGAGCCGACGCTCGCCGTGCTCTGCAGCCATTACAACCGTGCGGGGGCGCCGCTGCCGGAATCGCCCGACACGCTCGTGCGGGCCGCCCATGCCCGGCTCTTGAAGGAGACGGGGCTGGACCTGCATGCCCTCGGCGAGGTCGAGTTCTTCCTCGGCCATGTACGCGCCGAGGCGGAAGCGTATGGCGCGAATGAACGCGGGTACCATGCCAGCGCCCCGTTCGTCTTCGGCGAAGGACTGCGACGCCGGGCGCTGGTTCTCCTGGCCGAGATGGGCGTCCCGGTCAAGTACGGCCACGCCGAGGTTGGCTTCGTGGAAGCCGATGCGACGGATACGCGCGCCTGGGAACAGCACGAGATCGAACTCTGGCTGCAGCCGCTTCCCGCCGCCGCGGACGCTGTCCTCCTCACGCAGTGGGTGCTCCGCAATCTCGCCCTGCGCGAAGGAATGCTCTGCAGTTTCGCTCCCATGGCACGCAAAGGGCATGCCGGGAGCGGACTGCATTTCCACTTCGCGGCCTCGACCGACGGCAGCTATGTGCCACACACGCACGGGAACGAGGCGTTGACCACCGAAGCCAAGTGGTTGATTGGGGGTCTGGTGAAGCACGGCGGCGCCCTCATGGCCTTCGGCAATCGCAGCAGGGATTCGTTCGTGCGCCTCAGCCAGGGGAAGGAAGCGCCGAGCGCGATGACGTGGGGGCGTTACAACCGCCGCGCGCTCGTCCGCATTCCCATCGTGCCAACCGACGAATCGGGTCGTCCGACCAGCCCGGAAACCATTGAATTCCGCCTGCCGGATGGATCGGCGCATCCGCACCTGCTGCTGGCGGGCGTCGCCCAGGCCATGGGCGATGCGCGCGTGTCCCACGACCTCGACGCACTCCTCGCGCGCACGGCCATCTCGACGCAGGGATCCTCCTCCGCGGAACATCGGGTCCCGTTGACCTTCGAGGAGATTGCCGACGCCGTCACGGCGAGCCGAGCGGCTCTGGAAGCCGGCGGCGTCTTTGCACCTACGATGCTGGACCGCCTGGTCACGACCCTGCGAGGCTGACCGGACTACGCGCTTTCCTTGATGAACGTGCCGTTCCGCAGGTCGGTGATCGCCTGCGTCAGCTCCGCTTTCGTGTTCATCACGATCGGTCCGTACCACGCCACCGGCTCCTCGAGCGGCTGGCCGCTGACCAGCAGGAAGCGGATCCCCTCGTCGCCGGCCTGCACGACGATCTCGTCGCCGTTGCCGAAGACCACGAGCGACCGGTTGCCCGTGCGCTCGCGCACGATGCTGTCGTCCTCTTTCTCGGTCAGCACCCCGAACGGCTCCGACGCGTCGCGAAACGTGCCGCTGCCCGCGAAGACGTACGCGAACGCATTGCGGCGTGTGTCGATCTTGAGGCGCTTCTTCTTTCCCGGCGGCACTGAGACGTCCACGTAGCTGGGATCGGCCGCGACCCCCTCCACCGGCCCGGTCTTCCCCCAGAAATCGCCCACGATCACCCGCACCGCCGTGCCGTCGTCATCGAGCACGGTGGGGATGTCCTTGGCCTGGATGTCCTGGTAGCGCGGCCGCGTCATCTTGAGATGCGCGGGCAGGTTGGCCCACAGCTGAAAGCCGTGCATCCGTCCCACGGGATCGCCCTGCGGCATCTCGTGGTGCATGATCCCCGAGCCCGCCGTCATCCACTGCACGTCGCCGGCGCCGAGGAGGCCCTTGTTGCCGAGGGAGTCGGCGTGCTCCACCGTGCCGGCGAGCACGTAGGTGATCGTCTCGATGCCGCGATGCGGGTGCCACGGGAATCCGGCCTCGTAGTCCGACGGCGTGTCGCCGCGGAAGTCGTCGAACAGGAGGAACGGATCGAATTCCTTGGTGTCGCCGAAGCCGAAGGCGCGGTGCAGCCGGACGCCGGCCCCTTCCATCGTGGGCGTGGCGGTGATGATGCGGTTGACGGGACGAAGTGACATGAGGGGCTCCTGCGTTGCGGTTCGGGCGGCCCACTGGCGCCGCCACTATCTTAGTACTAAGATAATAAATCGGCGTGGCAACGCAAGCCCCCCACTGGGAACTTCGCGTCGCCGGGCCGCCTATACTTCCTGTATCCCCTCACCACCGTCCCCATGGCGCACGATCCGTCCCCCGCGTTCCGTGCCTTTGCCGCCGAGCTCAAGGCACGCCGCGATTCGCTGAGCTTCGGTGTCCAGCTCAAGCAAAGCGCGCAGGAGTTCACCGACGAACTGCTGGCGGTGCTCTTTCCGCACTTCTGCCGCGTGACGTACCACACGGCACAGGAGATCGAGGCCAAGCTCGCCGCACTCATGGGGGACCTCGAACAGATGATCCGGCCGCTGGTGCGCGACGCGGGTGTCTCGCCGGCGGCCGCCGCGGCCGCCTTCCGCGAGGCGCTCCCGGGCATCTACGCACAGCTCCTGCTCGACGCCGAGGCGATCAATGCCGGTGACCCCGCGGCGGAGAGCCTCGATGAGGTGATCCTGGCCTATCCGGGCTTCATGGCCATCGCCATTCATCGTTTGGCGCATGCCCTCTACACGCTGCGGGTGCCGATCTTCCCGCGCCTGCTCAGCGAGTACGCGCACCAGGTGACCGGCATCGATATCCACCCGGGCGCGACCATCGGCTCGTCGTTCGCCATCGACCACGGCACGGGGATCGTCATCGGCGAATCCACGGAGATCGGCAACAACGTCAAGCTCTACCAGGGCGTCACGCTAGGCGCGCTCAGCGTCGAGAAAAGCCTCGCCAAGTCAAAACGGCACCCGACCATCGCGGACAATGTCGTCATCTACGCCCAGGCCGTCATCCTCGGCGGCGACACGGTCGTCGGCCACGACAGCATCGTGGGCGGCAACGTCTGGCTGACGCACAGCGTGCCGCCGTTCTCCGTCGTGCAGCATGAGGCGGAGGCCACCGTCCGGCAGAAGAACATGCACGGCGATGCCGCCGCGTACATCATCTGAGTCCCCCACAGCAGGAGAGGCCCCCATGAGAGCCGCATCGATTCTCGAGACCATCGGCAACACGCCGCACGTTCGCATCAACCGCCTTTTTGGCAAGGCGGAGGTGTGGATGAAGCTCGAGCGCGCCAACCCCGGCGCCAGCATCAAGGACCGCATCGCCCTCTCCATGATCGAGGACGCGGAGCGGCGTGGCATGCTGTCGCCCGGGAGCGTGATCGTCGAGCCCACGTCGGGAAACACCGGCATCGGCTTGGCGATGGTCGCAGCCGTGAAGGGATACCGTCTGATCCTCGTGATGCCCGAGTCCATGAGCATCGAACGCCGCCGCATTCTGGCGGCCTACGGCGCCGAACTCGACCTCACGCCGCGCGAAAAAGGGATGCGCGGTGCGGTTGATCGGGCCACGGAACTCGCGGCGACCATCGCGGGGGCGTGGATTCCGCAGCAGTTCGAGAACGAGGCAAACATCGAGGTGCATCGCCGCACCACCGCGGCCGAGATCTACGCGGACTTTCCCGAAGGCCTCGATGCCCTCATCACCGGTGTCGGCACGGGCGGTCACATCACGGGGGTGGGCGAGGAGCTCAAGAAGGTGTGGCCCGCGCTGCAGGTCTTCGCCGTGGAACCTGCCGCGTCGCCGATCCTGAGCGGCGGCCAGCCAGGGCCGCATCCGCTGCAGGGGCTCGGGGCCAACTTCGTGCCGAAGAACCTGCATCGCGACGTGCTCGACGGAATTATCACGATCGCCAAGGAAGAGGCCTTCGCGTACGCGCAGCGCAGCGCGCGCGAGGAAGGAATCTTTGTTGGCATCTCGTCTGGCGCAGCGCTTGCCGCCGTCGCGAAGAAGCTGCCCGAGCTTGCCAGGAACGCCCGCGTGCTCACCTTCTGTTATGACACGGGCGAGCGGTATCTGTCGGTCGAAGGCCTGTTCTAGACGGACGGTGGCATCAACGAAAAGCCCGGCCGAGTGGCCGGGCTTTGTGCGTCTGCTGCCCTATGGCCTTCTAAAGACGGAGTAGAGGAATCGCTGCTCCCCGCCGCTCGGTGTGCGATGTACGTCGTTGAAGCTGCGGATCAGGTGGAACGCCCCGCCAAGTGCGAGCGCCAGCGACTCGGCGCTGTAGCGCATGACGTCCAGCCCACTGCACTTCATCGGGCCGTCGGCGGCAAAAGTTGCCATGATGAGCGTGCCACCCGGTTTCAGCGCCGCCGCCGCGGTCCTCGCGTAGCGTGCACGGTCGTCCTCGCCGGTGAGGAAATGGAAGACGGCGCGATCGTGCCAGGTATCGAAGGCCGCGGACGGCAGCGTTACGCTCGTGACGTCGCCCTCGAGCCACGTGACGTCGCGCGACCGCTCGCCGAGGCGCGTCCGTGCGCGTGCCAGCGCGGCGCTGGAAATATCGAGCACGGTGATCGTGCCGAGTCGCTCGGCGATGACGACGTCAACGAGCGTGGAGTCGCCACCGCCGATGTCGATGAGGGTCGTGCGCGGACCCGCGCCGAACTCGCGCAGCAGCTCGAGCGAGCGCAGCGGCGTCGACTGGTACCAGCTGACCTCAGTCGGCTGCTTGGTGGTGTAGACCTTCTCCCAGTGTTCGCGTCGATCCATGGGGCGTTCGAGCTCGGTGTCTGCGCGGATATCCCGAAAGGCCAACGCATCATACCCATGCAATCGCCCGACCGCTATGGCTCAACAGTTTGCTCCTGCATCCAGCCTTCGATCTTCTCCTTCGCCGGCACGCCGCCCGCATGCACCACGATGCCGTCAATCACGACCCCCGGCGTATGCATCACGCCAAAGCCCGCGATCTGCTGGTAGTCCTCAACTTTCTCGAGCGTGATCGGCACGCCGCGCGCGTCGGCGACCAGCTGGATGAGTTGCGCGGTGCGCTTGCAGTTGGCGCACCCCGAGCCAAGCACCTGAACCTTCTTCATATCAGCTCCTCCGTGCGCGCTAGAGCACGGCGTTGAACACATAGCCGACCAGCAAGATGCCGGCCGATACCACGCCGACGAACGCGGCGATGAGCCGAGGCGTGAGCACCTTCCGGAGAATCACGAGCTCCGGAAGCGACAGGGCGATGACGCTCATCATGAACGCGAGCACCGTGCCGAGTGCTGCCCCCTTCGCGAGCAGGGCCTGGACCACCGGGATCACACCGGCCGCGTTGGAGTAGAGTGGCACGCCGATCAGCACGGCCATCGGCACACTCCACCACGCGTCCTTGCCCATGACGCCGGCCAGGTAGTCCTGCGGCACGAAGCCGTGAATCAGCGCCCCCACCGCGATGCCGACGATGACGTATGGCCAGACTTTGCCGACGATCTCGCGCACCGCCTGGCTTCCCGCGGCCAGGCGGTCCACGAACGACACGTGTTGTGCGTCGAAGTCGGCGCTGCTCTTCGGCATGTTGCGCACCCACGCCTCCAGATACTTCTCGAGGTTCATTCGGCCCAAAACCCAGCCGGCGATGATGGCGACGCCGAGGCCGAGCGACAGGTAGAGCAGGGCGATGCGCCAGCCGAAGAGCCCGAAGAGCAAGGTCAGCGCGATCTCATTTACCATCGGGGCCGCAATGAGGAACGAGAACGTCACGCCCAGCGGGACGCCCGCCTGCACGAACCCGAGGAAGAGCGGCACCGCCGAGCACGAGCAGAACGGCGTCACGACCCCGAGGCTGGCGGCGAGCACATTGGCCACCCCTTCGCGCCGGCCGGCGAGCAGGGCGCGCGTGCGCTCCGGGGTAAAGTACGAATTGATGATGCCCATCACGAACACGATGCCGGTGAGGAGCAGCAGCACCTTGGGCGCGTCGTAGAGAAAGAACTGGAGCGAAATCCCTGCGTGGCTCGCGCGATCAACCGGGAGCAGGCCGACGAGCGACTCCGATGCGGGGGCGAGCAGGCGATAGAGGCCGATCCAGGTAACGGCGCCAACGGCGAGCATCGCCCGGGGATGCGCACGCCACCCGGCATGCCGGACGGGCGGCAGTGACAGTTCGGTCATTGGGATGTGTCCGATGCGTCGCGGGCGGTGGCCCGCCCGCCGGTTCGCAGGTAGTTGGCAAAATCGTCGGGCAGGCTGCTCGCGACGATCGCGCCAGCGGCTGCCTCCACGTCATACGCGACGCGCACGATCTCCACGTGCACGCCAGCGTTCATGCCGACGTCAAGCAGCACGTAGCCTGCGCGTGGGTCGCCATCCTTGGGCCGGCCCACGCTGCCGGTATTCAAAAAGTGAATGCCGTCGACCACACGATACCATGGCTTGTGCGTGTGCCCGAAGCACACGATGTCTCCGGCTCGCGCGCCGATGCCGGCGCCCATCTTCGCGAGGAAGTCATCCGTCCGGTCTTCGTGCACATAGACCGTATTGAGCACCTGATTGCCATGGATGAGCGTCACCATCGGCCCTGCCACATGACCACCGAGCGGCCGCAGGTCGATGCGGAAGGGCAGCGTGGAGAGAAACGCCTTGGTCTCCGCCGAGGCATGCGCCAGCGTCCACGCGTACGAGAGGTGCGACAACTCTTCCTGTCGCGGATCCTCGTAGCGGCACCCGCAGTGTGTTGCGTGCGTCGCGACGGTCGAGTCATAGTTGCCCGCCACGCCGGCAATGCCGGCGGCGCGCAAACGCTCCACCGTCTCATCCGGCCACGGCGCGTAGCCCACGAGGTCGCCCAGATGGTATGTCGCGTCCATGCCAGGGCGCGCCGCGATGTCGGCCAGCACCGCTTCGAGCGCCGGCAGGTTAGCGTGGATATCGGAGATGAGTGCGTATCGCATGGCCGTCATCCTTCTGCGGCCAGGCCGCGGTCATACCAGCCGCGCGACGACGTGCAGATTTTGCACACCGACAGCATCACCGGCACCTCAACCAGCACGCCGACCACGGTGGCGAGCGCTGCCGCGCTGGTCGGGCCGAACAGGGTGATGGCCACGGCCACCGCGAGTTCGAAGAAGTTGCTCGCCCCAATGAGGGCGCCCGGCGTGGCGACGCTGTGCTTCACGCGGAACAGCCGCATCAGCCCGTATGTGAGGCTCGAGTTGAAGTACACCTGGATCAGGATCGGCACGGCCAGCAACAGCACCGCGAACCAGTTGGTCACGATGTTCTCCGCCTGAAACGCGAAGATCAGCGTCAGCGTGGCCAACAGCGCGACGATGGTCACAGGCCGGAAGCGCGGCAGGAAGGCCGAGTCGAACCACGTCGCGCCCTTGGCGCGGATCAACACCGTGCGGCTGATCCATCCGGCGGAAAGCGGGATGACGATGAAGACCAGGACCGATGTAAAGAGCACTTGTGCGGGAATCACGACGCCGCTGACGCCGACGAGGAACATCACGAGGGGCGCGAACGCAAAGACCATGATGAGGTCGTTGATCGCGACCTGGGCGAGCGTGTATGGCCCGTCGCCATCGGTCAGGTAACTCCAGACGAACACCATCGCGGTGCACGGTGCGGCGGCGAGAATGATCAGGCCGGCGACGTAGTTGCGCGCGGTCTCAGGATCGATCCAGCCGAGGACGCGGCCGAAGAGCGTCGTGATGAAGAGATACCCGAGCAATGCCATGCTGAACGGCTTGATCAGCCAATTCACGAACAGCGTGATGAACAGCCCCTTTGGACGGACGAAGACGCCCTTGATGCCTCCGAAGTCGATCTTCAGCATCATCGGATAGATCATCAGCCAGATGAGCACGGCGATGACGATATTGACGTGCGAGCTGGAACCGAACTCGAGCGCACTCAGGCGGCGCGTGAAGTCCGGCGCCAGGCGGCCCATGGCGACGCCGACCACCATGCAGGCCAGCACCCAGAGCGAGAGATAGCGCTCGAAGAAGTCGAGTTGCTTTGGTTCGACGGCCGCAGCCGGGTGCGTCATGAGGACTGGGTCTCGCTGGAACGGTGTGTCGCGCGCCGCATCACCGTCGCCGAGGCGGGGCAGGCCCCCCGAAACTCATCCGTGGTCTGCACGTCGGCGGGCACCTCGTCGCGCGTGATGCGTTCGAAGCCGAACGACGGGAAGTATCGCTCGGCGGTGGTGGTCAGCAGGTACAGCGCCTTGATGCCTCGCGATTCGGCGTCGGCGATGATGCGCGTGACGAGCTCACGGCCGAGCCCCTTGGACCGCCACGCGGGCACGACGGCCACGGAGCGAAGCAGGGCATGCTCGCAGCACACCTCGAGCCCCGCGACGCCGACAAGGGCGCCGCCGCTCTCGGCGACGAGAAAGGAGTTCAGGACCTCGCGGACGCCGTCCAGCGGCAGCTTGCTCTCGGTCAGCAATCGCTCGACGGCCGGAAGATCTGCCATCGTGGCGCCGCGTATGAGCGCACTCGCATTGCCGGCTCGCGTCTGTGTCGTCAGCATGATCGCTCGTCTTGCTCAGCAGCAGCCCGAGGAACCGCAGCCGCATCCGCCGCCGTTCGCCTTGATGGCGGTGCCGAGGGTCGCGAGTTCGCGCCTCGGCTTCGCGGCGCCACCGGCGGTGGCGACGCGGGCGCCGGGCTTGGTGGCGCGCACGAACGCGCTCATCACCTTGCCCTCCACCTGGTCGGCCAGCGCAACGTCGAGATTCGTGCCGGCGATCAGCGCCGCGGCGTCATCACGCGTGTAGATGCGCGTCGGCTCGATGCTTGCATCGGTGAACCCGACCTCGTGCAGCAGGGCAATGAACTCCTGCTCCTCGAGCGCGCCCGCCACGCAGCCGGACCAGAGCGCCATGTTCTCCTTCACGACGTCGGGCAGCCCTTCGCGCACCACGATATCGCTGACGGCAAACCGCCCGCCCGGCTTGAGCACGCGGAACGCGTCCTTCAGCACCGCGCGCTTGTCGCCCGAGAGATTGATCACGCAGTTGGAGATGATCACGTCCACCGTGTTCGCGGGGAGCGGGATCGCCTCGATGTGCCCCTTGAGAAACTCAACGTTCGTGGCGCCCGCTTTCGCCTTGTTCTCGAGTGCGAGCGCGAGCATCTCGTCGGTCATGTCGAGACCGTACGCCTTTCCCGTGAGTCCCACGCGCTTTGCCGAGAGCAGCACGTCTATGCCGCCGCCCGACCCGAGGTCGAGCACCACCTCGCCCTCGGCGAGTGCCGCCAGCGCCGTGGGATTGCCGCATCCGAGCGAGGCGAGCAACGCCTCGGCGGGCAGGCCCGCCGTTTCGCCGGCTTCGTAGAGGTCGTTGGTGATGGGATCCCACGATTCACTTGTGGAACCGCAGCAGCCGCTTGAGCCGTCGGACGGGCCGCAGCAGCTCGAAGCGGTCGTGGCGCCGTCGGTCACGCGCTGTGCGGCGGCGCCGTAGCGCGCCGCCACCTTGGCGCGGAGTCCCTCGAGCGTGGCCGGAATCTTGGTTGTGTCTTCGCGAGCAGCGTTACTCATGACTCCCCCGACTTGAAGATAATCAATAAATGTTGATGAATACAGCCAAAAAAAAGACCGATCAGCGGCAGCAGGAGCGCGGCTCGAGCACGGGCAGATCACCCTTGCGCGGCTGCATTGCGATCGCGAGGTCGTGCACCTCGCGCAGCGCGCCGGGGACGATGCGATAGTGCGACCACCGGCCGTCCTTTCGATCCGTTACCAGTCCAGCCTCCTTGAGTACGCGCAAATGAAACGACAACCGCGATTGCGCGGCGTCCAACTCGGCCTGCAAATCGCAGACGCAGCGCTCACCGTCACGGAGCATCTCGAGAATCGAGAGTCGCGTCGCGTCGGAGAGCGCATGAAACAGCGCCTCGGCTCGCGCGACGTCGGGTGCGGTGGTGTGGGGTGCGGCGGTGCGAGCTGCGGTGACCATGCGGGTATTATATCAAAAAATATTGCTACGTCAAGGGGCCCCCGCCGCCTCAGAACTCGACGGTGATCCCGGCGCTAGGAAGCCAGCCGAGCAACAGCTCCGGGATGCGCGTCACGCGCACCCGGTTACCCGCCGATGACGTCTTGTACCGGATGGCCGAAGGGTTCTCCTTGTCGAAGACGTTGAACACGTCCACGAACCCCGCCACGTGCCAGCGCCGGAACGTCGCCTCGCGCGTCACGCGCGCATCCACACGGTGGTACCACGGCAGGCGCTGCGTGCCGAGCTCCGTGACCGGGCCGTACACCGTAAGCACGGTGGTGGCCCTGACGCCCTGCGAGTTCTTTACGGTGTCGAGGACGAATCGCACGGGCGACTCGGGCCAGCCACTGTGCGCCTGGCTTGCGATGCTGAAGTGCCACTGGCCGCCTCTCGGGCGCCACGTGGCGTCCAGGTAGATGCTGTGCGGCTGGTCCCACGTGCGTGCCACGTCGGTGTTGCCCACACGATCCGTGACTCGCGCGTAGGCGTAGCTCGCGGCCCAATCCAGCCCGCCGCGCCCCAGTCCGCGCAGGCTGAGCTCGAGTCCACGTGCCCGGCCACTGGTGGTCGGAAGCAGGATGCGGTCGGGCTCGAGCTCGGGAAAGACGCGCAGGTCGCCGCGCAGGTTGATGTAGCGCGGCTCCTGCCGCGTGACGCGGCGCTCGTACGCCTCGACGCGCGCCAGCGCGCTGCGTCCGAGGCGGTGCTCGAGGCCGATCACCCGGTGCTGTGTCACGTCCTCGCGTCCAAACTCCGTGACGCCGTCCTGCACCTGCAACGCGAAAGCCTGCCGGGGCTGGGCGTATCGCCCGGCGGCAAGTCGCAGGGTCGTGGCCGGCGTGAGCGTGATCATCACATTGGCGCGCGGGCTCACCGACGCATCGCCGGACCATGTGGTGCGGTCGTATCGCACGCCGAGTTCCGCCACGAGCCAGCGCACGGGGCGCAGCCTGGGCGCGACGTATACGCCAAGCTGGCTCCCGGTCACCGAACGGTGTGCGGACACCAGCTCGGGAACGCGCGCGATGGTGTCCGCAATGACAGTGCGACGGATGCGCACGCCGGAATACTGGTATTCGGCCTGCGCGGGTCGCCACTCGGCGCCGAACTTGAGGACAGCGCGCTCGCTCGCGGACCACATCCAGTCTTGCCGTACGCCGCCAAAGCCGGCGTCACGGTCGTCGTCCACCGTCGAGCGCGCTCCCCCCGACACGATCTGCGCGTCGCCGCGCCGCGCCCAGGCCAGCCGCCCGACCGAAGTCACCGTGCGCGCCGTCAGCCTGGGCGTGACGTCGGCGTCCCACGTAATCCAGCCGTACCGGCTGGCATAGCGGCTCGCGATGCCGCCGTCCTTGACGCGATACTCCATCACGTCGTCCGCCAACAACGTGTGCGCCGTGATCCGGTGGCGCGGGCTCGCTTCCCATGTCACCGTCGCGAAGAGATCGTTGTAGGTGGGCGACAGCGAGTCACTGCGTCCGGCAAGGCGCAGCGCGAGGTCGAGATAACCGCGGCGCGCGGCCAGGCTCCATCCGCCACGTCCGCCGCCGAACCCGCCTTCCCCCTGCGCGCGCAGGTTCGAGACACTCACGCCCAGCGACGTGCGTGTGCGGTCCGTGCGCGGTTGTCGCGAGCGGATGGACAGGACGCTCCCGAGGCGGCCGCCGTATTCCGACGTAAAGCCCGACGTGACGAGATCAATGCCCTCCACGCTCCGCACGTCGAGAATTGACAGCGCGTTGTCGAAGTCCTTCATATGGAAGGGCTCGAACAGCTCCAGCCCGTCAAGTGAGACGTGCAGCTGGTTCACTTCGGCGCCGCGCACATGGAACGACGCGCCGAGGTCTGAACTGGCGAGTCCGGGCAGGCGCTGGATGGAGCGGAAGAGGTCCTCGCCCAGCTGCGGACGAGTCAGGATCGCCTCGCGACCGAGCGACTGCGCGGTGCCACGCACGGGGGAGAGCAGCCCGTACGTTCCCGGCGTGACGATTACGGCGGTAAGCGGCTGTGCGGTGCGCGCCCTCGCCGAGTCGCTTGTAGCGCGCGCCGTGGCCGAATCGCCTGCAGCGCGCGCCCTGGCCGAATCACCCATGGGCCTGGCTCGGTCGGGGACGCCCTGGCCCAACGCACGCTCGCCGCAGCCGAGCACGAGGAGGGCGGCCACGAAACAGGAACGACGAGCAGAGCTGGACGGCAATCGTGGCGTGGGAACTCTCCGGCGAGCCGGTAACTTATAGGAAGGGAGGCGTCCTCGGCATCTCGGGCGCCGCGTCGCTTGCCAGAGCCGTACCCCGGGCCGTCAATTCCAGAACTTCCCCGCCTACGATATCACTCGCCATGGGCCGACTTACGCCCGCGCTTCTTGTCGTGATGCTGACTGCGCGACTGCTCGCCGCGCAGGACTCGGCGCGCGACTCGGTGGCGTTCAATCGTCTGGCAGACACGGTGCAGGTGCGAACGCTCAATGCCGACGCGTGGGCCCTGCGGCGCTCCCAGCCGGGCGACGCGATCCGCATCGCCCTGCGGTCGCTGGAGCTGGCCCGCCGCATCGACTTCGCCGATGGCGAGGCCCAGGTGCTCAACCAGCTGGGCGTCTACTACCAGTGGCTCAACGACGAGAAAACCGCCTCGCGCTATTTCTTCGACGCACTGGCGGTGGCCGAAGCGCGCGGCCTCGACGTGGAGCTGGGATACGCCCTCAACAACATCGCATCCTCGCTGCTCCGTGAGGGAGAGCGGGAGCAGGCGCTCGTGTACGCGCGGCGCGCCCTGCGCCTTCAGCAGCGACGCAACAATGCGGGCGGCATCGCATACGCGTACAGCCGCCTGGGCGAGGTGCACAGCGCCCTTGAGCAGTTCGACTCGGCGCGGGTGAACAGCGAAGCGGCCTATCGGCTCTGGACCGAACTGAAGGCCGAGTCGAATGCGCTCACGGCATTGCGCACGATTGGCTGGTCATACGAAGGGAAGCGGCAGTACCGGGCTGCGCTGGAGCGGTATCTGCAGATCAGCCGGTCCGACTCGGTGCCGACGGTGACGCGCATGCACGTGTACAATGATCTCGCGCGCGTCTCGCTGCGCTTGGGCAGACCCGATGACGCCCTGCGCTACGGGATGCAGCGGCTGGCCGAGGATAGCACCGATTTCGAAGTCATGCGGTACGTGGCCGAGGCGTACAGCGTGCGCGGCGAATGGCAGCAGGCGTACCAGTACAGCAGCCGCGCGGTGGCCGTGCAGGCGGCCGTGTCGCGGCAGGAACGGTACCGGGCGCTGAAGAACCTGCAGATCGGCTACGAGAACTCGCAGCGCGAACAGGAGAATGCGGCGCTTCGCCGCGAGCTGCGGCTCAATCGATGGCTGGTTGCGTCGGCGGTGGCGCTGCTGCTGCTTGGCGCCTACCTCGCGCTGGTGATGCGCGCCAAGCGGCGCGAACAGGAGCGGCTCACGCGCGGCCTGCAGGAGGCGAAGGATGCCGCCGAGGCGGCGACGCGCGCGAAGTCCGAGTTTCTCGCGGTGATGAGCCACGAGATCCGCACGCCAATGAATGGCGTCCTTGGCACGGCGGACCTCCTGGGCACCACGCGGCTGTCGTCGGAACAGCGGGGCTACGTGGATATCATCCAGAGCAGCGGCGCGGCCATGCTCGGCGTGATCAACGAGGTCCTCGACTTCTCGAAGGTCGAATCCGGAAAGGTGGAACTCGATCCGGTGATCGCGGACCTGCGCGAGGCCATCGAGGACGTCGTCGCCCTGCTCGGGACGACGGCGGCCAAGAAGGGCCTCGACCTGCTGTCGTGCGTTGATCCTGCGGTCCCGCTGCTGCTGACGTTCGACAAGCTCCGCGTCCGGCAGGTGATGATTAACCTCGTGGGGAACGCCATCAAGTTCACGGAGCGCGGCGAAGTCTGCGTCAGCGTCGATGTGGCCGATCGCGCGGGCGACGAGCTCACCCTGCGCGTGCAGGTCCGCGACTCGGGGGTCGGCATTCCGCCCGATCGTCTGCAGCGAATCTTCGAACCGTTCGCGCAGGCCGACGCGTCCACGGCGCGGCGGTATGGCGGCACCGGGCTCGGCCTCGCCATCTCGGCGCGCTTCGTGGAGTTGATGGGCGGGCGCATCACGGTCGACAGTACGGAAGGGGTCGGCACCACGTTCGAGTTCCTGATGCGGTGCCGCGATGCGAGCGCGGCAGCGCCGCCCGCGGAGGCGGAGCCGGACACTCGGCTAGAAGGCCGTCGCGTGCTGATTGTTGATGACAACGCAATGAGCCGGCAGGTGTTGCAGCGGCAGGCGGAAGGATGGGGAATGGTGGTGCGCTGCGCCGCCACCGGCGCGGAAGCGCTCGCCTGGGTGCTGCAGGGCGAGCTCTTCGATGTGGCGGTTGTCGACCACGAGATGCCCGGCATGGACGGCCTGTCGCTCGCGAGGGCCGTGCGTGGCCGACGTGCTGCGGACGCGCTGCCGATCATCCTGATGTCCTCCGGACGCGCGGACGACGCGCGCTCCGAGGAAGCGGCGGGGCTGGTTCAGGCGCGGCTTCCGAAGCCCGTGCGAAACCGGCAGCTGCTCGCCGTCTTGCGCGACGTGCTCGGGGCGAGCACACCGCCAACTGCGTCCCCTCCGGCTGTCGAGACGGTCCCGGCCGGCGAGGCGATGCGAACGCGGATCCTTGTCGCCGACGACAGTCCGGTCAACCGCCTCCTCTTCGAGTCCATGATGCGCAAGATGGGGTATGTGGCACTCCGCACGGCCTCCGACGGACTCGAAGCCGTGGAGATCGTCGAACAGGGCGATGTGGACCTCGTCTTCATGGACGTCAACATGCCGGAGATCGACGGGCTTGAGGCGACGCGACGCATTCGCGCATCCACATCGCTGATGACCCAGCCCGTGATCATCGCGCTCACCGCGGGGGCGCTGCCCGAAGACCGAGAGCGATGCGCGGCGGCGGGCATGGATGACTACATCATCAAGCCGGTGCGCTTCGAGCAGATGCAGGCGATGCTGGCCACGTGGGCCCAGCCTCAGGGCGTGTAGCGCCACGGCGTCCGCCAGCGTCAGGGTGCGGGTGCGCGTAATTTGACTGGGCCCCAGTTCGCTGCCCCCTGCACGCCGTCCGCTGCCCCCTGCACTCCGTCCTCGTCCCTCTTTTTCATATGCGTCGCTCTCTCTTGATCGTCGCGCTCCTCGCCGGCGCGGCCTCGCTGCGCGCCCAAGGTGCGCCCGCTTCTGCTGCAGCCATCCAGCGCATCTGGACACTCGGCATGGACAGTTCGCACACGCCGCGTCTCGCGCAGGTCCTGCTCGACTCACTCGGCCCGCGGCTCCTCGGCAGCCCCGACATGGAGGCCGCGCAGGGCTGGGCCATGAACACCCTCGGCAAGTGGGGTGTTGAAGCCAACAAGGAAAACTTCGGCACGTGGCGCAGCTGGCGCCGCGGCTACTCGCACATCGACCTCATCGAACCGCGCGTGCGCACCCTCGAGGGGACGATGCTCGGCTTCAGTCCCGGCACGAAGAAGAAGGACAAGGTAGCAGAGACCGTCATCCTGCCCCTCTTCAAGGACAGCACCGAGTTCCAGCAGTGGCTGCCCAGCGTGAAGGGCAAGCTCGTGCTCGTCTCGGCGCCGTTCGCGTCCTGCCGCACTACCGATGACTGGCAGCGCAACGGCACGCCGGCGTCGGTGGCCAAGGACAACGCCATGCGCGCCGCCAACACGCGCGAGTGGAGCGGGCGCAACGTGCGCGGCACGGGGCTCAGCCTTGCGCTGGGCGGCGGGGAGCTGGCCGTGCGGCTTGAGGAGGCCGGCGCGGTCGGCGTCATCTCGTCACGACCCACGAACAGCGTGGGCACGTTCTCGGTCTTTGAGACCTACACGACCAAGGTGCCTACCGTCGGTCTCTCGTGCGAAGACTACGGCCTCGTCTTCCGCCTCACCGAGAACAACCAGCATCCGCAGATCCGCCTCAATCTCGACTCCGAGCTTCTCGGCGAGCAGCCCATCGCGAACGTGATTGGGCGCATTCAGGGAAGCACGAAGCCCGAGGAGTACGTGGTGTTGTCGGCGCACTTTGATTCCTGGGACGGGGCGAGCGGCGCCACCGACAACGGCACAGGCACCGTCACGATGATGGAGGCGATGCGCATCCTCAAGCAGGTGCTGCCGAAGCCGCAGCGCACCATCATCATCGGCCTCTGGGCAGGCGAGGAGGAAGGGCTCATCGGTTCGCGCGTCTTCACCGAGGATCATCCCGAGGTGATGAAGGGACTGCAGGCGATCTTCAATCAGGACGCCGGGACCGGGCGCGTGACGCGCATCGGCGCCAGCGGCCTGCCCAATGCGGCGAAGCACCTGTCGGCGTGGATCAAGCAGCTTCCGGCGGAACTGCAGGCGCAGCTCCCGTATGACGGCTCACCGGGTCGTCCCGGGAGCGGCGGCAGCGACGACGCGTCGTTTGCCTGCCATGGCGTGCCGACGTTCGGCATGGGCGGTGTGAGCTGGGATTACGGCACGCTCACCTGGCACACCAACCGCGACACGTACGATAAGGTCGCCATGGACGATCTCAGGGCGAACGCCACGCTCGTGGCATCGCTGGCCTATCTGGCGTCCGAAGATCCGGAGTTCATTACGCGCGAGCGGGTGGACTTGGCCGCTCTGCCAGCCGCTCCGGCGGGGCGCATGGGTCCGGCGGCGACCACGTGGCCCGTCTGCACGCCCGGCGCGCGCAAGACGAACCCGCGGCTTAGGTAGTCCGAACGACGACGCCTCAACGAGGGCTTTTCCACCACGGAGCACACGGAGAACTGCCTGAGAGCCACGGAGAACCACCATACTTGAGTAACCGCGCGCCACGCAGATCCTCGCGTGGCGCGCGCTGTTCCCCCCAGCAGTTGCCGTTGTCTCCTCCGTGACCCTCTGGTAGTTCTCCGCGAGCTCCGTGGTGAAAAGGGCCAGCTGTGCGGCGCGCCCTTCGCTCTTCGTGGTGGAAGTGAAGACTACTGATCCACGAATGCCTGCATCCCCGTCGGATAGCGGTCGCCGGCGATGGCCTCCGGCGGCATGGCCTCGGACAGTTGCGCGAGGTCGGCGGCGCTGAGGGCAACGAACAGGGCGCCGGCGTTCTCGTCGATCCGCGCGGCCTTCGTCGTCCCCGGAATCGGCACCACGTCATCGCCGCGCGAGAGTACCCACGCCAGCGCCGCCTGCGCCGGTGTGCATCTCCGGTTCGCGGCCACCGTCGTGAGCGCCTCGACCAGCCGCAGGTTGGCCGTGCGATTGTCGCCGACGAATCGGGGCGTCGTGTGCCGGTAGTCGCCCTCGGGAAACGTCGTCTCGGCGGTCACGGTGCCCGTGAGGAAGCCGCGGCCGAGCGGACTGTACGGAACGATGCCGACGCCGAGTGCACGCGCCGCCGCGAACGTGGTCCGCTCCCAGTCACGCGTCCATAGTGACCACTCGCTCTGCACGGCGGCGATGGGGTGCGTGGCGCATGCGCGCCGCAGCGTTTCCGCGGAGACCTCGGAGAGGCCGAGGAAGCGCACCTTCCCTTCGTGCACCAGCTGGGCCATCGCGCCCACAGTCTCTTCAATCGGGATCGTCTTGTCGCGGCGGTGCTGGTAATAGAGGTCGATAGTCTCAACGCCAAGCCGGCGGAGCGACCCCTCGCATGAGGCGCGCACGTAGTCCGGCCGGCCGTTCACGCCGCGCCGCGAAGGATCCGCGGCATCGCGCACGATGCCGAACTTGGTGGCGATGACGACGCGCTCCCGGCGTCCCTTCACCGCGCGCCCCACGAGTTCCTCGTTGGTGTACGGGCCGTACATGTCGGCCGTGTCGAGCAGGGTGATGCCGCGGTCAATGGCGTGATGGATCACCGCCACGCCATCCACGGCGGCGCGCGAGGCGGCGTCGCCGTAGAACTCGGAGAAGCCCATGCACCCGAGGCCGAGGGCGGAGACGCGGAGGCCCTGTGTGCCGAGCGCGCGCTGTGGAATGGACGGTTGGGTCATGCGCTAAACGTAGCGCACCCGGGCAGAACCGCCGTCGGGGCCGCGGGACTTGACATAGGGGAGGGGGGTATATGATACTACAGGCACGGGCACGGAATGCGGCCCCAGTACCATGCACCCCACCGTGCCCGTGCCCCTGCACCCCACCCTTCACCCTGAACCTTTCGGAATCCCCATGACCTCCCTAAACCTGACCATCGATGGTATGTCCTGCGGCCACTGCGTGATGTCCGTGCAGAAGGCCCTCCGCGCGCTCGATGGCGTCGACGTCCAGCAAGTGCAGATCGGCAGCGCCGCCCTCCAGTACGATCCCGCCAAACGCACCGTCGAGGAGATTCTCGAAGCGGTGCGCGACCAGGGGTATTCGCCGCACGCGGCTGCCACCGCTTAGGAGTCATCCATGGCCACCCTCGCCCCCCACTCCGCGACATCCTCCCACATCACCATCCCTGTGGGCGGGATGACCTGCGCCGCCTGCCAGTCCCGCGTCCAGCGCGCGCTGGGCAAGGTGGACGGCGTGCAGGATGCGAACGTCAACCTGATGCTCAACAATGCCACAGTCACCTTTGACCCGACCGTGGTATCGCCGCAGGCGCTGATCGACAAGATCCGCGACACGGGCTACGAGGCGGAGATCCCAAAGGGAGAAAAGACGTCGCTCGAGGCGCAGGACGAGAATGAGCGCAAGCAGGACGCGGAGTTCCGCGCCCTGCGCCTGCGCGCCATCGTCGCGGGCATCGCCGGCGTCGTCGCGATGTTCTTCTCGATGCCTCTAATGATGTTCACGTCGCACGTGAGCGGCGCGCCGGGCAACGACCCGCTGATGCTCTGGCAGGAGCGGATCTTTACGCCATGGTTCGTGAAGTACGCGGCGTGGACCTACGCCATCGATCCGGATGTGCTCAGCATCGGTATGTTGCTGACCACGCTGGCGGTGATGGCGTGGGCGGGGCGGCACTTCTACACACGCGCCTGGGCGGCGGCCCGGCACGGCGCGGCCGACATGAACACGCTCATCGCCGTCGGCACGGGCGTGGCCTTCATCTATTCCGCGGTCGCCACCTTTGCGCCGGCGTTCTTCGCGTCGCGCGGCGTCGCCCCGGACGTCTACTACGAAGCGGTGATCCTCATCACCGCCTTCATCCTGATGGGCAACGCCTTCGAGGCCCGCGCCAAGCGCAGCACGGCGTCGGCGCTGCGCGCGCTCGCCAACCTGCGGCCGCGCACGGCGCGCGTTGTGCGCGGCGGCGTGGAGTCGGACATCGACATTGACGACGTGCTCCCCGGCGATGACGTCGTCGTGCGTCCGGGCGAGCGCGTCCCCGTGGACGGCATCGTCGTCAGCGGCGGCAGCGACGTGGATGAGTCCATGCTCACCGGCGAGTCCATGCCGGTGGTCAAGGGAACGGGCGACGCCGTCGTTGGCGGCACTGTAAACGGGCACGGCGCATTTCAGATGCGCGCGACCACCGTCGGCGCCGACAGCGTGCTGGCCCGCATCGTCCAGCTGATGCGCGACGCGCAGGGATCGCGCGCCCCCATTCAGGCGCTCGCTGACCGCGTGAGCGCGGTCTTCGTTCCTACGGTAATGGTGCTGGCGCTCGTCACCTTCGGAATCTGGTACTTCGCGCTGACGCACAGCGGCGCCTCGGCCAGCGTGGCCGCGGTGCGTGGCTTGGTGTCGGCGCTCGCCGTGCTCATCATCGCCTGCCCCTGCGCCATGGGGCTCGCCGTGCCAACGGCCGTGATGGTCGGCACCGGCAAGGGCGCCGAACTGGGCATCCTCATCAAGGGCGGTGAGGCGCTGCAGCGCGCCGGCGACCTGACCACGGTGGTGCTCGACAAGACGGGCACCGTCACCGAGGGCAAGCCGGGCGTCACCGACGTCGTGCGGGTGGACGCGACCCTCTCGGACGACGAACTGCTTCGCCTGGTCGCCTCCCTCGAGCGCAGCTCCGAGCACCCGCTCGGCGACGCGATCGTGCGGTACGCCGAGGCGCGCACGCTAACGCTCTCGCGCGCCGAGTCATTCGCCGCGGTGCCGGGACGCGGCGCGACTGGTGTGGTTGATGGGCGCGCGATGGCCGTTGGCAACGCCGCGCTCCTCGCCGACTGGGCCATCGACGTGGCCCCGCTTGCTGACGTTGCGTCGCGCGTGTCCGCTGAGGCCAAGACGCCGGTCTTCATCGCGATTGACGGCGTGCTGGCCGGGCTCGTGGCCATTGCGGACCCGATTCGCGCCACGTCGAACGCGGCCATCGCACGTCTG
Source organism: Gemmatimonadaceae bacterium (assembly GCA_041661925.1). Classification (GTDB taxonomy): domain Bacteria; phylum Gemmatimonadota; class Gemmatimonadetes; order Gemmatimonadales; family Gemmatimonadaceae; genus PNKL01. Next base: position 28,720 of record JBAZTM010000015.1, read on the forward strand.
GTCAACATGGGCCTCGACGTCGTCATGCTCACCGGCGATAATCGCCGCACGGCCGAAGTCATCGCGCGACAGGCCGGCATTCCGCGCGTGGTGGCCGAGGTGCTCCCCGACGGCAAGGTGGCCGAGGTGCGGCGACTGCAGGAGGAAGGTCGCGTGGTGGCCATGGTGGGCGACGGCATCAACGACGCCCCCGCCCTCGCGCAGGCCGACGTGGGCGTCGCCATCGGAACCGGAACGGACGTCGCCGTGGAGGCCGCCGACGTAGCGCTCGTGCGCGGCGACCTGCACGGACTCGCCGATGCCATTGAGCTGTCGCGCCGCACCATGCGCATCATGCGCCAGAACCTGTTCTGGGCCTTCATCTACAACGTCATCAGCATTCCGGTGGCCGCGGGCGTGCTCTATCCGTCGTTTGCGCTCCAGCTCAGCCCCATTCTGGCGAGCGCGGCGATGGCGTTCAGTTCCGTGTCGGTGGTTGCCAACTCGCTGCGGCTGCGGACCTGGCGTCCGCGGCGCGCGGCGGCATTCCGTGAGGCGCACGTCTGATGGCCAAGAAACTTCCCGTGCAGCACGCCGGCTGCGGTTGCGCAACCCACGACGTCACCCCGCGTCACGCCGTGGCGGTGGACGCCGACATCAAGGCGCGCAACGTCACGCGCCTGCGACGCATTGAGGGGCAGGTACGTGGCCTGCAAAAAATGGTCGCCGAGGACCGCTACTGCGCTGACATCCTCACGCAGGTGTCATCGGTGCAGGAGGCACTGCGCTCCGTGTCGCGCGAACTGATGCGCAACCATCTCAAGCACTGTGCCGCCTCCGCCATCAGGAAGGGTGACCAGGAAGCCGAAGCGATGTATGACGAGCTCGTGGACCTGATGCACAAGCACTCGCGATAGCGCGGGTGTCGGGCCTTCGTGCAACACACTGAGGCGACGTGAGGTACTATACCGGCATGACCCCCCTCCGTATTTGCTGCCTTGCGGTTGCCCTCGTTGCCGGTTCGCGCGCTGCCGTCGCCCAGGGCAGTGCGGTCCTGCCGCCGAACATCGATTCCGCGGCCACGTGGCGCGCGCTCTCGGACCTTGCCGCCGACTCCATGGAGGGGCGACGCATGGGAACGCGAGGCAACGCCGCGGCGCGGGCCTATCTTGTGCGGCGCCTCACGCAGGCCGGCGTGGAGCCGCTCGTGCCGGGTTACGTGCAGCACTTCGACGTCGTGTGGCACGACACCTCGGCCCGGGATGGCGTGAATGTGCTCGGCATCGTGCGCGGCGCCGACACCACGCGGGCAATCGTGGTGAGTGCGCACTTCGACCATCTGGGCGTGCACAACGGCCAGGTCTACAACGGCACCGACGACAACGCCTCGGGCACCGCGGCCGCGCTCGCGCTCGCCGAGTGGTACGCCGGCCACGCGCCGCGGCACTCGATCATCTTCGCGTTCTTCGACGGTGAGGAGGCCGACTTGCGCGGTTCGCGGGCGTTCATGGAGTCGCCTCCCGTGCCGCTCCGGCGCATCGCGGTCAACGTGAACGTCGACATGGTGGCGCGCCTCGACAAGAACGAGTTGTATGTGGCGGGAGCGACCCCCTATCCCTTCTTCCGTCCGCTCCTGCGGGAGACGGCCAAGGTGGCGCCGGTGCGGCTCCGTATGGGGCATGACCGCAGCGAGCCGGACGGAGGTGACAATTGGATTGGCCAGTCCGACCAGGCCGCCTTCTACGACAAAGGCATTCCGTTTGTCTACTTCGGCGTCGAGGACCACGCCGATTATCACCGCACCACGGACGATGTGGACCGCGTCGATGCGGGGCGCTTCATCGCTGCTGTGCGCACGATCGCCGACTTCGTGCACCGCTTGGACCAGGCGCTCGACACGGTGGTGCCGCGGCGCCGAAGGTGAGGTCGCACAGCCGACGCGCGAAGCATCGGCCGAGGAAAGTCCAACGACCCGCACCCGGCGTGATGCCGAATGCGGGCCGTTGGTGTGGTGCCGAGCCTCAGGGGGGAGCGCCTGGGGAGCTTGTCAGGCCGTCGCCGGCTGCGCCACGAAAGGTGCTGGCGGCTGCGACACCACGTTCAGGCGGAAACCATAATAGAGGATGACGAGTCCGAGAAACTCGGTCACATACAGCACTTCGGTGTGGCCGAATCTCGTAAAGGTGCCGCCGATGCCGGGGAGCATGGAGCCGACGGCGATGTAGACGTTGCCGAGGAACCGGTTGCGCGTTTCAGCCTTGCGACTGTAATACACCGCCGACTTGATGGCGCCGCCCACGAGGAAGACAAACGCATACAGGTTCACAAATGGGCTGAACGTGCGCACCCACTGCCACGCGAACACCTTCCCCGTCAGGTGGTAGGGTTCCACCAGGCTCATCTGCAACGGACTGAGCACGACGCAGACCGAAGCCACCGTCACGACCGTAACGAGCGCCACCGACAGCGCGTTCGCCACCTTTCGCGGCAGGTGCAGGTAGACGGAACCCTGCGCGAGCGGCGCGCCGCCGAGCAGGGCCCCCGTGATGTACCAGAGGCGGAACACCGTCGGGTCCCAGCCGAACAACGTCGTGGCGCTTTCGGTGATCGTGCCCGCCGCGTACGTCAGCGTGCCGAGCGCCCACCACAGGTGGTGCGTGCCGCCTCGCTGGCGCCACCGGCGAAACAGGATGCCGGTGAACACCAGCGCGACGAGCGTCGTCGCGATCGGAATGAATGAGATCGGCGACCGCATGCGGTTAGAAGCTCGAGCGGAGGGCGATCACGACGTGACGCCCCGGCTCCGGACGGAAGAAGCCGGCGTTGGCCGACTCCGCGTACAGCTTATTGCCGAGGTTGTTGACCTGCACGTCGAGATCCTGCCGCACGCCGCCGACCGTGAACAGGTGCGCGCCACCGCGAATGCCGTGCACGACGAAGGCGGGGAGTTCGTCGCCCACAGGGCTCGAGCCGGCGACGATCTCCTTCTGGACGCCATTGCGGCGGAGCGTGTACTCCACCCAGCCGCGTCCGCTCGCCGGACGCCAGCCGAGCGCGCCGACCAGCTTGTTGGAATACGTGTCGCCCACCGGGCTCGACGGGTCCAGCAGGTTCGACGACTTCACCTTCGAGTAGTTCGCGCTCATCGTGAAGCCGCGGTTGAGCAGGTAGGTGGCGGTGGCCTCGTACCCGTTGGAGCGCAGCTTGCCGACGTTGACGTTCTTGTATTCGGGCAGGTTGTTGATCTTCACGCCGGTCGGGGCGATGCGCACCGCGTCACGGATGTCGTTGCGGTACACAAACGCTTCCACCGCCACGCGATCGGTCCGGTACTTCAGGCCGAGATCCGTGTTCAAGCTCCGCTCCGGCATGAGATCCGGCGTCGCCGACTGGTACGCCGAGCCTTCCGGCGTCGGGCCATTGAAGTAGCGCTCCACCAGGTTCGGCGCGCGGAAGCCGCGTCCGACCGATGCCACCAGGTTCAGGTTGGACGTCATCTTGAACAGCGCATTCGTCGCGAAGACGCCCGTGGACTGCACATCACCCGGCGGAATGGTCGTCAGTCCGGCCGTCGGCTTCGCATCCGAGCTCACGCGCTGCCAGCGGCCGCCCACGATCAGCGACAGGCGGTCGTGCAGGCGCAGGTCGTTCTGCAGGAAGACGCCTGTGCTCGACAGCGTCGCGCTGGGCAGGGACGGCGTGTTCTTCGACTTGGGCTTCGGCGGACCGAAGCCGAACACCGTCGTCTGGCTCGAGTCGCGGCCCACTGCGTCGTCATGGAAGTAGTCCACGCCGTAGACGATGACGTTCCGCGAGAAAATCTTCATCGCCTCGGCGCGGAAACCGCTGGTCGTGAGGTCCGTGTGGTTGCGCGTCTGGATGTCCACGCCCGCGGTGGCCGGGTACGGCGCACCGAACGGTGCGAAGATGCTCTGCGAGAGGTCGCGCCCGTTCACCTGGCGGTAGGCAATGACGTCCGCCTTGTCGAACACCTTCGCGCCACTGACGACGCCGGTGCTGAAACCCGTGCTCCACTTGGTGAAGGACTGCGACGGATACGTGATCTGGATCTTCGTCAGGTCGCCGCCGAGCAGGGCGGGGTCGATGTACCCGAACCCAGCGTTCTTGGCGTCGTACGTTTCGGCGCGGACAAACGCGCCCGTGCCGGACTTGTAGCGCCAGCCGAGGTAGACCGACGCGTTCTTGTCGTTCACGCCGGCATTGTTCAGCGTCACGGCGTCAGCGAAGTTCACGTTGCCGTAGCGGCCGGCCGGTGCATCGTAGTTGCCGGCATCGCGCTTGGCCCCAGTGGCCAGCACCACGAAGTTGCCGGCGCGCGCGCTGAGCGATGCCTCGCCGCGCGTCAGTTCACCCGCGCTGCCATACCGATAGCCAAGGCTGCCGCCCGCCTTCGGCGCGTTCTTCGCGAAGCTCGGCACCTTCGTGATGATGTTCATTACGCCGCCGATCGCATCGGTGCCGTAGAGCACCGACGCCGGACCGCGCACCACTTCCACGCGCTGGATCGTGGCGACGTCCACGATGCCCGGAATCTCGCCGAAATCCTGCTGGCGTCGGGCGTTGTTGAGCCGCAGGCCGTCCTGCAGGAGCAGGATGCGCTGCCCGCGCTGGCCGCGAATGGAGGGACGCGCCTGATTCGTCCCCGTGCCGATCACGTCAACGCCGGGAAGTTCACGCAGGAGATCGGCGGCGGTGTTGGGCTGCCGTTCGCGGAGCATCGCCGAGTCGAGGACGCTCACCGGACTCGGCACGGCCTGCACATCGGTCGCACGTCGCGTCGCGGTCACCGTCACTGCGCCGAGCGATGTCGACTTGCGGGCGCCCGTCGAATCGACGGTGCCGTTGTTGGAGGAGCTGAGCGTCGCCTGTTGGGCGCCGGCAGCGGTTGTCACCAAGAGAAAGGCCGCGGCGGTGAACGTCACGCGGGCGGCCGAGAAGGAAGTGTAAGGGAGCATGAGAGGGAGATTACGGACAGCTTTTCGCCCTCTCTATTGCCACTTGTACGTAAGAAATTACCCTACATCAATCCCGTGCTCGAGGCAGTACCGCGTGAGCCCGGCAACCGTGTGGATGCCGAGCTTCTTCATCAGCGCCTGCCGATGTGCCTCCACCGTGCGCGTGCTGATGCCGAGTTGCGCGCCGATCTCCTTGTTGGCGCGCCCCTGCGCGATGAAGCGAAGCACTTCGCGCTCGCGCGGAGAGAGCACCTCCGTTCCTGGCGGCGTCGGCGGTACCACATCCTTGGCCGACTTGCCTTCGCGCAGTGCCTGGGCCACGCGCTGGGCCACGAGCGCGGAGAAATACGTGTCGCCGGCGAAGACCGTCTTGATGGCGCGCCGCAGCTCGTCTGGCGACGAGTCCTTGCGGCAGTACCCGTGCGCACCGATGCGAACGGCCTCGAGGATGTACTCCGCGTCGTCATGTACGCTCAGCATGAGAACGCGCGTTTGCGGCGCACACTCGAGAATTTCGGGCACCGCGTGCAACCCCGAGCCCCCCGGCATGGAGATATCGAGCACCAGCACGTCGGGCTTTAGCTCGTCGGCGAGCCGAATCGCCTCGGCGGCCGTGGCTCCCTCGCCGATGATTGAGAACTCGGGCGCCTCCTCGAGGACGTGCCGCAGTCCCTCGCGCACGATGAGATGGTCGTCCACGAGGACGAGCCGGATGGGTGTGGTCATTGAAAGGAATCTTCCGCCCGCGGGACCTCGATGGCAATGGACACGCCGGCTCTCGGCGCGCTGATGAGCCGCACGTCGCCGCCGACGCTGGAGATGCGCTCGCGCATGCCGGCGAGCCCCAGGTGGCCCTGGACCTCGAGCCGCTCGAGATTGTTGGCGTCGAAGCCCGGCCCGGTGTCCGACACGATCAGCCGCACGCAGCGGTCGTCGGACGAGGCGATCACGTGCACCGGCGCGTTCGTGGCATGCCGGCTGATGTTCGACAGGCTCTCCTGCAGCGCGCGGAAGAGCGCGACTTCGGCGTCGTCGCTCACCACCGGCAGGCTTTCCGCCGCCTCGAACGTGGTCGGCGCCTCGCGGCGCGACGCGAACTCGTCGACCAGCGACCGCAGGGCGGGAAGCAGGCCGAGATCGTCGAGCAGGGAAGGACGCAGGTCGTGCGTCACGTCGCGAATCTGCTTCAGGCCCGCGTCCACGAGGGACACCGCGCGCGTGACGCGCTTGCGGAGCGTGTCGTCCACGCGCTCGCCGATCGCGCCGAGCTCGAGCTTGAGGGCCGCGAAGACCTGCGCCGTCTCGTCGTGCAGCGCGAGCGAAAGCCGCCGTCGCTCCTCCTCGTGCTGACGCACCATGCGCCGCGAGAGGTGCTCGAGCTCCGCCGTCCGCAGGCGCAGTCCGTCGGCGAGCTCGTGGTTCACGAGCAGCAGGATCCCCGCGCAGGCGCCAAGCAGGAACAGGATGTCGAGATAGTAGCCCCACGGCGTCCAGACGCCGCGCGCGCGCAGGATCGGGTAGTCGAGGTGGTGCAGTCCCCACAGCAGGAACGTCAGCGCCAGCATGGATGCACCGCTCGACGGATTCTTCAGCCGGTAGCGCAGGAACATCACGCCCGTGGCGAGCGTGGCGATGCTGAGGAAGAGCACCGCCGGTCCCGCCGCGAGCAGGAAGTTGTCCATCCGGTAAATGGCGATGTACGCCCAGAGGGGAGGGAAGGCGACGGCGAGCCAGTACCGGTTCCTCCACGGCGCGCCGTGACTGAATCCGATGGCCGTCCAGAGCAGGGCGAGCGCGGTCTCACCGGTGAAGACCTGGTGCCAGAACAGCCAGTGCGGGTTCTGCCGGACCATGAAGATGAGAATCGCGAAGAGCCGCGCGAGGTACATGGTCCACGCGATGCCGAACCAGGCAAAGTGCGGGCGGTCGTACCGCACGTAGAGGGCGAAACAGAGACCGCCGGCGAGCGCGGTGATCGCCGCCTGCAGAATGGCGGCATCGAGTTCAAGGACGTCGGTGGGGTTCACGAGGCGCTCCCAGTCGGTGCGGCGGCGAGGACAGCGTCCAGGGCGAGTGCAGTGCGGGCCGCTCCCGTGCCCGTGATCGGCACCACGCGCGCGCCGAGTTCGCGCAGCGTCCGCGCAAACGCGTTGTACATCGCTGCGCGATCGGCGGCGGCCGGGCGGTCACGCACGCCGTCCGCCTGCCAGGGAAGTTCGGTATCACACAGAAGATAGAGATCTCCCAACTGGACTCGACACTCCTCCACCACCCAGTCGGGGCAGACTCCATAGTATGCCCGCGCGTACACCACGGTGCTCACGAGGTCGGTGTCGGCCACGAGCACCGCCCGGCCGGCCGCCGTCGCACGCTGCAGCGCGTCGCGTGTCGCCGTCGCAATGGGTTCCACGTCGGCCACGCTGAGCACGCCGCCGCGCGCTTCGGCATAGGCGCGCGACGCCTCCGGCACCCACGGGGCGCCGAGGCGCAACGCGATGGCGCGGGTCAGCGTCGTTTTTCCCGTGCATTCCGGACCGGTCACCACCACGCGCCACGTCATCCGGCGCGCGCCGGCGGAGCAGCCGGCGCCTGCGCGCGCAGCGACTGTCGCCACCCGTGCCAGCCGATGGCCGCGAGGAGCAGGAAGACAGCATACTGCACCGCCGTCAGCGGCAGCCCGCGCTGGATGAACAGCGGGACGTACACCAGGTCGGCCGCGATCCAGATCACCCAATTCTCCAGCAGCTTGCGCGTCATCATCCACTGGGCGACGAGGCTCGCGGCCGTCAGCAGCGCGTCGAAGTACGGCACGGGCGAGTCGGTGTAGCGCGCCAGCAGCGCGCCCAGGCCAAGTCCTCCGATGACGAAGAGCGGCACCAGCACCATCCAGTGCTGACGCGTTGCGCGCGAAACCTGGAGGCGCGAGTGCTGCGCGCCGCCGAACCGCCATTCGTACCAGCCGTAGACCGACAGCGCGAGATAAATCAGCTGCAGCACGGCGTCGGCGTAGAGCTTGGCCCGCCAGAACAGCACAAAGAAGATCGCCACGTTCACGATCGCCGTCGGCCAACTGACGATGTGCTCGCGCGCCGCGAGATACACGCTCACCAGCCCGAACGCGACGGCGACCAGCTCGACGGGATTCACCGCCCGCAGCGCCTCCGCGACGGGCTGTGCGACCTCGGCGGCGAGCACGAGCACTTACGGCGTGACCCGCGGTGCGGTGAGGAAGTCGACGGCGAGTCCGGCCATCACCTGCACGCCGTACGGCAGCGCCGACTCATCCGCGAAGAACCGCGGGCTGTGGTTCGGGGCCGCGTCCTCCACGCGCACGCTGTCGGGCGTGACGCCCATGAGGACGAAGAGCGAGGGCACCTTCTGGCCGAAGAACGCGAAGTCCTCCGAGGGCGTCCATGCGATGTCCGCGAAGGCGCTGCGCGCGTAGCGCTTGAGCGTCGGCGCCATCCTGGCGGTCAATGCGGGCTCGTTCACGAGCACCGGCGTCTGCGGCGCGATGATCACGCTCGCCGTGGCGCCCCACGCGGCGGCGACACCCGCCACGGTCCGCTTGATGCGTTCGTGGATCTCGGACTGCATCGCGGCGTCGAACATGCGGATCGTCCCCGACAACACCACGCTGTCCGGAATGATGTTGCGCCGCACGCCGCCGTGCATCGAGCCGATGGTGATGACCGCTGGCGCCTGTGCGAGGTTCGTCTGTCGCGACACGATCGCCTGGAGTGCGTTCACCACCTGCGCCGTCACGACGATCGGGTCGATGCTCTTCCACGGTTCGGCACCATGCGTCTGGCGTCCGCGAATGACGATGTCGAGCTGGTCGCTGCTCGCCATGGCGCCGTCGGCCTTGTAGCCGATCTCGCCGGCGCGCCCCGGCCGCACATGCAGGCCGAAGACTGCCTCCACCTTGGGATTGTCGAGCGCGCCCTGCTCGAGCATCACCTTCGCGCCGCCGGTCTCGCCCGTCGGCGGCCCTTCCTCCGCCGGTTGGAACAGGAACGTCACCGTCCCGGGCAGCTCGGCCCGCATGCCGGCGAGCACCGTGGCGGCGCCCAGCAACATCGCCGTGTGGTTGTCATGGCCGCAGGCGTGCATGACGCCGACTTCCTGCCCGTTGTATTCCGTCCGCACTTTCGAGCGGAACGGCAGGTCCACTTCCTCGGTCACCGGCAGGGCGTCCATGTCGGCGCGCAGGGCGACGGCGCGGCCCGGCTTGCCGCCGCGCAGCACACCCACCACGCCCGTGGTGGCCACGCCTGTGCGCACCTCGATGCCGAGGGAGCGCAGGTGTGCCGCCACGAGCGCCGCGGTCCGCGTCTCGCGGTTGCCCAGTTCCGGATGCTCATGCAGGTCCCGCCGCCACGCCACGACCTGCGGAAGGACGGCCTGGGTGCGCTTGCGGATCTCGGCTTCGAAAGCGGAGGGGGTCTGGGCCGGGAGCATCGGGACCACGGTGACCGCGGTCAGCAGGGCAAGCGAGAAGCGTCTGATCATGGCAGGAAAGATGGGAGTCCTGCAGGCTAACGGCACGTAGCCCGCGGCGACAGGCGGGCGACACCCGCCGTCGCCCCTCGGCCGTCCCCTGTCCGCCATCAGCCATCTGCCCTCTGCCATCACTGTCCCCCCACGCTGAATTCGGCTATACTGCATAGTTCCCCCGCGGCCGGGGCAGCGTCACCGAGGCCGCCAAACGAATACCGGGATTTATGGCGAAGGAAGAAGCGATCGAACTCGAAGGCACCGTCTCCGAAGTGCTTCCCAGTGCAACGTTCCGCGTGCACCTCACCAACGGGCACGACGTGCTGGCGACCATGGCCGGCAAGATGCGGCGGCACCGCATCCGTGTGCTGGCGGGAGACCGCGTTTCGGTGGAAGTCTCGCCCTACGATTTGAGTCGCGGCCGGATCACCTTCCGTCACAAGACCTGAGCGGTAATCCTGCGAAAAACTCTGCGGCGGAGGCCACCATGGCCTCCGCCGCTCTTGTCATGCAGGGGTAACGCCCAGCCTAGTGTTCAGCCGCCGCCGCCGCGGGCGCGTCGGGCTGGAGATACGTCGCCTTGTGTACCCGGTACGCCACCGTGTTCGCCACGATGGCCAGAATGATGATGAAGGCGGCCACGCCCCATCCCTGCGACGACGGCGAAGACTTCTGCTGGTTGGACATAAATAGGCCTCCCCTTTAGTTCGCGAAGTCTAGCGAACCCGATGTAGAGAAACAACAGAGAGACAACAGAGAAACAACGGAGAGACAACAGGGGACCCGACGGTGGGGCCACCGTCTGTTGTTTTTCTGTTGTTCTTCTGTTGTTTCTCTTAGTTCTTTCCCCGCATCCGCCTTAACTCGCGCCGGTCTTTCTTGCTTTCCGTCCACGCCGCCTGCGGGTTGAACGCGCTGGCGGCCTTGAGCTGCTCCGCGAGCCGCTTGCGCGCCGCGATCGACGCCTCCGTCTCCTCGTACATCAGCTGCGCCTGCTTGGCCGGGCCGCGACGCAGCGCGAGTTCGCGCACCTGGACCACATGCTCGTACGGCCCCAGCCGAATGCGCACTTCGTCGCCCACCTTCACCAGGTGCGCCGGCTTGGGCCGCTCGCCGTTGTACAGCACCTTGCCGCCGGCGATCGCCTCCACGGCGATGCCGCGTGTCTTGAAGAAGCGCGCCGCCCACAGCCACTTGTCGAGGCGGACGTGATCGTCGTCAGCGTGCGTCTGTGCCATATTTCAAAATATGCTGCAAACCGCTGCTGTGAGCCGTGCGCTGGTTCTGGGTGCGATCCTCTCCCTCGCGGCCTGCGCGGGAGAGGACCCCCGCGTGGTGCGCGCCGCCAAGGCACGTCAGGAGGTCGAGGCCGTCGCGCAGCAGGTGCGCACCGCGCCGCACGCGCCCTCCACCGGCAGATGGGACGCGGCGCAGCTCACGCAGCGACTCGTCAATGCCGGCCTCGCCCCGCGCGCCGATGACTCCCTGCCGTCCCATCCCAAGCTCCCCGTCGCGCCACTCGGCCTTCGCGTCGGCAAGGCCCACCTGTTGGCGTGGATCTTCGCCGACAGCACCGCGCGCTTGAAGACCAGCGCCGGCATCGACACGCTCACGGCCATCCCCAAGGGGCAGCCGAACCCGTGGGCAGAGCCGCCGATGTTCGTCGTGCACAACAACCTCATCGCCGTCCTGGTCGGGGGCAGCGACCGGCAGCGTGAACGGGTCCGCTTGGCAATCGAGGCCGGACTTCAGGCGCCACGCCGCTAGCCGCTCGAAACCGCCCCCTGCCGGACCGCGTACGCAGCCACATCCACGTGCCGGCGGTGTATAGCGCTGTACCCTGGCAGTTCGCAGATTTCTTCCCTGCGTCCGGCCACTTTCGACCGGCCCAGTCTATCCCGAGGTTCGTCATGAATATTCGCCGCACGCTGGTCGCGCTGGCCGCTGCCAGCCTGGTTCCCGCCTTGGCCACTGCGCAGGCGCTGCCCGACGGCAAGGCGTTGGTCGCAAAGCACGTAGCCGCCATGGGCGGCCGCGAGGCGCTGGACAAGCACACGTCGCTGCACCAGACGGGCACCTTCTCCATGCCCGCCATGGGCATCGAAGGACCGATCCATATCTATCGCGCCAAGCCGGCCCTCCTTCTGCAGCAGATCACCCTCGGCTCGTTCGGCGAGATGACCTCCGGCTTTGACGGCACGACTGCGTGGGCCATCCAGCCCATGCAGGGGGCGACGGTCATGACTGGCGAGCAGGCGACCGCGGTCAAGCAGCAAGCCGATTTCTTCTCGGATTTTCCTGACCCCACGCGCTACACGACCATCGAAACCGTCGCCCTAGAGGATTTCGAGGGACGCAAGTGCTTCAAGGTCAAGATGATCAGGGCGGATGGCGGTGGCGAGGCCCTGCAATTCTTTGACGCCGAGACGGGGCTGGCGGCCGGTATCTCGCGCTCAATGGAGAATCCGCAGATGGGCAAGATCGAGATTACCGCCGTGCTCTCCGACTACAAGGACCAGGGCGGGGTGCTGATGCCGACCAAGATCGTCCAGAAGATGCCGCAGGGAGATATGGTACTCACCTTCGCGGCGTACGAGTGGGACAAGGTGGAAGCCAAGATTTTCGAGCTGCCCGATGCCGTGAAGTCGATGGTCAAGCCGTAACACATCGCGAAGGAGCACGGACGGGGTCGCCGGCATCGCGCTGGCGACCCCGTTTCGATTGCGCGCCCGTCGCCGGCCCGTGGCGCTCGGTCAGCGCGCCGGCGCCGGGCGCGCGCCAGTGCCGAGCGCTCGTCAGCGAACCGCTTGCGGCGGTGCGTATGCGGGGCGAGGTTGAGCGCGTCCCCAGCCCAACGGTCTCCGTATGTCGCCCGCCCGCCTCCTCGTCGCCGCCCTGCTCGCCGCGGCGCTCGCGCCCTTTTCGCTCTCGGCGCAGCAGACCCCTGCCGCATCCACCTCGATCACCGCGCGCACCGCCGGACTCGAGCGGCTCGACGGCTTCGTGCCCGTCTACCTGAACGACCGCACCGGCGCCGTCTGGCTCGAGCTGCCGCGCGACTCGGCGCGCATGCTGCTCATGACCACGCTCGCCACGGGCCTGGGATCCAACGCCCTCGGGCTCGACCGCGGGTCGGGCGGCGGCGTACGCGTGGCACGCTTCGACAAGGCGGGCGAGCGCGTGCTCGTCACGTTTGAGAACACGCAGTATCGCTCGAGCGGAGGTACCGACCACCAGCGCACGGTCGCCGAGGGGTTTGCGAGCAGCACCGTGGCGGCGCTTCCGCTCCTCGCCGAAGAAGGCGGGCGCCTGCTGGTGGACGCCACCGACTTCCTCCTGCGCGACTGGAACGACATCGCGGGCACGCTGACGCGCAGCCGGCAGGGGAGTTACGCGGTGGCGCGCGACCGGTCGCGCATCTCTAAGCCGTACACCAAGGGCTACACCGACAACACCGAGATCGACGTCGCGCTCACGCTGGCCGCCACGGGCGACGCCGGCGGTGCGCTGCGGCGCTTCGTCCCCGATGCGCGCGCCCTGAACTTCCGTCAGCACATCACCCTGCTGCGCCTCCCCGACGACGGGTTCCGCCCGCGTCTTGCCGATCCGCGCGTTGGCTACTTCGGCGTGACCTTCAAGGACTACGCCGCGCCCATCCAGTCGCAGATCGAACGGACCTGGGCATCGCGGCACCGCCTGGAGCGTGTCAACCCGAACGACACGAAGAGCCCAATCAAGCAGCCGATCATCTACTACGTCGATCGCGGCATCCCCGAACCACTGCGCACCGCCACGCTGCAGGGAGTGGCGTTCTGGAGCGAGGCATTCGACCGGGCGGGGCTCAAGGGGGGCTTCAAGGTCGAGCTGCTCCCCGAGGGCGTCGACCCGATGGATGTGCGCTACAACGTGGTGCAGTGGATCAACCGCAACGAGCGCGGCTGGTCGGTGGGCGGCGCGCTCACCGATCCGCGCACGGGCGAGATGCTCAAGGGCATGGCGCGGATGGACTCGCACCGCAATCGCACCGACTACAACATCTACGCCGCCTTCCTCGGCGCCGACGCGGCCGCCGCCGACACGTCCTTCGTGCTCTCGCGCATCCGGCAGGTGAGCGCGCACGAGGTGGGACACACGCTCGGCCTCGGCCACAACTACATCGCCAGCACGTATGACCGCGGCTCCGTGATGGATTATCCGGCGCCGCGCATCCGCGTCACGAACGGCCGCATCGACATCAGCGCTGCCTACGACCGCGGCCCGGGCGCCTACGACGTCTGGGCGATCCGCTGGGGGTATGGCATCTTCCCGCCGGCCAGCGAAGCCGATTCGCTGTCAGCGATCGTCCGCGACGGCCTGAAGAAGGGCTATCTCTACCTGAGCGACGGCGACGCGCGGCCAGAGAACGCCGCCGATCCGCGCACGAACCTGTGGGATGACGCGGCGACGGCCGGCGAGTTCCTCTCGCACCAGATGGCGGCGCGACGCATTGCGCTCCAGGGCTTTGGCCTCCGCAACATTCGCGACGGCGAGCCGCTGGAGATCCTGCAGGACCGATTCCCGTTGCTCTACTTCTTCCATCGCTTCGCCATCAACAGCGTCACCAAGACGCTGGGCGGGCTGGAATACGCAAATCCGCTCAAGGGCGATGGCCAGCAGGCGACGCGCATCATCAGCGCGGCGCGGCAGCGTGAGGCCATGCGGCAGCTGCTCGGCGCGCTCGATCCGCAGGAGCTGGCGATCCCCGACACCGTGCTCACGCTCTTCACGCCGCGCCTCGACGCCAACAGCAATGTCGAGCTGCTGGGGACGCGCACCTATCCCGCCTTCGACGAGTTCGGCGCCGCCCGAACGCTCGCGGGCCTGATTGTGGACGGCATCCTCCAGCGCGAGCGGGCGGCGCGCATGGTGCAGTACTCGGCGCGCATGGCCGACGGGTACGCGCTGCAGGAGGCGATTGCGGCGCTAGTGAAGGGAACATGGGACGCGCCGGCGCCGGCGAGCGGCAAGCTCGTCGCGCTCCAGCGGGTCACGCAGCGCACGGTGGCTGACCGGCTCGTGCTCCTTGCCGCCGACAAGGAGGCAGCACCCGCCGTGCGAGCCATCGTGGAGTTCGAACTCGTCCGGCTGCGCGACGCCGCGACCGCGCACGCCACCGCGGCGGCGAACGATGGAGCGAAGGCGCACTGGCTGGCGATCAGCCAAATGATTGCGCGCTATCAGGACAAGGGCGAAGTGCCGGCCGTAACGCCCGCGCTCATCGCGCCGCCGGGTGATCCGTTTGGCGACGATTGGCCGTCGCCCGGCGAGCCGTGAAACCGAGGCGCCGAAATTCGGGTAGGAATTGCGACGGGGCGCGTGGCATGCGTCCCGCGCTGTTCATCCCACTCTGAGTTCAAGGTCGCGCTGGAGCGCCGTCATGAAATCCCTCGTTGTTCTCTCGCTGATTGCCGCCACTGCCGCGCCGCTCGCCGCGCAATACGCCGACGCCGACGGAAAAGCCCTGCCGCGCTCGGTCGCCCTCGGTGGCGCACTGCATTACGGTGCGCCGCAGGGCGAGTTCGCCAGCAACGTCAACGGCGCATTCGGCCTGAACGGCTTTGCCGGCTGGCAGCTGGGCAACTCGCCGTTCCTCATTCGGGCAGACCTCGGGTTCGAGATCTACGGGTCGCGGACGCGCACCGTCCCGCTCGGCGGTGGGCCGCTGGGCCTGATCGTCGTGGATGTCAACACGACCAATAACATCTTCAACGGCGGCATTGGCCTGCAGGCCGGCGTGCCCGGGCGCAGCGTCAGCCCGTATGTGGGCGGCTCCATAGGCTTCGCGTCGTTCGTGACGTCGTCGAGCGTCTCGGGTTCCAATCAGTACTCGAGCGAGGCGTTCGCGTCGTCCAACAACTACAGCGACGGTACCTTCGCCAAGACGCTCTACGGCGGGTTCTACATTCCGGTGGGCTCCAATGGCGGCGCCATCGATATCGGGGCGCGCTACCATTTCAATGGCGAAGCGCGCTACCTGACGGACGACGATATCTCGTTCGACCAGAACAACAATCCGGTGCTGTCGCCGCGCTTCTCGCGCGCCGACCTGCTCACCATCCAGGTCGGCTTCTCGTTCAAGCGGCGGTAGCGCGGGGCTCTGGCCGCGGCGGCCGCCGCGGCCGCCGTGGCGCAGGGCACCGGCCGCCGCGTCAGTCGTCGCCGCGGTAGCGACGGTCGCGCTTCTTCGCGCCCGACCGCTTCTTCTCGGTGAGGCGGCGTTCCACCGAAGCGCGTGTGGGCCGCGTTTTCTTTCTGGCGCGCGGCACTACGAGCGCGCGCCGCACAAGCGCGGCCAGCCGCTCTTCCGCGAGTTCCCGGTTCTGTCGCTGGCTCCGCGTGTCGCTCGCCACCACGCGGAGCGTGCCGTCGGCGTCGAGGCGCGACGCCAGGGCGAGCAGCACGCGCCCCTTCGCCGCGTCGGTGAGCGCGGTGCTCGCCGCGACGTTCCACGTCAGCTCGACCTTTGTCGAGGACGTGTTCACGTGCTGGCCCCCCGGGCCGCCGGCGCGGGTCGCGCGCACGACGAGTTCGGCGCGCGGAATCGCCACGCTGCCGTTCACCTTCAGCGGAACTTCAGGTGCCATAGGTGCGCCCAGCAGTGAAAGGGGCGGTCAGAATGCCCACATCCAATCCAATCTAATAGTGGCAGACGTAACTAGATCCTTGCATTATGCGTCAAGATAACCGATCCTGATCTCCTTGCATCCTGCAAGAGTCCCAGCCAGGAGCCAGATGCGCGCGAATTTCTTCCAGAGTGCCGACGACCGCGCCCTCGGACTGCTCGATCCGCGTCGAGTGGTGCGCTGGCTGTACCTCGCGCGCTTCTCGGTGGCCACCTCCATCTACGTGGCAGCCATCCGCGTCTGGCAGGACACGGAGCCGCAGAACACGCTCGTCGCGTCGCTGACCTTCGCGCTCACCATGATCGTGACGGTCCCGTCGGCCATCTGGACCGAGATGCAGCGCAAGCGGCCGACGATCGCATTCATGTACGGACAGTTCATCTTCGATCTGCTGGTTGTGACATCCGTCGTGAACGTCACCGGCGGCGCCGCTTCGGGCTTTGCGGCGTTGTACATCCTGGTCAACGCGTCGGCCGCCCTCATGCTGCCGAGGCGCGGCGCGTTGCTCGTGGCGGGGCTCGGCAGCATGTTCTATGTCGCCGATGTCATCGTGGTCGGCGAAGGGCCGCTGTCGCTGGCGCTCACCCTGCAACTGGTCGTCTTTGTCGGCGTCGCGTTGGGAACCAGCGGCATCGCCGCGCGACTGCGTGAACGCGGGCAGGGCACCGAGCGCCTCGAGGCGGAGCTCGCAAGCGCTCGCCTGCGCGCCGCCGACATCCTGGCCAACATCCGCAGCGGCATCCTCACCGTAGACGAGTTTGGTGCGCTGCAATACGCCAACCCGACGGCGAGCGAACTGCTGGGCCTCCCGTTGGCGGCCGGCGTCGGGCGCCCCATCATGGCGGACCTGCGCCGTGTCGCCCCGGTCGTCGCCAACGCGCTCGACCATGCCTTGCGCGAGAGTGTCCACCTGAGCCGCGCCGAGGGCTTCCTCACCCGTGGCGACGCGGTCTTTCCGGTGGGCGTCACCACGACCTCTGACGCCGGCGACGGACAGCACGTGCCGCGCTCGGCCACGGCGATCTTTCAGGACATCAGCGACCAGAAGCGCCTGGAGCAGCTCAATCTCCGCGCGCAGCGGCTCGAGGCGGTGGCGGAGCTCTCTGCGTCGCTCGCCCACGAAATCCGCAATCCGCTGGCCTCCATCCAGAGTGCGGTGGAGCAGATGTCGCGCCGGCCGGCCGCCACCGACGACGAGCGCACACTCGGCAACCTCATCGTGCGTGAGTCGGGCCGGCTGTCGCGCGTGCTCACCGAGTTTCTCGACTTCGCCCGCGTCCGCGTCACGCGCATGGACCCGGTCGACCTCGGCCAGATCGCGCGCGGCGCCGCGACGCTCGCCCTCGCACACCCGAGCCGGGCCGAGAACGTCCGCGTGGACGTGCAGGTGGACGGCGGCGTGCTCCCGTTCCTCGGCGACGAGGACCTGCTGCACCGCGCGGTCTACAATCTCGTGCTCAACGCGCTGCAGGCGTCCCCGGCCGGCAGCATGGTGCACGTCTCCGCCCGGGCCGTGGAACGCGCCCACCTGCCGTCGGGAGTTTCGTTTGACGGCGGCGCCTTCGAGATCGCCGTCACCGACGCAGGCCCGGGAATCCACCCGGACATCGCCGAGCGGCTGTTCGAACCATTCAGCACGACCAAGCAGGGAGGCACCGGGCTCGGCCTTGCGGTGACGCACCGCGCCATTGAGGCGCACCGCGGCTATGTGCTCGTCGATTCCGACGGCGCGGGCACGCGTTTCACGGTGCTGCTCCCGCGCACCCCCCACACGACCGGAGATACCGCGTGAACGATCCGATCCGGCCCACAGTGCTCGTCGTCGATGACGAGACCGGCATCCTGGAGACGCTCGAGATCCTGCTGCGGAGCGAGGGCTTCGCGCCGCAGGTGGCGCAGGGCGGTCGCGCCGGCCTCGAGGCACTTGAGCGCGGCTCGCACGACATCGTGCTCACCGACGTGCGCATGCCGCAGGTCACGGGCGTCGAGATCCTCGCCGCGGCGCGCCGGAAGGACAAGGATGTCCCGGTTATCCTGATGACGGCGCAGGCGACGCTGCAGACTGCGGTGCAGGCCGTCAACGAAGGCGCGTTCTATTACATCCAGAAGCCGTTCCGCAACGACGAACTCGTGGCCATCCTCCGCCGCGCCGCCGAGCACCGCCACCTGCGTGTCGAGAACACGACGCTCAAGAAGGAGATTCGCCGCCGCGATCGCGCCACCGAGGGAGCGCCGATCGGCGGCAGCAAGAAGTGGATCGAGGTCATGCGCATGGCCGAGGCGGTGGCAGGCACGGAATCCACGGTGCTGATCACCGGGGAGTCCGGCACCGGCAAGGAAGTGGTGGCGCGCTACCTGCACGAACTCTCGACGCGCACCGACGGACCGTTCCTTTCCATCAACTGCGGCGCGCTCCCCGAGGGCCTGCTCGAGAGCGAGCTCTTCGGCCACGTGAAGGGATCGTTCACGGGGGCGGTCAAGGACAAATCCGGGCTCTTCACGGCCGCCGCCGGCGGCACGTTCTTCCTCGACGAGATCGGCGAGACGACGCAGGCGACGCAGGTGAAGCTGCTGCGCGTGCTGCAGCAGCGCGAAATCATTCCCGTGGGCGCCACCGATGCGGAGCCGATTGACGTGCGCATCATTGCGGCCACCAATCGCGACCTCGAAGACGAGATCAAGCGCGGCGCCTTCCGGCGCGACCTGTTCTACCGGCTCAACGTCATCGCCATTCACCTGCCGCCGCTGCGCGATCGCCGCGACGATATTCCCCTGCTGGCCGAGGCGTTCCTGCAGGCGGCCGCGGTGCAGCGCGGCGAACCGGCCAAGCGGCTGAGCGAAGACGCGCTGGAGATGCTCGGCGAATACGGCTGGCCCGGCAACGTGCGCGAGCTGGAGAACGCGCTGGAGCGCGCCGTGATCCTGTGCTCCGGGCCGGTGATCGGCGTGACGGCCCTGCCCGAACGCCTCGCCGAACGCCGCGCCGAGCCGCTCGTGGCGGAGCGTCCCACGCCGAATCCGACGCTCGATACCATCGAGCGCGCCTATATCCTGTGGGTGCTGCAGAGCGAGCAGGGGAACAAGACGCGCGCCGCCGAGGCGCTGGGCATCGATCCCTCAACGCTGCACCGCAAGCTCGCCCGCTACGGGGTGGACGCGTGACCGAACCGGCGGCGCGCACGGGCGCGCCGCGGTTCGGTGCGCCTCGTCCGTCATGGTTCGCCGCCGCGCTGGCGGCGGTGGTGGTGCTCGCGTGCGCGCTTGCCAGCGTGACGCCCCATCCCATCGGCGTCTTCTGGGACGACGGCGTCTACCTGCTGTCGGCGCAGGCGCTCGCTGCGGGCGAGGGCTACCGCTACATGTACCTGCCGGGGACGCCGCCGGCGATTCACTATCCGCCGGCCTTTTCGCTCGTGCTCGCGGCGCTGCTCAAGGTCACGCCGGCGTTTCCGGCCAACGTGGCTGTCCTGAAGATGCTGAACCCGCTCTGTCTCGCGGTCGGCGTGTACGGCGCGGTGCGGCTGGCCGCGCGGCACCTCGGCATGCCCCCGGTGCCGGCCGCGCTTGCCGTTGGCGTGTGCGCACTCATCGCGCCGGTTCTCGTGCTCAGCAACGTGCTGCTCTCCGAGTCGTTCTTCTTTGCCGTGCTCATCGGAGCGCTCTGGCTGGTGGAGCATGTCGCAAGCAATGGCGGCGTGCGCGCGGCGGTCGTGGCCGGCCTCGCGATTGCGGCACTGACGCTCGTGCGCACAGTGGGCGGCGTGCTGCTCCCCGCGGCCGTCGCGGTGCTCTGGTGGCGCCATCGACGGCGCGAGGCTGCGGTGCTTGCGGTGTGCGCCCTGCTTGCGCTCGCGCCGTGGCAAGTCTGGGTCTGGCAGGCGTCGCGCGGCTTCCCCGATGAATTGCGCGGCAGTTACGGTCCCTACCTCGAGTGGGTCATCGGGGGCTATCGACGCGACCCGGCACTCCTCTGGGAGGTGTTCGCGCGAAATGTCACGGATCTCTGGACGGCCTTCGGGCGCACCTTCGCGCCGCGCATGCCGCGCGTGCTGCAGTGGGGCGTCGCCGCGATGGTGGTCGCCGCGCTCGGTGTAGGGCTCGCCGCACTGGCGCGCCGCGGCAGTGCACTCGCGGCATTTCTCGTCCTTTACAGTGGCGTTGTCCTGTGCTGGCCGTACAACCCGGAGCGATTCGTGTGGGCCGTCTGGCCGCTGGCGGGCATCGTCCTGCTCGCCGCGGCGCGCAGTGTCGGTGAGTGGGGCGTCGGCCGCTGGCCGCACGCGCCACGCGCCGCCCTGGCCGCGTTCGCGGTGCTGCTCACCGGTCACGCCGCGTACGCCGCACGCGGGCTCGCCGGCGGATGGGCGGGGTCTCCCCAGCGTGCGATGACCGAACGGCTCTGGCCGCTGGTGGAGTGGACCGCCACGCATGCGGGGGCGAAGGACGTGGTGGCCAGCGATGCCCACGTGATGATCGCGCTCTACACGGGACGCACGACGATGCCGGTGTCCATGCTGACCCCCGCCGAGCACGTGCGCGACAAGTCGTTGCCGCAGTTCGCCCGCGAACTCGGCGCGCTCGCGCGGCGCTATCACCCGCAGTTGCTCGTGTTGTCGCCGCGATCGCCGGAACTCGATGCGGTGCCCGTGTGGGCGTTGTCTCCCGGCGCGCCGGCGGTCACCGCGTTGCCGTCGATCCCCGGCGGCGGCTCGGCCTTCTCGTTACGGGAGAGGCGGTGAAGAGCGCCAGTGGTGCGCTGAATCGCCGCACCGCGCTCGCCACCGCGGCGATCGCCGTCCTGCTGGGCTTCTTCGCCATGAACGATGTGCCGATCGGCATCTTCCAGGACGACGGGCACTACGTCATTCTCGCGCGCGCCATCGCGAACGGCGATGGGTATCGCTACACGAACCTCCCTGGCGCCCCCGCGGCCACGCATTTCCCGCCGGGCTATCCGCTGCTGCTCGCGGCCTTCTGGCGCTTGGCACCGCAGTTCCCGGCGAATGTCGCGTTCCTCAAGCTGATCAATGTCGCGCTCCTTCCGCTCGCTGCCCTCGCTGTGCGCGAACTCGCGCGGCGCGTCGGCGGGCTTTCCGTGACCGTGTCGTCCATGGTTGCCGTGGTCAGCGTGGCCACCGTGCCGGTGCTGTTCCTCAATGGGCTGCTCTTCTCGGAGACGACATTCATCATCGCGCTCTGCGGCGTGCTCATCATGGCTGACCGGTTTGTCGTGATTTCGGCTGTGCCAACGGACGCACTAACGGACGCACCCACGGCCTCACCAACAGCCGCACCCACGCCCGCGCTTACGCCCGCGCCGACGTGGCGCGCCGCCGCGCTGCTCGGACTCGCCATCGGGGCGCTGACGCTGCTGCGTACGGTTGGCGTTACGCTGCTGCCAGCCGCCATGGCGATCCTTGTCTGGCGCCGACGCTGGCGCGATGCCGCGATCGTTCTCGCCGGCGCGCTGGTCTTCCTGTTGCCCTGGCAGCTGTGGACGTCGGCGCACGCGCGCGACGTTCCGGCGGCGGTCGTCGGGGCCTATGGCGCATACGGTCCCTGGATCGCCGACGCCTGGCGCGCCGGTGGGCTCGACTTCGCGCTCGCCGTGGCGGCCGAGAACCTGCGGGGCATGCGGCTGCTGCTGATGCTCTTTGGGCTCTATGAGGCCCCAGTGGTGGTGCAGGGCGCGGCATTCGTCGCGCTGACTGTCCTCGCAGGGGCGGGCGCCGTGCGCTGTTGGCGGCGTGCGGGTGTCTCGGTGCTTGTTTTCGTTCCGTACGGACTGCTCCTGCTGTTATGGCCGTACCCGCCCGATCGCTTTCTCTGGCCGCTGTGGCCGAGTGTGCTGGTCTTGCTGGTCGTGGGCGTTACGCACCTTGGCGCACCAGCGGCGCGGCCCGCCGCGCGACTTGCGGTGCGTGTGGTGGCCGTACTGCTCGCCGCCGGCTTCAGCACCTGGCATGTGCGCAACTGGCGAGACCGCAGTTGGGAATCCATCGAGCGGTCGAACGCCCGCATCGGCATCGCCGCGGCGGGCATCGCGTTGGCGTTGCCGCGCGACGGTCTTGTGGCGTCGGACCGGGACGCGATGGTCCATCTGTACGCGGGCCGCCCCGCCGTGCCCCTGCTCGCGCTCACGGCGGAGCAGCACGTGCGCCGCCGCTCCGACGCCGAGGTCGCCGCGCAGCTCGCGGGTGTGCTCGACGCCTACCATCCGCGCTGGCTCGTGGTCGGTGAGAGTGAGTCGCTGCGCGCGGCGGTGCAGCTCGCCCGCAGCGGTCGCCTGAAGCTCAAGGGGGCAGACCCGTCGAACGTGCTAGTGTATGATGTAGTGCGGTAGCGTTTCGGCTCCTTGCCCTCCGACCTCCCCGTTTGCCGCCTCTCATGCAACCCACCCCGACGCAGTTCACCGCCATCCCGCGCATGCGCGGCCGCACGCCCATCAACGAGGGCGACCTCGTGCTGTCCGTGCTGGTGCCCGTCTACAACGAGATGGCGACCATCGAGCTCATCCTCGACCAGGTCCACGCGGTGCGGGTGCGCAAGCAGGTGATCTGCGTGGACGACCAGTCCACCGACGGCACCTGGCAGAAGCTCGAGTCACTCAAGGCGTCGGGGCGCATCGACGTGCTCCTGCGGCACGAGGTGAATCGCGGCAAGGGCGCCGCCATTCGCACGGCGCTGGCGGCCAGCACCGGCAACGTGGTCATCGTGCAGGACGCTGACCTCGAGTACGACCCGGCCGACTGGCCGGCGCTCCTCGAGCCCATCGTGGACGGTCGGGCCGATGCAGTGTTCGGGTCGCGTTTCCTCAGCGGACCGCACCGCGTGCTCTACTACTGGCACTCGGTGGGCAACTGGCTGCTCACGCTGCTCAGCAACATGGCCACCAACCTCAACCTCACCGACATGGAGACGTGCTACAAGGCGATCCGCGGTGACCTGGCGCGCTCGCTCCACCTGACGAGCGACCGGTTCGGCTTTGAGCCGGAGGTGACGGCGCGCCTGTCGCGCGCCAACGTCCGCATCTTCGAGGTGCCCATCAGTTACTCGGGCCGCACCTACGCCGAGGGCAAGAAGATCGGTTGGCGCGACGGCGTGGCGGCCTTCTGGCACATCGTGCGCTTCAACTTCCTCACGTGACGACATCCGCCGCCGGCGTCGTGCCGGCTGAGTCCACCCCGCGAGGCGCACCGCCGGCGGATCCCGCCATGCCCGCCGCGCCGCCGCGTGCGGCGCCGCTCGCCGATCCGCGCTGGGGAGTGCTGGCGCTGGTCGTCGCGCTACTCGCCCTCGCCGCGTCGGCGACGAGCCTGCGCAACGGCTTCACCTACGACGACCGGTGGATCATCGCCGACAATGACCGCGTGCACTCCGTGCGCGAGCTCTGGCGTTACTTCGAGGAGTCGTACTGGCCCATGAAGAACGGGGCGGGGCTCTATCGCCCGCTCATCGTGTTGGCGTACGGGGTGCAGTGGGTGCTCGGCGCCGGCTCGCCGTTCGTTTTCCACCTGGTCAACTTCCTGCTTGCCGCGGCCTGCGCGGTGGCGGTGTTCTGGGTGCTTGGCTTCCTCGTGCCGACGCGCGTTGCCTGGCTCGCCGCCGCGCTGTTTGCGGTGCACCCGGTGCATGTGGAGGCCGTGGCCAACGTCGTCGGACAGGCCGAGCTGTGGGCGGCACTGATCATGCTCACGGCGGTCGGGCTCTACCTGCGCGACCGGCGCGACGGGCCGCTGCGGCGCCAGACGGGCGTGCTCATCGTGGCGCTGTTCATTGGCGGGATCTTCACGAAGGAACACGTCATCGTGCTGCCGGCGCTGCTTGTCGCGGCTGAAGTGCTGCTGTATCGCGACGCGCCGGTCTGGCAACGCCTGCGCCGCCTGCGGCTGCTCCTCTGGCCGCTCGTGGCGCTCACCGCGGGTTTCCTCGTCATTCGCGTCAAGGTGCTCGGCGATATCGGCGGCGACATGCCACACCCGTCGCTGCTGCACCAGGGCATGCTCGAGCGCGCCTTCATCATGTTGAACGTGGTGCCCGAGTACGGGCGCCTGATGCTTGCCCCCATCCGCCTGTACGCGGACTACTCGCCGCGCCAGCTCGAAGTCTATGCCACGCTGCATCCGACGCATCTCGCGGGCATCCTCCTGCTCGTGAGCACCGCGGCGCTCTTCGTGCTCTCGTTGCGGCGCGCGCCCGTGGTGGCCTTTGGCATCGCCTGGTTCGCGCTGGTCGTGGCGCCGGTCAGCAACGTGCTGCTGGCCACGGGCATCCTGCTGGCGGAGCGCACGCTATACCTGCCCAGTGTCGGCGCGATGCTCGTCGTCGCCGTTGGCATTGACGCGTTGCGCACGCGGCTGCGCAAAACGCGCTCCGCGCTGCAACCGCTCGTGGCCGTCGCGTGCCTGGCGGTGCTCACGTTCGGCGTGGTGCGCAGTTCGCAGCGCAACGCCTTCTGGCACGACACCGACTCGGCCTTCGAGCTGATGGCGGAGGAGTCGCCCCTCAACTTCAAGGCGCACTACGCGCTCGGCGGGCAGTATTTCGAGCGCAATCGTTTCCGTGAAGGCGAGCTGCAGTGGCGCATGGCCATCGCGCTGATGCCTACGTACTACGGTGTCTACATGGACTTGGCGCACCGCTACCGGCAGGCGCATCTGTGCGATGTGGCCATCCCGCTGTACGAGAAAGCGCTGTCGCTGGAACCTGATCATGAAATCGCGCGGGTCTCGATTGCCGCCTGTCAGTTGGAGCTCGCGCAGTGGCATAGGGCGCGGACGACGGCGCGAGTGGCCATCGCCGACGGCCTGTACACGCGCGCGTTCCGGTACATCATTGAGCGGGCAGACAGCGCGCTCGTGGCCAACGACAGCCTTGACCCGACGATCGCCAGAAAATGGCTGGTCCGGCGTCCGCGGTCCGTGCCTTAGCCTAGTCCATTCTCGGCCTTCTTGACCGACCAATATTGCTGCGTCTGTATGGAATCAGTACGATACGACGAACTGCACAGTTGGCGATCTGCCTCGTTCCATGGCAATTAGCGCCAACTGCCGCAGGCGAGTTATTTGTGTCATATCGGTAACACATTGTGATACAAAGCGTTATAAGTGACCTTGAAGTCTGGCAAGGCAATTGCAATCGTTACACCCTGCGAAACTGCGAGTCTCTCACCTGCGCCGACCAGGGCGCCGATTTCCCACCTCCTCGCGCTGGAGAAAAACGAATGCTTTCCAACAAGAAGGGCTTCACGCTTATCGAACTCCTGATCGTCGTCGTGATCATCGGCATCCTGGCCGCCATCGCGATCCCGAAGTTCGCCAACACGAAGGAAA
The DNA here is from genome assembly GCA_041661925.1 of Gemmatimonadaceae bacterium. Taxonomy (GTDB): domain Bacteria; phylum Gemmatimonadota; class Gemmatimonadetes; order Gemmatimonadales; family Gemmatimonadaceae; genus PNKL01. The sequence goes on from JBAZTM010000015.1 coordinate 54,166, forward strand.
AGGCCTATGTGGCCTCGATGAAGTCGGACCTTCGCAACCTCGTGACGGCGCAGGAAGCGTACTTCTCGGACAACAACAGCAACTACGCCAGCTCGATCACGGACATGGGCACGAGCTACAAGGCCTCGAGCGGCGTGACGGTCACGATGGGCACGGTGACGAACACGGGCTGGAGCGCCAGCTCGACGCACACGTCGACGGCCAAGACCTGCGCGATCTCGGTGGGCGGCACGGCCACCAACGAAGGCGAGCCGGTCTGCAACTGAGTTCCGTGTAGCATCGCCTGACCCGGCGCGCTGAGGTTCCCGGCGCGCCGGCACATAATGGAGAGGTTACCTGTCGCCCCTCCGCAGCCAGTATCGAAGCACGACAGTTGCGAAGCACCGCCGCGTGGCGTGGTGCCGGACGAGATCCAAATCGTCTGTGCATCGCACCACGCGGCGTCACTCTTTCTGGGAGCAGTCATGATGTCGCACCGCAAGGGCTTTACGCTCATCGAACTCCTGATCGTCGTCGTGATCATCGGCATCCTGGCCGCCATCGCGATCCCGAAGTTCGCGAACACGAAGGAGAAGGCTTATGTCGCCGCGATGAAGTCGGATCTGCGCAACCTCGTCACCGCGCAGGAAGCGTACTTCTCGGACAACAACAGCAACTACGCCAGCTCGATCACGGACATGGGCACGAGCTACAAGGCCTCGAGCGGCGTGACGGTCACGATGGGCACGGTGACGAACACGGGCTGGAGCGCCAGCTCGACGCACACGTCGACGGCCAAGACCTGCCAGATCTCGGTGGGCGGCACGGCCACCAACGAGGGCGAGCCGGTCTGCGCGTAACCTGATTGCTTGCTGGAAGGCGATGGGCCGGGAGCGATCCCGGCCCATCGTCCGTTCAGGGGACCATTTGGTGCCGTCGGTAATGAAATGGTGATGCGAACCCGCCGGTGTGCCGTACCGTGCACGCATGCACGCCCGCCGAGCCTTCTCCCTCATCGAACTGCTGACGGCGCTCGTTCTGCTCGCCGTGGGGCTCGCTGCGTACGCGCGCGCGGCGGGCGCGGTGGCGCGCCTCGAGAATGACGCGCTGCTGCGGCGGCTCGTGGCCGCGACGATGCAGGCGCGACTCGACACCCTGCGCGCTGAGGCGTGCGGCGATGCGCGCGCCGGAACATCGCAACGCCAGGGTGTGCACGAAGCATGGAGCGTCGTGCCGCAGCTACGACACCTGAAGCTCACGGAGCGCGTCGACGTTCCCGCGCGCCCGGCGCTGACGCGCGGACTGTCGGTGACCGTCGCCTGCCTGCCATGAGACGGCGCGACGGCACTGGGCTCGCCGAACTGCTGGTCGCACTGGCGCTCGCCGGGGTCATTCTGGCGGCGGCCACGCGCGCTCTCGCCCAACACCTCGCCCTGCACCGTACCCGCGACGCACGCTCGCGCGCCGCCGAAATCGTGCGCGAGGTGCACGACGTGCTGCGCGCCGAGCTCGGCCATGCCGCCGGCGATGTCCGCGTCCTCGGCGATACCGCCGTCCAGGTGGCGTCGGTGCGCGTCCTCGCGCGCGCCTGCCATCAGGACCTGGCGCGGCTGGTCCTGCCCGCCACGGAGCTCAGCTGGAGCGCGCCCCGGGCCGGTGATTCGTTGGCCGTGATGGACACGCTTGTCCGCCGCGAGTGGCGGACCGTCATTGCCGCCGCCGGGACCCAGCGCGCCTCGGCGGAGTGTCCTGCGGGCGGGACACGCGTGACCCTCGGGGCTTCGCTTCCCGCATCGGTGCCGGCGCGCGCCGTTCCGGCGCGAGTCTGGCGCACGGTGCGCTACATGGCGTACCGCGCCGGCGACGGCTCGTGGTGGCTTGGCGAGCGGCAGTGCACGTCCGGGTGCGGTGCGGCGCAGCCCATCGCGGGTCCCTTGCTCCCACCGGCGCAGGGGGGGCTACGCCTGCGCGAAGGGCTCGGCGGCAACGGCCGTCCGCGTTTTCTGGACGTTTCGGTGCGCGCCGTCGTGGCGACGCGCACGGCGAGCCTCTCGTCGCGGCTTCCGCTGCCGGCGGCGCCGTGAGCGCGCACCGCGGCTTCGCACTGGCCGCGGTGCTCGCGGCGCTGGTGATCATGGCGATGGTCGTGGCCGTCAGCGCACAGCGCGCCCTCGTGGCCGTTCGTCAGGCCGGGCTCGAGTTGGCACGCGCCGAGATGGCCGCCGCTGTCTCGAGCGCCCAGGCTGCGGCGCTCGAAGAACCGGTCGACAGCGCGCAGGCCGAGGCCATTCTACCCGGGGCCGCGATAGCGACGGGTGAGGCCGGCGCGGGGCGGGCCGTGGCGCGGTGGGAGCTCGTGGGAGCCGCCGCGCCATTCGCGACCATCGAGGTCGAGGCGGAAATGGCGGTCTTCGGCGGGACGGCGCGCCTGTCGCACCGGGTGCTCGTAACGCCGGTGGCGGACTCAGCGGGAGGCCTCCATTGGGCCCCGGCGGCGGGACTCGGATGGATGCGCGTGCCATCTCGCTGACACCCCGGCTGTTACCTCCATCCCCCTCCGCTCGTGATAATGGGGCGGAACCCTCCTCGCGCCGGACCCTCCTGTCGGGGTGTGGGGGCAAAGCTGTGGGTTGCTGACATGGCGTAACTGCATGCCAAGCCAGCAATTTGCGCCAGTTACAACTATTGACCGCGTGCCGTCGCCGTCTGCAACTTTGCGGTTCCAGCACGCGAACATGTCGTCCATCGTCGGGAGGCCGCGCAGTGCGCGGCGACCTGATCGCACTCCTCGCCTGAGGGCCGGTTCGCAGATGGCGCTCTTCGGTCGCAAGAAGACCTCAGTAGGACTCGATGTCGGGTCCGGCCTCGTCAAAGTGGCCGTGATTGACCATTCCCGCCCCGAGCCCGAACTGATGAAGGTGGCCATCACCCCGCTCCTCGCCGACGCAATTGTCGAGGGCGAAGTGATGGACCCCCAGATTGTCGCGGACGCGATCCAGGCCACGATGCTGGCGGCTGGCGTGTCTTCCCGTGACGTCGTGACCGCCGTCGGCGGCCGCGATGTCATCATCAAGAAGATCCAGATCGAACGCGTCAAGGAGCAGCAGGCGCGCGAGCTCATGCGCTGGGAGGCGGAGCAGCATGTGCCGTTCGACATGGAGTCCGTGGAACTGGACTTCCAGATCCTCGATCCCGACGCCGACGGCCCGGAGATGAGCGTGCTCCTCGTGGCCGCGAAGCGGGAACTGATCGAGGCCAAGCTGCGGCTCCTCGCCGATGCCGGCCTCAACCCGGCTGTCGTGGACGTGGATGCCTTCGCGCTGCACAACGCCTTTGAGCTCAGCTATCCCGACGCGATGCAGGGCGTCGTGGGCCTGGTGAACATCGGGCACGAAGTGACGAACATCAACATCCTCGACGAGGGGGTTCCGATCCTCACCCGCGACATCACGGTGGGGACGCGCCGGTTCCGCGAGGACCTGCAGCGTGAACGCGGCTTGGGGGCGGAGGAGGCGTCGCAGCTGCTCGAAGGCTACGACCGGTCGCCGCACCTCGACGCCGTGCTCGAGGGACGCGGTGAGGAGATTGCGGTCGGCATCGAGCGTGCCGCCGCCTTCCTTGCTTCGTCGTCGCGCAACGCCGCGCCGATGCGGGCGGTGTACATGTGTGGCGGCGGCTCGCGCATCCCCGGGCTTTCCGACGTGCTCGCTGCGCGCCTGCGCGTGCAGGTGGAGCTCGCCAATCCTCTGGCCAACCTGCGGGTTCGTGACGGCGCCTTCGAGCCGCTCGTCACGGACGAAGTGGCGCCGTTGCTGATGCTCCCCATCGGCCTGGCGCTGCGCCAGCCTGCCTGACCCGGGCCCAGAGCGCATCATGATTGAAATCAATCTCCTACCCGGCGCGCGCAAGAAGACGCGGAGTCGTGGGCCGTCGTTCAACATTCCCGACGTGCTCAAGGACCTCCAGTCACGGGTGCGCGATCCGTGGTTGATCTCCGCCGTGGCCGGCGTGGTCGTCGGCCTGGCGGCCATCGGCGTCATGTGGACGTTCCAGTCGCGCCGCGAATCGTCGCTCACCGAGCGTGAGCAGAAGGCGGTGCAGGACTCCACGCGCTATGCCTCGGTGATCGCCGAGCGCGGCAAGGCCGAGGCGCAGCGCGACTCGGTCCAGCGCCAGATCGCGGTGATCGCGGCCATCGACGGCACGCGCCTCATCTGGCCGCACGTCATGGACGAGATCAGCCGTGCCATGCCGCCCTACGTCTGGCTGCGTTCGGTTTCGCAGACGAGCGCCGTTTCCAACGAGTCGCCCGAAGTGCAGGCGGGCGTCAGCAAGGCGGCGCCCAAGAAGGGTGCCCCCGCCCGTCCGGCCGGCGATCAGTCGGACGAGAACGTGCTCGCCTTGCAGGTCGTGGGCAACACGGTGGACATCCAGGCGCTGACGCGGTTCATGAAGGCGCTCGAGGCGTCGCCGTTCCTGCAGAACGTGACGCTCGTGCGCAGCGACGTGGTGATGCAGCAGGGCAAGGAAGCCACCGAATTCCGTCTCGACATCCAGTATGAGAAGCCCGACCCCTCGGTACTGCGCACCGTGCCGTTCACCGTCTCGGTGAGGTAACCCATGGCCGGCCTTCCCACGAACCAGCGCGACCAGATCCTGTTCTTCGTTGCCTTCCTCGGCATCATCGGCGCGGGCGCGTACTGGTATTTCGTCTACTCGCCGAAGCAGGAATCGCTCGCCGTGATCAACACCCACGTGGACTCGCTCGACGCCGGCAACCAGCGTGCCAAGGCGCAGTTGGCGCGCGGGACGGTGGACAACATCCGTGCGGAATCCGAGCGGCTGCGCGCG
>JBAZTM010000016.1:0-58768 GCA_041661925.1 Gemmatimonadaceae bacterium
CTTCCTCGAGGAGCTGGCCGCGCACTGTCCGTCGGTGGCGACGCCGCTCGCGGCGGCGGGCGATGATGCGGACAGGTTCTTTGGCGGCGTGAAGGACCCCATCGCCGTGGATGTCGGCGTGCTCGAACGAAGCGCGAGGGTGTTCGTGCTCTCCGGGAGCTTCGGCTGGAACGACGTCGGCACCTGGTCGGCGTTGCGTGGCGTGCGCACGCGCGACGCCGACGGCAACGTCGCGCACGGGCGCGTGCTCCTGCGTGAATCGACGGACAACGTGGTGTACGCGGCCGGCGCCAACGTCGTGCTCTACGGCGTCTCCGGACTGGTGGTAGTCGAGCACGAAGGCGTGGTGCTGGTGACCACCGAGGAGAAGGCGCGCAACCTCAAGCCGTTGTTGGAGACGCTGCCGGGCGACCTCCGGGAACGCCGGTGAGATTCTGCACGCTCGCCAGCGGGAGCAAGGCGAACGCAACGCTGGTGGAAGTCGGCACGACGCGCCTGCTGGTGGATTGCGGGCTCGGGCCGCGCATTCTGGCCAAGCGGCTGGCCGAGGCCGGCGTGGCGCCAGAGTCAGTGGATGCGCTGGTCGTGACGCACGAGCACATCGACCACGTGAAAGGGATCGCGCAGGCGGTGGCCAAATGGCACTGGCCGGTGTTCTCCACGCGCGGGACGCTCAACGGCATTCGCGACCTGCCGCCGGAACGTCAGCATGCGCTCTCCTACGGAAAGCCCAAGTCGATCGGCGAATGCAGCGTCGAATTAGTGCGCGTGCCGCACGACGCCGCGCAGCCAGCGGCGATCGTGATTACCGCGCAGCGATCCGGGGCGCGCATCGGCGTGGCGACTGACCTCGGCCACGTGCCCGACGAACTCGGCGCCGCGTTCGAACGCCTCGATTTCCTCGTCTTCGAGAGCAATCACGACGAGGATATGCTGCGCAACGGGCCGTATCCGCCGTTCCTGCAGGCGCGCATCGCGTGCGAGACGGGCCACTTGAGCAACCGCCAGACCGGTGGGCTGCTGCAGCGTGTCGTGCACAAGGGTCTGCGGCACGTGCTGCTGGCGCACTTGTCGCAGCAGAATAATGAACCGGCGGTCGCGCTGCGCGCGGCAAAGGAGGCGTTGAAGAAGGCCGCGTTCAAGGGGACGCTGGGGTGCGCCTCGCAGGATGAGGTGACGTTTCCTGGTTCGGTACGTGGGGGGCAGATGGAGCTGCACCTCTAGTTTGGTGCGGGGTGCACGGTGGGGTGCACGGTGGGGTGCACGGTGGGGTGCACGGTGGGGTGCATGGGCACGGGCACGCTGGAGTGCAGGGTGCTGGACCGCTATCGCTCCCCTCTCGGAACGCAACGGGGCCGGGCATTCGCCCGGCCCCATCGTCATCACCATCGCGAATCGAAATCCCTATTCCCTATCCGAGCTCCCAATCCGGAATCGTCCTCTCACACGACGACTGTCGCCATCCCATGCTCATCCAGCCACCGCAGCATCTGCCTGATGCTTCCCGTGGCCAGCGCGATGCTGGTGTCCGCCGCGCCGTAGTAGACGTTCAGCGTGTCGCCATCGTCGCCCACGGTCACGCCGCACGGGAACGCGACGTAGCCGACGTCGCCGAGGCACTCGTACGATGCCTCGGGGCCGAAGATCCACATGTCGCCGCGCCGCAGCACCTGGTCGGGATGCTCGAGATCGAGCAGCGCGAGCCCCAGGCGGTACAGCGCGCCTGACGCGGTCTGTCGCACGCCGTGGTAGATCATCAGCCAGCCCCGCGGCGTCTCCACCAGCTGCGGCGACAGTCCCACCTTATTGGCGTCCCACCACGCTCCCTTGCGCGCCTGGAGCACCAGCTTGTGCCCGCCCCAGTTGGTGAGATCGGGTGAGTAGGAAATCCAGACGTGCGCGCCCAGGTCGGTCATGGGCCGGTGCAGCATCGCGTAGTTGCCGTCAAACTTGCGCGGCAGCATTGCGGCATCCTTGTCGTCGGGCTGCATCACGAGGCCAAGCCGTTCAAACGTCTTGAAGTCCTCGGTCAGCGCCAGCGCCACACCGGGACCGCCCTTGCTGAACGCTGTGTACGTCACGGCGTACTTCTTGAGGTCTGGCAGAAAGGTGATCCGCGCGTCCTCGATGCCCCAGAGTTCCTCCGGGTACCTGGCCGGATCGGGAACCAGCGTCGGCACCGGATCGATCGTCCATCCATCCACCCCATTCGCGGAACGCGCCGCGCACAGGTGCGAGTGGCCGCGCCGGTCCTCGACGCGGCAGAGCAGCAGCGTCGTGCCGTCGGCGAGCCGCGTGGCTCCCGGATTGAACACGGTGTGCGCCGGATACGGCCAGTCGGTTGCCGACAGGATGGGATTGAACTCGTGCCGGTGAAGAAGAACCTCGTACTGGTGTCGTGGCGACATCATTCCGTGGGTCGAAGGGGGCCAGCGGCCAAGGCGACCGTGTGTCGGCGGAGGCGAGCGGTCATACGGACTCGGCGCGTGCCGCCACGCGCATGTCGTTCAGCGCCATGAGGAAGCTCAGCGTCGACTCCGCCCCCTGGTTTTCGTTCGTGCGCTCGGCGTGCAGTCCGTCGCGGCAGCCGCCGCTGGAGACATCGTAGACTGGCTGCTGCAGGTGGTTTTGTCCGAGGAACCAGCTGAAGGCGGAGTTGGCCTCGCTGGACCAGCGGATGTCGCCCGTGATGCGCAGGGCATCGTGGCAGGCCGAAACCATGCCGCACGCTTCCACCGGCTGCTGGTCGAAGCGCGCACGTTCCCTGCCCCGCACATAGAAGCCGTTGGAACCGATGGGCGAGAAGAACCCATCGGGGGTGTGCTGCAGCTTGGCCAGCCACTCGAGCGATTTCACGCCGGTGGCGATGAGGTCGGCGCGGCCCATCGCCTCGCCGGACACCATCAGAGCCTGCGGCAGCCGCGCATTCCCGTACGTGAGCGACTCCTCGAACCAGGGCCAGTCCGGCGCGCTCGCTCGCGCGTGGATGTCGGCCAGTCGGTCGGTGAGCAGGGTGCGCATGGACTGCACCCCGCGATCGCCCGCGAAGGCGTGCAGGTACTCGTTGATGCCCAGCAGGGCGTACGCCCAGGCGCGCGGACTCGTGAGCGACGCCATGGCGGGCATCGCCGCGTGGAAGAGGTCGCCGGCCAGCGAACGACGACCCGGGTCGTGCGCCCGCCCGACGACGGTGCCCAGCGCCCACAGTCCGCGCCCCTGGCTGTCCTCGGAACCCACCGACTCGCCCCAGACGCGCGAATACGAGAGGAAGTTGCGGAAGCGGCCCGTGGGCTGGTCGAATGCGTTGCTGAGGAAGGCGAGATAGCGCGACGCCAGCGCGCGCACGGTGCGCCGTTCGGCGCCGCCCGATTCCTCGAGCAGGACCATCAGCAGCAGTGCGCGGGCGTTGTCGTCGAGGCAGTAGCCGTCGGCGTATCGCGGCACGACGAACGACGCGTGCTGCAGCACCCCCGTGTCGTCGGTGATGCACTGCAGATGGTCGAGCGTCAGTTCCGGCAGCGATGCCGGGCGCTCGGCGAGCGTACGGGCGCGGAAGACATTGCGGCGCCGGTGCGCGTGGCTCGCCGCGGCGTGCTCAAGCGAGTCGACGTGCAGTCGCGCCACCTCGGGCCACGACATCGCGCGTCCGAACGCCGCGGCGCACTGCCGCACCGTGGCCATGCGCACGCCGTCGTCGAGCAGGTCGATGACCTCGTGCGCGATGGCGCCGGCATCGCGCACCGGCACAATAACGCCGCGCCCGTCGGCGAGCAGTTCGGTGGCGTACTGATACGGCGTCGAGATGACTGCCTTCCCCGCCCCCACCGCGTACGCCAGCGTGCCGGACGTGCTCTGCTCGGCGTTCAGGTACGGCGTCACGTAGAGATCCGCCGCCGTGAGGAATTCGCCGAGTTCGGCCTGGCTGACGAACCGGTTGTGGAAGATCATGCTGCCATCCACGCCCAGCGCCTGGGCGCGCGCCTCGAGCATCAGGCGATATGACTCGCCCGCGTGGGCGAGCACGTGCGGATGCGTGGCGCCGAGCACGATGTAGACCGTGTCGGGGTGGCGCTCGAGGATGGCCGGCATCGCATCGATGACGTACTCGATGCCCTTGTCGGGCGAGAGCAGACCAAAGGTCAGGATCACCTGCTTGCCCGCGACGCCCAGCCGGTCCTTGTCGCCCTCACCGAACATGACCTCGGGGATGCCGTGCGGGATCATGTCCACCTTGGCCACATCCACGCCGTACACATCGCGCAGCAGCGTGGCGCCGTGCGCGCTCATCACCACGAGGCGCTCGGAGCGGCGGATGATCTCGTCCATGACGCGACGCTGCTCGGCGTCGGGCTTGGCGAGGATGGTGTGCAGCGTCGTGACGATCGGCATGCGGAGTTCGCCGAGCAGCGGCAGGAGCAGCGCCCCCTCCTTGCCGCCGAAGATGCCGAACTCGTGCTGCACCGATACCGCATCCACCATGGAGACATTCAGGAAGTCCACCGCGCGGCGATACGAGGCCACGTCATCCTGCTCGATCTCGAAGCGCACCTCGGCCGGGTAGGCGTGCCGCCGCCCCGCGTCGTTCATTGCCACCACGAGCGTGTCGAGATGCGGGCAGGCGCCGGTGATGGCGCCGGAGAGATCGGTGGTGAAGGTGGCGATGCCGCACTGGCGCGGCAGATGATTGCCCAGCAGGGCGATGCGCTGGAGCGGGTGCCGGTGCGGGAGTTGCCCGCCGAGTGGCGCTGCCGGAATGACGACAGGCGCCGCGGATGTGGTCCGCGGAGAGGAGAGAATCACTGAACCGCCTGTTGGCGCGATCAGGGGGAGCTCGGCCGTGGGGCCTGATGCTCGCCAAGGCAGCGAAACCGTCGTTCGGTTTCGGCAGAGATCGATCGGCGTCGGCGATCGGTCGAAGGACTGGCTACGTGTAATCTACCCCTTTTGGGCGCCCTTAAGTGGGATCGCCCGCAGATGGCACAAATGGAGATGGGGGCCAGGCGCATGCGCCCGACCCCCATCGCCAATCACAATCGCAAATCGAAATCCCAAATCCAGATCCGAGATCCCAATCCCAGATCGTTGCCTAGTACATCCCGCCCATTCCACCGCCGCCGCCGCCCGGGGGCATCGCCGGCTTGTCTTCCTTCTTCTCGACGATGACCGCTTCCGTCGTCAGCAGCAGCGCGGCAATGGAGGCCGCGTTCTGGAGCGCCGTGCGCGTCACCTTGGTCGGGTCAATGACGCCCGCGACCACGAGATCCTCGTACGTGTCGGTCAGCGCGTTGTAGCCGAAGTTCTTGTCCTTCGACGCGCGGACCTTCTCCACGACGATCGAGCCTTCGCCACCCGCATTATAGACGATCATGCGGAGCGGCTCTTCGACCGCGCGGCGCACGATGTCGACGCCGATCTGCTCGTCGGCATCGAGCTTGATGCCCTTGAGCGCCGACTGCGAACGGATGAGCGCGACGCCGCCGCCGGGGACGATGCCTTCCTCGACCGCGGCGCGCGTGGCGTGCAGCGCGTCCTCGACGCGGGCCTTCTTCTCCTTCATCTCGGCTTCGGTCGCGGCGCCAACGTTGATCACCGCCACGCCACCGGCGAGCTTGGCCTTGCGCTCCTGGAGCTTCTCCTTGTCGTAGTCGCTCGTGCTCTTCTCGATGGCGACTTCGATCTCCTTGATGCGGCCCTTGATCTTGTCCTCGTCGCCGTGGCCGTCGATGATCGTCGTGTTGTCCTTGTCGATCACGAGGCGCTTGGCGCGGCCCATGTCGCTGAGCACGGCGTTCTCGAGCTTGAAGCCCACTTCCTCGCTGATGACGTTGCCCTTGGTGAGGACGGCAATGTCCTCGAGCATCGCCTTGCGGCGGTCACCGAAGCCCGGCGCCTTGACGGCGGCGACCTTCAGCGTGCCACGCAGCTTGTTCACGACGAGCGTGGCGAGCGCCTCGCCCTCGATGTCCTCGGCGATGATCAGGAGCGGCTTGCCGGTCTGCGCGACCTTCTCGAGCACCGGGAGCAGGTCCTTCATGGACGAGATCTTCTTGTCGTGGATCAGGATGTAGGCGTCCTCGAGGGCGACTTCCATCTTGTCCGGATCGGTGATGAAGTAGGGCGACAGGTAGCCGCGGTCGAACTGCATGCCGTCCACGGTCTCCAGCGTCGTCTCGAGGCCGCGGGCTTCCTCGACCGTGATGACGCCGTCCTTGCCCACCTTCTCCATCGCGTCGGCGATGAGGTCGCCGATTTCCTTGTCGTTGTTGGCCGAGATCGCGCCGACCTGCGAGATCTCCTTCTTGCCCGTCGTCGGCACCGAGATCTTCTTGAGCTCTTCGGTGATGGCGAAGACGGCCTTGTCGATGCCGCGCTTGATGGCCATCGGGTTCGCGCCGGCCGTCACGTTCTTGAGGCCTTCGCGGAAGATCGCCTGCGCGAGCACGGTCGCCGTCGTCGTGCCGTCGCCGGCATTGTCCGACGTCTTGGTGGCGACTTCCTTCACCATCTGCGCGCCGAGGTTCTCGAGCGGATCCGTCAGCTCGACTTCCTTGGCCACCGTCACGCCGTCCTTGGTGACGGTCGGGGCGCCGAACTTCTTCTCGATCACGACGTTGCGGCCCTTGGGGCCGAGCGTGACCTTCACCGCCTCGGCCAGCTGATCGACGCCGCGCTTGAGCGCCGCGCGGGCATCAACGTTGAAATGCAGTTGCTTCGCTGCCATGAGTATCTGCTCCGTGGTGCTTGAGGGGAGTGGCTTAGTTGACGACCGCGAGGACGTCCGACTCGCGCAGGATCAGGTAGTTCTCGCCATCGATGGTGACTTCGGTGCCGCTGTACTTTCCGTACAGCACCTTGTCGCCGACCTTGACGCCCATGGGGACCAGCTTACCGTCCTCATAGCGACCGGGGCCCACGGCGATGATTTCGCCCTGCTGGGGCTTTTCCTTGGCCGTGTCCGGGATGTACAGACCGCCGCGCATCTGCTCGGCTTCCTCGCTGGCCTTGATGACCACGCGATCGGCGAGCGGCGCGACCTTCGACCCAGGGGTCTTGGCTGCCATGTTCGGGACTCCTCGTGCAATTGGGGGTAGAAATTGATGAATGAAGCGCGTTGGCACTCATCTCTGCTGAGTGCTAACAACATGGCTAAAGATATGCGAGAGTCGTGCCAACGCAAGTGACGTCAATTCACGCCAATTGCGTGTAACTCCAATAGATTCAGTGGTTTATGTATGCCATAATTGCAGAAGGCCGACTGTCATGTCGGCCCTCGTTGCCTGTCATTCCGGCGCCCGCCCTACCCCAGCATCGCGTGCGCCATGGCAAGACCCCGGAGAGTCAGGTCCGGCTCCAGGTGGTCCAATTCCGTGCACAACGGCATGAACGCCGCAGCGAGCCCGCCCGTGGCGATCACCAGCGGCTCCTGAGGGCCGGGCCATTCCGCCTTGATGCGGCGCACCAGCCCGTCAATGGCGTCGGCCGCGCCCAGCACCACACCCGACCGGATGCACTCCTCGGTGCGCCGCCCGATGACACGCGCCGGTGGCAGCAGCTCCGTGGCCGTCAGCTTGGCGGTCTTCCGGAAGAGCGACTCGGCTGACATCTGCACGCCGGGCGATATGACGCCGCCGATGAACTTGCCGTCGCCGGTGATGCAGTCGAAGGTCGTCGCCGTCCCGAGGTCGACGACGATGCAATCACAACGGTGCAGCCGGCTCGCCGCCAGCGTGTTGATGATGCGATCGGCGCCCACGGTCAGCGGCTCGTCCACGTCGAGCGTGATGGGGAGCTTGGACCTGGCATCGACGATCACGGCCGGTGTTCCCACCAGACGCCCGCACGCCTCGGCCAACGGACCGGTGACCGCTGGCACGACCGATCCGATAGCGGAGCCGGTCACCTCGGTTGCGTCAACTCCGGACGCGACGAGCAGCGAGCGCACCAGCAGGTAGGCCTCATCGGGCGTGCGGCTGGCGTCGGTGGTCACACGCCAGCGAGACGTGACCTCTTCGCCGATGCACAGGCCAATGGTGGTCTCGGTGTTTCCCACGTCGAAGACGAGCAGCATCAGCGATCCTCCGCGAAGACGAGCGACCCGGTGCGGCACGCGACCGGACCGGACGATGTGTCCACCATCAATTCTCCTGTCGTGCTTATCCCCGCCACAACCCCGGACGCCGGCTGAATTGCCCATCGCCCGACGCTGAGGTCGCGCGCGGCGTACCGCGACAGTTCGTCCGTCGTCAGCGGCCCGTCGACGGCGGCGGATGCGCGCAGCGCGGGCAGCACCGCGTCGAGCGCCTGCAGGCGTGATACACCGACGGCGAGTCCCGCCGCGCCCTCGATGTCCGCAGCCGGCACCACGTTGACGCCGACGCCAATGGCGACCCACTCAACGCGTTGGTCACGCCAGCGCGCTTCAATAAGGATGCCCGCGAGCTTTCCCTCGCCGACGTACAGATCGTTGGGCCACTTGAGGCGCACGCGCTCGCCGGCGAGCGCGTCGAGCGCTTCCGCGATGAACAGTCCCGCGCGCAACGACAGCACTTCAATGCCGCCCGGCGATGCCGGACGCTCAAGAAGCGTCATCCAGAGGCCGTCGCCGGGCGCCGACAACCAGCGCCGGCCACTACGTCCCCGCCCCGCGTCCTGCTCGTTCGCGAGGATCAATGTGCCCGACGCCGCGCCGCGTCCCGCCGAGGCGTGGGCGAGGTCCATCGTGGAACCCACCCGGTCGTACAGTTCGCACGCTGACAGTCCAAGCCGCGCCGCCAGCGACCGGGCATCCAGCCCGTCGAACACCGCCTCACCCACGATAGACGACGAGCGCGTAGATGGCGGCGCCAAGCACGAACCGGTAGACGGCGAAGGTGGCGAAACCGTAGCGCTGGATGAATCGAAGCAGCACGGCGATGGCCAGCCAACTCGAGATCGCCGCGAACACGATGCCCACGATCACCGCGGTGTCGATGCCGTTGGCGAGCAGCTTGGGCACCTTGAGCACGGCGGCGGCGGTGATCACCGGCATCGACATCAGGAAGCTGAAGACCGCGGCCGACTGGCGGTCAAAGGACAGAAAGCGCGCCGCCGTCATCGTGGCGCCTGAGCGCGACACGCCGGGGACGAGCGCGACGGCCTGCGCGAAGCCGATGATCAACGCCTGGCGCCACGTCATCTCGCCCAGCGGTCGTGTCGCCGGCGACGCGCGGTCCGCCCACCAGAGCAGCGCACCGAACGCGATGAGCGTCGTCGCGGTGAGCGCGGGCGCACGGAAGATCGTCTCCGCCTGCTTTTCGAACAGCAGGCCGAGCACGGCGGCCGGAATGGTGGCGATGACGATGAACAGCACGCGCTTCTCCGAGATCGTCTCGATGCGCCGCGTGGTGGCGACATTGAGGGCCGACCGGGCGAGCGCGATCCACTCGGCCCAGAAGTAGCCGACCAGCGCCACGAGCGTGCCAAGGTGCAGCGCGACATCGAAGGCGAGGCCGGGCTCGTTCCATCCGAAGGCCCACGGGGCCAGCGACAGGTGTGCCGAGCTGCTGATGGGCAGGAACTCGCCGAGTCCCTGCAAGATGCCGAGCACCGCCGCCTGCCAATTGGTGAGGTCGTTCATGCGCGAGTATTCGGTGGGAGTGGCGCCGTCATCGCACGGCGTCGGCGTAGAGCGACTCGTACATCGGAAGCACGCGATCGGTGGCGAAGTTGCCCGCGGCGCGTGCAACCGCCGCCGCGCTCATCGCCTGCCACCGGTCCTGGTGGCCGAGCAGATCAATGGCGGCGCCGGCCATGCCGACGATGTCGCCGACTGCGCCGAGATGTCCGGTCATGCCGGACTCCACGACTTCGGGCAGGCCGCCCACGTTGTATCCCAACACGGGCACGCCGCAGGCCTGCGCCTCGAGCGCCGACAGGCCGAAGCTCTCCTGGTCGGTGGTGAGCAGGTAGAGGTCCGCGCTCGCGAGCAGCGGGGCGACGCCGTCAATCTTGCCGAGGAAGCGCACATCGCCCTCGACGTCGAGGCGCCGCGCCTCTTCCTCGGCGGCGGAGCGGTCGGGGCCGTCACCGACCAGCACGAGCACCGACGGAATCTCGCGGCACACAGCCGCGAAGATCTGCACGACGTCGGTGACGCGCTTCACCGGGCGCATGTTGGAGATGTGCATCAGCACCTTGCGGCCGCCACCGAGCTGCTCGCGCAGCGCGCCGTCATAGGCGCCGCGGTCGAAGACCACCGGATCCACAAAATTGGGAATGACCTCGACGCGGCGGTTGTCGCAGCCGAAGGCGCGCACCGTCTCATCCTTGAGGTACTGCGAGACCGCCGTCACGCGGTCGGACTTCTCAATCGAGAACTTCGTGATGGCGTGGTATGAGTGATCCTGGCCGACGATGGTGATGTCGGTGCCGTGCAGCGTCGTCACCACCGGCAGGTCGACGCCGGCCTCGCGCAGCATCTGCTTGGCGAGCCAGGCGCTGGTGGCGTGCGGAATGGCGTAGTGCACGTGCAGCAGGTCGAGCTTCTGCTGGGTGGCCACCTCGTGCATCCGCACGGCGAGCGCGAGGTCGTAGGGTGGATACTGGAAGAGCGGATACGACCCGATGGCCACTTCGTGGAAGAAGATGCGCGGCGAGAAGACGGGCAGCCGGAACGGATGGGCGTAGGTGATGAAGTGCACCTCGTGCCCGCGCGCGGCGAGCGCGATGCCCAGCTCGGTGGCCACGGCCCCAGAGCCGCCGTACGTCGGATAACAGGTGATGCCGATCTTCACGCCGAACGTCCCTCGCTGCACCAGCGTCCGGCCGCGTCCGCCGCGTCGGCGCTGCGTGGATCAATGTGGGTTACGGCCTCGTCAGTGAGCTGGTGCCGGAACCAGGTGCGCTGCCGCTTGGCATACTGGCGCGTGGCAACAAGTATAGCCCGTTTCGCCTCCTCGAGGCTCATCTCGCCGCGCTCCACCTGGCGCAGCGACTCGTATCCGCAGGCGTTCCACGCAGGGGCCGCGTCCGGTACGCTCGCGGTGAGAGTCCGCACTTCCTCCAGCCATCCTTCAGCGAGCATCTGGCCGAGCCGGCGCTCGATGCGCGCGTGCAGCTCGTCGCCGGGATCCACCACGAGCCATCGCGCGCGCCAGTGCGGGGCGCGGGCCGCCTCGCGATGCAAGTCGGAGATGCGCCTGCCCGTGAGCATCGCCACCTCGAGGGCGCGCAGCAGTTGCGTGCGGCCCAGCCCGGCGCGGCAGGCATCCACGTGCGTCACCCAGCGGCGCAGCGTGGCGGTGTCGAGCGGGTCCAGCTCGGCGGCGAGCGCGGCGCGGCGCACGGGATCGAGCGGCGGTTCCTCGAAGAGCGGCTCGGTGAGCGCGCGCAGATACAGTCCGGTGCCGCCGACAATCAGGACGCGGTCCTCGCCGACGCGGCGAATCACGTCGGCGGCGTGCGCCGCCCACGCGGCGGCGCTGTACCGTTCCCGCGGGTCGGCGAGGTCGAGTCCTTCGTGCGGAGTCGCGGCGCGCTCGGCGGACGTCGGCTTCGCCGTGCCGATGTCGAAGCCGCGGTAGACCTGTCGCGAGTCGGCGACGAGAATGGTGAGCCCGTGCGCCTCGGCGAGCGCCAGCGCCAGCGCGGACTTGCCGGCGCCGGTGGGCCCGCAGACGATCCGCAGCGCCGCACGCACCTCAGTGCGCACCTCAGCGCCGGCCGAAGCGCCGCTCGAGCTCATCCCACGATACGTGAACGATGGTGGCACGCCCGTGCACGTCGTGTGCGGGGAGCGTCGTCCCGGCGAGCGCGATGTACAGCGCGCGCATCTCGCCGGCCGCGAGCACGTCGCCCGCCTTGATGGCAGCCTTGCACGCCACGGTGGCCGCCAGCCGCTCATGCCGCGCGTGCGCGCTCGCCAGGCGGTCGCCGGTCAGCGCCTGCAGCGTATCGCGCAGGCAGCGCTCGGCGTCAAAGCGCGGGTGCGGGTGCGGCGTGGCCTGCACGAGCACCGAGGCGCCGCCAAACGCCTCCGCTTCAAATCCGAGGCGCGCCAGCAGGTCCTTGTTGGCGTCGAAGGCATCAGCTTCGGCGGGCGATAGATGCAACGTGAGCGGAAAGAGCAGCCGCTGGGCAGCCGCGTCGCCTCGCTCCATGGCGCCAAGGAAGCGTTCGTAGAGGACTCGCTCGTGCGCCGAGTGCTGGTCAATGAGGACGAGGCCGTCGGGGCGCTCGAAGGCAATGAAAGTGTTGCGAAGCTGGAACAGCGGGGGCACGGGCACGGTGGGGTGCTCGGGCACGGGCGCGGTGGGGTGCTCGGTGCTGGGAACGGCGATTGAGGAATCCGGATTGTCCGCCGTCGCGTTCTCTGTCTCGCGCGGATCGAAGAGTGGGGCGCTCCCTGCTTCGTGCGTGGGGGCGCGCAGCACTTCCACATCCACTTCTCTCGGGAAGAACTGCACGCTCGGCGATACACCGGGAGTGCCAAACCAGGCGGCGGCTTCGCCGGTGCCGAGGGCGCGGCGCACGGCGCGTTCGACGGCGCGCTCCACGGTCCAGCGGTCGCGGAAGCGCACCTCCGCCTTGGCGGGATGCACGTTCACATCCACATCGCTCCCAGGCAGTTCCACTTCGAGCAGGATGGTGGGACGCACGCCCGCGGGGATCGTGGAGCGATACGCCGCCTCGGCGGCGCGCACGATGCCGGTGTCTCGCACGGCGCGCCCGTTGACCGTGACGAAGACGCGCCGCGTCGCCGTGCCTGCGTCGGACGGACGTTCGACGAGCCCGCTCACCCGGATCGGTCCGCTCACGTCGTCCACGCTCACGAGTGCGTCGGCCAGGGCGACGCTCCAGAGCGCGGCGACGCGGTCGCGAAGTCCGCTGGCCGGCGGCAGCGTGAGCAGGGCCTTGCCGTCGTGCGTGATGGCGAAGCGGACATCGCGCCGCGTGAGCGCCATCGTCGTGAGCACGTCCATGACCGCGCGCCACTCGCTGCGCGCGCCGCGCAGGAACTTGAGCCGCGTCGGCACGTTGAAAAACAGGTCGCTCACCGCGACGGTGGTGCCGCGACGCCGGGCCACGTCGCCCACCGATGCGCGCGTGCCGCCCTCGACGCGCAGCTTGGTGCCGGCGCCGTCGTCGGTGGCGGTGTCGATCTCGAGCCGCGCCACCGAGCCGATGGCGGGAAGCGCCTCGCCCCGAAAGCCGAACGAGGCGACGCCGACGAGATCGGCCGCGGTGCGGATCTTGGAAGTGGCGTGCCGCTCGATGGCGAGCACGGCATCCTCGCGCGTCATGCCGCTGCCGTCGTCGCTGACGCGTACGAGGGCGCGGCCGCCTTCCTGCGCGGTGATGTCGATGCTCGTGGCGCCCGCGTCGAGCGCGTTCTCCACCAGCTCCTTCACCACCGAGGCAGGACGCTCGACCACTTCACCCGCCGCGATCTGGTCGGCGACGGTTCCGGGAAGGACGCGAATCAGGGACACGCCGAAATCTCCCGGCGCGCGGCGGGTGGGTCAATCATCGCCGAGCGGAAGCAGGAGTTCGGCGGCGATCCAACCCTGCCGCTGTCCGTCGAGCCGGACATGCGCCCACGCGCCCTTCCGTTCGAGCACCCGCGCCACTTCGCCCGTGAGCGGTGCCGCGCCCATCTCGGCGCCGAGCACCGGGAGCGCCCGCAGCGGCTCGGGGCGCAGGATGACCGCGACGTCCTCGGCGCGCTGAATATCGTCGAGCACCGCCGCCCCGAGCAGGAGCACGGCGCAGACTGCAGTGAGCCAAGCAGCGCGCAGGGCGATGGGGCGAGCCGTCCACGCACGCCGCGCGAGCAGCACCCATCCCGTCAGCCAGATGAAGAGCAGGAGGACCGGCGGCAACTGCACAGGAACGGGCGGCACGCGCGCCGCACCGCGGTCCTGCACGGCGCGCACGAGCGCGAGCCGGTCGCGCAGTGGACGGTCGAGCGGGTCGCGGCGGAGCGCGCGCTGCCAGCCCTGCACCGCCCGCGCGGTGTCGGCGGCCATCCACGCTGCCGTGCCGACGTTTGCCCACACGTCGGGGTGGTCGCGGCGCAGGCGCGCGACGTCGAGGAAGTGCCGTTCGGCGCGCTCGAAGTCACGTCCCGCGAAGGCGGTCTGCGCCGCGGCCCAACTCTTCGCGTCGTCATCCTGCCGCGCCAGCAGCGGTGTGGCAGCGAAGGCCAGCACGAGCGCGAGAACGCGCGCGACCTGGCCGCTTGTGCGCGCGGTCTGGCCGCTCGTGCGCGCGGCGCCGCCGCGACGGGCCTCGCTGTCCACGGCAGTCACGAGCGCGGAGAGCTCGGCCGCCGTCGGAACGTGCGGCGGTCGCGCGCCGCTGAAGACCGCGGCGTCGAGCCGCTGCAGGAGCGACGCCGCCAGACGTGCCGTCTTCTCGGTCACGCCTTCGTGACGCAGGTCATCCACCAGCGTCTCGTTGGCGAGCGCGAGGCCGGCGTCGAGGCCCAGTCGCTCGCGAAGCGCATCGTGCGCCAGGCGCCGCAGCGCGGCCGCGTCCAGGGGAGGAGCGCCGGCGGCGGCGCGGAGTTGGCTCGCGTGACTGGGAACGCGGCGCGGACGGCGACGACGACGATGGAAGGCGCCCGCCGCCGCCGGGAGTGGAGCGAGCAGCAACAGCGCCACGAACCACGGCGCCCGCAACCACGAGTATCCGGCGGCCGAGCCCATCAGGGCGCGCACCGTCAGGTCGGGCGGCGCCGCGGTGGCCGCGTCGGCAAACGCCATCGCGTTGGCCACCGAATCAAGTGCGACGGTGTCGCCGGCGGCAACCGACACGTCCACCGCCGTGGTGGACGATGACTCGAAGCGGCGCGCCACGGGGTTGAAGTACACGTAGCGCTGCGGCGGGATGGAGCGGCGGCCCACCTGTCGCGGCGTGAGCAGCCAGTCGAATTCCTTGGCGCCGCGCAGCGTGGATGGCGTCGAGTCAAATTCCACGCGCTCGTCGGCGGCGACGACACTTCCCCACCCCACCGAGAGCCGCGGTCGCGGCAGGAGCGTGACGTTGCCGCGCCCCTCGATACGCATCGTGACCACGACCGGATTGCCGACGCGCCCCGAACTCGAGTCCACGCGCAAGCGCGCGCGCCAGTCTCCCACCGCACCCGACCAATCATCGGGGCGCCCGGCCGTCGGGATCGGCAGCACGACGAGCGTCACGGCCTCGCTGCGCAGCGAGTGCGACTCCTCTCGGCTGAAGAACGACGCGCTCTGCGGCAGCGCGTAGGTGAGCCTGGACGGCGGCACCGCGTAGCGCCCCGGCGAGAGGGCGAAGAAGGCGCGCTGGAAGACGTGAATCTCGTATGGCCGGCCGTCGATGCTGCCCATGAGCGGGGTCTTGGCATCGGGCAGGTCGTAGACGAGCAGCGACCGGGTTTCGGGCGGCGTGAATTCCGGATTGCGCCGGAGGCGCTGGCGTGTTTCCTGGTTGAGGAAGACGCCGATCTGATAGGTGGCCTGCTGGCCGACGTACACCGTGTCCGGCACCAGCAGGGCGTGGAAGTTCACGCCACGTGACGGGTCGATGCGGGAGCGCGAAACTACCGGCGGACTCTGCGCGAGAGCCACGGCGGGGAGTAGCGTGAGTAGAACCGCCAGCAGTCCCCTTCGCGCGGTGCGGGGCGCAGGGAGCAGGGTGTGGTGCGGGGTGCGGGGGAGAGGGTGGATTTGGTTCACCAGTCCTTTCCTCCCGGCGGTCTGTCGCGCTGGGGGACGCGGCGGCGCCGCGACTGGGTGTCGCGCTCGTCGCGACCGGCGGCGTCGAGCAGTTGCTGCGCCTGTTGCTGCGACATGCCCGCCGGATCGCGCTGCGGCTGTGGCAGCGACTGTTCATCCTCGCGCGACCCGCCCCCTGACGGCGGCGGCGAGAGCCGCAGCCGCAGCGCGAGTTCGTAGTTCCAGCGGGCATCGGCGTCCTTCGGATTCGCCAGCAGCAGCGTGCGGAACGACGCGAGCGCGCCGCGCACGGACGTCGAGCGCTCGTCACCCTCCGCCTTGCGCGCACGGTACAGTTGCGCGAGCCCGAGGTTGTACAGCGCGCGGTCGCGCAGCGCCGGCGTCGTGCCGAAGCTCGCGCGCTCGAGTGCATCCACGGCGGCGTCGAGCGAGTCGGCGGTGAGAAGCACCGTTCCGAAGTTGTAGAGCGTACGCGGTGATCGGTCGCCGCGCGCCACCGCGTCGCGGAACGAGCGCACCGACTCGGCCGTGCGCCCGGCCTTGAACTCTTCGAGTGCGCGATCGGCCGGTGACTGCGCCCGCACGGCGCGCGGCGCGAACGCCACGGTGCCGGCGATGAGCGCGACGACGGCGCCGCCGCCTGGACGGCGAATGATTGCGGGCAGCCATTGCCCACGCAGGCGTCCGCCGTCGGCGTGCCACGCATCGAACAGCAGGAGCAGCACGGCGAGGCCGAGCAGCCACTGGTACCGTGGCGGCATCGCGAGCCCCGCCTCGGCCGCGCGCCGGCGCGACTCGAGCGACGACAGCGCGCGCGCGATGCGCGTCCCCTTGTCGGTGACGTCGGCCGGAATGAACTCGCCGTCGGCGACGCGCGCCACTTCGGCCAGTGTCTCGGCCGCGTACCGCGTGATCACGATGTCGCCGTTGTCGTCGCGCTTGGCCTGCACGCCGCTCGCAGTGCGAATCGGGATGGACGAGCCGCCCTCGGTACCAAAGCCAACCGTGACGAGGCGCACGCCCTGCGATCGCGCGCGTTGCGCTGCGGCAATGGCCGCGGCGCGATCGTCGAAGCCCTCGCCATCGGTGAGCAGCACCACGGCCTTCCCCGCCCCGCCCTGTGCCGCGGCGAGCAGGTCGAGCGCGCCCGTGATGGCGGGCGCGAGCGCCGTGCCCGGCTGGCCCACGATGGACGGATCGAGATTGTCGAGGAAGAGCTCGAGCGCGCCGTCGTCGGAGGTGAGCGGCGACAGCACGTACGCTCGTCCGGCGAACGCGATGAGCGCCACGCGGTCACCGGGCGACGCCGCGCGGAAGCGGCGGACCTCCTGCTTCATGCGCTCCAGTCGCGTGGGCCGTTCGTCGTCGGCCAGCATGGAGAGCGACGCGTCCATGGCCAGCACGACGTCGCCGCCGCGCGTACGGATGATCTCGCGCGCCGTGCCCCATCGCGGTCCGGCCAGCGCCACGGACGCGAGCACGCTCGCCACGCCGAGGCGCAGCGCCCGGCGCAATCCGGCCGCCGATTTCGCCGAGGGCGCGAGGCGTTGCAGCGCCGCCTCGGGGCCGAGCGCGCCGAGCCGGTCGCGGCGCCGGCGCTGCCACAGCCAGGCGGCCGCAGCGCCCAGCGCGGCGACAAGCAGGGCGAAGACGAGCAGGACGGGACGCTCCCAGGCAATCATGGCAGCGGCCCCCGCCACGCGAGCAGCGCCAGCTCCAGGACGAGCGCCGCCAGCGCCAACCCGAGCGGGTAGATGTAGAGCTCGTTGTAGCGCACGTAACGCGAGGCCCGCACCGGCACGCGCTCGAGCTGGTCGATCTGCTCGTAGATGCGCTGCAGCGCCGCGGCGTCGCGGGCGCGGAAGTACCGGCCGTCCGTGACCCGGGCCATGTCGGTGAGCAGGGGCTCGTCGATCTCGACCTTGCGGTTTTCGTAGCGCAGGCCGAAGACGCCGCGTCCCACGGGTGTCGGCGCCATCCCCTCGCTCCCCACGCCGATGGTGTAGATGCGGATGCCGAGCGAACCCGCCGCCTGCGCGGCCGTGCGCGGATCAATGGCCCCGCGGTTGTTCACGCCATCGGTGAGCAGCACCATCACCTTCGAGCGGCCGGGCGCGTCGCGCAGGCGGTTGGCGGCGGTCGCCACGGCGGTGCCGATGGCGGTGCCATCCTCGAGCTGTCCCGACTGCAGGTTGTCCACCGCGGTGAGCACCACTGGATAGTCCACGGTGAGCGGCACCTGGGTGAGCGCCTCGCCGGAGAACGACACAAGCCCGATGGCGTCGGTGGATCGCGCGAGCACGAACTGCTTGACCTTCTCCTTGGCGACCTCGAGCCGGTTTTGCGGCTGGAAGTCCTCGGCCAGCATCGAGCTCGAGATGTCGAAGACGAGCATGATGCTGATGCCCTCGCCCGTGACTTGCTCGGTGCGCGCTCCCGTGCGCGGGCGGGCGAGCGCCACGGTGCCGGCGACGAGCGCGAAGGTGCGCAGGATGAGGAGCGCCCGCGCCGCCCAGCGGCCGCGGCCGGGGCCGCGTTGCAAGACGTCCACGCGCGAGAAGAGGATCGCGTCAGGCCGTCGGTGCCGCCGCCAACGCAGCCAGCCCAACACGAGCGGGAGCAGGAGCAGCCACCACGGCGAGGCGAATTCCCATCCGCGCAGGAGACCCATCATGACGCCCTCCGGCGTCCGCGCGGTCCCTTGCCCTTGTCGGCCGCCGCGAGGCGCGCCTCGTACGCCACCTGCACGTCACGCACCACCCCGCGTGCGCCGCGCGCCACGCGTGCCACGCCCTCGGCGTCCACGGGCGCCGCCGCGAACTTCACCGCGTCGGCGGTTTCCAACACGTCGGCCACCTCTTCGGGAAGGATCGGCAGCGCGCTGTCGGCGAGCGCCTTCGCGTACTCGGACGTGATGAGCCCGTCAGTGGCCTGCGGGAAGCGCCGCGTGAGGTACGCGCGCATGACGTCGGCGTACGCGAGCACGGCGCGCCCCGGCTCGCCGGCCTCCACCAACGCCAGCGCGTCCACCGCGGCGAAACCGGCCTGCGCGTCGGCGTAGGCGTCGAGCGGTGCCGCGCCCGCGGTGCCGCGCTTCCGCCACGCGCGCCATGACATGAGCGCAATGGCCAGCACGCCCGCGGCGATGAGCGCCCAACGCCACCAGGGCGGCACGGGATCGAGCGGCGCGCGCGCCGGACGCGGCACCTGTTCCGCCGTGTCGGCGGGGAGGAGCGACGTGACCTCGACGCGCAGGCGCCCCACGGCAAGCGTGTCGGCGGTTCGCCCGTGCTCCCACCGAACACCACCGAGCGGCACGGCGCGCCGCCCGGGCTCCCAGGCGATGAACCGGTAGGTCGCCGTCTGGTCGAAGACCGTGCTGGTGGACCGGTCCTCGATGGCGCGCGGATCCACCGCCTCCACGCTCCCCGACGAGTCCGGCACGGCCGGAAAACGAATCACGGTGCCGGCCGCCGCACGCACGCGCACCCGCACCGTGAACGGTTCGCCCACGGCCACGGATTGCGGCTGCACCTCCACGCCCACGACCGGCCGCCCGGTCGGGTCCTGGAGCGCAAGCAGCAGTGCGGCGGGAACCAGCCAGGACATCAGCGTCGCGCCCGCCGCCGCGCCCGCGTCTCGCGCGTGGCGAAGAAACGCATTAGCGCGTCCACGTACCCCGTCTCGGTGCGCACGCGCACTTCGTCGATGGCCAGCCGCCGAAAGCGCGACGTGCGGTCGGCGCGCTCGACGCGCAGCGCCTCCGCGTAGGCGCGCCGCACCGCGGCGTCACTCGTATCCACCTCGAGGTATGCGCCCGTCTCCGGATCCACGAGGCGCGCGACACCCAGCGCCGGCAGGTCGCGCTCGCCGGGGTCATCGAGCACCACGCCGACGACGTCGTGGCGCTGACGCAGGCGGCGCAGCGCGCGCTCGGGGTCCGGCGCCACCCAGTCGGAAATCACGAAGACGATCGCGTGATGCGAGAGCAGGCGCGCCGCGTGGTCGAGCGCGCCGGCGAGGTCGGTGGTGCGCTGGCGCGCGGGCCAGGCAAGCACGTCACGCACGAGGCGCAGCGCGTGGCGGCGTCCCTTGCGCGGCGGCACGACGTGCTCGATGCCATCGGAAAAGAGCACCATCCCCACACGGTCGTTGTTGCGCGTGGCCGTGAGCGCGAGGACCGCGGCGAGTTCGGCCGAGAGCGCGCGCTTGTCGCGCTCGCCGGTGCCGAACCGCGCCGAGCCCGAGCAGTCCACCAGCAGCAGCACGGTGAGCTCGCGCTCCTCGACGTAGCGTTTTACGAAGAGTCGGCGCATGCGCGCCGACACGTTCCAGTCGATGGTGCGCACCTCGTCGCCGGGCTGATACTCGCGCACCTCGGCGAACTCCATGCCCTGCCCCTTGAACACCGAGTGGTATTCGCCGGCGAAGTGCGAGTTCACGAGACCGCGCGTGCGCAGCTCGATGCGCTTGACCTGGCGCAGGATCTCGGGCGGGACGCTCGTCGCCGCCTCGTCCGGCGCCGGCCGGTGTGGATCGACCGGTGTGGGCGCGAGCGCCGCGGTCACGGCGCCGGGACGGCGTCGAGGATGCGGGCGATCACCTCGTCCTGGGTGACGTTCTCGGCCTCGGCCTCATAGGTGAGCAGCACGCGGTGCCGCAGCACGTCGGGGGCAAGCGCCTTGACGTCGTCGGGCGAGACGTAGTCGCGGCCGCGCAGGAACGCATGCGCACGCGACGTCTGCGCGAGCGCAATGGTGGCGCGCGGCGACGCGCCGAATTCGATGAGCGGCTGCAGCGACGCGAGGCCCGCGTCGGCCGGCGCGCGCGTGGCGTGCACGAGGTCCACGATGTAATCCACGAGCCGTTCGTCGAGCCGGAGGCCGGCGATCTCGTGCCGCGTGGCGAGGATCTGCGCCGGCGTGGCCACGTGGTTCACCGGGATGGCGTCGCCCGACGCCATGCGCCGCATGATCTCCTTCTCCTCGTCGCGCGTGGGATAATCCACGTGGAGCTTGAGCATGAAGCGGTCCACCTGCGCCTCGGGGAGCGGATACGTCCCTTCCTGCTCGATTGGGTTCTGCGTTGCCAGCACGAGGAACGGTTCCTCGAGCAGGAACGACTGCCCGCCGATGGTGACCTGCTTCTCCTGCATTGCTTCGAGCAGCGCTGCCTGCACCTTGGCGGGGGCCCGGTTGATCTCGTCGGCGAGCACGATGTTCGCGAAGATCGGACCCGTCTTCACCGAGAACTTGCCGGTGGACTGGTCGTACACCTGCGTGCCGACGACGTCAGCGGGGAGCAGATCTGGCGTGAACTGGATGCGGCTGAAGGTGGTGCTGATCGTCTCGGCCAGCGTGCGCACCGTGAGCGTCTTCGCGAGCCCGGGCACGCCCTCGAGCAGCACGTGTCCGCCCGTGAGGATAGCAATCAGAAGCCGGTCGATCATGGCGTCCTGACCGACGACGCGCTTGGCAACTTCTGACGAAATTCGTCCGGCGAGTGTGGTGGGCACGGTTACAGACGGGAGATGGGAGGTGGGAGATAGGAGATGCGGTCAGCGAACGGAGGACGGCTGACGAGTGACGGGCGTCGCACGGCGGCCAGCGTCGTTCTACCCCGGAGTCGCGTCGGGGTTGATGCCAAGGCTCGCGATGAGGGCGATCTCCTTGGGGGTGAGCGGCCGCGACGCGCCGGCGGGGAGCGAACCCAGCCGGACGGGGCCAAACTGCGTGCGCACGAGGCGGCGCACCTCGAGGCCGAGCGCTTCGCAGAGACGCCGCACCTCGCGGTTGCGTCCTTCACGGATGGTGATGGAGAGCTGCCACTGGCGGTCCTCGCCCTGCACGGCGTCCACGGCAACCGGCTTCACAAAGCCGTCTTCGAGTTCCACGCCGATGCGAGCCTGCCGCACCGCGGTGGGAACGTCGCCGCGCGCGACCACCACATACGTCCGCTCGATCTCTGACGACGGATGCGTCAGCCGGTGCGCGGCCTCGCCGTCGGTGGTGAGCAGGAGCACGCCCTCGGTCAGGTAATCGAGGCGACCGACATATGTGAGCCCCGGCACGTCGGGCACGAGTTCGAAAACCGTACGACGGTCGCTCCCGTCGGGGCGCGACGTGAGCACACCGGCCGGCTTGTGCAGCACGAGCCAAGTGGGCTTCTGCGGTTTGGCGAGCTGCTGCCCGTCTACCGTGATGACGTCGCGCGCGGGATCCACGCTCTGGCCGGTCTTGGCCACTTCACCGTTGATGCGCACGCGCCCGGCCGCGACCAGCTCCTCGGCCTTGCGCCGCGAGGCCACCCCGGCGCGGGCCAGTGCCCGGTGAATGCGCATCGTGTCGTCGCTCATGATGCTCCCTCGGGGGCGACGACTTCGGCCAGCGTCTCCTGCTCGCGCGCCCGGAGCGCCACCGCCAGTTCATCGGTGCGGGGCAGTTCCTCGAGATGGCGCAGCGCGAACTGTTCGAGGAACGCATCCGTGGTGCCGTACAGCAGCGGACGCCCGAGCGCCTCGGAGCGGCCGACCACGTCGATCAGCCCGCGCTCGTGCAGCGACTTGAGCACGCTCCCCACATCGACGCCGCGGATCTCCTCCACCTCGGCGCGGCCGATCGGCTGCCGGTACGCAACGATGGCCAGCGTCTCGAGCGCCGCCGGCGACAGGCGTCGCGGGCGGACCGCCATCTGGGCGCGCTCGATGGCTTCGGTGTATTCCGGGCGCGTCAGGATCTGCCAGCCGCCGCCAGCGTCCACGAGTTCGACGGCGTGGCCGTCCACGTCGTAGTGCTCGCGCAGTTCGTCGAGCGCGGCCTGCAGGGCGGCGGGCGACGCCTCGGCGTCGAGCGTGGCAAGTTCGTCGGTGGGAATGGGACGCGGGCTCGCGAAGAGCGCCGCCTCAAGCAGCTTCGCCAGCGAGTTCACGGCGGATCTCCACAGCAGCAAAGGGACGGGGTTGGGCGAGGCGCAGTTCGCCTCGGCGGGCCAGTTCAAGCAGGGCGAGAAGGCCCGAGAGGACCTCCCAGGGTTCGGACCCGGGCGGCACGACATCGCGGAAACGCGCCACGGCGCGCAACGCGATGACGGCGCGCACGACCTCGATGAAGCCGTCCACGTCGATCGGGCGTGAGATGACGTCGTGGATCTCGGGTCGCTCCGCCTGTCGCAGGACCCGGTCGACGGCGGCGAGCAGTTCGCCCAGCGACAGCGAGAGCGGCGCCTGCACGACGGGCGTCAGCGAAGCAGGCACGTAGGTGCGCGCAAACCGGTTGCGGCGGTCCTCGCCCAGCCGCTCGAGAACATCCACCACCTCGCGCATCTGCTGGTACTCGAGCAGGCGGCGCACGAGTTCAGTGCGCGGATCCTCCCACGCCTCTTCACCGTCGGGGCGCGGCAGCAGCATCTGCGCCTTGATGCGCAGCAGGCGCGCGGCCATCTCGAGGTATTCGGCCGCCTCGTTCAGCCTGAGGTGGTGCATGCGCGTGATGAACTGCTGGCAGATGCGCGCGACGGGTATGTCGTAGATGTCCACCTTCTCGTCGCGAATCAGCGCGAGCAGGAGGTCGAGCGGCCCGCTGTAATGCGGGAGGTCAACCGAAAAACCCACCTCGGCATCGCCCGCCGACGCGCCGGCGGCGTTGTCGCTCGCGCGGGATGCGTTGGGGTCGGTCATGACGTCGTCCACGGACTGAGCAGGATGTAGGGAGAGGCAAGTTGCATCGCGAGGCGGTCGAGCCAGATGGCGGGCGCCATCCAAGCCGTGAGCACGGGACCGCCGAACATGAGAAGCAGGATGAGGATCATGAAGCCAAAGCGCGCCACGCGCTGGTAGTGCAAGGCCCACGCCTCGGGCAGGAAGTGCTTGAGGACGTGGGAGCCGTCGAGCGGCGGCAGGGGCATCAGGTTGAAGACCGCCAGCAGGAGGTTGATGAAGATTCCCAGGCGGAACATCAACTGCACGAGCGAGATCGTATCGGCCGCGGCGGGAATGAGCTGCCCGAGCAGGCCAAGGCCGACGATGGCCGGTACGAGCAGCAGGGCAATCAGCAGGTTGGTCGCGATGCCGGCGAGCGAAACGATGATGTCGCCGCTGCGATAGTTGCGGTAATTGCGCGGGTCCACCGGCACCGGCTTGGCGCCGCCGAGCGCCATGCCGGTGGTATAGAACATGACGACCGGCAGGATGACGGTCATGAACGGGTCGATGTGGCGCAGTGGATTCCAGCTCAGGCGGCCGAGCAGCTTGGCCGTGTCGTCGCCCTGCTTGTGGGCCGCATATCCGTGCGCGTACTCATGCGCAACCATCGCGAAGAGCAGCACCGGCGCACCGAGAAGTAGCGTTATGGCCTTGGGGGTCACGCGGTCGTCGCCGGGGGGAAGAAGAGGCCCATCGCGGGCAGTCGACTCTAAAGTAGGGGACGGCGGCCACAGATGGTAGATGATTGGGGATTATGAGCTCGGATTGGGATGGAGGATTTGGATTTCGATGGGGATTGGTGATCGGGAGTGAGGATGGACCGCGGGGCATCGCCATCGAGAATCCCAATCGGGAATCTCCATCGCCCATCCACATCCTCAATCCCAATCCGAGATCACACTCCCAATCGTATGCCGCACCTTGACTTGCCCCTCTTCCCTGCCCATTTTTACAAGCTGGCGCCGAACGGCGCGCCTCGAACCACTACGGAGAGTACCAAGCGTGCCAAGAATCGCGTCCGCAAAGAAGAACATGCGCAAGACCCGCGCGGCGACCGTGCGCAACCGTGCGCAGCGCGCCACGCTGCGGACTGCCCTCAAGAAGGCCAAGTCAGGAACCGCGTCGCCGGCCGAGAAGAAGGTCGCCGTCCAGCTCGTGGATCGCGCCGCTCGCAAGGGACTGGTGCACAAGAACGCCGCGGCGAGGCATAAGTCGCAGATTGCGCGAAAGGCCTGAGCCTTTCGCAGAGAAACAACAGAGAAACAACAGAAAGACAACAGAGAAACAACAGAGGGGGCGACGCGGTGTCGCCCCCTTGCTTGTTGCCCCTCGTACTCTGTTGTCTCTCTGTTGTCTCTCTGCCCTAAAACGCGGCTAGCTCGCCACCACAACGCTCACAATACCACTCGGTGGGAAAGTTGAGCGTGCCACATTCCTGGCAGCGGAGTGACTTGATGGCCTCGCTCGTACGCGGCGTGGGCCGGCCGAAGTAGCTCTCGCGTGGCGGCGTCATCTCCTGGCTCACGCGGGGCTCCGGCACCGGATCTGGGAACGGCGTCGGCGGCTCGGGCGTGGCGTAGTCCGTGGCTTCGTTTGGCGCTGAGAGCGGCGGCTCCTCTGGAGGTGCTGGCGGCTGAACGGCCGAGGCACGCTTCGGGGACGGCGTCACTCGCCGTGTGTCGGCGGGCGTGCGCTTCGGGACCAGGGCGGGCTCCATCGGATGGAACGTCCCCACCGGCGTCGGACGCCCAACGACCGACTTCAGAAACGCCAGTTCGTCGAAACTCGGTGCCAACGGCTGTGTCGGTTCCACCGGCGCGATACCAGACTGCTCGTAAATCGGAATCGTCGGCGGCGCCGGGATGATCTCCGCGCTCACCGGCGTCGGTCGGGACGATTCGGGCACACCATCGACTGCCGACATCTCACCTTCGACCCCGGCCAGCGGCGCGTCCGCTTCCGCAGACACGGACGCGTCCGCTGACCACTCGCCCTGCTCGGCGGGCGTCACAGTCTCGGCCGGCGCCTCGGCCGGCGCCTCGGCCTCGTCGGCGGTCGGCGCCGTACCCGCGACTTCCGCCAGCACGTCGCGCAGGCGACGCAACTCATCGCGGAGCATGTCGCGCTCACCGGTCACCACGCCAACTTCGTCGTCGAGCTTGGTGCGACGCTTCTCCCATTCGCGCTCGGAGAACTCGCCCACCGCCGCGCGCAACTCGGCCTCGGCGCGCTCGTCGCGCTTCTTGGCGAGCGCCTCCTCGCGCTCCGTCAACCGCGACGCGACGTCGACGGCGGCCACCTGCACCGAATCGGACGCGGCCACCAGCTTGGTCTGCACCTTCTCCAGCTTGGCCGCGTAGTCGTCGTGCACCTTCTGGTAGACGGCGGGCGGTGTCTCGGCGCGCTTGGCCGCAAGCGCCGCGATCCAGCCGGCCACCTTGCGGCGCTCAGCCAGGAGTTTCTCGACGGTCTCCGCCGTGTCCTTTTCGGGAGTGCTCATCGGGCGTTTACCTCGTCAACTGTTGCGAGACGCCTGCCGCAGCGCGTCGAGCGCGGCGAGGGCGTCGGCCGGCAATGATCGCACGGGACCCAGCGCGCGGGCCGTCCACATGATGCGCGCGCCGTTCTCGAGACTCTCCATGCGCTGGTGCGCCTCGGTCAGCGTGCGACCGACGGTGAGCGCGCCATGGTGCGCCATGAGGAAGGCGTCGTGTGACGCCCAGAATGGATCGAAGACATCGGCCGCCGCATCGGTGCTCGGCGTCCCGTACGGCACGAGCGCCACCGGCCCGACGCCATACCGCACCTCGGCGAGCGCCGTCGTGTCGATGGACTGCCCCACGAGCGTGAAGGCGGTGGCCATGGGCGGATGGGCGTGGACCACGGCGCGCACGTCCGCGCGGCGCTGGTAGGCGCGCAGGTGCACCGCCAACTCGGAAGTCGGACGCCGCGCCCCGCTGCGCACGGTGCCATCGAGGCCGAGTTCCACGAGATCCTCCGGACGTAGGTCCACCTTTGACAGGCCGGCCGGCGTCACCAGCACGGCATGCTCGCCGACCCGAACGGAGACATTCCCGTCCTGGCCCGCGATGAGGCCGCGCTCATACAGTCGCCGGCAGACGGCACAGACCGCCTGCCGAACGTCGTCGGTAAGGTGCGTAGCGGCTACCCCATTCCCTGATAGACGATCCGACCGTCCACGAGGGTACATCCGACCCGTCCGTGGAGGATCCGCCCCCCATAGGGCGAGTTGCGCCCCTTGGTGAGGAAGGCCTTGGGATCCACCGTCCACGCCTGGTCGGGGTCGAAGACCGTGATGTCGGCCGCGGTCCCGCGGCGCAGGGTCCCCCCGGGCAGGCCAAACAGGCGCGCCGGCGCGCAGGCCATACGCTCGATCAGGGTGCCAAGGGTGATGATGCCCGATTTCACGAGCCAGGTCACGTTGACGGCGAGCGCGGTTTCGAGCCCGACGATGCCGTTGGGGGCATCGCTGAACTCGCGCTGCTTGTCGTCGTTGTGGTGCGGCGCGTGGTCGGTGGCAATCACGTCAATCGTGCCGTCCTTCACCGCCTGCTGCACCGCCTCGACGTCCACCGCCGTGCGAAGCGGCGGGTTCATCTTGGCGTTGGTGTTGTATCCTTCCACGGCGGCGTCGGTGAGAGACAGGTGGTGCGGGCAGGCTTCGGCCGTGACCGGAATGCCGCGTTCCTTGCCCCAGCGGATCAGTTCCACCGACCCCTTGGTGCTCATGTGGCACAGGTGCACGTGCCCGCCGGTGAGGCGCGCGAGGAGGATGTCGCGAATAGCCATGATTTCTTCGGCCTCCGCGGGAATCCCCTTGAGCCCGAGGCGCGCCGAGACGAAGCCTTCGTGCATGGCGCCGCCAGCGGCGAGCGTTGGCTCCTCGCAGTGATCAGCCACCGGGATGCCGAACGTGCGCGCGTACTCGAGCGCGGTGCGCATCAGCTGCGCACTCACCACCGGCTTGCCATCGTCGCTCACCGCCACGGCGCCAGCGTGCACCATCTCGCCGAACTCGGCGAGGCGCTCGCCCTTCTGTCCGATGGAGATGGCGCCGATGGGATAGACGCGCGCCGCATTGGCGGCGCGTCCCTGCTTGAGGACGAAGCCAACGGCCGCCTGATTGTCGGTGACGGGATCGGTGTTCGGCATCGCGCAGACGGCGGTAAAGCCGCCGGCCGCGGCGGCGCGCGCGCCGGTGAGGATCGTCTCGACATCTTCCCTGCCCGGCTCGCGCAGGTGGCAGTGCACGTCCACGAAGCCCGGCGATACCACCTGGCCGGCGCAGTTGATGACCTCGGCGCCGTCAGGGACACCGATGGTGCCGCCCAGCGTCTCGACTTTTCCGTTGCGGATCAGCAGGTCGCCAACGCCATCGAGATTCGAGGACGGGTCGAGCAGTCGCCCGCCCTTGAGAAGCACGTCACGCTGTTCAGTCATCACTGGTCGCCTTTCTTGCGGCCTCGGCAAGCGCCGGCGCGTTGCCGGCGAGGAGATAAAGCACGGCCATACGGACGGCCACGCCGTTGGTCACCTGGTCGAGGATCACCGAGTGCGGACCGTCCGCCACCTCGCTGTCGATCTCGACGCCACGGTTCATGGGACCCGGGTGCATGATCAGGATGTCACGCGGCGCGCGGTCGAGCCGCTCGCGCGTGATGCCGAAGACCCGGTTGTATTCGCGCAGCGACGGGATGTAGCCCGCCGTCATGCGCTCGAGTTGGAGCCGCAGGACGTTGAGCGCGTCGGCCCACTCGATGGCCTGCTCGACGCGGTCAAACACCTGCACGCCGAAGTCGGCGATAGCGGTCGGAAGGAGCGAACGCGGACCGCAGACGGCGACTTCGGCGCCGAGCTTGGTGAGTCCCCAGATATTGGACCGCGCGACGCGCGAGTGCAGGACGTCGCCGACGATGCAGACGCGCTTGCCGGCCAGCGTGCCGAACTTCCGGCGCAGCGTCAGCATGTCGAGCAGGCCCTGGGTGGGGTGCTCGTGCGTGCCGTCGCCGGCGTTGATGACGTTGCTCTCGATGCGTTCGGCCAGGAAGCGCGCCGCCCCGGACGAGGCATGGCGGATGACCACCATGTCGATCTTCATCGCCTCGAGGTTCTTGGCGGTGTCCACCAGCGTCTCACCCTTGATCACCGAGCTGG
The DNA here is from genome assembly GCA_041661925.1 of Gemmatimonadaceae bacterium. Taxonomy (GTDB): domain Bacteria; phylum Gemmatimonadota; class Gemmatimonadetes; order Gemmatimonadales; family Gemmatimonadaceae; genus PNKL01. Next base: position 28,570 of record JBAZTM010000016.1, read on the forward strand.
CCGACGTGGCGACGTTCACCGTGTCGGCCGACATGCGCTTCTCGGCGAACTCGAACGAGATGCGCGTGCGGGTGGAGGCTTCGAAGAACAGGTTGACCACCGTGGCGCCGCGGAGCGTGGGCACCTTCTTGATGGCGCGCTCGCTGATTTCGCGCAGCGGTTCGGCGGTGTCGAGAATGAGCGTGATCTGCTCGGCAGACAGGTGCTCGAGCCCGAGCAGGTCCTTGCCGAGCGGCGCGCTCACGTTCCCTCCCCGGCGATGACCATGGTGACTTCGTCGCGGCCGTCGAGTTCACTCACGAAGACGTCCACCCGGCCGCCGCTCGGGACGTCAATCGTCCTCCCCACGACGTCAGCGTGGATGGGGAGCTCGCGCCCCCCGCGGTCCACGAGCACGGCGAGCATGATGCGCGCCGGGCGGCCGAAGTCGGCCAGCTCGTCGAGCGCGGCGCGGATCGTGCGCCCCGTGTAGAGCACGTCGTCCACGATGCAGAGCGTCTTGCCGTCGATGCTCCATGGGATGACCGTCTTGCCGACGATCGGGCGCGGCCCGACGGTCTGCAGGTCGTCGCGATAGAGTGTGATGTCGAGGGCGCCGCGCGGCACCGCCGCGCCTTCGCGCTGGGTGATCAGGTGGGCGAGGCGGTCGGCAAGCTGCACGCCACGGCGCTGGATGCCGACGAGCACGAGATTCTCGGCGCCGTCCGCGCGTTCAACAATTTCGTCCGCCATGCGCGCCACAGTGCGTTCGAGCGCACGCGCGTTGAGAACGATCGTCGGAGCGGTGGCCATGCGTCGTGGAATATGCTTCCCCGGCATGCGGTTGGACAACGGGGCGGCGCAAATAAAAAAGCCCTCCGCGGGAGGCGGAGGGCTTCGGCGGCGCGTGGTCGGCAACGAGCGCTACGGTCAGGCGGCGCGGTACGTGGCGCTCACCGGCACCGACTGCGGGCGCGCCAGGTACACCTTTTCCCGGCCCGGGCCCAGCGCATCGCGGCGGACCGGGAACGGGATCCACCCAATGATGGTGCCGCGCTCGTCGCACAGGCAAAGAAGTGATCCGGCGGTTGTCATCAGTACTCTGGCTTCCATTGGGGGGTCCTCCGTCTTTCGGCCCGGCTGTCGTGTGCCACCGGGGGGTTCACTCTCTCTGACACCTCGCACGCCCGAAAGGTTTGCGGCCCATGTCACGGGGGCGTATTCTGCCCGTATCGGCTTCGTCTCCCCTGCTGCCTCACGCTGACCCCCTGACCGATGTGTGGCCGCTTTGCGCTCTCCAAGAGCGATCGAATTGACTGGGCGCAGTTTGGCGTGAAGCGCGGACCCATGCTGCCACCGCACTGGAACCTCGGGCCCGGCCGGGCCATTGCCGCGGTCCGAGACGCTGGCGAGGGGCCGGAGGTGGCGATGCTGCGATGGGGGCTGATCCCGTTCTGGGCCTCCGACCCGGCCATCGGCGCCCGGCTGGCGAATGCGCGCGCCGAATCGGCGGCGGAGAAGCCGGCGTTCCGGGCGGCGTTTCGCGCGCGCCGCTGCCTGATTCCCGCCGACGGCTTCTACGAGTGGCAGGTGGTGGCGGGCGCGTCGAACAAGCAGCCGTGGTTCGTGCAGCGCGCGGACGGCGGGGTGTTTGCGCTGGCGGGGCTGTGGGAGCGGTGGATGCCGAAGGCGGGCGTAGAAGGTCCGGACGGTGAAGGTGCGATCGAGACGTGCACGATTCTCACGACCGAGCCGAACGCCATGATGGCGCCGATTCACTCACGCATGCCGGTGATCGTTTCGCCGGCGGCGTACGCGGCGTGGCTGTCGGCGGACACGTCGCTGGCCGACGCACACGAACTCCTCGCGGCGTGGGATCCGTCCGCGTGGCTCGCGCATCGCGTTGGGCTTCGCGTGAATGCCACGGCGAACGATGACGCGGCGTGTGTGGCGCCCATCCCCGACAACTGATTACGGCTTTGCGCAGCGGCGCAGCGCGGGGGACCATCGGGGCGTTGGCGGTGCGGCGCTGCGCGCCTGCGCCGCGGATCGATCGCGCGGAGGAACGGCGCTACGCGCCCGCACGCGCTTCGGTCGGACGGGGAGGTTCTCGCGAATACTGGCGGGTCCGCGGGCGCGCCCAGCGCGCTCGCGGGCCCGCCAATTGAGCGAGAGCCTCACCGTTCGACCGAAGCGCCCGTGAAAGGCGGAAACGTCTATTTCGCCGCGCCCGCGTGCGCCGCGGGCCAGAAACCCGGCGTGCCGCGCGCCTTCTCCGCCACATCGCGCCCGTACAGCGCCGCATTGAACACGACGCGGAACGTCCCGATCGTCTGCCCGCGCCACTGCGGCCGGAAGCCGATCAGCACCACGTGTCCGCGGTCGTGCTTGACGTCAATCGCGGCCGCGGCGCCGGCGAGATGCTTCGCGCCGAGCAGGTATCCGGAGAGAAGCGGCGAGCCGTCCTTGGCGTACTTCGCGAGCACCGTCCCCTCGAACCCGTCGGTCGGAGTGAAGGCCGGACTCCGGTCGAAGAAGATCTTCGCTCGCTCGGGCATGCCGGCCATGAGCGGATGCGCGGGATCGGCCGCGACCTCGAGGATGGAGCCGCTCGCGAAGAAGTCCTTTGACGGGATGCCCTGAATGACATTCCGGACCGGCAGGTGCAGCTGCTCGATGGCAAACGGCGCGCTCTGGTTGATGGCGATCATCGTCCCGCCGCCGCGCACGAACGCATCGAGCTCACGAATGCCGACATCACCAAGTCCGCCCTCGATGGTTGGCGGAACGCGTCCCTTGCCGAAGCCGTCGCGCAACGTCCGGCCCTGATCCGACGCGAAGATGATGACGTCGAACCGGCTCGCCAGATCGCCGGCCTGCACGTCGGCGTTGCCGATCGCCGTGTACTTGAACTCGTATTGGTCCAGCAGCCACTCGGTCCACCCTTCGTCCATGCTGGGCGCCAGCGACTTGTAAATCGCCACGCGGCCTCGCACGACGCCGCTCCCTGCGCCCGGCACGTTTCGACGTTCGGCACGGAGTGACAGGTCGCTTGCCCAACCCTCGAGCTTGCTCCCGGCAACGCCGGACACCACGTACCGTCCCGCCTCGGCGTGCACCGTGCCACCCTCGGCGAGCGCGCGATTGATCAGGCGGAAGGCGTCATTCTGCGCCGGATCCACCGCGAGCGCCGCCCCGGCGCCGCTGATGCGCGCCGGCGGCGGCGTGATGCCCGCGGCCATCGCGTTGGTCGCGAACGGCGCGTCAGCGAGCGCCGCATCGGCGACCCTGCCCTGCACCTCCTTGAGCGCGGAGCTGAACTCGGCCGAGAGCGGCACGCGCGCCTCAATCACGCGCACGTCGGTGAGGAATGGCAGCGTCCAACCGGCGGCGTCATACGGCGGCTCCGGGGCGCCACCTTCGCTCTCACGGAGATCCGGATACTGCTGCACGTCGAAAAGCTGGCGCACCAGCTCCGCATACTCCTGGTCCATCGCGATGACCCACGTTCCCCTGGCGTAGCGCGCTCCGGCGTGCGCGGCATCGCGCGTCAGCTCACTCACGCGCACGCCGAGGAAGGCGAGCCGCTTGAGGAGCGCGGCGGCGGCCGCAGGGTCGCGCTGCGACTGCGGCACGATGTACGCGAACGGCGGCTCCTTGGTGTAACGCGCGATCGCGTTGCGACCGGCCTGATAGCGGTTCCAGAGCAGGTCTTCGCGGTACTTGGCGGCGTAGTCCAGCGTCGCCAGTGACGCCGTCTCCATGTAGTCCACGGCGTCCTTCAGGCGCCACCAGCCGCCCGGCCACGGACTCGCGTAGAGCGATTGCGGACGCAGGTCGCGGTACTCGGCCGGGAATTCGTCCACGGTATAGAACTTCGGCGTCGCATAGCTGAAGAGCGCCGTCTCCGTCCAGAAGGAGACGATGTTCTGCAGCATCGGCATGTAGTCGATGTAGCCGGGATACCAGGCGTCGAATCCCTTCCCCATGTGGGTCGCGCCCACTTTTCCTTCCGTCTCGAGCGCCTGCGCGATGGTCATGCCGATGGTGTTGACCTCGCGCGACATCAACCCGGCGACGCGCGGCGCGATGGGCTCGGCGAACGGCGGCAGCCAGATGCGTGTGGGGAACGGCGCGGTCTGGTGCTGCACGTAGATGACCTGCGGCTCCCAGTGCCGCCACGTGCGCGCCACCACGCGCGACTCGACGACGTTCAGCATGTACGCGTCGCGATTGTTGTCGTGGCCGATGTACTTCTGGTAGAGCTCGTTCAGCGGCGCGATTTCGTACGGCGTGCCGACGTTCTGCCGATACCAGTTGACGACGATGTCCTGTCCGTCGGGGTTCAGCGACGGCCAGAGCAGCAGCACGGTCTGGTCGAGCATGGCCCTGGTGCGATCGTCGTTGCGCGACAGCAGGTCGTACGCCAGCTGGATGGTGTGCTGCGAGCCGGCAATCTCGGAGGCGTGGAGCCCGCCGCTGATGTCGACGAAGGCCCGGCCTTCCTTGGAGAGCGCGCGCGCCTGCGCATCCGTGAGTCCGCTCGGGTGCGCGAGCTTCTGCGCGATGCCGCGGAGCGTCTCGAGGTTGGCGAGGTTCTGCGGCGACGAAATGACCGCCAGCGTCCAGTCGCGTCCCTGCGACGTCTTGCCGACGGTCAGCAGCTTGATGCGGTCGCTGGCGGCAGCGAGCTGGCGGAAGTAACGGATGGACTCGTCGTAGGTGGCGAGCTTGAAGTCGGCGCCAACGGTGAAGCCGAGTGCGGACTCGGGAGTCGGAATGGGGCGCTGCTGCGCGACGGCACTGCCGGAAACGGCGAACAAAGCGGCCAATGTGCCGGCGAGAAAGACCCGGCTCCCGAGGGAGTACGTCATGCCTGACTCACTGAATAGGTCGTGGAAGAGAAACTTGACGCTGCGCGGGGCGTCGCGCCACGCGGTGCGACTGCAGGACACAACGCACGTCACGCCGGGATCGGCTGGGGCCCGGCGCCATGAGCGGATCTGCACCGGCGCTCCTCACCGATTCGTGCGATGCGGACTGGTCAGTCCGAGCGAACGGCATCAACCGCACCGGCGCCGAGATTCCGGTTGTCACCCACCCGAGACTACCTGATGACCAAGAGCGACAACCGCATCCACGCCCGCATCGTAATCGGGGGGTGTCATCCTGATGGTGGCGTTCCCCGCGTGGCTCTCTTTGATCGACGGCGGGATGAACTGCTCCCGGGCCTGACCGTCGGCCGATCGCCGGCCGATCTCGGCGGGCTGTCGCCCTGAGCAACGCGCCGCGGTGGGGATCGCCGCGGGGACGAGGCGGGGGTCGAGAGACAGCGAAATGGACAGGGTGGGATTCGAACCCACGCTACGCTTTTGATGTTCGTACCCTTTCCAGCATTGCGCTGCACTCAATGATCTCGGCTAGGTTTGCCGCGCGTCGTCACTGCGCGTTCCCGATCCGGCTGGCACTTCCGATTGCGGCCGTTACCAGCCGTGTCGCGTGATACAGTCTTGGCACAGTCGGAACGCGCATCACGCACAAAGCCCGCGGAGCAGGATCGCTCTCGCGGGCTTCGACGTCGGATCAACCGAGGCGCTGCGGCCTACTTCGTGGCCGGCGGGTCGGGGATGCTGACCTGCGCGACGGTCTTCATCGAGCCGTCCGGTTGCCGCTGGCTGATCGCGACGGTGTAGCCTGTCGGAGCAGTAATCCCACCGGTGAAGCGGCTCACGGAGTAGGCCATGTCGCCACTGGTCCCCCATTTTACGATCTCGAGCTTGAGGTCCTTGCCGGCGTTCGGCGTCTTCAGCGCCGCCGCCCAGAATGCCGTGATCCCGGTCGCGGAGTCATACTTGCCTCGCGCGTTGATGAAGGTGGCATCAGCGGCATAGGACTCCCCGGCCTTGGCGGCATCGCCAGCGTTCAGAGCGGCCACGGTAGCCTGAACGGCCTCTTCGACGCTCTGCTGGGTGATCGGTGGCGGCGCCGCGGCAGGCTCTTCTTTGACTGGAGCGGTGCATGCCGCGACCGCGACGAAGAGGGCAGCGGGGATGGTGCGTGCAAGGCGAGCGTTCATCAGCGACCTCCGAGAGGGGGGACCCACGTGCGCAAAGCTGGACTATTCTGTCGCCGGCTTGTCGCAGGCGCAACCGGCGGGCTGACCCCTCGATCGGTCAGGGGTGTCAGCACGCACCACGTGTTGTCCGAATCTGGCCAGGTGTCCCTCGCGGCGGTCTCGAGCACGGCCTGACATTGGACACCCTCGGCACCGTCGCCATGATGCCGCGCAACAGAGAAAAGAGACCCCGCACGGCGAATGCTCGCGGGGCCTCTTCTTACCACGGACAGGGTGGGATTCGAACCCACGGTACGCTTTTGACGTACACACACTTTCCAGGCGTGCGCCTTAAACCACTCGGCCACCTGTCCACGAACTACAGAAAAACAACAGAGAGACAACAGAAAGACAACAGAAAAACAACAGACGCGCCGCTACCTACGACAGCGCGCCGGTGCGAGCACCGACGCGCTGCGCGTCTTCTTTGAGCGGACAGGGTGAGATTCGAACTCACGGAACCGTTGCCGGTTCGCCGGTTTTCGAGACCGGTGCCTTCAACCACTCGGCCACCTGTCCAGGACAGTCTTGAAAAATATCCTGACGACGGGGGTGGGTCAACGGGAGAGGGGCGATTGGGAGTGTGATCTCGGATGGGGATTGGGAGTCGGATTCGCGATTTGGATTTCGGAATCGGAGCGCGGATTGGGCGGAGGCGTTGCGCCCATCGGCATCCGTATCGCTCATCCCCATCACAAATCCGAATCCGAGCTCCCCATCCATAATCCAACTCCGAGCTCCCAATCCCGATCAGCGCGTTGCCCGAGTCGGTCTCCCGTGCCATTCTTAGCATCATGACTACTCTCCGCCGTCTTCTGTTTTCCACCGCGGCCATCGCCGTGGTCGGCTCCCCCGCCCTCGCCCAGCCCACAGTCAAGACGGGCATCGAGGTGCTCCTCAAGGACTCCCTGCACCTCGTGCGCGGCAAGCGCGTGGGGCTGCTCACCAATCACAGCGGCCGTCTCCCCGACGGCACGAGCACCGTGGACGCGCTGTTCCGGGCGCCGGGCGTCAAGCTGACGGCACTCTTCGGACCGGAGCACGGCATCCGCGGCGTCGCCAAGGCAGGTGAGAAGATCTCCACCGCGGTCGACTCGGCCACGGGTGTCATGGTCTACTCGCTTTACGGTGACGTGCGCGCCCCGACCCCCGAAATGCTCAAGACCGTGGATGTGCTACTGTACGACATCCAGGACGTCGGCGCCCGCGTCTACACGTACCAGTGGACGATGGCGCTGGCACTCGAAGCGGCCGGCAAGGCGGGCGTGCCGTTCATCATCCTGGACCGTCCGAACCCCATTCGCGCCGACAAGGTGGACGGCGGCATGCTCGACACGACGTTCTCGTCGCTCGTCGGCCTGCACCCGGTGGCGCTGCGCTACGGCTTCACGCCGGGCGAACTCGGGCGCTGGCTCGTCGGAACCGGGAGGGTCAAGGCCGACGTGAAGGTGGTGCCGATGCAGGGGTACAAGCGCGCCATGTACTACGAAGACACGGGCCTGCCGTGGGTGAATCCGTCGCCGAACCTGCGCAACAACGACGCAAACATCCTGTACACGGGGACGGTGTTCTTCGAGGGTGTCAACGTGAGCGAGGGGCGCGGCACCGACAATCCGTTCGCGCAGGTCGGGGCCAGCTGGCTCACCGATGCGGGCGCGGTCGTCAAGGCGCTGAACGGCAAGAAGATCCCGGGCGTCTGGTTCGATTCGGTGTCAAAGCCGGTGGAAGCGGGCTACGAGTTCGGCGGCCAGACGATTCCGATGGTCCGCGCGACCGTGACCGATCGCAATGCGGTCGTGCCGATGAACGTCGGGGCGCACATGCTGCGCGCCATCTACGAGCGCCACAAGGACAAGTGGGAATGGCGCAAGGGATCCATCGACCGGCTGTCCGGCAGCGCGCGGCTGCGCGAGGCCGTGGAGAAGGACGGCGGCATCGAGGCGCTGCTCCCGATCTATCAGGCCGAGGCGAACAAGTTCCTGGCTGAATCGAAGAAGTATTGGATCTATAAGTAACGACCACCACGAAGGTCGAAGGACGCGAAGGGCCGCGAAGATACGTCGATCTTCGCGGCCCTTCGCGCGCTTCGTTCTTCGCGGCTGCCGTTCTCTAGCGCCTAGACGCGAAAAACTCGCTGAGGATGGCGCCGCACTCTTCCGCACGCACTCCGCCCTTCACTTCCGGGGAATGGTTGAGTTTGGGATTGCGTAGCAGGTCGTGCACCGACCCCGCCATCCCCGCCTTGTCGTCCCACGCGCCGAAGACCACGCGGCCGACGCGCGCGAGCACGATGGCCCCCGCGCACATCGCGCAGGGCTCCAGCGTCACGTACAGCGTGGCCTGCCCCATGCGTGTATCGCCGGCGGCGTAGGCCCCCGCCTTGATGACGCGCATCTCGGCGTGCTGCGTGGCGTCCTTGGTGGCGACCATCGCGTTGCACGCCTTGGCCACCGCGGCGCCCGACACGAGCAGCACCGCGCCCACCGGCACCTCGCCCTTTTCGGCGGCGATGCGCGCCTCGTCCAGCGCGAGTCCCATCCAGAACTCGTCTTCTGCCGCGCGGGAGGCGAATGTCACGGGGCCGGGTGCGATGCTCATGCGTGGAATCTAAGGCGACAAACGCGGCGGCGAACCCTAGGGTGACGCCTGCGCCGCACGCGGCGCCGAACGCTGCGCCGACGCGCGTGACCGCAGTGTGGCCGCCATGCGGCCGGCCCCAGGCAGCCACGGCGGCGCCATCGCCACCGTACTCGTCGGCGGCCACCCGTAGTGCCGGCCCAGGTACTCCAGCGCGACCGACACGATGGCGGCGGCGTACCGGTCGAGATTCGCCGGCGTGTCGCGCACGCCGATGCGGTTGGCCTCGATCTGCACCGCGTCCACCGACCCGCCGCTCGACGACCCGTGGCGCTGCGTGATGTATCCGCCGTTGTAATACTCCTCATTCGCGGCGGGGGCCACGTCGGACGGCGACGGAACCGCGGGGTATCCCCAGCGCACGAACAGCGCACCCATACTCGTGGGGCCGCGCAGTAGCTCGACCGACGACGGACGGTCAATGGCATCGAGCGACAGTCTACCGATGCTCGACGACACGATGGCGCTGCTCGCGCCGAGCGCCTGGTCGCTGAGCCGCAGGCTGGCCGCTGAGAGCATATAACCAAGTTCGAGGCGCGGAACGGCGTGCGCATGACCGTGCAGGTCGAGCAGCAATCCGCGCCCCTGCGCCGCCGTGATCCGCGAGCGCGCCGATTCGATGTAGCCATGATACGTGGACCACGTCGCCGTGAGCGCCGCGTTATTCCCAGTCGCCTCCACCACCTCGCGATTCGCGTCGAACTTCGCGCGCCGGAGCAGGTTGATCACGAGGTGCGGACGCTTGCCGGTGCGCTCCTTGAACTGTGCCGCGACGCGGCGGGCGAGGTCCTGGATATTGTCATCGTTCACCGTCACGCAGCCGCTGCACGACCGGTCGGGAAGCGACGCCGGCGCGAGCAAGCCACCATGCGGGGCGCTGATGATGAGCGGCGCGTCGCCGATGGTGTATTCCACCCAGCCGGCAGCGTCGGTGCGTACGTCGCCGGCAACCCCGTCGCTCGTTGCCGGGGGCGAGGTGGTCGGATCGGATGGTCCGCCCCCGCAGGCGAGCGCGAGCGCGCCAGCCAGTGCGGCGAACGTCACCCGGCGCAGTTGGGCCATGCCTGCAATCTCGCGCCTCGCGAGTGGCGTCGCTACGCCTTCACGAACGCAAGCTCCTCGCCCACCGCGTCCACACGAATCGTGTCGCCCTCGGCGTATTCACCCTGCAGCAGTGCCATCGCCAGCGGATTCTGCAATAGTCGCTGAATGGCGCGCTTGAGCGGACGCGCGCCGAACGCGGGATCGTATCCTTCGCGCGCGAGCAGCTCGCGCGCGGCCGGCGTGACGTTGAGCGTCAGCTTCTTCTCGGCGAGCAGCTTGTCGAAGCGCTTGAGCTGGAGGTCCACGATGTGGCTGATCTCGCCCTGCCCCAGCGGCCGGAAGATGATGATGTCGTCCACGCGGTTGAGGAACTCGGGCTTGAAGTGCCCGCGCAGCGCCTGCGTCACCTGCGTTTCCACCAGCGCCCAGTCCTCGGTGCCCTGCTCGAGGATCCACTGCGAGCCAATGTTCGACGTCATGATGATGACGGTGTTGCGGAAGTCCACCGTGCGCCCCTGCGAATCGGTGAGCCGCCCGTCATCGAGGATCTGGAGCAGGATGTTGAAGACATCGGCGTGTGCCTTCTCGATCTCGTCGAACAGGATCACCGCGTACGGACGCCGCCGCACCGCCTCGGTGAGTTGGCCGCCCTCTTCGTAGCCCACGTACCCCGGCGGCGCGCCGATGAGGCGCGCCACCGCGTGCTTCTCCATGTACTCGGACATGTCGATGCGCACCATCGCCGTCTCGTCGTCAAACAGGAACTCGGCGAGCGCACGCGCCGTCTCCGTCTTGCCGACGCCCGTGGGGCCGAGAAAGATGAACGACCCGATGGGACGGTTGGGATCCTGCAGGCCGGCGCGCGAGCGACGCACGGCGTCCGCGACAGCCCGCACCGCCTGCGTCTGGCCCACGACGCGGCGCGCCAGTTCCTCGTCGAGCTTGGTCAACCGCTCCTTCTCGCTCTCCATCATCCGCGTCACCGGGATGCCTGTCCACTTGGCGACGATCTCGGCGATGTCCTCGGCCGTCACTTCTTCGTGCAAGAAGCGTGTGCCTCCCTGGCGCTGCTCGGTGATCTTGGTCTCGATCTCCTTCAGCTGGCGATCAAGCTGCGGGATGCGACCGTAGGTGATCTCGGCCGCGGTGCCGAGGTCGCCGGCGCGCGTGGCGCGGTCGGCCTCGCCGCGCGCCTCCTCGATCTGCTGCTTGAGCTTGCCGACGCCGCCGAGCGCGTCCTTCTCGAGCTGCCACTGCGCTTTCATGGAGGCACTCTGCTCGCGCTGCTCAGCGAGCTCCTTCTCGAGCGCATGCCGCCGCTCCACGGAGGCCTTGTCCTTCTCCTTGGTAAGCGCCTGCCGCTCGATCTCGAACTGCACGATGCGGCGCTCCACCTCGTCAATCTCCTGCGGCAGCGAGTCAATCTCGATGCGCAGGCGCGACGCGGCCTCGTCCATGAGGTCAATGGCCTTGTCGGGAAGAAAGCGGTCGCCGATGTAACGATGGCTCAGCGTGACCGCGGCAACGATGGCGCCGTCGGTGATGCGCACACCGTGGTGGCTTTCGTAGCGCTCCTTGAGGCCGCGGAGGATGGCGATGGAACTCTCCACCGTCGGCTCGCCCACGTATACGGGTTGAAAGCGCCGCTCGAGCGCCGGGTCCTTCTCCACGTGCTTGCGGTACTCGTCGAGCGTGGTGGCACCGACGACGCGCAGCTCGCCGCGCGCGAGCAGCGGCTTGAGCATGTTGCCGGCGTCCATGGACCCTTCGGCTCTTCCGGCGCCGACAATGGTGTGCATCTCGTCGATGAAGACGACGAACTGTCCCTCGCTCGAGGTAATCTCCTTGAGCACGGCCTTCAGGCGCTCCTCGAACTCGCCGCGGAACTTGGCGCCGGCGATGAGCGCGCCCATGTCGAGCGCGACGAGGCGCTTGTTCTTGAGCGACTCGGGCACGTCGCCATTCACGATGCGCTGGGCGAGTCCCTCGGCGATGGCGGTCTTGCCGACGCCGGGTTCGCCGATGAGCACCGGGTTGTTCTTGGTGCGACGCGAGAGCACCTGCATGACGCGGCGGATCTCCTCATCGCGGCCAATCACGGGATCGAGCTTGCCCTTCCGGGCGCGTTCGGTGAGATCGATGGTGAACTTCTGCAGAGCCTGGTACTGGTTCTCGGGTGTCTGGTCGGTCACGCGATGCGAACCGCGCACGGCCTGGATGGCCTCAAGCAACGACGCGCGTGTCACGCCCTCCGCGGCGAGCGCCGTCTTGCTCTCGGTGCCCTTGGCGTCGCTGAGGGCGAGCAGCAGGTGCTCGGTGGAGACATACTCGTCGCCGAGCCCCTTGGCGTCCTTCTCGGCGCGGTCGAGCACGGCCGTGAGCTCGCGGGCCAGCGACGGGGTGGCGCCGCTCTGCTTTGGATAGCGGGCGATCTCGCGGTCCAGCGTCTCGCGCAGCGTCGGCACGCTAACGCCCAGCTTCTGCAGCACCGGCACGACGATGCTCTCGTCCTGTTCGAGCAGGGCGGCGAGGAGGTGCGCGTCGTAGACGAGCGGATTGCCGTGGCGGCGCGCGAGGGCGAGCGCGTCGTTGAGGGCATCGGCGCTCTTTACGGTTAGGCGGTCGGGGCTGAGCATCGGACCAAGTGGAGAGGAGGGGTGCAGGGGCTTGGTGCGGAGGGAGGAGTGGAGTGCGGAGGGAGGTGGGAGGCGGACAGCGCTCCTTCGTGCAAACAGGATGCCACCCTCGCCCCGCCGTTCCGGCACCCGTGCGCGCCGCGGTTGCCCTACGGTCCGCCGCAGCGGCAGGGGCCTACTCCACTATACGGTATTCCGCACGAATCTTCTTCATCTGCGCGAGCCCCTTCCCCTTTGTCGCCCACGGGATCAGCCGCCACACCCACCAGAGCGCCTTGGCATAGAACGGGTAGACGATGAGCGCCTCGTTACGCTCGAGGCCGGCGAAGACGCGCTGGATCAGGCCCTCCACTGGCACGATGGGAAATGGCGCCATCGTACGCGTCGCGTCGGGCTTGAGCCCGGCTACGATCGTGCGGCTGTAGATGTTGCTCTCGATGAAACCGGGACAAATGGCGCTGACCTTCACGCCCAGTGCGGCCCCTTCGAGGCGCAGCGAGTGCGAGAGGCTCACCACCGCCCACTTGGACGCGCCGTACGCGCTGAGTCCGGGCGTGGGAATCAGTCCGGCGAGCGATGCGGTATTGACGAGGTGCCCGTACCCCTGCTGCGCCATGCGCCGGAAGGCGGCGTGCGCGACATGGATGACGCCGAGGAGGTTGACGTCCATCACGCGCCGCCACTGATCGATCGTGGAATCGCGGAACTCGCCAGCGAAGCCGATGCCGGCGTTGTTGAAGCAGTAGTCGAGCCGCGCTTCGGCGGCGACCACCTCGGCGATCGCGCGCTCCACGTCTGCGGCATCGGTGACGTCGAGCCGGCGCTCGCGAGCTCGGCCACCGGCCGCACGGCACTCGCCGGCCACGGCGTGCGCGCCGGCCGCGTCGATGTCGGTGACGCAAACAATCGCCCCGCGGCGCGCCGCCTCGAGAGCGAGTTGGCGACCGATGCCGGAGCCGGCGCCGGTGATGAAGACAACCTTGTCCTTGAACATTGAGGAGAAGGTGGGGCGCGGCGGACGTCGCGGCAACGGCACTCGCGGAAACGAAAAAAGCCGCCCGGGAGGTGGATGGTCTCCCGGGCGGCCGGTATTCGCTACTTGGTAATCAACATCTTCTTGACGGTCCGAAGACCATCCACCTCGACGACATACATGTAGATGCCCGAGGCGACTTCGTTGCTGGTATTGCGGTAGTTGCCGTTCCAGTACGCGGTGTACTGGCCGCACGTCAGCAGAACATTCTCCAGCGGTTGACCCCCTGCCACACTGCCCGTTCCCCCCTGAAGTACCGGGACCGCGACAAACTGCGCGAGCAGGTTGTAGACGCGGACGGAAACCTTGAACTGCTGGCTCGGATCATTCGTGCAACCAATCTCGAATGGGATCCAGGTTTCCGGGTTGAACGGATTTGGGTAGTTCTGTTTGAGCGTTACTACGGGTCGCTTGGCGGTTCCCTGCGTGGTGCCTTGGGCCTGCGCAAGCTGTGGCATGAGGGTGAGGGTCAGCACCGCTGCGAGTGCTGCCCAACGAAACCTCATCTTGACTCCTTTTCTGACAATACAGGGTCTTTGAGTTGTTCTCCTCTAGGATTAGGTGTGGATGTGATTGGCCAATAACGAACTTAGGGTTCGCCAACGGTACTGTCAAGCAATGAGGCAACGGCCGGGTTTAGGCGGTCCCAGTGGAACCGGCGCCCCTCGCCGACTCTGGTGCACACACCCAGGCGGTCACAGCCCTCAATGAGCGGAATGGCGAATTTCCGACTAATACCGAAGATTTCCCGAATCTCGCCAGCCGAGTAGCTTCTGGCCTCTCGCGTGCCATCGCGCAGGGCGCGGAGTGCGCCGCGCCAGGCCTCGGGCGCCAGAAAGCGTTCTTCGCCGACCGGCACCACACGGCTCTCCCGTTCAAGCAATCGCAGGAGGGCCGGCGCTCGCGGGCCCGCAGCGATCGTAATCTCCGCGACACTCGGCCCTTCCCGGCCGGCCGCCTCCAGCAGTCGCTCAATGGCACTTATCGCGGCGCGATCGTCGGCGGACAGCCTCGGCTGCCAGCCTGCACGCGACACCAGCCCGTCCGCGATCGCGATTCGTCCCCGCTCGATGGCCTGCGCGATTACCCAGTCGGCGAGTTCCCCGCCCACGCGAAGCCGGACGCGCAGCGGCTGGAGCGGGATGCCGCGGTCGAGCGGCCGCGCGACGTGTCCGGCGTCCACAGCCTGCAGCAGCGCCTCCTCGGCGTTATCGAGTCGATGCCTTTCCACCAGGCGCTCACCGACCGGGACGATGTCCGTAGACAGCAGTCCGATCATCGACGCGCAGGCCTCGGGGGTGAGGCCCAGCCGCATCGGCAACGCCGCAACGGAGAGACCGTGCCCTGCCTCCTCCTCAATCATCCAACGCAAGCGCTGCTCCGCGGTCGCGCCCGACGAGGCAAATGGAGGCGTTCGCCGGAAGGGTGGCGCGGGATCGGTGATCACACCCCCGCCAATGGTCGTCGCGGGCGACGCAGAGCGCAGGACGAAACGGTCGCCTCCGCGCGCGACGAGCGGGTGATCGAGCACGAGCCGCACGGGCGCAACCGCTCCGGGGCGCACGGGGCCGCCGCGCGCCACCACGCGAGCACCGACGTCGGCGGTGCCGAGGTGAAGTCGGACACGCGTCCGTGCGTTGAGCAGAACATCCGAGTCATCGAAGAGCGCGACGTCGGCGCGCATGCGATCGCGCTCAACCCACTTCGCGTCGGCGCCCACGAGGACCGCACCGCGCTCCAGCACCTCGCGGTCGGCGCCCGCGATCGCGACTGCCACGCGCTGCCCCGCGCTGCCCGACTCAGCGGCGTGGCCGTGCGTCTCCACGCCACGCACGCGCAGCGTCGCACCGCCCGGGAACGCCCGCAGGGCGTCGTCGCGACGCACGCTGCCGCTCCAGACGGTTCCCGTGGCCACGGTGCCCGTACCCTTCACTGAGAAGACGCGATCCACCGGCATGCGAAACGCGTCACCGACGTCACGGGCCGGCACGGCGGCGGCCGCCGCGGCGAGCGCGCGACGGAGCGCATCAAGTCCCTCACCGGTGCGAGCCGAGACGGCGATGATCGGCGCTCCGGCGAGGGCGGAGCCATCGAGGAGCGCTGCCACGTCCTCCGCGGCGAGGGCGCGCATGTCATCGTCCACGAGATCGGATTTCGTGAGCGCCACGACGCCGCCGCGAATGCCGAGCGCGCCGAGGATCGCCAGATGCTCGCGGGTCTGCGGCATCACGCCCTCGTCGGCGGCGACAACGAGCAGTGCGAGGTCCACGCCTGCGGCGCCCGCGAGCATGGTGCGGACGAACGCCTCGTGCCCCGGTACGTCCACCACGCCGAGCGTTCCAACTCCCTCAATCTCGAGCGGAGCGAACCCAAGTTCGATGGTGATGCCGCGGCGCTTCTCCTCTGGGAGCCGATCGGTGTCCACGCCGGTGAGCGCGCGCACGAGCGCCGTCTTGCCGTGATCAATGTGCCCGGCGGTGCCGAGTATCACGCGTCCACCTCGTGGCGCTCCCACGCGAGCATGGCACGCAGCGGGCGCCCGCCATCGGTGAGGTGTTCTTCGAGGAATTCGCGCAGCAGGCGCTGATGCGCCCGCAGGCTCGGAGCTTCGAGCGGCGGCGGCACCTGACGACCGAGCCACGCCCGGATCGCGTCGCGCGCAGCGGGCGGCAGGG
The DNA here is from genome assembly GCA_041661925.1 of Gemmatimonadaceae bacterium. Taxonomy (GTDB): domain Bacteria; phylum Gemmatimonadota; class Gemmatimonadetes; order Gemmatimonadales; family Gemmatimonadaceae; genus PNKL01. The sequence continues at coordinate 44,689 of JBAZTM010000016.1, forward strand.
TGCGCGCCCCCGGCGCCTGCCGGGCACAGTTGCCACAGAGCGCGCCACCGGCGCGGTGATGGAACGTCACCGGCGCGGCGGGATCGATGGCCGCATGGCAGGAGACGCACTCGTCGAGCGACGGCGCAAAGCCCAGCTCCGCGACCAGGCACCAGGCGCCACCGAGTGCCACCGGTTCGGCTGCGCCCTTCGGCGCCGCTGCGATGGCATCGAGCGCATCAGTGACGGTGTCGAGCAGGCCAGGATCTTCCTGCTCAGGCGCGAAGCGCAAGAGCAGCTCGGCGAGCGCAGCGGCGGCGGAGAACCGGTCGAGCGATTCCGCCAGCGCGGGCCGCGACTTGGTGGCCTCGAAGGCGTTGAGGATGTGAAGATCGCGCCCCATCGTCGTCACCAGCTGTGCCTCACCGCTCGCGAACAGGTCGAGCGCCGCGCCGAACTTGCTGCGCGGACGCCGCGCCCCACGGGCGATGGCCGACACGATCCCCAGCTCCCGCGTGACGAGTCGCACGATGCGCGACGTCTCGCGGTAGTCGAAGGCGTGGAGGACGAGGGAGTCAGTGGTGACCACGAGTCAGGAACGATTCAGGATTAGGAACTCGGATTGGGATTGCGGATGGCGATTTGCGAGAACGATATCGACTGGGGTCTCGATCGCGATGGCGATCCCGACTCCGATGATGATCACGATGCCGATGACGATCACGATCCCGATTGCGATGACGATGGACCGGCGGAGCAGCGGCGTGTCGCGGCTGCCCCGCCGGTCACCGCTCTAAGATATCGCCGCTACGGACGGCCGACGGTCAGGCCGACGCGGAGGGTGCGTCCCGGGGCACGAAACCCGTAGATCCCCTGGTACTCGACGTTCGTCACGTTGTCGGCGCGCAGGCGCGCGCTCAGGGGCACGGACGCGTCGGTCGCGGACAGCCGGACGTTGGCCGCCAGCTCCACGAGCGTGCGCGCCGGCAGTTCGACCGGCTTGGCCGGCCATGACGCGTAGTCGCGATCGTGCGCGCGGCCGGTGTACGCGGCGCCCACCACGAGGTCGACGCGCGCCGCCACCCGACGCGACAGCTCGACGCGCGCGGTGTGCGCCGGGCGCCGCATGAGGGGCTGTCCGCGCACGAAGGTGGCGCCGTCCCCCACATCAAAGCCCTCGTCCGTCACGCGCGTGCGGGAGTACGCATACGTCAGGCGCGCGCTGATACCACCGGCTCGCACGAACGCCGCTTCGGCTTCCACGCCGTCGGCATCGGCGGCTGCCACATTCACGAAATTCGGCGCGGTGGGGCTTGCCGTCAGCGCGTTGTACTGGATGAGGTCACGGAAGCGCTGCTGGTAGGCGGTGACGCTGAGTGTCGCAACGCGAGTGGTTCGCTCCAACGCGACTTCACGGCTGTGTGTCTGCTCGGGAACGAGCGCGGCGTTTCCTCGCACGTAGCCGGTGGCGAAGTTCTCGAAGAAGCTCGGTGCGCGGAACGCCGAGCCGACGGCCGCGCGCGCACGCCACGCCGGCGTGAGCTGCCAGCCGGAGGCGAGCCGCGCCGTTCGAAACGTGCCGAACGCACTGTTATCATCGAGCCGGACGCCCAGCTGGTAACTGCCGCGCGCCCCGAGGCCGCCGACGGCCTGCGCATAGAGCGCGCGGTCGTTGCGCGCGGCAACGAACGTGCCCGCGTCCTCGCCGTATTCGCTGAGCGAGCGCGTGGACGAACGCTCATGGTCGCGCGAGCCGTCGACACCGATGGTGAGGGACTGCGTGGCGCCCACGCGCGCGGTCATGCGCAGTTCCGCCGAACGTCGGGACACGGTGCCCCGCGAGAAGAAGCCATAGAAACCGAGCGTGTCGGCGGCTGAGTCGGGACCGTCGTTGCTGCGCGGGAAATGCTCGCTCGACGTGAGAGTCCACGACGCCGCCAGCCGCTCGCCGAGAGTACGACGCCCGGAGAAAGCGAGCGCCAGCCGGCGCGTGGTGTTCTCGGCGTTGTGCTCGCCGAGCGTTCCGTCCGACTCGGTGGGATAGTGATACGCCGCCGCGAGCCAGCGCGCCGAAAGCATCGCCTCGGTGCGCGCGTCGGGCGCGATGCGGAGCGAGGCCGCCGCGGACTGGTTGCGATACTCGTTGTTGTACGGCAGGATGCCGCGCGACGTGCGATCGGCAATCGCGGTGCTGGCGGACAGGCGCTGTCCCCCGATTGCGCCGGCGAGCGCGACGTCGCGCTGCCCGTACGATCCGCCATCCAGCGCCATCGCGGCACGAGCGCCGGCCGCGCCGGTGCGCGAGATGAGCTGGATGACGCCCGTCACCGCATCCGCGCCATAGAGCACGCTGGCGGGGCCGCGGACGATCTCCACGCGCTCGATGTTGTCGAGCGTGAGTGCGCCGAGGTCGATGGCGCCGCCCGGTTCGTTGAGCGGCGCGCCATCGAGCAGCACACGCACGTAGTTGCCCTGGCCGCCGCGCACGAACAGGGCCGACTGGGACCCGAACGAAGAGGCCGTGACCACGCTGACGCCGGGCACGAGACGCAACGCGTCCGCGAGGTGCACGATGCCGCGTGCGCGCAGCGAGTCGCCACTGAGCACGGACACGCTGGCAGGCGCGCGGACCGACGTCTCCACCCGGGTGGCGGTGACGATGACGGGCGAGAGCGGCGCGGCGGCGGATTGCGCGTGCAACGCGGCGGGAAGGGCGAGCAGAAAGAAGGGGCGCATGGTAGGGGCGGAAGGGAGACGGGAGACGGGAGACGGCAGATGGCAGATGGCGGATGGCGGTTGATTCAGCGACGCTTCAGGGGAATGAGCACGGGCGCGCCGACGGCGGGGTCGCGCGTGACAACGAGGGGCCAGTCGTAGACGGGTTCCAGCACGTCGCCGCGCATCACGTCAGCGGGGGCGCCCGCAGCGGCCACGCGGCCGTGGTGCAGCAGCACGATGTGCGCAGCAAAGCGCGCCACGAGGTTGAGCTGGTGACTCACGAGCATGATGGTGCGCCCTTCGCGCGCGAGTTCGTCGAGCAGTCCGAACGCCGCCATCTCGTGCGCGACGTCGAGGAACGTGCCCGGTTCGTCGAGCACCAGCACGTCCCCGCCCTGCGCCAGCGCCCGCGCGAGGCGCACCCGCTGCCATTCTCCGCCGGACAGTTCGTCGGTGCGGCGTGCCATCAGGTCGCTGGCGCCGGCGCGCGCGGCGGCGGCCTCCGCCACATCGACATCAGCCGGACCGAGGACGCTCCACGCCCCGTGATGCGGGTATCGCCCGAGCATCACGTACTCGCGCGCCGCCAGCGGAAAGGTGGGCTCCTCGCGCTGGGTGACCACCGCCAGCGTGCGCGCCATCGCGCGCCGGTCTGCCGTGGCCACGTCGAACGGGCCGACGCGCGCGCTCCCTGCGGCGAGCGGCACCTGACCGATGAGCGCGCGCACCACGGTGCTCTTGCCGCTGCCGTTTGGCCCGACGACGGCCGTGATGCACCCGGGGTGCGCCTGGAAAGAGGCGCCGTCGAGCGCGTTGACGCGCGCGCCCGGATACCGCACCACGGCGTTTGCGATGGTGATCATGCGGCCCGCCGGAGGCGCACGAGGAAGAACGGCACGCCGACGAGAGCCGTGACCGCGCCCAGCGGCAACTCGGCGGGGGCGCGCACGGTGCGCGCCACGACGTCCGCGAAAACCACGAGCGCCCCACCAAGCACGGCGGACGCTATCAGGAGCTCTCGCGCGCGACGGATTCCGAATGCGCGGCCGAGGGCGGGCACCACGAGGCCCACGAACCCGACGAGCCCCGCGCCGGCCACGGTGACCGCCGCGAGGAGCGCCGACAAGAGGAAGACGCGGCGCGTGGCGCTCGAGACCCGCACGCCCAGCCCGGCGGCGGCATCCTCGCCAAGCGCGAGCAGGTCAATGTCACGCGCCACCGCGACCAGCAGCGTGCCGGCGACCACGGCGTACAGCGCCAGCCAGCGCACGTTGGCCCACTCGGCGCCGGCGACCGAACCCATCATCCACCAGAGCGCGTTGCGCACCGTCCCCTCACCGGCGCCGGCGAGCAGCACCATGATGGCGGCGTTCGCGAATGCACCCACCACGACCCCCGCCATGAGCAGGACGCGCGGATCGGCGCGCCCGCTCGCGACGCGCGCTATAACGAGCACCAGCGCCACGGCGGTCGCCGCGCCCGTGAAGGCGGCCACGGGCAGCGCGATGGCGGCCGTGAGGCCCGCGACCACGGCGAGCACGGCACCAACCGCGGCACCGCCCGAGACACCCAGCAGGTAAGGTTCCGCGAGCGCATTGCGCAGCGTGCCCTGCAGGGCGGCGCCGCTCATGCCGAGTCCCGCGCCGGTGATCATGGCAAGGCAGACACGCGTGAGCCGCAGGTCGCGCACGATCGCCACGGTCTGGGCGTCGCCGCTCCCAACGAGCGCGCGCATCACGTCGCCGACGCCGATGGGCACGGGCCCGATGACGAGCCCCGCGACGCAGGCGACCGCAAGCGCGGCGAGCAACAGCACCCAGCGCGCGTTGGTCATGGCCGTGTGCGCGCGGCGGAATCGATGAGTGCACGCAACGAACGCGCCCCTTCGCCCAGGCGGACGCCGGGGCGACCCACGAGCGACGTATCGAAGACGAAGACGCGCCCCTCGCGCACGGCCCGCACCGCGCGCCAGCGCGCGTCCGCGCGCAGTCGCCCTGCGGCAACCGGGCCAGCGAGAATCAGATCGGGATCGCGCTCGGCGACGCTCTCGAGCGTCACCAGCGGCGAGGGCTGGGCAAGGTCGCCGAAGACATTGCGCGCTCCAGCAAGCGAGATGAGCTCGTCGAGGTAGCTCCCCGCCCCGATGGTGATGATCGGCGACGGCCACGCGTACCAGAAAACGGAGATCGGCCGCTGGCGAGGCGCTATTGCGCCGACGGTATCGAGCGACCGGCGCACGGAATCGGCGACCACCTGCGCGGCGGCGGTGTCGCCGACAGCGATGCCAAGCGCGCGCAGCACCCGCGCGAGATCGGCGATGCGGTCGGTGCGCACGGAGAGCGTCTGCACGCCCGCACGACGAAATGCGGCCGCGGCCGTTCGATTGGCCTCCGCGGCATAGAGCACGACAAGATCGGGACGCGCGGCCAGCACGGCCTCGACGTTGGGCTGGAGGCCGTCGCCCAGGTCCGGGACACGGAGAACCTGCGGAGGGAACGCGTCCCACTTCGTACGGCCGATGAGCCGTGCGTCGGCGCCGATGGCAAACATCGCCTCGGTCGTGACGGGATTCAGCGAGACGATCCGTTCAGCCGGCCGCGCGAGCCACAGCGTGTCGCCGAAGTCGTCCACGAGTGGTCCCGTGGGTTGGACGCCGTGCGGCGCGGCAGCCTGCACATCGTCGGTCGTCGCGGCTGTGGAATCGCCCGACGCGCGATCCGCCGCGGGAGCGGCGCACGCCCACAGCGCCAACGCGAGCGCTGGCGCGAGACGGGAAGTGCGACGACGGATGGCTGAAAACACGACGGGCTCGCTCCGCCTGGGGAACGAGCCCTGCACGCCGAACGCACCTGCGATGCGCCCGCCGCCACGTGGCCTCCCCCGAGGCATCTGGTGTGGCACGGACGCGGGGCGTCTCCTGGCTCCGGGCCCCCGCTCCCCTTCCCGGCCGCGCGGTGGCCAGTGGGTGAATGAGCGGGGCAAACTGCGCCCGTTACAGTGGCGGGGCCGCGCCGGACTTTCACCGGCTTCCGTGACCCGCATCCGTCATGAACTCTGTTGTAATCGTGAACCTACGGCAGGCCCTGCTCGCGCGCAACGGCGTCGCTGATTTGCTGGGCGAGATGGGCGCGCGCCTGCCAATGATCGGCGCGCTGCTCCGCCGTGGGCTGCTCCGTCGCGGCAAACGCGGCATCGAGCGCCGCCAACTCGGCGCGCAACTCGACGACACTCGCCGCGCCGCGTCGCCGGCGGCGTGCACGCCCCTGACGGCCCACCATGGTGCGGGCGAGGCCGATGAGCAGCACCGCACCAAGCGCGGTCATGATGAGGAGCACGCGCACCTGGTTGCCCGACACTTCGCCCTCGCCCGGCGCGTTGACGCGCACCACGGCCCCGGCGGGTACGTCCTGCGCGACGAAGCGCGCGAACGTGCGGCCGCCTGTCGTCGTCGGACCGGTGGACGCGAGTCCGGCGCCCTCGGCCCGGCCCAGCGCGTCCTCGACCAGCACCTCGAGCACGTCCGTCGGTCCGTCGACCACGAATGAATACTCGTCCTCTACGGGCACATCGTACGAAAAGGAGAACTGCTTGAGCCCCGGCGCGAACGGCGCCGCGAGCCGCGCGCGCCCCTCCTCGAACCGCACAGCGCCGCCGGAGAAATCGGTCTGTCCGACGCGCGCGCTCCGCGCGCCGTCGAGCAGCACACTCTCCCAGACCACGCCGGTGTCGCCGGCGGCCACGCGCGTCACCGTGGAGTCGTTGGACAGCTCGTACACCTCCAAAATGATCCGGCGCTTGTTGTCGCCGGGCGCCGAGAACACAACGTGGCGTGCGCGGGCGTGCACGGGCACCGGAGCGCTGGTGGTGTCGTGCACCACCAACTCGGCGTCGGCGCCGCTGACCGCGCGGTCGGTGAGCGGCGACGTGAAGTACGCAATGCCGGAGAAGACGCTGGACGCGAAGTAGACGGCGTTCGGGTCGCCCGACGTGCGGTACCGGAACGCGTAGCGGCCGGCCCCATCGGTGCGCATCGAGTCGAGCGGCGCGGCGCGGTCCGTGCCGACGCGATGCAGCACGACCCACGCGTTGGCGACCGGCTGCACGGAGGTGCGCGCGCCACGCACGACGCGCCCTTGCACGGTGCGCGTCTCGCCCGGCGGCGTGCCGTGCATGCTTCCGACGGGCGGAGTGGACGGCGCGGCCGTTTGTGCGACTGCCGCCGAGGGGAACGCGACAAGCACCGTCCAGGCTACGACGGACGCATACGCGCGCACCGCGCGACGCAAGGCCGTGCGAGACGACGAAGAGCTCGGCCGGTGCGCCATCATCTCAGAAGGAGAACTTGCCGAAGTCCTCGGGACGCATGTGCTCGAGGTGGCGCTGCAGCTGCTCGGCCGAGAGCGAGTCGTCGTCACGGCCGGCGTGTTCGGGGACCCCCTCTTCGAGGTCGCCGCCCAGCAGCGCCTCGTGCACATACATGGGCGCGTCAAGCCGCAGGGCGATGGCGATGGCGTCGCTAGGCCGCGCGTCCACGATCACCGGAGCGCCGCCGCGCGCCAGGTGGAGCTCCGCGTAGAACGTGGAGTCCTGCACGCGCGTCACCTGGATGCGCCGCAACGTGGCGCCAAGCCCGTTGATGAGCGCGTGGCAGAGGTCGTGCGTCATGGGACGCTCGTGCTTCACGCCGTTGATGTGCACGGCGATCGATTCGGCCTCCGGCCGGCCGATCCAGATGGGAAGGACCCGGTCGCCGTCACGCTCCTGCAGCACCACGACGTACGTGTTGGACGCACTGTCGAGCCCGAGCTTGGCCACCCTGACCGGAATCACGGAACCTCCCCGGGGAGGCGCGCTACGGCGCGCGGACCGCGCGCCTGAGCTCCGCCACCTTGTCGGTGCGCTCCCAATTGAAGAGCGACACCTTCTTGCCGAACCGTTCCACCTTCACCGGCGTGCGGCCGAAGTGACCGTACGACGCGGTCGGGCCATAGATAGGCTTGCGCAGGTCGAGGGCCGCAATGATCGCGCGCGGCGTCAGGTCGAAGATGGACGAGACGGCGCGCATGATGGCGGTCTCCGGCACGGTCGCGGTGCCGAACGTGTCGACCATCACCGAAACCGGCTTGGCGACGCCGATGGCATACGCGAGTTGCACCTCGCACTTCGACGCGAGCTTGGCGGCCACGATGTTCTTGGCGACCCAGCGCGCCGCGTACGCGGCCGAGCGGTCCACCTTGGACGGGTCCTTCCCCGAGAAGGCGCCGCCGCCGTGCCGTCCCATGCCGCCGTACGTATCCACAATGATCTTGCGGCCCGTGAGACCAGCATCGCCCTGCGGGCCACCGACGACGAACCGGCCAGTCGGATTGATGTGCACCTTCATGCGGCGCGCGCGCAGCTCGGGAGGAATGACCGCCTCGATGATGTCGTGGCGCACCGCCTCGTGAATCGCCTTGTTCTTCACGGTGTCGGCGTGCTGCGTGGAGATGACGACGGTGTCCACTTCCACGGGGCGCCCGTCCTCGTACACCACCGACACCTGCGACTTGCCGTCGGGACGCAGCCAGTTCAGCGTGCCGTCTTTGCGGCGGTCAGCGAGCGCGTGCGTGAGCTTGTGCGCCAGCATGATGGGGAGCGGCATCAGCTCCTCGGTCTCGTCGCACGCGAAACCGAACATCATGCCCTGGTCACCGGCCCCGCCGGTGTCCACGCCCTGGCCGATGTCGCGCGACTGCTGGCCGAGTGCATTGAGCACGGCGCACGAGTCGGCGTCGAAGCCGATGCCCGCTTCCGTGTACCCGATGTTCTTGATGGTCTCGCGCACGAGGCCACGCAGATCGACCCAGGCGTCCGTCGTGACTTCGCCGAAGATCGTCGCGAGGCCGGTGGTCACCATCGTCTCGCACGCTACGCGTGAGTGCGGGTCCCGAGCAAGCAGGGCATCGAGCACGGCATCAGAGATCTGGTCGGCGACCTTGTCAGGATGGCCTTCCGTGACGGATTCGGACGTGAAGAGGTGGCGGTGCAGCATGGGAATCGAGTCGGGTAGAGGCGGAAACGGCCGGCGATGTGCCGGCCGCTCTAGTGCGAGTCCGCGATATCAGGAACAATATGGGCATCGACGAGGGCGATCAACCCATCGACCGCGTCGCCGCTCCGCTTGAGCTCCGTGAGCAAGCGCTCGCGCAGCAGCAACTCCGAGGCCTGGGCCGTGCCGACGTCGGCCGCCAGGGCCGCGGCCGCGGCGGCCTCCGAGGCGCGGATGCTCCGGATGAGGTGCTTCACCGCAGCGACGGAACGCGGCGCGACGCTCAGCTCCCGGATACCGAGGCCGACCAGCGCGAACGCCATCACGGGCTGCGACGCCATCTCGCCGCAGACCGACACTTCGATGCCGGCGGCGGCGCCTTCCGACTGCGTGCGCGCGATGAGCCGCAGGATGGCGGGGTGCAGCGCAGTGAAGCGGGACACAAGCTGGATGTTGCCGCGATCCACGGCCAGCGTGTATTGCACCAGGTCATTGGTGCCGATGGAGAAGAAAGCGGTCTCGCGCGCGAGGGCGTCAGCCGTGATGACCGCGGCCGGTGTCTCGATCATGACGCCGAGCGGGATGTCGGTGCGGTGCGGCACGCCGCGCGCCGCGAGGTCGCGGGCCGCCTCGTCGAGGAGCGCGCGGGCCTGACGCACCTCGTCCACCGAGACGATGAGCGGCAGCATGATGCGCAGGGCGCCGTGCACGGCCGACCGCAGCAGCGCGCGCAGCTGCACCCTGAAGATCTCGGGCTCGTCGAGGCACATGCGAATGGCGCGCCAGCCGAGGAACGGATTGGCTTCATGTGGAAAGCCACCGACCGGGAGCTTGTCGCCGCCGATATCGTAGGTGCGAATGACGACCGGATGCGGGGCGAAGGCGCGCAGGACGCGGCTATACGCTTCGTACTGCTCGTCCTCGTCGGGCATGGCCGCGCGCCCCACGACGAGGAACTCCGTACGCATGAGACCCACGCCCTCGGCGCCGCTGGTCGCGGCCGCGGCCGCCTCGTCGGGCATGTCCACATTGGCCCGCAGCGTGATGCGCACGCCGTCGGCCGTCACCGACTCCTCTCGCGCGTATCGCTGCAGTTCGCGCGACTCTTCCTGCTCGACGCGCGCCCGGCCCTCGTAATCGGCGATCCGCTCGGGCGCCGGATTGAGGATCAACAGGCCGTGCGTCCCATCGAGGATGGCGATGGTGCCCGACTCGATCCGCGCGGTGGCGTCGCGCAGCCCAACGACGGCCGGCAGGCCAAGCGAGCGCGCGAGGATGGCGACATGCGACGCGGCCGTGCCCGCGTCGGTCGCGATCGCCGCGATCGTCTCCCGATCGAACTGGACTGTGAGCGATGGCGTCAGGTCGTGCGTGACGAGAATCGCGTTGCTCCCCTTGGGCAGGTCCACCGGATCGCGGTCGGGGAGGTCGAGCAGGACCGACAGCACGCGGATCTGCACGTCGAGGAGGTCGCTCACCCGCTCGCGCATCAGCGCGTTGGTGGAGCGCGCGAAGTGCTCGCGCCATTCAAGCAGCACGAGGTCAAAAGCCTTCTCCGCCGCGAACCCCTGGTGGATGAGCGTCTCGACGGTCGTCTGCAGGTCGGCGTCTCCGCAAATGGAGATCTGCACGTCGAAGATGGCGGCCTCCTCGGGGCCGGCATGCTCCTCGACACGATCGCGTACCTTGCGCAGGCGCTCGATGGCGTGGGCGCAGGCGGCCTGCAGGCGCGCGATTTCGCTGTCCACGGCGTCGGGCTCGACCATGCGTGGCGCGACTTCAGGCACCTCCCATCGCAGGAGGTGCACAGGCCCGATGACGATGCCGGACGAGGCGGGGACGCCAGTGATGACGACGCTCATGTCACGTTTCGCCGAACTTCGTGCGAACGAGCGCCACGAGCGCGTCCGCGGCCGCTTCCTCATCGTCGCCCACCGCGCGAATCACGATCGTCGCACCGCACTCGGCGGCCATCATCATGACCCCCATGATGCTCTTGCCGTTCACTTCCAGGTCGTCGCGCACGAGGGTGATCGCCGACCGGAACCGTGCGGCGACCTTCACGATCTCCGCGGCGGGACGCGCGTGGATACCGTGGGCGTTCTGCACCTGGACCGACCGTTCCACCATCAGCGCACCACCGTGTAGATGAAGAAGAGCAGCAGCAAGATGACGCCCACGCGCCAGCCGTCAGTGCGAGACTGCCATCGGGCGAGCGCCACGGCGAGGAGCGCGGCGAGGCCCAGTTCGTAACCGATGGACGTCGGATGTATCGCGCGGACCCGCAGCAGCACCAGCGGCAACGCCGCGCCGGCAACCACCGCCAACGCCCGCGCCACATGCAACGGACCCGTGCGCAACACGGGGCTCCCGAGCGCCGCGGCGATCTTGAGCCCCTCTCGATACCCCGCCCTCAACCCCCACGCACGCAGGGCCACATGGGCGACGTTGTAAGTTCCCACAAAGGTCAGGAGCACGCCAGCCGCGGAAGCCCCCAACCCATACGCGAGCAAGGCGAGCGCCGAGCAAAACGGCAGCCATCCCGCCCAGACCAGGCGATCACCCGCCGCCCCGAGCGGTCCGCAGCAGGCCGTCCGGAAGCGCTCCACGCGCTCGCCAGGCTCGCCGTCGAGCTCGGCGCGCACGAGCGCGCCGACCGCCAGCGCCGCCAGATACGGATGCGCGTTGAAGTAGCGGCTGTGCCGCGCCATGGCCGCGTGATACGCCTCGCCGTCGCGCCCACCGGGCAGCAGGCGGAAGGCCGGTTCGGCGGCGAACGCGATGCCGTTGCCGATCATCGTTTCGTAGTTGTAGCTGCCCTGCACGGCAAAGAGCCGCACGAAGACGTGCAGCCAAGTGCCCAAGGGAAGCGTCGGCGCCGCGGTCACAGGAACACCGCCGCCGCGGAGCCCACGGCCACGCCGGCCGCCAGGTACCACGCGTATCCCTTGGCCGAGTGGACCCCCTTCCACACGGCGGCGCCGCCGACACCGACGGCGAGCACGCCCACCAAGGTCAGCGAGACAGCGCTATCGACGGCGTTGACGCCGAAGAGCAGGGCGTCTCCGAGCGGGATGAGCGCGAGCAGAAAGAGCGCGGTCACGGCGCCGGCGCGGCCAAAATCGATGACGAGGCCCGTCCACTGCACGGACAACACAGCGGACGCATCCCCGGCGGCGAGTGCATCGCGATAGCGCGCCGCCACGGACAGGTTGAACTGGCGCAGCCAGACGAGTGTCTGGCCGCCGATCATCGCCCCGGCGAGTCCGGCCAGCACCGCAAACGGCAGCGTGCGCGCGAGGAGGTCCGCATCAGCGCCGGGCACCGCGGCCACCGCGCCAGCCGCCACCGACGCAGGTCCCCACTCGGGATAGCGGGAGGCGCCGAATGGCATCGTCTCGAGGGCGAAGCACTCGAGCAGCACGCCGGCAAGCAGGCCGGCGGCGGTGTTACCGCAGATCGCACCGGCCAGCGTGGCCGCGACGATCGGTCGCGACAGCATGGCCTGCGGGAACGACACAAAATCGAGCCCGACGACCGCGCCGAGCCCCGTCAGTATGATCAGCGTGCCGGGTTCGATCATCCGCCGCTCCGCGCCAGCAGGTCATCGAGAGGAACGGGGTCCGCCCCCGGCACATCCTGCGCCGACACGTCCACGCCCCGCGCGCCGATGGCGCGCAGGTCCGCCTCTTCCGCCGCGTCGAGAAAGACATACCGCAACCGCGGCGAACGCCCGGCGCGGTGATGCAGACCGCCGACGTTGACGTGCGTGATGGCCGGGTCTCCCTCGACGAGCGCACGCATGGTGGCGGTGCTGCCGGCGAGCAGCAGACCCGGCGCCGGAAGCAGACGATAGGCGGGCAGTCGCGAGAGCGCTCCCGCCACCGACTCGAAGTGGACCGTCATTTCGGGCGGCACGCCCATGCGATAGAGGTCCTGCTCCCACCCGCTGTCCGCCACCTGGTCATCGACGAGCACGATGAACCCGAGGGCCAGCGGCTGGCCCCACCCCACCACGACCTGACCGTGCACGAGTCGATCGTCGATGCGGTAGGCCTCAATCGGCACGCACGCCCTCCTCGGCGACGCACATGGCGGCCTGCCCCTTCTGCACCGCGGTGTGCCACGTCTCCGGCCCACCGGTGGGCGCCATGACAAATGAGAGCAGCATGGGCAGGTTGGTACCGCAGACCACGGCGAGACCCGGCAACTCACGTGCGATGCGCCGCGCGGCGATGGTGCAACTGCCCGCCGGCAGGTCGGTGAAGACCACCTGTGCGCCCGACGACACCACCGCGTGCCGAAGGGCATCCACCAGTTCGGCGCCGCCGAGGGTGGCATTGCTGAATGGCATCAGGCGGGTCGCCGCGGCGACGCCGGCCACGCGCGCCACGGCGCTCACCAGGCCCTCGGCGAGGTCGCCGTGCGCCGCCACGATGGCGCGGGGACCCTCACTCATCGTCGTCGAGCAGGTACTTGCCCACGTCGGCGGTGCGGCGGACCATGTTCGCCTTGAGCCGCTCATTGAACAAATGCGCGGCATCCACGCCGGTGTACCGGAGCAGGTGGTTCATGGCGATGACCTCGGAGATGACCGTGATGTTCTTCCCGGGATTCAGGGGAACGGTGATCTTGGGGAGGTCGACGCCGAGAATGTTGACCGTCTGGCCGTCGAGTCCGGTGCGGTCCACCTGCAGGGTCTTGTCCCAGACGACGAGGTCCACCACCACCTCGATGCGCTTCTGCTGGCGCACGGAGTGGATGCCGAAGATGGCGCTGACGTCGATGAGCCCGACGCCGCGAATCTCCATGAAGTGCCGCTGCAGCTCGTGCCCGCGGCCGATGACCACGTCGGCGCCCTTGCGACGCGCCAGCACGAGGTCGTCGGCGACGAGGCGGTGGCCGCGCTCGACGAGGTCGAGCACGCACTCCGATTTCCCGATGCCGCTCTCACCCGTGAACAGCAGGCCGACGCCGAAGACGTCGGCCAGCGAGCCGTGCAGCGACATCGACGGCGAGAACTCGTTCTCGAGAAACGGCGTGATGAGGCGATAGAACTCCTGCGTCTTGAGACCCGAGACGAGGATCGCGACACCGGCACGGCGGGCCTCTTCCTCCATGCCGTCAGGGAGCGACTGCCCCTTGGTGACCATGACGCAGGGAATGGGATAGCCGAAATACGTGCGCAGGTTCAGGCGCCGGGCGTCGTCATCGAGTGCGCGCAGGTAGGTGATTTCCGTCTCGCCGAGGACCTGCACGCGCTGATGCACGAAGCGGCCGGTGTACCCCGCGAGCACCAGCCCCGGCCCCGACGCGTCGGACGTCGGGATCTCGCGCGCGAGTCCTTCCGGACTC
>JBAZTM010000017.1:0-58749 GCA_041661925.1 Gemmatimonadaceae bacterium
GCGTTCCGACCCGATGATGTGCAGGCCGCCGCACTCCATCACGTCGATGTCCTTGCCGTCGGGATCCTTGATGCGCGACGGCTTCGAGGGCAGCACACCCTCGCCGAGTTTGATGTCGGTGCCGCGACCGGCCATGTTGGTCGCGATCGTGACGCCGCCGTACTGGCCGGCCATCGCGACGATCTCGGCCTCGCGCTGGTGGTACTTGGCGTTGAGCACCTGCTGCTTGAGCCCGGCGCGCGTGAACAGGCGCGACAGCGTCTCCGACGCTTCCACCGACGTCGTGCCGACGAGCACCGGGAAGCCAAGCTCGTGCAGCCGCTTGGTCTCCTCAACGATGGCGTTGTACTTCTCGCGCCGCGTCTTGTAGACGAGGTCGTGCCGGTCGTCGCGGATGACGGGCTGGTTGGTGGGAATGACCGCGACCTCGAGCCGGTAGATCTGGAAGAACTCCGTCTCCTCGGTTTCGGCGGTGCCGGTCATGCCCGCCAGCTTCTCGTACATGCGGAAGTAGTTCTGGATGGTGATGGTGGCGAGCGTCTGCGTCTCGCCCTTCACCTGCACCCCTTCCTTGGCCTCGACCGCCTGGTGCAGCCCCTCGCTCCAGCGGCGTCCGTGCATGGTGCGGCCGGTGAACTCATCGACGATGAGCACCTGTCCGTCCACGACCACGTAGTTGACGTCCTTCTCGTACAGCGAGTGCGCGCGCAGCAGCTGATGGATGATGTTCAGCTTCTCGCTCTTGATAGCGTACTCGCCCTCGATGATGCGGCGCGCCTCGAGCTTCTCGGCGCCCGACATCTCGTGGCTGTGCTCGATGCGGTGAATCTCCAGGGAGATGTCGGGGAGCACGAACTGGTCGTGGTCCGACGGGCTCAGGAAGTCCACGCCGCGATCGGTGAGGTGCACCGTATGGCCGCGCTCGTCGAGCACGAAGAGCAGGTCGTCCTCGAGGTCGCGGAACTGCTGCTTGGCCGACGGGATCTTGCGGTCGGCGATGACCTCGAGCTCCTGCTTCTGCACAAGCATCTTGACGCCCTGCTCCTGCAGGGCCTTGAGCAGGCGCTTGTTCTTCGGGTTGCCCAGCTGCGCCTTGTAGAAGCACAGTCCGGCCAACTGCGTGTCACCCTGCTCGAGCGCCTTCTCGCCGCGCGCCACGAGGTCGTTGGCCATCTCCGTCTGCCGGCGCACGAGGCGCATGACCGAGGCGTTGTACTCGGCGTACTGGCCGTCGCTCTCGTTCCCCACTGGGCCCGAGATGATGAGCGGGGTACGCGCCTCGTCGATGAGCACCGAGTCCACTTCGTCGACGATGGCGTAGACGTGCGGCCGCTGCACGCGCTGGTCGGTGGCGACCACCATGTTGTCGCGCAGGTAGTCGAAGCCGAATTCGTTGTTCGTGCCGTACGTGATGTCGGCGTGGTACGCGGCGCGGCGCTCCTCCGTGCCGGGCTCGGTGTCGTCGAGGCAGGAGACCGTCAGCCCGAGCCACGAGAAGACATGCCCCATCCACTGCGAGTCACGGCGGGCGAGGTACGAGTTCACCGTCACCAGGTGCGCGCCGCGCCCCGGCAGCGCATTCAGGTACAGCGGCAGCGTCGCAACCAGCGTCTTGCCTTCGCCCGTCGCCATTTCCGCGATCTTGCCGAGGTGGAGCTGGATGCCGCCGATGAGCTGCACATCGTAGTGCACCATGTTCCAGTCCATCTCGCGCCCCGTCACCATCACCTTGGTGCCGACCAGCCGCCGCGCCGCTTCGCGCACGGTGGCGAACGCCTCGGGGAGCAGTTCGTCGAGCGTGTCCCGAATGGCCGCGCGATACTCGCCCTCCAGCCCGCCGCGTCCGTCCGCGCTCATCAGCTGGTTGTCGATGGCCTCGCGTTCGCTGGCCTCGGCCGCCGTGCGCTTGCGCTCCTTCAGTTCGGCGATCTGCGCCGACAGCGCCTGCGTGCGCTCGGCGATGATGTTGCGGAACTTCTGGGTCTGCGCGCGCAACTCGTCGTCGCCCAAGGACGCCAGGCGCTCACCGTGCACCGCGATTTCCGCGAGGATCGGCTTGATGCGCTTGAGTTCCCGGTCGTGCCGTGAACCAAAGACGGTGCTCAGCAACTTGTTGAACATTCAGTGTCCTCTATTGGTACAGGCCGTGGGTCGCGATATATGCGGCCACGGCGTCCGGCACGAATCCACGGATGGAGCGCCCTGCCGCCACCCGCTCGCGGATCTCGGTCGCCGACAGGTCCACCCGACGCGTCGGCAACGCCCGCACACCGGTTGGCAGGTCCACCGCCTCCCCGCCCCTTGTGAGCACTACGATCTCCGCCAGCACCCGGATGACTTCGGGCTCCCGCCACTTCGGCAGTGTTGCTGCCGAGTCACTACCTAAGAGCAGGAACAGTGCCGCGTCCGGGTACCGTTCCCGATAGACCCTGAGCGTGTCCACCATGAATGACACCCCGCCCCGCTCCATCTCCAGGGCATCCACCCGGAACCGCCTGTCTCCCTGCACCGCGAGCCGGGCCATGGCGAGGCGATGAGCTGCCTCAGTCGACGAGACGCCGGTCTTCAACGGCTGCTGCGCCGCGGGCACCCAGACCACCTCGTCCAGCGCCAGCGCCTCGGCGGCATCCACCGCCGCGAGCCAGTGCCCCAGATGCGGCGGGTCAAACGTTCCGCCGAAAATGCCGATCCGCACGGACTACGGTGCCGGCTTGGCCGGTACCACGGTCGTATCGGCTGCCGGCTTCATGCCGTCGCACGCCTTCACCACGCCCGGATCGGTGGGATAGAGCGCGTAGAGCGTGGCACACACCTCGCGAGCGTCTTCACGGTAGTTCATGAGCGGCGAGCGATACGCCTGAACCATCCGGATCATAGCCTGCCGCGCGCGGTCGGTGTTGGGGTAGTTCTTGACCACATCGCGGTAGTAGATGATGGCTGAGTCGAAGGCCTTCCGGCGATAGTAGCCTTCGCCCGTATCGAAGTCCTTGGTGGCGAACCACTCGTCCAGGCGCTTCAACTCCGCGTCTGCGTCCTTCCGCAGCGGCGAGTCGGGATAGAGCGTCACCATGAGGCGATACTGCACCTGCGCGAGCTGGCCGTACTGCGGATCGAGCGACGGGCGGCGCCAGAGGCGCGCGTAGCTGCGCCCCGACTGATAGAGCGCGTCGTCGGCCAGCGAGTCGTCGGCAAAGTTTTCGGCGAGCTTGGTGAACTCCTGGGCGGCCAACAGGTGCTCGGATCGACCGGTGTAGGCCTTCGCCAGGTACCAGTGCGCAGCTGGGAGCAGCGTGTCGCGGGCGGGCAGGTCGAGGGTCAGCTTCTCAAACCCCGTCACGGCGTCCGACCACTTCTTCTTCTGAAAGCGCTCGAGCGAGGCCTTGTACAGCGCCTCGTTGGTCGGGAAGTTCCGGGGCTTGAACGCGGGCCGGCACGCCGCGAGCGCGACGAGCAGGAGAACGAGAAGGCGGTAGCGATGGGTCACGACAGAGGAATACCCGGCAAGGGGGCGGTGGTTCTGCATGTCAGCGGCCGCGCGGGGCCATGCGCGGCGACCCCGTGAGCGTACGGAAGTATTCGATGGTGCGCTGCACCCCGGTGCGGACGTCCACCTTGGGCGTCCAGCCCAGCAGGGCCTTCGCCCGGGTGATGTCTGGCTTTCGCACCTTGGGGTCGTCTTCAGGGAGCGGTTCAAAGGTGATGGGCGCCTTCGATCCGGTAAGTTCTACGACGATCTCGGCAAGCTGTTTCACCGTGTACTCATCGGGGTTGCCGATGTTGCACGGGTTGGCGTCGCCCTTGAGGAAGAGCTGGTACAGCCCCTCCACCTCGTCGTCGACGTAGCAGAACGATCGCGTCTGCGAGCCGTCACCATAGATGGTGATGGGCTCGCCGTTGAGCGCCTGCACGATGAAGTTCGAGACCACGCGCCCGTCGCGCGGACGCATGCGCGGACCGTAGGTGTTGAAGATCCGGACGATGCGCGTGTCCACAGCGTGCGTGCGGTGATACGCCATCGTGATCGCCTCGGCGAAGCGCTTGGCCTCGTCGTACACGCCGCGCGGGCCGATGGGGTTCACGTTTCCCCAGTACGACTCGACCTGCGGGTGCACCAGCGGGTCGCCGTACACCTCGCTCGTGGAGGCGAGGAAGAACCGCGCCCCCTTGGCCTTGGCGATGCCGAGCGCGTTGTGGGTGCCGAGCGACCCCACCTTCAGCGTCTGGATGGGAAGCTCGAGATAGTCGATGGGGCTCGCCGGCGAGGCAAAGTGCAGCACGCCGTCGAGCGGACCAGCCACGTACGTGTACTCGGAGATGTTGTGGCGCACGAACGAGAACCGTCCGTTCCCGATCAGGTGCGCGATGTTGTCCGGGTGTCCGGTGACGAAGTTGTCGAGCCCAACAACCTCGTGGCCGTCGCGCAGGAAACGGTCGCACAGGTGCGAACCGAGGAATCCGGCGGCGCCGGTGATGAGCACCCTCATGCGCGCTCCCGCCCGATCGAACGGTACGTGAAGCCGAACTTCTCCATCTTCGCCGGATCGTACAGGTTGCGTCCGTCAATGAGCACCGGCGACTTGAGCGCCGCCTTGATGCGCGCGAAGTCGGGGAAACGGTACTCGTTCCAGTCGGTAACCACGACCAGCGCGTCCGCGCCCTCGAGCGCGGCGTAGTTGGTCTCGGCATATGCGATGCGATCGCCCAGCCGGCGCTTCGCCTCGGGCATCGCCGCGGGATCGTGCGCGCAGACCGTGCCGCCGGCCGCGAGCACCTGCTCGACGAGCACGAGCGCCGGTGATTCGCGCATGTCATCGGTGTTGGCCTTGAAGGCCAGTCCCCACACGGCGATGCGCTTCCCCTTCAGCGAACCGAGCGCGGCCTCGAGCTTGGAGCCGACGACGGTCTTCTGGCGCGCGTTGGCCGCTTCCACTGCCTCGAGCACGGCGAGTGGCGCGCCCACGCCATGCGCGGTGCGCAGCAGCGCCTGCACGTCCTTGGGGAAGCACGAACCGCCGTAGCCCGGCCCCGGGAACAGGAAGGCCGACCCGATGCGGCTGTCGCTTCCGATGCCCTTGCGGACCAGGTCCACGTTGGCGCCCACCTTCTCGCACAACCCGGCCATCTCGTTCATGAACGAGATGCGCGTCGCCAGCATCGAGTTGGCGGCGTACTTGGTCATCTCGGCGGACGGGATGTCCATGAAGATGATCGGCTTGCCCGTGCGCACGAACGGCGCGTACAGCTCGGCCATCACTGAGCGCGCGAAGTCGCTCTCCACGCCGAGCACGACGCGGTCGGGCTTGAGGAAGTCGTCAATGGCGGCGCCTTCCTTGAGGAACTCGGGGTTGGAGCAGACGTGGAACGGAAACTTGGCGTGCACCGCCACGGCGGCGCGCACCTTGTCGGCCGTGCCCACGGGAACCGTGGACTTGGTGACGACGACTGTCTCGCGCGCCATGTGCTTGCCGATCGTGTTGGCGACCGCGAGCACGTGCTTGAGGTCGGCCGACCCGTCTTCGTCGGGCGGGGTGCCGACGGCGATGAACACAACGTCGGCCGAGGCAACGGCCGCGGCGATGTCGGTGGTGAACTGCAGGCGGCCCGCGGCCTGGTTGCGTTCGACGAGCGTGTCGAGTCCGGGCTCGTAGATGGGCAGAATGTTCTGCTTCAGCCCGTCAATCTTGCCCTGGTCGATGTCGGCGCACGTGACATTAGACCCAGTCTCGGCGAAGCATGCGCCCGCGACAAGTCCGACGTATCCGGAGCCGATGACAGTAATGTTCATGAGAGAAACAACAGAGAGACAACAGAGAGGCAACAGAGAGACAACAGAGGAACCGCCGGCTTAGACCGCGGCATGCTGGCGGGGGGCGTCGGGAGTGAGCGAGACGATGCGCGCCTTGCCGGGATTCAGCGTCGCGGTGGCGTGACGGGTATCCACCACGAGCGAGGCGAGGTTCACCACGCGCTGGTAGTCCACCGCCTTGTGGTTCGTGACAACCACGACGACGTCCGCGGCCACCAGCACCTCGTCGGTGAGGGGCACGCCCACGACCTCGTGTCCGTCCTCACGGTAGCGCGGCACATGCGGGTCGTGATACTCGACGTGCGCCCCCTGCGCCTCGAGGAGCTTGATGACGTCGAGCGCCGGGCTCTCGCGCATGTCGTCGATGTCGTTCTTGTACGCCACGCCGAGCACCAGGACACGCGAACCGTTCACCGACTTCTTCACGTCGTTGAGTGCGCGCGCCACCTTTTCTACCACGTACGCCGGCATGGCGCTGTTGATCTCGCTGGCGAGGTCGATGAAGCGCGTCTTGTAGTTCAGCGTCCGCATCTTCCACGCGAGGTAGTGCGGGTCGAGCGGAATGCAGTGGCCGCCAATGCCGGGCCCCGGCGTGAACTTCATGAAGCCGAACGGCTTCGTGGCCGCCGCCTCGATCACTTCCCACACGTCCACGCCCAGCCGGTCGCAGACGATGGCCATCTCGTTGACGAGGCCGATGTTCACCGAGCGGAAGGTGTTCTCGAGCAGCTTCACCAGCTCGGCGGCCTCGGGCGACGACACCGGCACCGTCTTGTCGATGCACGCCGAGTACAGGCAGGAGGCCATCTCAGTGCAGGCGGCGGTGATGCCGCCCACGACCTTGGGCGTGTTCTTCGTGTTCCAGACGGGATTGCCCGGATCCACGCGCTCGGGCGAGAAGGCAAGAAAGGCGTCCTCGCCGATCGTCAGCCCGCGCGCCTCGAGGCGCGGCATCATGAGGTCGCGCGTCGTGCCCGGATACGTGGTGCTCTCGAGCACCACGAGCATGCCCGGATGCGACTGGCGCGCAATTGCGTCGGCCGCGGAAAGCACATACGTCATGTCAGGATCGCGCGTCTTCGCCAGCGGCGTCGGCACGGCAATGGAGACCGTGTCGGCCTCGGAGAGCCGTGCCTCGTCGGTGGTGGCCGTGAACAGCCCGGACTTCACGTGCTTCGCCACCTGCGCCGCCGGCACGTCCTGGATGTGCGACTCACCGCGCATCAGCCGGTCCACGACGCGCTGCTGCACGTCGTAGCCGATCACGTGGAATCCGGCCTCGCACAGTTCCATCACGAGGGGGAGACCGACGTAGCCGAGGCCCACCACCGCGCAGACCGCCTGGCGGGATTCGATGCGCTGCTTCAGCCGATCGCGAATGCTCGTCATCTGTTGGGAGGGGTCCGGGTTACTTGCCGAAGAAGCCGCGCACGGCTGACACGACTTCGTCGAGCTGACCCTGCGTGAGTTCGGGATAGATGGGGAGCGACACCACTTCCGCCGACGCGCGCTCGGACTCGGGACACTGGCCTTCCTTGTAGCCCAGGTACGCGAAGCACGGCTGCAGGTGGAGCGGAAGCGGATAGTAGACTGAGTGGCCGATTCCCTTCGACGCCAGGTGCGCCTTGAACGCATCACGGCGCGGCACACGCAAGGTGTACTGGTTGAAGATCGACTCGCTCACCGGCTCGGTGTACGGCGTGGTGACCTCGGCGACGTCGGCGAACGCCTGATTGTAGAATGCGGCGTTGGCGCGGCGCTTGGCGCTCCACGCCGCAAGGTGCGGGAGCTTGGCCAGCAGCGCCGCCGCCTGCAGCGCGTCGAGGCGCGAGTTGTAGCCGACGATCTCGTGGATGTAGGTCTTGGTGCTGCCGTGCGTGCGAAGGCGCATGAGCTCGTTGTAGAGCCCCTCGTCCTGCGTCACCACCGCGCCGCCATCGCCGTACCCGCCAAGGTTCTTGGACGGGAAGAACGAGAAGGTGCCGATGGTCGCCGCCTCGCCCGCCATGCGCCAGGTGCCGTCAATCTTGCGGCGCGCGCCAATGCTCTGGGCAGCGTCCTCGATGACCGGGATCCCCTTGGCGACCTTGGCCACTTCCTCGACCGCTGCTACCTGGCCAAAGAGATCCACCGGCACGACGGCCTTGGTCTTCGAGTTGATGGCCGCACCCACCGCCGCCGGATTGATGTTGAACGTCTTCGGGTCAATGTCCACAAAGACCGGGCGGGCGCCGACGTTGTGGATGGCACCGCCGGTGGCGAAGAAGGTGAAGGGCGAGGTGACGATCTCGCTCCCCACCCCCGCCCCAACCGCGCGGTACGCGATCAGCAGGGCGTCGGTGCCGCTGGCGCAGCCGACCGCGTACTTGGAGTTCGACAGCTTGGCCACCTCGGCTTCGAGGTCGGCGACCGGCTTGCCGAGGATGAACGCCTGGTCATCCACGACCTTCATGATCGACGCGACCATCTCGTCGCGGATGGTGGCATGCTGGGCGCGCAGATCGAGCAGTGGGACGGACATGGGCGGGTATTGGAAGGGGGGAACTCGAGGTCCCCTTTATAGTTGGGATAGCCGGATAAAGTTAGCTCCCGCGACTCCCGTTCGGGAGTCGCGGGAGCCCGAGGGGGAGGAAGAGGAGTACAGGGGCTAGGGAGGGGAGAGGAGTGGAGTGCGGAGGGAGGGGAGAGGGGGCCAGCCGCTCTCTGGCACCGCAGCCACTTCTCGGCGGTCGTTATACAACACGGGGCACGAGAGCGCCGCCGAGCGGCCCGCCGTCGTGCCCCGAAACCGGCTGAAGGGTCAACCTCCCCTCCCCCTCTCTCCACTCCTCCCCCTCCTAAGCCCCTGTACCCCTCCCCTCCCCCTAGAGCTTAGCTCGCAACGGAAGGGGAACTTCCCTTCCCGTCTTCGCCGACTCGTATATCCCGAGGATCAACTCCAGCGACTTCCGCCCCGACCGGCCGTCGGTGTCCGGCGCGGCTTCGTCACGCAGCACTGAAAGGACGTTGCGGTAGTACCCGGCGTGGCCGAAGCAGTAGACGTTGGGCGGGTTGGTTGCCGCCGCCTCGATGAGCTTGTCATCGTCGTCATACGACGCGAACTGCCAGTGCTCCACCTTGTTCACGGCCGTGCCGCCGATCTTCACCGTCCCCGTCTCGCCGACGAGGGTGATGGACCCCTCGAGATTGCGCGGGTAGGTGAGCATTGTGACTTCGATGACGCCGATGGCGCCGTTGCGGAACTTGAGGATCGCGGCCCCGGAATCCTCGGCCTCGATGCGGCGCGCCATGGTCGCCGTGCGCGCCATCACGGTCTCAACCGGGCCCACGAGCCACTGGATGAGGTCCACGTAGTGCGACGCCTGGTTCATGAAGGCGCCGCCGTCAAACTCCCACGTCCCGCGCCACGGCGCCTGGTCGTAGTACTCCTGCGGGCGCGCCCAGCGCACGGTGGCGTTGGCCATGTAGATGCGGCCGAAACGGCCGCGGTCGATGGCGCGCCGCACGAGCTGGATAGCCGGATTCAGCCGGTTCTGCTTGACGACAAAGAGGCGGACCCCCGCGTCATCACACGCCTGCACCAACGAATCGGCCGACGCGAGCGAAATCGCCATCGGCTTTTCGCAGATCACGTGCTTGCCGGCCTGCGCCGCCTTGATGCCGTGCGCGGGGTGCATGCCCGACGGCGTGGCGATGACCACCACGTCGCACTCCGACTTCTTGAGCATCTCGTCGTATGACGTGTACCACGGCACGCCCCACTGTTCGCCCGCCTCGCGCGCCCGCTCCTCCACGACGTCGCAGACGGCGCTCAGCGCCATGCCGTCGAGCTCGGCGATCGCCTGGAAGTGATTGCGCGCGATGCGGCCGCAGCCCAGGAGTGCGACCTTGAATTCTCGCGCGCTCACAGCTCGCCCCCGGCGATCGGTGTGACCTTTTCGCCGCGATGCGAATACTGCTTGCCGCAGGCGGGGCACTCGAGCTGCATGATGTCCTCGCGCAGCTTCACGCCGCACTCGCACATCCAGCCCGTGCGCCGCGCGGGGACGCCCGTGACGAGCGCGTAATCGGGCACGTCGCGCGCCACCACCGCTCCCGCTCCCACGAAGCAGTACCGGCCGAGCGTGACGCCGCAGACGACCGTGGCGTTGGCGCCGATGGACGCCCCCTGCTTCACGAGCGTCTGCTTGTACTCGTGCTTGCGCGAGACAGCGCTTCGCGGGTTGATGACATTCGTGAACACCATGGACGGGCCGCAGAAGACGTCGTCCTCCAGAATCACGCCCTCGTAGATCGAGACGTTGTTCTGGATCTTCACGTTGTTGCCGATGCTCGTGCCGTTCATGACGACGACATTCTGCCCAAGCGAGCAGCGCTCGCCGATGACGGCGCCGGGCATGACGTGGCAGAAATGCCACACCTTGGTGCCGGCGCCAAGGGTCGCGCCGTCGTCGACGAACGCGGAGGGGTGTACCCAAGCTTTAGTCATGGCGCGTAATCTCGCTCAGGGAATGTCCGCCAGCCACTCCTGCACGCTGCGCACGCTCTTCTCGCGCGTTCGCAGCGACTCGATGGCGTCACAGGCCGCGCTCGCGGCCGACAGGGTCGTCGTGTAAGGCACCCGGTGCGTAATGGCCGACTGGCGCAAGGAGTAGTCGTCCTTGGCCGACCGCTTGCCCAGCGGCGTGTTGACCAGCAGCTGGACTTCGCGGTTCACCATGAGGTCCACACCGTTCGGGCGCCCCTCGGCGACCTTCTTCACCGGCTCGCACGGCACACCGTGCTCGCGCAGGTATCGCGCCGTGCCGGTGGTGGCCACGAGGCCGAAGCCCATGGCGTGAAAACGGCGCGCGATCACCGTGGCCGCCGGCTTGTCGTTGTCGTTCACCGTCAGCATCACCTGCCCTTCCAGCGGCAGTCCGTTGCCCGCGGAAATCTGCGCCTTGGCGAAGGCGGTGCCGAACGCGTCGGCGATGCCCATCACCTCGCCCGTCGAGCGCATTTCGGGGCCGAGGATCGGGTCGAACTCGCGGAACTTGGCGAACGGGAAGACCGCCTCCTTCACCGCCACGTAGGGCGCGATGATCTCCTCGGTGAAGCCGATGTCCTTGAGCTTCTCGCCGAGCATGACGCGCGCGGCCAGCGAGGCCAGCGGCACGCCGATGGTCTTGGAGACGAACGGAATGGTGCGCGACGCGCGCGGATTGACCTCCAGCACGTAGACGACGTTGTCCTTCACCGCGTACTGCACGTTGATCAGCCCCACGACGCCAAGCGCCTTGGCAAAGGCAACCGTGTGCACGCGCATCTGGTCCGCATCCTCCTTCCGCAGCTGGATCGGCGGAAGCGCGCACGCCGAGTCGCCCGAGTGGATGCCGGCGTTCTCGATGTGCTCCATCACGCCGCCAATCACCACCGTCTCGCCGTCGCTCAGCGCGTCGACGTCCGCTTCGAACGCATCCTCGAGGAAGCGATCAATGAGCACCGGCCGGTCTTCCGATACACGGACCGCACGCTGGAAGTAATCGCGCAGCGACGATTCGTCGTAGACGATTTCCATGGCGCGCCCGCCCAGTACGTAGCTCGGGCGGACGAGCGTGGGGTAGCCGATGCGTGACGCGATCTCCACCGCCCCCTCGACGCTGGTCGCCGTCCCGTTGGGGGGTTGCGCCACGTTGAGGCGCCGCGCGATCGCGTCGAAGCGGCGGCGGTCTTCTGCCTCGTCAATCGCGTCGGGCGACGTGCCAAGGATCTTCACCCCGGCTGCCTCGAGCCCGCGCGTCAGCTTGAGCGGCGTCTGCCCGCCCAGCTGCACGATGACGCCGATCGGCTGCTCGCGCTCGACAATCTCGAGCACGTGCTCCAGCGTGAGCGGCTCGAAGTACAGCTTGTCGCTCGTGTCGTAGTCGGTGGAGACCGTTTCGGGGTTCGAGTTGATCATGATCGTCTCGTACCCCTGCTCGCGCAACGCCATGACGGCGCGCACACAGCAGTAGTCGAACTCCACGCCCTGCCCGATGCGGTTGGGGCCCGAGCCGAGGATGATCACCGACTTGCGTCCGCTGCGCGGCGCCTCCGTCTCCTCGTCCCACGTGCTGTAGAGGTACGGCGTGCTCGACGGGAACTCGCCGGCGCAGGTGTCCACCATCTTGTAGACGGGACGGATGCCAGCCTTCCACCGACGCTCCCGCACCTCCTGCTCCCGTTCCCCGCGAAGGCGGGCCAGCTGCACGTCGGCAAACCCCATCTTCTTCATGCGGTGCATGACCGCCGGGCTCACCGAGGGGAGCGCGGCATACTCGCGCTCCGCGTCCACCAGCTCCTGCATCTGCGCGAGGAACCAACGGTCCACAAACGTGATCTCGTAGATCTCGTCGTGACTCATTCCCGCCATCAGGGCGCGCTTGATCTGGTAGATGCGCTCCGGCGTCGGCACCGACAGGGCGCCCCGAATCGCCTCCAGCGAATCGTCGGCCAGACGGTCGTCAATGAGCCGCTCGCCGACGTCCCACCCCTGCCGCCCCGTCTCCAGCGCGCGCAGCCCCTTCTGGAACGCCTCCTTGAAGGTGCGGCCGATCGCCATCGACTCACCCACCGACTTCATCATCGTGGTGAGCCCCGCGTTCGCTGCCGGGAACTTCTCGAACGCGAATCGCGGACACTTCACCACGACGTAGTCGAGCACCGGCTCGAAGCTGGCGGGGGTCGTCTTCGTGATGTCGTTGGCGAGTTCGTCAAGCCGATAGCCCACGGCGAGCTTGGTGCCGATCTTCGCGATCGCGAAGCCCGTCGCCTTGGACGCCAGCGCCGACGAGCGCGAGACGCGCGGGTTCATCTCGATGACGATGAGCTCGCCATTGGCCGGATTCAGCGCGAACTGGATGTTGCAACCGCCGGCGTCCACGCCGATCTCGCGGATCACCTTCACCGCGGCGTCGCGCATCTCCTGGTACTCGCGGTCGGTGAGCGTCATGGCCGGTGCGACCGTGATGGAATCGCCCGTGTGCACGCCCATCGGGTCGAGGTTCTCGATGGAGCAGATGATGACGACGTTGTCGTCCTTGTCGCGCATCACCTCGAGCTCGAACTCCTTCCAGCCAATCAGCGACCGCTCGATGAGCACCTGCGAGATGGGCGATTCGGCGAGTCCGCGCGTGACGATCGCGATGAACTCGTCGCGGTTGTAGGCGACACCGCCGCCCGACCCGCCGAGAGTGAATGCCGGCCGGATGATCGCGGGAAACCCCGTGAAGTCCACGATCTCCAGTGCCTGCTCCATCGTCGTCGCGATGCGCCCCTGCGGGCAGGTGAGCCCGATCTTCTCCATCGCCTCGCCGAAGAGCTTGCGGTCCTCGGCCACCGAGATGGCGCGGGCGTTGGCGCCGATGAGCTCGACGCCGTACTTGGCGAGCACGCCGCTCTCGTGCAGGGCCATGGCGACGTTGAGCGCCGTCTGCCCGCCCATCGTCGGCAGCAACGCGTCTGGACGCTCGCGGGCGATGATGAGTTCGACGTACTCCGGCGTCACCGGCTCGATGTAGGTGCGGTCGGCCAGCTCCGGGTCAGTCATGATCGTCGCGGGATTCGAGTTGACGAGGATGACCTCGTACCCTTCCTCCCGCAGCGCCTTGGCGGCCTGGGTGCCCGAGTAGTCGAACTCGGCGCCCTGCCCGATGACGATGGGGCCGGAGCCGATGAGCAGGATGCGATGGATGTCAGTGCGACGCGGCATTCAACAGGTCGTCTATGATGTCGGAGCGCGAGCGGCGGGGAGCCCAGCCGGTCGTGGAGCGAAGTTTCGAGTTGTCACCAACCAGCCACGGCACATCGACGGCCCGGCGCAGCGCCGGGTCGCTCACCAGGTCGGCGGTCACGCCGGCGCGCGCGCAGACTTCCCGCGCGAGCGCCTCAACCGTCACGCCGTCGCCGGAGCAGACGTTGTAGACCTCGCCGGGAACGCCGCGCGCGGCAAGCGCCACGTATGCCTCGGCGGCGTCAGCGACGTGCAGGAAATCGCGTGTCGTATCGAGATTGCCGAGGACGAGCTTGCGGTTGCTCGCCTCACGGGTCTTGAGCGCACGGACCCGCTCGACGAGCGACGGCAACAGAAACCGCGGCGATTGTCCCGGGCCCGCTTGATTGAAGCTTCTCGCCGCGATCACCCGCAGCCCTTCCGCGCGGAATGCGCCGAGCGCCATGGCCTCTTGAGCGGATTTCGACGCCGCATACCAGGTGGACGGCCGGCACTCCGCTTTTTCCGTCAGCAGGCCATGCTCCGGGGCGTGGCGCCCGTACTGCTCGGCGCTTCCGATCACGAGAATGACGGGGTCCAGCGTGGATGCGCCGCGCAGCTGCTTTACCGCGGCGAGGATGGAGACCGTGGTTTCGACATTGGTCCGGAATCCTGCCAACGGATCATCGCCGAACGCCGGGACAAAGGAGATGCCGGCGAGGTGGAAGACCACATCGGGCGTGGATTCACCGACGACTTGCGCGATGGTTGATCCCGCAAGCAGGTCGGCCTGGATCCACCGAATGGCGGCGCGCTCGTGCTCCGACAGGACGCTCTCGCTGGGCAGCGTCGTGAGCGAAACACCCGTGACCTCCCACCCATCACGCACGAGTGCACGGCATAGCCACGGGCCGACGAACCCCGAAGCTCCCGTGACGAGCGCCCGTTTCACGTCGCCTACGCCCGATGACGCGTCAGATCCGCGTCCACCATCATCTTGACGAGCGCGTGGAAGTCCACCGACGGCTCCCAGCCCAATTCACGCTTCGCCTTGGACGGATCGGCCACGAGCAGCTCGACCTCGGCAGGACGGAGAAACTGCTTGTCGGTCTTCACGTACTCCTTCCAGTCCAGGCCCACGTGACCGAAGGCCTCCTCACAGAGCTGTTGCACGGTCCAGGTATGCCCGGTGCCGATGACGAAATCACCGGGCTCATCCTGCTGCAGCATGCGCCACATCGCGTCCACGTAGTCGCCGGCGTAGCCCCAGTCGCGGCGGGCCGAGAGACTGCCGAGGCGAACGTCACTGGCGCGCCCCAGCTTGATGCGCGCCACGGCGTCCGTGACCTTGCGCGTCACGAACTCGAGGCCGCGCCGCGGGCTCTCATGGTTGAACAGGATGCCGCTGACGGCGTACAGTCCGAAGGACTCGCGGTAGTTCACCGTGATCCAGTGGCCATAGACCTTGGCGACACCGTACGGGGACCGCGGATAGAGCGGCGTCGACTCGCGCTGCGGCGTCTCCTGCACCATGCCGAACATCTCGGACGAACTGGCCTGGTAGAACCGCGCCTTCGGGCACGCGCGCTTCATCGCCTCGAGCATGCGCGTGACGCCGAGCGCGGTGAACTCGCCCGTCAGCACGGGCTGGGTCCACGACGTGGCGACGAACGACTGGGCGGCGAGGTTGTAGATCTCATCCGGCTTCACCGCTTCCATCACGTCCACCAGCGACGTCTGGTCCAGCAGATCAGCAGAGAAGATCTCGACGCGGTCGATGAGATGTTCGATCCGCTCGTACGGCGTGGTCGAGGAGCGGCGCACGACGCCAACGACGCGGTAGCCCTTGGCGAGCAGGAACTCCGCGAGGTACGAGCCGTCCTGGCCTGTGATTCCGGTAATTAGTGCGGTGGGCATTTCTGGAGATGGCAGATGGCAGAAGGCAGATGGCGGAAGTCAGTGGGACCGGCGCGGCGACAGTCGGCACAGAGGAATGTACCATCCGCCATCTGCCAACTGCCATCTGCCATCACGTAAAGAAAGGGAGCCCGCAGGGGCTCCCCTCTCACTACCCCAACAGCGGCACGAGACTGCGGTTACGCAACCGCGGCCTTGCCGCGCGGGGCGCGGCGGACCTTGTTGGCGTGCAGGCAGCGCGTGCAGACCTTCACCTTGGTGATCTTCCCTTCGTGAACGACGCGGACGACCTGGAGGTTGGGCTTCCAGGTGCGGCGGGTCTTGTTGTTGGCGTGCGAGACATTGTTGCCGAAGGCAATGCCCTTCTCGCAGACGTAGCACTTGTTCCTGGCGATTGGCATGGCCTAGTTCTCCACGATCTCAATGCGCGCCATGTCCGCACCGTCGCCCTTGCGATGGCCGGTCTTGAGAATGCGCGTATACCCGCCCGCACGCTTGGCCATCTTGGGACCGACTTCCTGAAACAGCTTGTCGGCGGCCGCGCGCTTGTGGACGTGCTTGCCGGCCTCGCGGCGCGCATGCAGCGTGCCGGCCTTGGCCTTGGTGATGAGCTTCTCGACGAACGGCCGGAGTTCCTTGGCCTTCGCTTCAGTCGTTTCAATCGCGCCGCTCTCGATGAGAGAGGTCGCGAGGTTGCGCAGGAGCGCGAGCTTCTGCTCGCTGGTCCGGCGCAACTGCCGGCCTGCCTTACGGTGACGCATCGGGTGTTACTCCTCTTCTTCGTCGTCGGGCGCGTTGGCCGCGGCCCGGCTCGGCGGCGTGCCCCAGTCCGTGACCCGGACGCCGTCGCCACTGTCCTCGAACTTCATCCCGAAGTTCAACCCTTCACGCTCGAGCAGGTCTGCGATCTCCTGGAGCGACTTCTTGCCAAAGTTCTTGACCTGAATGATCTGGCCTTCCGTCTGCCGGACGAGATCGCCGAGCGAACGGATGTTCGAGTTCTTCAGGGAGTTCACCGACCGCACCGAGAGCTCGAGCGCGTCGATGGAGGTCGACAGCAGCTGGGCGAGACGCTGGGCGTCGGACGTGCCATCACCGGCAATGGCCGCGCTATGCGAGCCGAACCCGGCGAAGTGCTGGAAGTGCGTCTGCGCGAGGGCGGCGGCGTAGCTGACCGCTTCCTCAGGCGACACCGTGCCGTTCGTCTCGACCGTGAGGACGAGGCGATCGTAGTCGGTGCGCTGGCCGACGCGGGTCTCGCTGACGTGGAAGTTCACGCGGCGGACCGGCGAATAGATGGAGTCAATGCGGACGAGGTCCACCGGCAGCGACCGGTCGGTCGGGTGCACGTCGGCCTCGACGTAACCGCGCCCCTTGTTCACGTACAGCTCGACCGTGATGTCGCGGTCGTCCTGCATGGTGAAAAGGTGGTGCTTGGGGTTGATCACCCGCACGCCGCCCTGGTCCTCGATGTCCCCGGCCACCACCGCACCCGCCTTCGTGCAGTTGATGCGGAGCACCGTCTCCTCGACATCGCCGGCCAACGAGAGCGTCAGCGACTTGAGGTTGCCGATGATCTGGTGGACGTCCTCGACGACACCCTGGATGGCCTGGTGCTCGTGGAGCACGCCGTCGATGCGGAAGCCCCACACGGCGGAGCCGCGCAGCGACGAGAGCAGCATCCGGCGCATGGCGTTGCCGAGCGTGTGCCCGTAGCCCCGCTCGAGCGGCTGCAGGCGGAACTCCGCGATGTTCGGGTTGTCGTCGCGCTTCGTCATCTCAACGAGCTGCGGCCGCACCAACCCGCGCAAATCAATAGTCTGTGCCATTCGTCCGTGAGATCCGTGGTGTGGTCAGGCGGCGCCCGCGGCGCCGTCTACGCCCTGCCTCGCCCCTGACGCGCGGCAGGCCCGTGAAATAGTCAGGGTTAGACCAGATGGGAGAGGGGCGACTGGAGATGGGAGCCATCTCCCATCACCCATCTCCGATCTCCCATCTACTTCGAGTACAACTCCACGACCAGCTGCTCCTGCGCAGCGATCGGGATGGAGGCGCGCTGCGGACGCTCCAGCATGCGGCCGCTGAACGTGTCCTTGTCCACGGCCAGCCAGCTCGGCACCTGGCCGCGAGCGGCCTGTTCGAGCGAAGCGAGCACGCCGACGTTCGTCCGCGAATGCTCCCGGACGCGAATCTCCTGCCCCGGCTGCACCTGGAAGGACGGGATGTCCACCGTCTTGCCGTTGATCTCGACGTGACGGTGGCAGATGAGCTGACGCGCCGCCTTGCGGCTGGCCGCGAAGCCCATGCGGTACACCATGTTGTCCAGACGGCTCTCGAGCGCGGCCAGCAGGTTGTGACCCGTGATGCCCGGCAGCGACGACACCTTCTCGAAGGTGTTGCGGAACTGCCGCTCGCTGACGCCGTACATGCGCTTGATCTTCTGCTTCTCGCGCAGCTGCTTCGCGTACTCCGACACCTTCCGGCGACGCGACGTGTTCTGCCCGTGCTGGCCCGGCGGGAACGGCCGGCGCTCAACGGGGCACTTCTCGGTGAAGCACTTGGTGCCCTTGAGGAACAGCTTGGTGCTTTCACGCCGGCACTGCCGGCAGCTGGGACCTGTGTAGCGCATGGCCTAGACCCTCCGGCGCTTCGGCGGACGGCAGCCGTTGTGCGGAATCGGCGTGACGTCCTTGATCGACTTGACGGTGAGTCCGGCGGCGGCGAGCGCCTGGATCGCGGACTCGCGCCCCGACCCCGGTCCCTGCACGCGGACGTGCACCTTGCGCACGCCGGCGGTCAACGCCTCGCGCGCGCACTGCTCGGCGGCGACCGTCGCCGCGAACGGGGTGCTCTTCTTTGATCCCTTGAACCCGGCCTTGCCCGCCGAGCCCCACGACACCGCGTTCCCATGGGAATCGGTGATCGTGATGAGGGTGTTGTTGAACGTGGCGCTGATGTGGGCGACGCCTTCCGCCTCCACCACGCGCTTGGTCTTCTTGCCCGTAGCCATTACTTGGTCACCTTCTTCTTGCCGGCGATCGCGCGACGCGGACCCTTCTTGGTGCGCGCATTGGTGTGCGTCCGCTGCCCGCGGACCGGCAGTCCGCGACGGTGGCGGATGCCGCGGTAGGACCCGATGTCCATCAATCGCTTGATGTTCATCGCGACCTCGGTGCGCAGGGCACCCTCGACGCGGTACGTCTTTTCAATCTCCTGACGGAGCTTGTTCACGTCGGCGTCGGTGAGGTCCTTCACCCGGATGTCCGGGGAGACGCCCGCCGATTCGAGGATGCGGCGCGCAACCGCGCGGCCGATGCCGTAGATGTACGTCAGGCCGATGTCCACGCGCTTTTCGCGCGGCAGGTCGACGCCAGAAATTCGAGCCATAGTCGGTTAACCCTGCCGCTGCTTGTGCTTGGGATTGCGCTTGCAGATGATGCGAGTCACGCCGTCGCGCTTCACGACCTTGCAATGCTCACAAATCGGCTTCACGCTGCTTCGAACTTTCACACGAACTCCCGGTGGTGCGAAGACGGTAGTTTTTTGGGACAGACAAGTATCGTAACCGCTTGAGATGCCGAATACAAGCGGGGGTCTTGACTTTTTTTCCTTACCGACGTGTACAGCCGAAGATCCAGCTAGTTCGGTGAATCTTCGGGAATCGGGACCCGCGATCTGAGATTGGGAGCTTGGATCAGGATCGCGGATTCCGATTTGCGATGGGGATTCGCGATTCCCGACGTGCGCGGCCGGAGAGGCTCCTGCCGGGCAGCGCGACCTCCGGCTAGCCCGCCAGCTCAGCGAGCACGCACCGCATCGCCTCTGGCGGATCATCCGCCGAGGTCACCGTGCGGCCGATCACCACGTACGACGCGCCGGCCGCCGCCGCCTCGCGCGGCGTCATTACGCGCGCCTGGTCGTGCGACGGCGTGCCGCCGAGGCGGATCCCAGGCACCAGCGTGCGCAGCCGATCGCCGTGCGCGGCGCGCACCTGCGCCACCTCCGAGCCGGCGCACACGATGCCGTGGGCTCCAGCGGCGTCAGCGGCCCTCGCCAGGCGCAGCACCTCGTCGCCCACGCTCAGTACCGCGTGCCCGCGCGCCGCCTCGAGATCTCCCTGCGTCATCGACGTGAGCACCGTCACCGCCAGGATGCCCGTCGAACCGCCGCCCTCCACCGCCGCGCGCAGCATCGACTCGCCGCCCACGGCGTGCACCGTGAGGAGCTCCACGCCCAGCGACGACGCGCTCTGCGCCGCGCCGCGCACCGTGTTGGGGATGTCATGAAGCTTGAGGTCGAGAAAGACGCGCTTCTCGATGCCGCGCAACCACTCAACCACGCGCGGCCCCTCCGCCGTGAACAACTGCAGCCCCACCTTGAAGAAGTCCGCGGTGTCCTCGAGCCGGTCCACGAGGGCGCGTGCCGACGTCATCGTCGGGACGTCAAGCGCGACAATCGGCGTTGGGGTCTGTCCGGCGGCAGGATGCGTCATGCGGGCCACTCCATGGCTCCGCGAAGATCGGCGAGCCGTGACATATTGTGCGCCTCGCACCATCGCGCGAGGTCTCGCACGATGCGCTCCGCGGCGTGGGGATCGGCCATGGACGCCGTGCCCAGCGCCACAAGCGACGCGCCACTGAGTATCAGTTGCAGCACATGATCGGCCGTGCTCACGCCTCCCGTGCCGATGACCGGCACGCCGGGAAGCGCCTGGGTGACGCGTCGCACCGCCAGCGCCGCCACGGGCAGCAGGGCCGAGCCGCTGACACCGCCGCTGCCAAAGCCGAGCACCGGACGTCGTGTCTCGGTGTCCACGACGAGACCGGGCATCGTATTGAACAGCGTCACGCCGGTGGCGCCGCTGTCGATGGCGACACGCGCCGTGCCAACGACATCGGGCAGCGTGGGCGAGAGCTTCACGAAGAGCGGCTTGGCCGTCGCGGCGCGGGCGCGCGCGACGAGGGTGCGCAGTGACTCGGCATCGGCGCCGAACTCGAGTCCGCCCTTCCTGGTGTTCGGGCAGCTGACGTTGAGTTCGAAGCCGTGAAAACCGGGCGACGCATCGAGGCCGGCCACCACCTCGGCGTAATCCTCGATGGTGTGCCCCACGACATTCA
The DNA here is from genome assembly GCA_041661925.1 of Gemmatimonadaceae bacterium. Lineage (GTDB taxonomy): Bacteria > Gemmatimonadota > Gemmatimonadetes > Gemmatimonadales > Gemmatimonadaceae > PNKL01. Next base: position 20,573 of record JBAZTM010000017.1, read on the forward strand.
CGAAGACCCGCGCCCGATGCACGTGCGCCGCGATCCACGGCAGCGCCTCGGCACGCACGGCGGCGAGGCCCGGGTTGGCAAGTCCGACCGCGTTGATCATGCCGCCGTCGAAGTCCCAGACGCGCGGCGCGGCATTGCCGTGGCGCGGCTCCGGGCTGACGGCTTTCGTGACGAAGCCGCCGACGCGTTCGAGATCGATGACGCCCGCGAGTTCGCGTCCGTAGCCTGCGGTCCCCGAGGCGAGCAGCACCGGATTGGCAAAGTCGAGACCGGCGACGGTGGTCCGCAACGCTTCGGTCATGGAATGGCGCCCTGCGCCGGAGACTTTGCCACCGGTTTCTTCACGGGTCGGACCGTCCGCTTGTTGGCGCCCGGCACCACCGGCGTGCGCAGGCGCGTGAGTGAATCGGCAAACTGCAGCGCCACGTCCTTCCACGCAACGCGCAGCGCGGCCTCCGACGCCTCCCACGCGGGGAAATCGCCCGGACTGCCGCCGTCGAGCGCGAGGGCCCACGGCGATCGCGGGTAGCGTTCGCGCAGGCGCGCGTGGAGGGCGGGCGCGGAGTCGGGCTCCAGAACCGCCGCGGCGAGTAGCCCGCGCGGCGCCATGACGGCGCCCTGCAGCGTCTGGTCGATGCGGCGGAACAGCTGGAACGCGAGCCGCGGCGCGCGCAGCGAATCGCGTGCCACCTCGGCGGCGAGGTAGAGCGACGCGCCTGACGGGTCGGCGCGCCCGGCGAGCAGTTCCGCCAGCAGCAGGTTGTCGTCGAGGCGACGCTGGATCATGGAGGCCCGCCCCTGCACCGAACCGCGGCGCACCGCCGCAGACACGTCCTCGATCCGCGAGAGCGGCGCGAGGGAGAGCAGCGTGAGGCGGGTCACGGCCTCCGCGTCCACGACGCTGTCCACCGCGAGGCGCCGCGCGGCGAGCAGGTGTGCGCGCGCCGCCGCGTCGAGACCCGCCTCGATCTGCAGGTCGGCGGCGAGCATGTGCAGCGACAACTTGTCGCTCGCACGCGTGCCGGCGGCGTGATACTGCGCGACCAGGCGTTCGACGGCGTCGCGCCGTCCGGCGAGCCAGAGTGTGCGCAGCATCGGCGTGAGCTCAGGGCGCGCGTCGCCGCGTGCGGCGCGCAGCGCCAACAGCGACTCGGCGACGGCGTACTGGTGCGCGCCCAGCGAGGCCTGCGCAAGCTCCCAGTGGGCGGCACCGGCATCGAGCGCGCCAAGGACACGGCGCGCGCGGTCTGCGTCACCGAGAGCGATGGCGGCACGCGCCGCCCAGAGCGCGGCCACCGGACGCACTGCTGCCTGACCGCGCTCTGACAGCGGCTCGAGGATGGCGAGCGCCGCAACCGGACGCGCTTCGCGCACCTCGCACACGCCCTGCGCGACGAGCAGGCGATCCCGCTCGGTCGCATCAGGCGCCGGCAGGGCAAGCGCTTCCGTGAGACGAGGACGCGCGCTCGCGCAATCGCCGGAGAACGCCGACGCACGCGCAGCGATGGAGAGCGCCTGCGGGCGCCAGCGGGTGCGCGGGTGGCGCACCAGCACCGTTTCGGCCTTTGCGGCGGCCGCCGCGAAGTGCGACCCCGCTTCGGCTTCACGTCCCTGACGGGCGAGTCGCTCGCCGGCTGTGAGTTCAGTCTTGGCGTTGTACACGCCATTGTAGTAGGCGCAGGCGCTTAGAGACGGGAGAAGGGAGAGGGCAGACGGGAGAACAAGCCTCCGCAGGTGCAGGAGCCGCCGCAGACTCCGTCTCATCGGCCGCCACCGGGCGTGATGCGCTGTTCGTAGCGCCCGAGGTATTCGGCCGCGGCGTCGGCGATGGCGTTTGCGAGCGTGCGCTGACCGGAGGCGGAACTCATGAATGCCGCCTCCGAGCCGTTGGTGCCGAAGCCGATCTCGACGAGCACCGCCGGCATGTACGCTGTCACCAGCACGCGGAAGCCGGCCTGCTTGACCCCGCGGCTCGGCCCGGGATGCACGCGCCGCAGGGCCCCCTGGATGATCTCCGCCAGGTCGTTCGACTCGCGCAGGTGCTCGTTCTGCGCCATGTCATTGATGATGAAGCCCAGCGGGTCGTTCCTCGGAGCGTCGGCCTCGGTCTCGAAGCGCACCACCTCGTTTTCCATCTGCGCCACGCGGCGCTCATCCTCGGTCTTCGCCTCGGCGAGGAAGTAGGTCTCGAAGCCGCGCGCCGCATGCGGCTCACGCCACCTGGGATTGGCGGCGTTGACGTGCACCGAGATGAAGAGGTCGCCCTTGCTGCGATTGGCGATGCGCCCGCGGTCGTCGAGCGCGATGAGCGTGTCGGTGCTGCGCGTCATGACGACGGCGAAGCCGCGGCGCACCAGTTCCTGCTCGAGTTGCAGGGCGACGCCGAGCGTGACGTCCTTCTCACGCACGGCCGTTCGTTCGGGGCTCCATCCGCGCATGCCGGGATCGCGGCCGCCGTGGCCGGCATCCACCACGACAACGCGGCGCCGCGCGGGGCGCGCGGGCGATGCGGGCGCTGATGGCGTGGTATCGGCGCCCTTCGCCGTGCGCGGCGCGCTGCGCGTCGGGGCCGCGCGGGTCGGCGCGGCGGCAGACGCGGCGGTGAGCGACGGCGCGGCGGTGCGCAACGCGACGACCGGTGCCGCCGTGGGGGTGAGTCGTTGCCGCACCGGATCCCAGCGCAGTCGGGCGCCGGCGCGAGGGGCAACGTCGGTGAGCAGCTGCACCGGAAGTTCCAGCGTCCCGTCGCGCTCGCGCGCGGCGCTGACGAGCGGGTACAGTCGGCCGTCGGAGAGCGCGAAGGGGACGCGGTCGGCCAGTTCGAAGGCCACGCCGGCGATGCTCACCAGATACCGATGGTTCGGCAGACGCTGCACGCGCCCACCCAATGCGCCGGCCGCCGCCTCGGCGACCACGAAGGACGCCTGCCCCTCGGCGCGCATCGGGATCGCCGAATCGCGGCCGCTGATGACGAATCGCAGCGAGTCCGCAGGGCCGGCGATCGCGGCGACGAACAGGAGCGCCAGCATCATCGGCTGCTCCGCAGCGCACGCGCCACGTCGCGCTTGGCGTCCTTCTCCTTCAGGTCGGCGCGCTTATCGTGCAGTTTCTTGCCGCGTCCGAGCGCGAGGACAACCTTGGCGCGCCCACCGCGGAACCGAAGCTCGAGCGGAATGATCGTGAGTCCCTTGCGCTCGACCGCGCCGATGAGCCGGCGGATTTCGCTGGCGTGCAGCAGCAGCTTGCGGGTTCGCGTGGGCTCATGATTCCACGCCGTCCCCTGTTCGTACGGCGCGATGTGCAGGTTGAGCAGCCAGAGCTCGCCGTCCTTCACGACGCCGTAGGCATCGACGAGGTTCGCCTTGCCATTGCGCAGCGACTTGACCTCAGTGCCCCGCAGAACGAGCCCGGCTTCGAAGGTCTCGAGGACCTCGTAGTCGTGGCGCGCGCGCTTGTTGCGGGCGATGAGTTCGGTGTCGGGAGACGGCTTGGTCAAGGGCGGCTGAGCGAGGGAGGCGATGCCTGGTGGAATTTACACCGCGGGGGGTGCGAGGTCCCGCATTGACGGCGCGGTTCCCCGGAAAAGGACGAGCGGCGGGGGGCTGGCGTCTCCGGTTAAGGCATCGAGGGGCCGCGCCTTCGGTTCGCGCACGCGCCGAGCAGCCGTTGCGACACCCGAAAAACCCGCGTCGAATGGCCCGACGCCTTGATTCACTCTGTGGGTCCGGATACGTTTCCTCTCCCTGCCGAAGTGGTGGAATTGGTAGACGCGCTGCGTTCAGGGCGCAGTGGGCTTACGCCCGTCCGGGTTCGAGTCCCGGCTTCGGCACTTAACAGCAGAGAACGACAGAGTACGAGAGAGTACGACAGAATACGACAGAGGGCGGCGCCTGGTGGCGTCGCCCTTTTTCGTGCTTGGTCCCTTCACCACACCCCGCCCCTGCACCACACCCTGTTCCCTTCCCCTGCACCACACCCTGTTCCCTGCCCCCTGCACCACCGAGACTATCGCCCTAAGGTACTCTCCGACGGCCTCACATCCTCCGGCATCTCAGGCGCCCCGCCGTACACCTCACGCAGCGCCTCGCCGGCCTCCACGAGATAGGCGTGCATAAGCTCGATGGCCCTGGCGAGCGGTGAACCGGCCGTGCGCGCCGAATCGGACGCGAACGCGAGAAGCATGCGCCCCAGCTTGTCGGCCGGACCGATGGTCCCGCCGCGCGACTGCAGCGCCTCGCGATACGTCGTGACCCGATCGTTGAACTGACGCTCCGCCAGCGGACGGCGGTCGGGCGAGACGTGCGGATCGATGGTGAAGGCCGTGGTGATGGCCGTCGCGATGTCCGAGGCGGTCTGGTCGTCGAGCGCGTCGCGCTCGGCGGCGATCAGGCCGAGCGCGCGGCGGGCGTAGCGCAGCTCCCAGCGGGCATGATCCACGTCGCCGCCGGCCGCGGCATCCGCGAGCCACAGCACGTCGGCTTCGCGCGGTTCAAGAAACAGGCGCGCCACGACCGCGTCGGCCCGGCGGCGGCGGCGGCGGCGCGCGATGATCGCGCCGATGAAGGGGAGTCTATCCATGGCGATGCTGGTGGACCCGGAGCCCGACGCGCTGCCGTCCGGGCCGATCGTCGATGCGCATAGTGAGAGATTATCGCCCGGAATGGCGGTCAGGAAGTGCCACTCCGCCATCGCGCCCCGCAGGCGCCCACGATGCGGGCGCAGGCGGTGCGCGATCGCCTATGGTGACGGCGGCGTGGGCACGTCGAAGGTGGAGATGAAGTCGAAGTAGCCGTTCCGCGCCACCGGCGCGACATAGGTGCGCACTCGCGTCGCCACCCACGTCTTCGTCTTTGCCTGCGCCCATACCGTCATGTACTTGGCCGGAATCGAGTCGGCGCCGTCATCCCTGTACTGGCAGTAGACCTGTGTGTTCAGCGTGTCAGCATTGAGCGCACCGTAGCGAAACGAGAAGGCCACGGTGGAGTTGAGGTCCTGGCCGGCGTTCCATCGCAGGTCGAGCCGCGAACTGCCAGTCGGCGCGCCGAAATCGGTCACGGCCAGGACCTCGGCCGACTTGGCCTTGAAGGAGATGGCGGGATAGCCGTCGGACGTGCCCGGGATCACCACACTGACCGTGTCGCCCGGCACATACGGAATGCTCGCGCCGCGCAGCCGGTACTGCGTTTCAGCCCCGACCGCGCCCGGGAAGAGCGAGTCAGTGCGCCCCGAGACCTTGAGCTGGATGATCGATCCGGCATTGAGGTTGGGATAGACTTCACCGAGTCCCACCGTGGACCGCGTGTACGTTTGCTGCCGGCAGGAATCCCACGGCGCCACGGCGGTGGGAACGCCCAGGCCGCTCGCGCCAAAGAACGTCCCGATGGGCGAGGCGGTGAAACCGCTGCCCGATTGCTGCGCGACGAACGAGACGAAGCCGTACGGCACCGACGCAGGACTCGTCGAGTCCATGCAGGCCACGGTGAACGTCGCGAGCGCGGCAAGGGCGAGTGGAACGGTCTGGCGACGGATCATCGGGCCTCTCCGGACGATGGAGCGCGCTCCGCGGCGGCACGCGCAAGCTGCACAAGCAATGCGACGAAGACGAGCATGGCAAGCCCAAGGAGGGCCACCGATACGCCGTGCCACAGGCCGAACATCGTGCGGCGAGGGTCGCTGGGCGCGAGTTGATCGATGGGCACCACCGCCGCGGCACGCAGGGCCGCAATGCGCGGGTTCACCACCCACAGCGCCACGCCGGCCGCCACCGCGGCAGCGACGCTCGCCGTCACGGCGACGCCGGAACGCCGCGCCCAAGGCACGATGGCAAGCACCGCCGCCGGCACGAGAATCGCCCCCGCGAAGACGACCGGGAGAACGCGCCCCACCATCTCGCCGGCGAGGGCGCGTGTGGGCAGCACGGCGAAGGCGCCGGGCGCCACGACGGCGACCGTGAGCAGCGCGGCCCCTAGCCAGAGCGCCACCAGGATGAGCGCCGCGAGTGGGCGTGTCACCGCGAGATCAGGCGCGCCGCGCCATTGAGGAACGGATTGGTGCGATTCTCCTCGCCAATGGTCGTGGCGGGCCCGTGCCCGGCGTACACCACCGTCTCCGGCGGAAGCGCGCCCAACCGCGCGAGTGATTGCTGCAGCGCACGCGGGTCAGACAGCGGAAGGTCGGTGCGGCCAATCGACCCGGCGAACAGGCAGTCGCCGCCGAAGACGGCGCCGTGGCCCACAAATGCGACGTGCCCCGGCGCGTGGCCGGGGACGTGCATCACGCTGAACGAGAGACCGCCCACCGTCACGACATCGCCATCGGCGAGGTCGCGGTCCGGCGCGGGCGGCGCCTCGATGCGCAGACCGTACTTCCTGCCCTGCTCCGTGACGCGGTCGTAGAGCGGGCGGTCGGCAGGATGCAAAAACACGGGAACGTCCCAGCGGCGCTTCACCTCCGCGATGCCGCCCACGTGATCGATATGCGCATGCGTTATCCAGAGCGCGCGCAGCGCGCACCCACTCTCTTCGACGGCGGCAATCAGCCGCGCCCCCTCGTCGCCCGGATCAATGAGCACCGCGTCGCGCGTCTCGGCGTCGGCCAGGAGGTAGCAGTTCTCCTGGAACGGGCCCACGGTCTCCGTGCGGACGTGCATCAACGCACGAGCATCGGCATGGGCGCCGGCGCCGCCTGCCCCGTGCGCCGCGCCGTGAGATACTTCTCCACCGCGATCGCCGCCGTCGTGGCGTCACCCACGGCGGTGGTCACCTGCCGCGTGAGCTGGACACGCACGTCGCCGGCGGCGAACAGGCCCTCGATGGACGTCATCATGTTGGAGTCCGTCAGGATGTAGCCCGCGCTGTCGTGCTGGAAGTGGCCGTCGATGACGCCCGTGTTCGGCTTGAAGCCGACGAATACGAAGCACCCGGTCGCGACGAGGTCGCGGACCTCGCCGCTCTTCACGTTGCGGATCTTCGCGTGCGTCATGAGCCCCTGCGCATCGCCGTGGATGGAATCCACCACGGTGTCATACACGGGTTCGATCTTCGGGTTCGCGAGCGCCCGCTTCTGCACGATCTTCGAGGCGCGGAATTCGTCGCGCCGGTGCACGATGTACACCTTGCTTGCGTAGCGTGTCAGGAAGTCCGCCTCCTCGAGCGCGGCGTCGCCGCCGCCCACCACCATGATGGTGTGTCCCTTGTAGAAGGCGCCATCGCAGATGGCACAGTAGCTCACGCCCTTGCCGGCGTACTCGATCTCGCCCGGCACGCCGAGCTTCACGGGTGTGCCTCCGGCGGTCACGATGACGGCGGGCGCGTGGTAGCTGTCGCCGCCCTCGGTGGTCACGAGAAAGGTGCCGTCGGGCTGCTTCGAGACCTTCTCGACGCGCACGTAGGTCTGGAGGTCCATGCCGAACTTGACGGCGTGCGCCTGAAACTTGTCGGCGAGCTCGGAGCCGAGGATGTGCTCGAAGCCGATGTAGTCCTCGATGACTTCGGTGTTGAGCAGTTCGCCGCCCGGCAGGCCCTGCTCGAGCACGGCGGTCTTGAGCATCGAACGGCCGGCATACATGCCGGCGCAGAGCCCGGCCGGGCCCGCGCCAATGATGATCACTTCGTATTCTTGCGTTGCCACGTGTCGTTCCAGTTGGGTGATGGGGGCCGCGGCGCGGCCCACTCGCTCCCCGAAAGATCTACTGAACGCTACGTGCGCTGGAAGGGGCAGCGCCCCTCAGCCAAGGTGCCGGCCGCCGTCCACGAACAGGAGTTGGCCCGTGACGTAGGGCGCCGATGCCAGGTAGACCACCGCCTGCGCCACATCGTCGGGCGACCCGAGGCGCCGCAGCGGCGTCGCCTCTTCGAAGGCACGGCGCGCCTGCTCGGGCCACCCCTCCGGCGGAAGCACCGCGCCGGGCACCACCGCGTTCACGCGGACCTGGGGGGCGAGCTGCGCCGCGAGTTGCCGTGTAATTGTCTCGAGCGCGCCCTTGCTCGCCGCGTGCGGCACCAACATCGGCCATGACTCATGCGCGAGATGGTCAGCGATGTTCACGATGGCGCCGCCCGATGCGCCCATCGCACGCGCGGCGGCCAGCGACAGGAAGAACGGCGCCCGCGCATTGATGGCGAACGTCTCATCCCAGTCAGCGGTCGTCACGGCGTCGAGCGCGACACGCCGCATGATCGCCGCCGAGTTCACCAGCAGGTCGAGCGCGCCGAACTGCGCCACCACCTCGGCGATCAGGCGCTCCGGGGTATCCGTCGCACGCAGGTCGCCGCCGAACGTGGCGTTCTCCACGCCCATGCCGCGCAGCGCCGCCGCCGTCCGCCGCGCACCCTCGACCGATGCGTGATGGTGCACCGCGACGCGCATCCCCTCGGCGCCCAGCGCGAGCGCAATGGCCTGCCCCACGCGCTGGCCCGCGCCGGTGACGAGCGCGACGCGTCCCCGGAGCGCGCTCATTCTTCGCGCACCGGAACGGCGCGGCGTCGCATCTCGAGCCGTTCCTCGTGCCGTGCCAGCCACTCCGACGGCACTTGCACGGCCCCGAGCACGCGCGGCCCCGCCATGGCGCCGTGCCAGTCGGACCCGCCGCTGGGCACGAGATGGAAGAACTCCACGAGCGCGCCGATGCGCGACTGGTCGGACGCATTGTGTCCGGGATGCCTCACTTCCGCGCCGTCGATGCCGGCCGCCACCAACCGCTCGAACTTCGCGCGGCGACCGTCGTCGCCCGGATGGGCCCACACGGCGAGGCCGCCCGCCTTGTGAATCAGCGCCACGCCGTCGGCGACGTCGAGACGCGGCTTCTCGACGTAGGCCGGCCTGCCCGTGCCGAGCCACCGGTCGAAGACCTCGCGCGAATCCGCCGCGAAGCCGCCGGCGATCATCGCCCGCGCCACGTGCGGACGGCCCAGTGCCCCACCCGCCGCCTCGGCGAGCACCTGCTCCATTGTCACCGGCATGCCGAGCGCGTTCAGCGCGGCGACCATCGCGACGGCGCGCGCCGTACGTCCCTCGCGGAATTCCTGCAGGGCTTCGGCAATGGCGGCCACATCGGCGAGGTGAAGGCCGAGCAGATGGACCTCCTCCTTGCCATCCATGACGCTGAGCTCGACCCCCGGCACGACGCGCACGCCCAGCGGTTCGGCCGCGGTCATGGCTTCGGCGACGCCGTCCACCGTGTCGTGGTCGGTGAGCGCGACGACGGTGAGTCCCGCGCGCGCCGCGGTCTCCACGAACAGCGTGGGCGAGGCGGTGCCGTCGGACGCCGTGCTGTGCGCGTGCAGGTCGATGCGCAGCGCGGCGCTCGGCGCGGCCGAGGTGGGCGACGTCATGGCAGGGTGCCGGATGCGGACGCGAGGAGCCGGGATGGCACTACGACAGCGCCACCTGCGCGTAGATGCGCGCCGGATCGAGCGGCGGTTCGATGGCAGTCGCGTGCGCCTCCCTGAGCGTCGTGATGTCGTTCGCCTCCGTGAACTCGATGAATGCGCCCGGAAGCGCCGCCTCCTCGAACAGCCAGAACTGGCAACCGACGCTCGTGTAGTGCGCCTCACGCGCCTTGACGCGCTCGAGGAACTTCGCGCGATCACCGGGAGGCACGACGGTGCGTTGCATGCTCAGCGCGCGGGGCATCGGGGGGGGCTCGGCGTTCAGGGAGTGGCGCCGGCGGTGTTGCCGGCGTCCGGGCGGTCAGAATCCTTGATCCGGAATCGTCTCAAGCGTCTTCCGCAGGTCGGCCATGAAACGGTCCGCGTCGGCGCCGTCCACCACCTTGTGGTCGAACGAGAACGAGAAGTACGCGCAGGTGCGGATCGCAATCGTGTCTTCACCGTCGGGCCCGGTGACGACCTTCGGCCGCTTCTCGATGGCGCCAAGCCCGAGGATCGCGGTGGTGCCGACCGGAATGATGGGCGTGCCGAAGATTGAGCCGAAGACGCCGTAGTTGCTGATGGTGAAGGTGGCGTCCTGCACCTCGGCGGGATTCAGCCGCTTCGTGCGGGCGCGCAGCGCCAGGTCATTGGACGCCTTGCTGAGTCCCGACAGCGACAGGTCTTCTGCGTTCTTGATCACCGGCACGATGAGACCGGTGGGGTCGAGCGCCACCGCCATGCCGATGTTGTAGCGCTTGCGATAGATGATGTCGGTGCCGTTGACCACCGCGTTCATGACGGGATGACGCTTGAGCGTCGCCACCACGGCGTGGATGATGAACGGCAGGAAGCTGAGCTTCTGGCCCGTGGTCGCCTCGAACTCGGCGCGCATCTTCGCGCGGACGCGCGCGACGCGGGTGAGGTCGACTTCGTGCACCGTGGTCACGTGCGTCGCGACGCGGATGGCCAGCGCCATGTGGTCGGAGGTCAGCCGGCGAATCTTCGACATCGGCTCGACGACGTCGCCAGGCCACGGCGCGGCGGCGGGCGCTTCCACGAGGGCGTCCACGATCCGGACGGCCGCCGGCATCGCCGCTGGCATGGACGGCGCGGCGGGCTGCGCGGCTGCGGCCGCGGCGCCGCCGTTGTCAAGGAAAGTGACGAGATCCTTCTTGGTCACGCGCCCCGCAATGCCCGATCCCGAGAGCGCGGCGATCTCGACGCCGTGCTCGGCGGCCATCCGGCGCACGAGGGGCGACGAGCGGGTGCGCACCCGTTCCTCGAAGGAGTGCGGCACGGGCGGGTGGGACGCGGCTGCCGGTGCACTCACCGGCGCGGCGGCCACCGGACGTGCGGCCGGCGCGATCGGCGCGGAGGGCGCCGCGGTGGGAGTCGGGGCGGGCGCAGCAGCGGCGGGCGCAGCAGCGGCGGGCGCCGGAGCGGGCACCGCCGCAGCGGGCGCGATGGAGGCGCCCTTTTCGGTCTCGATGCGCGCAACCACCGTCTGCACGGCAACCGTCGTCCCCTCGCCGACGAGGATCTCGGCGATGACGCCGGCGACCGGCGACGGAATCTCGGCGTCAACCTTGTCGGTGGAAATCTCGAAGATCGGCTCGTCGCGCCGGACCTCGTCGCCCACCTTCTTGAGCCACCTCGAGAGTGTACCCTCGGCGATCGACTCTCCCATCTGGGGCATTGCCACATCCAATCGGGCCAAGGGGGGCCTCCTCTACTGTTCCGGGCGCTTCGGCGTGCGAAGCGCCCACATGACCAGGGCTGGCAGGGTGATCATCCCGATCGCCCCGCCGACCACCGTGAACTCAAGCCAGTTGCACGCCGGCACCCCGTCGCAGGGCTTCGCGTGCGTCACATATGCCACGACCTTCGACAGGAAGGCCGCGATCATGCCGCCCGAGAAGAACCCGAGCGGCACCATGAAGCAGCCCACGGCAATGGTGCGCGACCAGGGCGCGCCCTGACCGGCCGGCGCTCCGGGGGCATCCTGCATTCTAGCGACCTCCCCGGCGCGCCGGCGCCCGTTCGTGCGAACCCATGTCTCAGAACGCCGACGTCATCTCGTGCCGCACATCCGTCTTCCGATGAAGTTGCACAAAGAACTTCTTGACGTTGCGGTCGATGCGGCTCTCGCCCATCTGGTCGGTCTGTCCTTCGACGAACGTATAGTGCCCGCCTTCCATCTTCACGGAGAGCGTGAGCGTGGCCGGCACCTCGGGCGTGCCGACGACGCCCTGGTACGTGCGCGACCGATTGGTCGTGTGCGTGAGCTTCAGTCCAATCGTCGGAAAGAAGGCGTCGGCCTCGGTGAGGACGGTATCGGGATGAACGGAGGTGCGATGAAAATGCTTCATGATGGTCTCAGGGCTTCTTGGCTTCGGCCGGCGTGGCCGGTGCGGCGGGCGTGGTGCTCGGGCCGTACTCTTCACCCACATATACGGTTTGCCGCCAGTCTTCGACGGTCTTCTGCAGCAACAGCGTGGAATCCCGCCGGAACTGGATCCCGAGCGCCCACTCGCCGGCGGCCGGGAACATCAGCGTGGCGTGATACGTGCCGACCTCCGGGCCATACTTGAACCCGTCCCACTTGGTGATGCCGTCGGCATTAGTAACGTAGATACGTCCCTGCCCATCCGCGATGGGTTCCTTCGTTTTCTTGTCACGGACCACGATGGTGTAGTGGATGGGTTCGAGCGAGACGGGTGGCGTGACGTCGCTCCACGCCCGGATCTCGAAGTCCTGCGTCCACAGGCGGATGTCGGTGTTGGGCCGGTCGGGCGGCGAACAAGCCGCCACCGCAGCCGCCAGCACCGCGAGCGCCAGGAGTCGAGGATGGATCACGGTTGGTACTCCAGGCCCAGGTGGGTGATCTGCTCCTCCCCCATGAGGTGGCGGAGCGTGTTCTTCAGCTTCGTCTGCTGAATGAAAAGATCATGCTCCGGGAGCAGTCCCGCAGGAGCCATCGGCGACTTGTAATAGAAGCTTAACCATTCCTGAATCCCCTTCCGTCCGGCCCGGCCGGCCAGGTCGCTGAGCAGCGCGAGGTCGAGGACGATGGGCGCCGCGAGAATGGAGTCGCGGCACAGGAAATTCACCTTGATCTGCATCGGGTAACCCATCCACCCGACGATGTCGATGTTGTCCCACCCTTCCTTGTTGTCGCCGCGCGGCGGGTAGTAGTTGATGCGCACGACGTGCGAGAAGCCCTTGTACAGGTCGGGGTACATCTCGGGCTGCAGGATCGTGTGGAGGACGCTCAGCTTGGACGCCTCCTTGGTCTTGAACGACGCCGGGTCGTCGAGCACCTCGCCATCGCGATTGCCGAGGATGTTGGTGGAGTACCAGCCGGCCAGCCCGAGCATGCGCGCCTTGAGCGCGGGGGCGATGACCGTCTTCATCCACGTCTGGCCCGTCTTGAAGTCCTTGCCCGACACGGGGACGCCCTCGCGATCGGCCAGCGCCAGCAGCGCTTGCGTATCGGCCGCGAGATTGGGCGCGCCGTTGTTGTACGGGACGTGTTCCATGATGCACGCCCACGCGTAGAGCATGGACGGCGCGATGTCGGGGTGGTTCTCCTCCATGCCGCGCTCGAACGACTCGATGCTCGCATGCACCGCCGACGGCGTGATGTAGATCTCCGTCGACCCGCACCAGACGGCGACCAGCCGGTCGCAGCCGTTGGCGGTCTTGAAGTTGCGGATGTCCTGGCGCAGCTGCTCGGCGAGATCGCGCTTCGTGGCGCCCGTCTTCACGTTCGTGCCGTGGATGCGCGTGACGTAGTGCTGGTCGAAGACGGCCGGCATCGGCCGGATGGACTGCAGAAACTCCCGCAGCGGCTCAAGATGGCGGTCATCCAGGACGCCGGCCTTCTTGGCGGAGGTGTACGCGTCATCGGGGATGGGATCCCACGCGCCAAAGACAATGTCGTCGAGCCCGGCCAGCGGCACGAAGTCCCGGATGAGCGGCGAGCGTTTCTCGGCGCGCTGCCCCAAACGGATGGTCGCCATCTGCGTCAGCGAGCCAATGGGCTTGGTGAGTCCGCGCCGGATGCTCTCGACGCCGGCAATGAACGTGGTGGCGACGGCGCCGAGCCCGGGGGTCAACACACCGAGCTTCCCCGTGGCGGGTCGAATGGCGGCAGCAGGCTTGGTCACTGGATTATTGGCTGAGAGGTCGGTTCAGGGATGCGTCGCATCCGCCGCGCGTTCATCAACGGCGGGCGCCGGCGCCGCGGGCTGCGTTGCCCAGCGAACGTGCGCGATGCGCTGCACGGCCGTGACGATGGCGCTGGCCGCGAGCAGCGAGAAAACAAGTCGCAGCAGCAGCCCGTCGAGCGCGAGCCCGAAGAGCGCCTGCGGCGCCGCCAGCAGCGTGATGCGTTCCGCGCGCTCCATCATGCCCACGCCCTTCATCTCGACGCCGAGGGTCTCGGCGCGCGACCGCGCGTACGAGATGACGAAGGTGGCCATCATCCCCAGCAGCCCGACGGCGACCATCGGGAGCGAGCGATGCCACGCGTCGGCGGCGAAAAAGAAGGTCAGGCCGCCAAAGAGAAAGCCGTCCGCGACGCGATCGAGCGTCGAATCGTAGAAGGCGCCAAACCTGGTCATCTGGTTCGTACGGCGCGCCACCGCGCCATCGGCGAAGTCAAAGACGGCGGTCACGCCGAGAATCCAGCCGCCAGTCCGGATGTGCCCCGAGGCGAAGGCCAACCCCGCCGCACAGGTGCACAGTGTGCCGATCGTCGTGAGCGTGTTTGGGCTGACGCGCCGCCGGACGAGGAATCCGACGAAAGGTTCCACGGCGCGGATGTACCCGGCAATGATCGAGTTCCAGAGCGAACGCATCAGAGGTCAGTGGACGGGACGAGGCCAGTGCACGAAACACCGAGGCGTGCGCCGCATCTCTACGCACGATGGCATGTCAGAGATTGTAGTTCTCCGCAAGCACGGGATCAACACAGCCCCGCGTGGGACGTTCCCCGATGCGCATGTCAGCGGTCAGCGTTAATGCCTCGGCCTTGCTGCACGTTTAGCGATACAGCTGCAGGGTCCGTGCACGCTTCTGGAACGCGACGAGCGCCGACAGGCTCGCGTCCACGAGCGAATCGGGATCGGCCCCGCGCGACACCATCGCGAGCGCCTCGCCGAGCCCGGGAGCGCCGGCCGCGCGGCCCAGCTTGAGCGAATCGCCGTGCACCTTCCAGACGGCCCAGGCGAGGTCGAGCGCCAGCCGGCCCGTCTGCACCCGCTCGCGGTCCAGCACCTCGATGCGGATGCCCGGAATGTTCATGCCATCGTACTTGCCGTCGGAGGGAGAATGCGGCGTAAAGTGTTCCTCCTCGAACCGCACGCCGGGCAGCGGACGGTCGGCGAGCTCGTCGATCACGCGCTTGGCGTTGAGCCAAGGGGCCCCGATGCGCGTGAACGGGTACGTCGTGCCGCGCCCCAGTGAGAGCGTCGTCCCCTCGAGCGGAAGCAGCGACGCGGCGAGCAGCAGGTCCTCCACCGATCGCACCTCATCCACCGGCGAAGCCCAAGGCAGCTTGCTCTCGTTGCCCCAGAACTTGTCGCGCCGCACCCCGCGCGCGGGGACGACGTGCAGGTCGGCTCCCTCGGGCAGCGTCGAGGCGAACAGGCGCAGCGCCTCTCCCACCGACAGTCCGTAGCGCACCGGGATCGCGATGTCGCTGCCGGCCACCGGTTTCCACATGGGACCGTCGTTCGAGTCCCCGCCGAGCGACGGCGGATGGTCGAGGACGACGACGGTGGCCTTGTGCGACGCCGCCTTCGCCACGATGCGATGGAGCTTGCCCAGGGACGAGCGGGCGGCGAAACCGCCGTCGTTGAGGTCGATGACCGCGCCGTTCACGCCACGCCAGGCGGCGTCGCTGAGCGCGGAGTCCGGGCTGATGACCGCCAGGAGATGCACGTTCATGCGCCGCACGCGGCCATCATCGCGCAACTCCGCGGGGCTCGGGAGCCCGTTGCGGGCCCCCGGATGCTCGGTAATCCAGAGCACGCCGCGGCCGGCAAGCAGCCGAAGGCTGTCCTCCACGAGCACGGTCATGCTGGCACGTACTTTCTCTGGACGCGCCCGACCCGCATCTTCCCTAGGCGGTCCCGAGGAAGCACAGGCCGCCAGGAACGCCACTCCGACTCCCCACGCCCAAGTCCGATGCACGCTCGTCGTCTCGCCTCGTTGATGGCCATCGCCGCGCTCGTCGCGGCTTCGTGCGGCCGCATCCGTCCCGCGGCCACCGTTTCCCCAGATGTAACCCGCGCCACGACGCCAAGGTTCACGCCGTCGCTGACCGCCTCGCTGAACGATGAAGCCCGGGCATGGAT
The DNA here is from genome assembly GCA_041661925.1 of Gemmatimonadaceae bacterium. Taxonomy (GTDB): domain Bacteria; phylum Gemmatimonadota; class Gemmatimonadetes; order Gemmatimonadales; family Gemmatimonadaceae; genus PNKL01. The sequence goes on from JBAZTM010000017.1 coordinate 36,306, forward strand.
CGAGCAAACCCTGGCGGGCCTCACGCTGCGCCAAAAGGTGGGCCAGATGACCTCGGCCTGGGTGCTCGGCGATTACACCAGTACTTCCGATCCGAGCTTTGTGGAGATCCGCGACTGGATCGTCAAGGACGAGGTCGGAAGCGTGACGATGTCGCTGGGCACGCCGATCGAGGTGGCCGCCAAGCTCAACGACCTCCAGAAGCTGGCCAAGATTCCGCTGCTGGTGCACTCGGATCTCGAGCCCAACCTCGGCCGCCTCGAAGGCGGGATTTTCGCGCCGTACGCCTACGGCGCCGGATCAGCCACGGTCATTCCCGCCAACATGGCGATCGGAGCCACCGGTGACACGGCGCTGGCTCGACGCGCCGGCGAGATCATCGGGCGCGAGGCGATGGCGGTCGGCATCAACGTGGTCTTCGCGCCCACGGTGGACGTAAACAACAACCCCGCCAACCCGGTCATCAACACGCGGTCGTTCGGCGAGGATCCCCAACAGGTGGCGCAGCTCTCTGCCGCCTTCGTGCGCGGCGTGCAGTCGTCGGGGGCCATTGCCACGATCAAGCACTTCCCCGGCCACGGCGACACCGACACCGACTCCCACCTCGCGCTCCCCGTGGTGAAGAGCAACCGCGCGCGGCTCGACCAGGTGGAGCTCGTGCCGTTTCGCGCCGCCATCAAGGCGGGCGCGATGGCGGTGATGTCGGCGCATATCGCCCTGCCGGCCATCGGCCAGGACAATGCGCCGGCGACGCTCCGCAAGGACGTGATTACGGGGCTGTTGCGCGACACGCTCGGCTTCACGGGCGTGGCGTACACCGACGCGCTGTCCATGGAAGGCATCGGCGGCGGATACACGGTGGAGAAGAGCGCGGTGGCCGCGGTGCTCGCGGGCGCCGACGTCCTGCTCAAGCCGACGCACATCGGCCGGGCCATTGACGCGGTGGTGGCGGCGGTGGAGCGCGGTGAGATCCCCGTGTCACGCATCGACGCCTCGGTGCGGCGCCTGCTGGAGCACAAGCTGCGCGTCGGCGTCATCCAGCGGCCGTTCGTTTCGCTCGAGGCGCTGCGTGACACCGTGGGTGCCGCCGAGCACCGCAAGCTCGCCGCCGAGATCGCCCAGAAGGCCGTCACGCTCGTGCGTGACCGCGGCAATCTGGTGCCGCTCGCGCGCGGCATCCCGACGCTCGTGCTGACGTACGCCCCGGAGCAGGACATCAGCGCCGGCCGGACGTTTGCCACCGCGCTCCGCGGTGCGCTTGGCGGCCGAACCCGCGCGCAGCGCGTCGGCGCCCGCACGCCCCGCAGTGAACTCGATTCCCTTGGACAGGGTGCCGAGCGCGTGGTCTTCAGCACGCATGGCCGCACCATTGAAGGCGAGGGCAAGCTCGCCATCGCTCCGCAGGTGGCGCAGTGGCTCGACTCCGTGGCGGCGGTCCGCCCCGTGGTGATGGTCTCGCACGGCAACCCGTACGTCATTCGCCAGTTCCGGAACGTCGGCACGTATGCCATGGCCTTCGGCACGGGGGCCACGATGGAAAGTGCGTCCGCCCTCGCCATGGCCGGCCTGCGCCCCATCTCCGGCCGTTCGCCGATCTCCCTCCCCGGCTTCTATGCGCGCGGCGACGGCATCCCGCGCGCCCTCCCGTTCCCGCGCGAAGCGCTTCCGACCGTCATGAAGGACTCGCTGCAGCACCTGCTCGACCGCGCCGTGCATGACTCGGCCTTTCCGGGCGCCGTCGCCATCGTCGGCCGCAAGGATCGCGTGCTCGCCACGGTGAGCGCCGGGCGGCTCGACTGGAAGGAAGCCACGACGCCCGACGAGAACACCCTGTGGGACATGGCATCGCTGACCAAGGTGACGGCCACGACGTCGTCAATCATGCGGCTGGTGGACGCGGGCAAGGTGGACATCAACGCGCCGGTGCAGAAGTACCTCCCCGACTGGCAGGGCAAGAACAAGGAGAAGGTGCTCATTCGACACCTGCTCACGCACTCATCGGGGCTGATTTCGTGGCGTCCGATCTACAAGGAGGCCACGAGCCCCGAGCAAGGGATCCAGCTTGTGCTCCAGACGCAGCTCGACACGCTCCCCGGTGCGCGCATGCTGTACAGCGACCTCAATTTCATCCTTCTCGGACTGATCGTGCAGCGCGTCAGCGGACTCCCGCTCGACGCGTTCGTGCGCGAACAGGTGTTTGGTCCGCTCAAGATGACCGACACGCAGTTCAATCCGGACAAGTCGCTCCTCCCGCGCATCGCACCGACAGAGATTGATCCGTGGCGCGGACGCCACATTCGCGGCGAGGTGCATGACGAGAACGCCTTCACGCTGGGCGGGGTCTCCGGACACGCCGGCCTGTTCTCCACGGCGCACGATGTGGGCCGCCTGTGCCAGGCCTACCTGAACGGCGGCACGCTCGACGGCGTGCGCGTGTGGAGCCCCGAGACCATCAAGCTGTTCACAACGGTGTACGACTCCACCTTCTCCAACCGGGCACTCGGCTGGGAGACGCCCAACGGCATGAACTCGGCCGGGCGCATCATGCGACGGCCGGCGTTCGGCCACACCGGCTTCACCGGCACGAGCATCTGGATTGATCCGGCCAACGACCTGTTCGTGGTGCTGCTCACCAACCGTGTGAACCCCACGCGGCAGAACAGCAAGATCGGCGGGGTGCGGCAGGCGGTGGCGGACATGGCGGAGGAGCTGCTTGCGGCCAGCAAGCGCTAGGGAGGGAAGCGCGCCGGCTGATCTTCCTGGATTGACCGGGATCCGCTTCATCGCGGCGTTCTGGGTCGTGTGCTACCATGCCATGCCGCGGACGGACCTCCCCGCGCCAGTCGCGGCCGTCATAGCGGGCGGCTACTCGGGCGTCAGTCTCTTCTTCGTGCTGTCGGGCTTCATTCTCGCCCACGTGTATGGCGACGCCGCAGCGCCCGGGAGCCGATTCCCCACGCGATCGTTCCTCGTGGCACGCGCCGCCCGCGTCTATCCAGCGTATCTCGCGGCGCTCGTGTTCGCCCTGCCGGCGCTCGTGCGTGAGCTGCAAGTGAATCCGGACGCGCCCACCGGGCTCAGGCTGGGCGGTGTGTGCCTCTCGACGGTCTCGATGCTTCAGGCGTGGGTGCCCGGGTGGGGTTGCTGGTGGAACTGCCCTGGATGGTCTCTGTCGGCCGAGGCGTTCTTCTACCTCGCCTTTCCGTTCCTCGCGCCACGCCTGGTTCGAATGAGCGCCGGATCGCTGGTCGGCGTGGGCATCGTGGCGTGGCTTTTCGCCCTGTCGCTGGCGCCGTTCACGACGGCAGACGTCGCGATCGAAGGCGCATGGACGGGCAGTCCATTCCAGCTTCCGGGCCTCACGGCGTGGACTCCGCTCGTGCGGTTGCCGGAGTTCATCATCGGCATTTGCGCCTCACGCGCGCTGCGGTCGACGGCGCGGTTGCCGCGCGTCGAGTGGATTGCCGGCAGCGTCGCCGTGCTGGCGGTGGTCGGTGTGGCGGCGCTGCCACCGTCGAATATGCGCAACCTGCTGCTATGGCCCGGCCTCTCGTTAGCCTATGCGGTGCTGATCGGCGCGCTCGCCAGTCCGCGGCATCGCTCCCCGCTCTCGAGCCGCCTGTTCCAGCGGCTCGGCAACGCCTCATACTCCCTGTATCTCATCCATGCCGTCGCCCACGGCTACGTGCTCGCCCTCATCAATCGCACGTGGGGCCGGGAGCATGCCGGCGGGTGGCTGGTCTTTATTCTCTACGTGTCGCTCGTGCTGGCGATGTCGCTCGTGCTCCATGACGCAATTGAGCTGCCGGCCAGGCGACGACTCCGGGCGGCGTTTGCGTAGGGGGCAGAGGGCAGAGGGCAGATGGCAGAGGGCAGATGGCAGATGGCAGATGGCAGACCTTCGGGGGACCGGCCGGGGGGCGTCTATAGTAGGCCCCAACCGTTGAACCGTCCCGCCAGTCGCAGTACATTTCTACAGTTATGAGATGGCGGCTCGCCGCCCCCCAAACCTGGAGTCTCGCATGAGCACGATGAACACTCCCGAAATCGCCCTGACGATCTCCGCCAACGCCACGACCGAGGTCAAGAAGTTCATGGCCGCGGAAGGCGTGTCGCCCGATGTGGGCGGCCTGCGCGTGAGCGTTCAGCCCGGCGGCTGCTCGGGGTTCAAGTACAGCCTCCTGATCGAAGACCAGGCGGCCGAGGACGATACGATCCTCGCGCAAGACGGGTACCGCGTCTTCGTCGATCCGTTCTCGATGCAGTACCTCAACGGCGTCGCGATCGACTACGTGACCTCGATGCAGGGGTCGGGCTTCACCTTCAAGAATCCGAATGCGTCCGGCGGTTGCGGATGCGGCAGTTCATTCTCAGCATAAACACGAGTTCCGCGCGATGACGTCTGGCCTTCGCCACGACGCCGCAGACGTCTCGAAGGCCCGCGACACCGCCCCGGCGGCGCAGCGCGGGCCTTCGCACGTCTCCGGCGCCCTTACCGCGCTTGAGCGCATTCCCACGGTCGTCCTCGACGACCACCAGGCGGTCGCGGTCGAGGTCGCGCAGCGCATCGCCGCCGTCATTCGCGCGCGCAACGCCGAGGGCCGCGCCGCCGTCCTCGGCCTCGCCACCGGCTCGACGCCCATCGGCGTGTATCGCGAGCTCATCCGGATGCACCGCGAGGAGGGGCTGAGCTTCAAGCGGGTCGTCTCGTTCAACCTGGACGAGTACTACCCGATGCCTCCGGACAACATCCACTCGTACCACCGGTTCATGTGGGAGAACCTGTTCTCGCAGGTGGACGTGGATCCCGCGAATGTGCACATCCCCGACGGGACGGTGAAGCGCGAGAAGCTGGACGCGTGGTGCGCGGCGTACGAGCAGGCCATCCGCGACCACGGCGGCGTGGACATCCAGATCCTCGGCATCGGCAAGACGGGGCACATCGGATTCAACGAGCCCGGGTCGGGCGAGACGAGCCGCACGCGGCTCGTGCACCTCGATACCGTGACGCGCCGCGATGCCGCCGCCGATTTCTTCGGCGAGGAGTTCGTGCCGCGCGAGGCGGTCACGATGGGCGTGGCCACCATTCTCGACGCCCGCGAGATCGTCATACTCGCCACCGGCGAGCACAAGGCGCGCATCGTGCGCCGTGCCGTCGAGGGTCAGATAGACCTCGAGGTGGCCGCCACCTTCCTGCAGCGCCACCCGGCCACGACGTTCTTCGTGGACGCGGCCGCCGCGGTGGAACTGACGCGCGTGGCGACGCCGTGGCTCCTCGACGAAGTCGAGTGGACGGAGCGGCGCACGCTCGAGGCGGTGACGTGGCTGTCGCGCAAGGTCGGACGGGCCATCCTCAAGCTCACGCAGGCGGACTACGCCGAGCACCAGTTGTCATCGCTCGTGGCGCGCCACGGCACTCCCGGCGCCGTCAACGGGCTCGTCTTCAACCTCCTCGGCGCCAAGATCCGCGGCAAGAGCAAGCTCCCGACCGGGAAGAAGGTCGTCTGCTTCTCGCCGCATCCCGATGACGATGTCATCTCGATGGGCGGCATCCTCCGCAAGCTGACGGAGAACGACAACGAGATCATCGTGGCGTACATGACGAGCGGCAACATCGCCGTCTTCGACCACGACGTACGGCGCCACGTGGACTTCCTGCACCGCATGCACCGCGACCACGGGCTCGGCGACGCCGAGGTGCCGGCCTTCGTGGAAAAGGTGGACGCGTTCCTGCGCGGCAAGCGGCCCGGGGACGTGGACATTCCCGAGGTGGCGGACATCAAGCGCCTCATTCGTGAGGCTGAGGCCATCAGCGGCCTGGAGACGGTGGGCCTCTCCGGCGCCAACGGCCGCTTCCTCAACCTGCCGTTCTATCAGACGGGCAAGGTGAAGAAGGACCCGATCGGCCCGGCCGACGTCGAGATCGTGCGCGCGCTCCTCGCGGAGGCGAAGCCGGACTACATCTTCGTCGCCGGCGACCTGTCGGATCCGCACGGCACGCACCGGATGTGCAAGGAAGCCATCGACGCCGCCATCGACGAACTCTGGCCCAATCGTCCGCGCGGACCCAAGGCCACCGCGGCGCGGCGCGCCGGCGAAACCAAGGCGGCGCGGGCGCCCGAGATCTGGCTCTACCGCGGCGCCTGGCAGGAGTGGCCGATCACCGAGGCCACCTGGCTCGTGCCGATGTCGCAGGAGGAACTGCGCTTCAAGATCCAGGCGATCTTCAAGCACCAGAGCCAGAAGGACTCCATGCCCTTCCCTGGGCAGGATGAGCGCGAGTTCTGGCAGCGCGTCGAGCAGCGCAACAAGGAGACCGCAGGCATTCTCGATGAACTCGGCCTTGCCGAGTACTTCGCCATGGAGGCGTATGTCGTGGACTAGCCGTTTCGCCCGGGCCACCCCGTGACCGCGAGCCGATTCAACCTCCTCGACCTGATGGTGCTGGTCACCTATCTCGCGGGCACGACCGTGCTCGGCGTCTGGCTTGGCCGCAACCAGAAGAGCAGCACCGACTACTTCGTCGCGGACCGCAGCATTCCCTGGTGGGCGGTCATGTTCTCGGTGGTCGCCTCGGAGACGAGCGCGCTCACGTTCATCTCGATTCCCGGACTCGCCTACCTCGGCGACCTCGGCTTTTTGCAGGTCGTCGCCGGCTACATCCTGGGTCGCATCGTGGTCGCGTTCGTGCTGCTCCCGCGGTACTTCGAGGGGCAGCTGGTCACGGCCTACACGCTGCTGGAGACGCGCTTCGGCGCCGCGACCCGCCGGTTCACGAGCGTTGTCTTCATGGCCACGCGCGCGCTGGCCGACGCCGTGCGGGTCTTCGCCACGGCAATTCCGATCGCGCTGATCATCGGCCCGGTCATGCCGCGCGAGTACCTGATGCCGACGGCGATCCTGGTGCTCGGCCTGCTGACGGTGCTCTACACGTACAAGGGCGGCATGCGCGCCGTCGTCTGGACGGAGTTGTTGCAGGCCGGCATCTACGTGGCGGGCGGCATCTCCGCCATCGTGTTGCTCGGCAAGTCCACGCCGGACGGTTGGAGCGGAATCCTCCAGCACGTGGGGGACGCGGGCAAGCTGAAACTGTTCGACTTCTCGACGGCGCTCGACAAGCCGCACACGATCTTCGCCGGCCTCATCGGCGGCGGGTTCCTCTCGATGGCGTCGCACGGCACCGACCAGTTGATCGTGCAGCGACTGCTGTCGTCCCGGTCGCTCCGCGACGCGCAGAAGGCGATCATCGGCAGCGGTTTCGTGGTCTTCGCGCAGTTTACGCTGTTCCTCATGGTCGGACTCGGCCTGTGGTCCTTCTATCAGGGACGCACCTTCGACACGCCGGATGCCATCTTCCCGACGTTCATCGTCGAGCAGATGCCGAACGGCCTGCTCGGATTGATCGTCGCCGCCGTGGTGGCCGCGACGATGAGCACGCACTCGGGCGCGATCAATGCGCTGGCCGCAACGACGACGCACGACATCTACATGCCGCTCAGCGGTCGGAAGGCCGACGATCCGGAAACGTTCCGTGTGGGGCGGCTCTTCGCGCTCGGGTGGGGCATCGTGCTCACGGGCGCCGCCCTGCTCTTCCCTGAAGGCCGCACCCCGGTGGTCGTCATCGCGCTCTCGATCGCGTCGTTCACCTATGGCGCGCTGCTCGGTGGCTTCGCCCTCGGCATCTTCGTCAAGCGCGCCGCGCAGCGCGACGCCATCGTCGGCATGTCGGTGGGCATCCTGGTGATGGCGTTCGTCGTGTTCGCCAAGCAGCTGGCGGCGGCGTATCCGTCGATGGCCAGCACGCTCGGTCCGCTCGGAAACATCGCGTGGCCGTGGTACGTGCTGATCGGCACGACGATTACGGTGGGCACCGGATTCGTCAGCTCATACGTGCGCCGGGCGCCGGCCACCACCTGACGCGGCGCGCATCTCCTGAACCGCCGCGTCCGCGCGGCTCCCCTATTCGGACCCCATGAGTTTTCTCATTGTTGGCGTGGATGGCGGCGGCACCAAGACCAAGGTCGTCGTGGCGGACGAGCAGGGCCATGACGTGGCCACGGCCACCGGGGGCGGCAGTGCGGCGCGCCCCGGACAGACGACGCAGGCCGCGGAGATGATCGCGCAGACCGTGAAGGAGGCCCTGGCCTCGTGCGACCGGTCGGGCGAGGTGCCGCGCGTGCTCTGCGCGGGACTCGCGGGTGCGGGGCGCGAGCCGGAGCGGCAGGCCGTCCGGGAGGCGCTCGTGCGCCTCGAAGTGGCCGACCACGTGATCGTGGAGCCCGACGCGACGGTCGCCCTGGTGGACGCCTTCGGCGACGGTCCGGGCATCCTGCTCGTGAGCGGCACCGGATCGTCGTGCTTCGGGCGCTCCCACACGGGGGCCTTCGGTCGCTGCGGCGGATGGGGACTGAACATCGGCGACGAGGGGAGCGGGGCCTGGATCGGCCGCAAGGCATTGAGCATCGTGGCGGCCGCGGCGGACGGTCGCGAGCCCGAAACGACGCTGCTCCCCGCGGTGCTCACCGCGCTTGAACTCGAAAGCAGCGATGGCCTGGTGGTATGGGCGTCGCACGCCGATCCGGCGGCGCTCGCCAAGCTCGCCGGCACCGTCATCACGGTGGCCGCCACGGGTGACCTGCGGGCAAACTCGCTGCTGGCGATGGCTGCCGAGGAACTAGTGACGCACGTCCGGGCGCTGGCGCGGCAGCTCTTTGCCGACGAGCGCGCGTCGATTCCGGTGGCCCTGGCCGGCGGCCTCATGGAGCGCGGGTCGTTCCTGCGGAAGCTGGTGGAGCTGCGGCTCAAAAGCGCGGTGCCCGGTGCCGTCGTGCAGAATGAACCAGTGATCCCCGCCCGCGGTGCGGTGCGCATGGCGCTTCAGGCGGCGCAGAAGCGGTCGTAGCCCTCGATCGACTGCGAGAACGTCAACCCGGGGCCGCTCCAACGAGCTGGCCCCGGGCTTCGTACATTCTGGCATCCGGGTCCGCTGTCCACCGTCCACCGATTGCTCGAGAGGATGCATGTCGCGCTTTCGCCGTTTCCTGATGGCCCTCACCGCCGGGTTGGTCGCGTCCCCGCTGGCCGCCCAGCGAACCGACTTGCTGGCGAACACCAAGTTCGAGCCGTACTTCAATGTGGCCTCGCCCCTCTCGCTCGTCGCGGCCGCGAAGGCCGACCGGGTCGCGTGGAAGACCTATGAGAAGGGGATGCGCAACGTCTACACCGCCGCCGCGCCGTCGTGGAAGCCGGTGAACCTGACTCGCTTCACGCAGGATGACGGTCTCGATATCGGGAACATCTCGCTTTCGGACGACGGATCGATCGCGGCGTTCGTGCGCGGATCAGCCACGAACTCGCGCGACTGGGTGGCGAACCCATCGCATGACCCCGACGGCCCGGAGCGGGCCATGTGGGCCGTGCGCACCAGCGGCGGCGCGGCGCCCTGGAAGGTGGCCGTGGGCGCGTCACCCGTGCTTTCGCCCGATGGCAAGGCGGTGCTGTACGTGAAGGACGCGCAGATCTACCGTGCGCCCGTGGTTCCGGTGCGGCCGGGGACGGCGATGGACCGCGGCGAGAAGCCCTTCATCAAGGCGTGGGGGCGGCAGAGCAATCCGCAGTGGTCGCCCGACGGCAGGAAGATCTCGTTCGTGAGCGACCGCGAGAACCACGCGTTCATCGCCGTCTACGACGTGAAGAGCCGCACGCTGGCGTACCTCGATCCGAGCGTGGATTGCGACGGAAATCCCGTCTGGACCGACGACTCGAAGCAGATCGTCTTCACGCGCCGGCCGGGGACGCCGTTCGGCATGCAGAACCAGGACGGCGCCGGTGTCGGTCAGTCGGCCGGCTCTCCGGTAGGCATCGCGCAGGCGCTCCAGCGCCTGCGCAACGGCGGCTTCGGCCCGCCGTGCGGCGGCGGTTTCGGCTTTGGCGGCGGTGGCGGCGGTCGCGGCGCACCGCCGGTCGCGAACCCGCAGGCGGCGGCACGCCCAGGCTTCTTCCAGGCGCGTTTCGCCGGCGGCTACGCCCTGTCGCTGATGGTGGCCGATGTCTCGACGCGCATCGCCCGCGAAGTGTGGCACAACCAGCCGGGAGATCGAACGTTCACGACGCTCAATGGCATGCGGTACGCCGCTGGCCACATGGTCTTCCCGGCCACGGTCCCGAACGACGAATGGGATCGCTGGTTCTCCATCAACCTTGCGAACCCGGCCAAGGACCCGGTGCTCCTCACCACGACCGACGGCCTCATCGAGGGCGCGGGGTCGGCCGAGCTCTCGACGGACGGCAAGACGCTGTTCTACGCAACGAACGCCACGGACATCGAGCGACGCCACATCTGGTCCGTGCCGGTGAGCGGCGGCACCCCGCGGCAGGTCACGACCGGCGAAGGAATCGAGACCTCGCCGGTGCATCTTGCGTCGGGCAAGGCGCTGGCGGTGCTCTACTTCGACTGGAACACGCCGGCCTCGGTGGGCATTGTCGCCAGCGGCACGGACAAGGCGAAGACCATCTTCCCCGTGCTCGGCAAGGAGTTCCCGCGCGACGCGCACGTGAAGCCGCAGATCGTGTGGACCAAGTCTCCCGACGGCCAGGCCATCAGCAACCAACTCTTCCTGCCGAAGGACCTCAAACCGGGCGAGCGGCGTCCCGCGCTCGTGTTCGTGCACGGCGGTCCGATGCGGCAGATGCTCCCCGCCTATCACTACATGGAGTTCTACCACTGGTCGTATGCGTACAACCAGTGGCTGGCGGCGCAGGGGTATGTGGTGCTGTCCATCAATTACCGGCGCGGCATCGGCTACGGACGGTCGTTCCAGCAGGCGCCGAACGCGCAGGCCCAAGGCAACAGCGAATACCAGGATGTGCTGACCGGCGGCAAGTACCTGCAGACGCGCGACGACGTGGACCCCACGCGCATTGGCATCTGGGGGCTCTCGTACGGCGGACTGCTCACCGCGCAGGCGCTCGCACGCAACAGCGACCTCTTCATCGCGGGCGTGGACTACGCGGGCGTGCACCTGTACGGCAGCTCGGTGGACACGGCGGCGCTGTCGTTCAAGTCGTCGGCCGTCGGCGCCATCGACAGCTGGAAGTCCCCCGTCTTCCTCGTGCACGGCGACGACGACCGCAACGTGGACTTCGCGCAGACCGTGGGGCTCGTGCAGCTGCTGCGCGCGCGCGGCATCTATCACGAGATGACGATCATCCCCGACGACCTGCACGAGTCGATGCTGCACAAGAACTGGGTCGACACGTGGGAGCGCACCGATCGGTTCCTGAAGCGCTTCGTCTGGAACAAGGAGACAGCACCGTCGATGGTGAAATGACAACACGCGCCTCCGCATGTTCGCGCGCAGCCCTGCCGCTCCTTGCGGCAGGGCTGCTCGTCTCGCCGGCCGCGGCCCAGCAGGTGGCGGATTCGTCATTTGCCGTGCCGCTGGCCGTTCCCGCGTACTCCCGTGACGCAGGGCCCGTGGTGCTGCTCGACGAGGCGCACACGAATTTCCACACGCTCGACGGCCGTTATCTCGTCTTTGGCAAGGTCCTCCGACAGGACGGCTACCAGGTGCGCCCGAGCCGCGTGCCGCTGTCCGCCCGCGCACTCACCGGCGCGCGCGTGCTGGTGATCGCCAACGCGCTGCATGCAAGCAATGCCGGGAAATGGGAGTTGCCCACGCCCTCGGCGTTCACCGCCGACGAGATCGCGGCGGTGCGCGACTGGGTGAAGGCCGGCGGATCACTCCTGCTTATCGCCGACCACATGCCCTTCCCTGGCGCAGCCGGCGCACTCGCCGAGGCGTTCGGCGTGCACATGCGCAACGGATTTGCGTACGACTCCGCGCGCACGAACAGCAGGTTCAGCTACACCCGGGGGAGCGGCCGCCTGGCGGCCCACCCCGTCACGGACGGTCGAAACGCCGCTGAGCGCGTGGACAGCGTCGTGGCGTTCACCGGCCAGGCGTTCAGCGTGGAGGCGCCGGCCCGCGCGCTCATGACGCTCGAGCGCGGCACCATCGTGCTCGAGCCGCGCGTCGCGTGGCAGTTCGACGAGAAGACGCCCACGGTGCCGGGCGCCGGCCTGCTGCAGGGCGCCGCGCTGGCGTTCGGCAAGGGGCGCGTCGCCGTGTTTGGCGAGGCGGCCATGTTCTCGGCGCAGCTCGGGGGAGGCGCGCGGCGCGTGCCCATGGGAATGAACGATCCCGCCGCGCCGCAGAATCCCCAGTTCCTGCTGAACCTCATGCACTGGCTCAGCGGGCTGCTTCCCGTCGGCCCATAGGCGGCGGGAACGCACACGAGGCGACGGATGCTCCGTCGCCTCGTCTCGTTCCCGTGACCTTCGCCCAGTCGTGCGGTGCTACTTGAGCTCGCCCGCGGTGACGCAGTTCGCCGCGATCCACGCATCTGTGCCGGTGCTGCGGGCACGCTCCATGGACGGCTGGGCCGCCTCCTGACCCGACGTCGGTTCGGCGGCCGCGACCCAGTCGCAGGCCCTGCCGCCCGGGCGGAGGTCAGGCACCTCGAGTGCGAACGCGCCGCTCGCGCGCGCCGAGCTCGACGAGCCACCGCCGTACGACGCGCCGGATGTCGACGTGCCGCCGCGCCCGCCGGAAGCGGTGCCCGCCCCTCGCAGCGCGGCCAACTCACGATGGAAGGCGATGCCGGCATCACCCTGCGACACGGTGGACCCCGGAACGCGGTCCGGCGCGCAGGCAGCCATCAGCACGCCGCACAGGAGAGCGGCGATGCCACAGGCGTGTCTGCGGGCTCGATGGGTGTGCATGCCGCTCGGGGTTCGATGCGCAGGAAAACGGGGTACTGTAACTAACGTCGAGGTCACGCGACGTCAATGAACGGACGAGCGAAGTCTACCGTGCATCACGGAGGGCGGGCACCTCCGAGCGCCGCACCTCGAAGCGCTCCGTGGCCAGCCGGTCACCGCGGGCCCAGATGCTGACCTCCCAGACGCCCTCCGCCTTGGCGTCGTCCAGGCCGGGGTGGTACCAGCTGACTTCCCAGTCGGCCGAGATGTGGAAGTCGTACTCGTAGACGGCACGGCGCGGCGAGACGAGGCGGATGCGCACCGAAATGTCATCGGGAAGGAAGTTCCACCGATTCCAGATGTACACCGGCGCGTTGGGCGCCATGACGGGCGTCTCGACAAACCCGCCGCCCTCGCCGCGCGTGAAATACCCGACCCGCAATTCGGGCGGTTCGGGGCTCGCATAGTTGGCGATGGTGACGACGCGCCGCTGGGTCGTGTCGTACCCGATGAGCCGGCGCGCATAGTCATAGTTGGCCCATACGTACCAGTTGGCGGCAAGCTCACGGTACATGCGCACCCGATCGAGATTGCGGGCGGCGAGGTTCTGCTGCTCCGTGGGATCGCTTGAGATGTCGTACAGCTCCGGCTGCCGCCCGTCGAGCTGGGCGATGTACTTCCAGCGGCCGTCGCGGAGGCCGAACTGCGCGGGACGCGCGTCCTTGTGGAAATAGGCGATGCGCGTCTCGTAGCCCGTCGCCGTCAGGTCCTGACCCGTCACAGATGACGAGGGCAACCCAAGCAGTGAGAGCATCGTCGGCATGATGTCCCCGTGCTGCCCCAACCGGTGCGACACCACGGCGCCGCCGCCCACACCGGGGGCGGCGACGAACATGAAGTTGCGCACGTTTTCGTCGTACAGCCGGTTGCGGTGGACCCAGTTGTCCTCGTGCAGGTCGGCGAACGCTTCGCCGTGGTCTCCGGTGATCACCACGAGCGTCTGCCCCAGCCACCCGCGCACGCGCAGGTCGTCAAGGAGGCGGCCGATGGCGGCGTCCGTGTAGTGCAGCGAGTTGGCGTATCGGGAGGCGTCATCCTCGCCGCGCGCCGGGCCGCGGTCGCCGCCCCACGTGCCGTACGGATGATGCGTGGCGATGGTCTGGAACTCGAGGAAGAACGGCCGGCCGGACGCGGCCCTGCGATCGAGCCACTGCATCATCGGCGGCCGCATCGCATCCTCGTTCACGCCCCACGAGTGAATCTCCTGCTCCGGCTCGAAGGTGGGCGTGCCATCCTGATAGTGCACCACCGTGTCCCACGGCATCGTGCGGTAGAACTCACGCACGTAACCAAAGCGCAGGTCGGGCGCCGCGAACAGTCCCGTGCGGTACCCCGCGTCGCGGAACACGCTCACCAGCGTGGGGGCGCGCAGCGGCAGCGTGAGCTCGTCGCCGACACTGCCCCAGGTGATCGCGCGCCCGCCCGTCATGATCGGCACGTGCGCCCGCGTCGTCGCCGGGTACACGCCGTACAGGTCGGGGAATATCAGCGCATCGTCCGCCAGCGCGGCGAGGTTGGGCGTCAGTGCCGGGTCCGGACGTCCCGAGAGCAGCAGCTGATGCGCACCGACCGACTCGAGGACGATGAACAGCACGTTGCGCCGGTGCGCCGCGCGCAGGACCGCGGCACGCGACATCAAAGCGCGGTCCGCGGCGCTGTCGGCGCGCCACTCTGCGTCGCGCAACCGGAACAACTCCGGTCCGCGCGGCAACGGCACGCGCGGCACGGCCGTGGCGTCGGGCTGCGACCACAGGATACCGAGGAGCGGAAACCGGTCCAGTTCGTAGCGATCGCGAACATTGCGCAGCACCGGAATGGCGAGCGCGGCGTACGCGCCGAGCGCCACGAGCAGCGTCGTCTGTCTCGGCGGGGCGCCTGCCGGCGTGTAGGCCCGCCCCACCAGCATGCGATGCAGCATCACGAGAAGGCCGATGAGCATCGTGAAGTTCACGTACGTCATCCAGTCGGCATCGCTCGCCGCCGAGCCGAGGAGGCGCGGAATGGCGACGCCGAGGTCGAGCACGCCGCCGTCGGTCTGCGCAATTGAGAGATGATCGCGGAATCGCTTGAAGGTCAGCTGGTCGAACGTGACGAGGACGAGCACCGACGTGACCAGGAACCACGCGCCGAATGCCCACGGACGGCGCCGCGCTCCCGCGTAGGCCACGGCGCCGACGACGATCGCGGCGATCAGTGTCTGCCACTGCAGGAACGGCAGCGCGGCCAGGAAGGCGCCCACGGACCGGTCGGCGGCGCTCACCGGCGCGACATAGCGCACGAAGAGTTGCGCCTGCACCATGGTGGTGTATGCGAAGACGGTCAGCGCCACCTGCACGGCGAGGTGCGCCCGGGTGGCGCGCGACCGGTGCTCAACCGCCAGCACGGGAGGAGCGCCCGGGGTCAGAACAGCACCGTCGGCCATGCGCGGTCGGGTCGCCAGACGCGGCCGGGCAGCGCCCGCCACCAGGCGCCTGCCCCCGTGGCCTTGAACTCGGAGGCCATATTGTCGTCGGTGATGTTCCAGAGGTCGTTGGCGCGACGCAGGGCCGGCGCGAGGTCGCCGCTCAGCTGGTCGAGGATCGCGTCGGCGGTTTGCGTCGCCCGCGCGCCGCGGATGCGCGGCGCGCCATCCGGCCCCGCCGCCGCGAGCACCGCGGCGCGACGTTCGTCGCGGCCCTGGTCGAATGGCGCATCGCTCGCGGCGATGTAGTTCGACGCGCGAACGACGTGTCGCCAGACGCCCGCAGCCGTGTAGAGCGCGTCGAGCGATCCGGTGCCGTTGAAGTAGGCCACGCCGTCATCGGCCAGATGGCCCTTCAGCAGCCTGAGAAACTCGGCCGACAGCGCGTGCGTCGCACCCGCGCTCCAATGCCACTCGGTGTTCGCCACGATGACGTCGAACTCCCGTTGCGGGTGCCGAGCGAGCCAGCGGCGCGGATCGTCGAGATGCAGGCGTACGCGCGGGTCGTCGAGCACGGAGGCGATCTCCGGATGGCGCCACAGCGCCTCGAGGTAGCCCGGATTCCCCTCGACCACCGTGAGAGAATCCACCGTGCGCACGTCGGCGAGCGCGCGCGTCCACGCGCCGCTGCCGAGTCCGATCTGCAGGATGCGACGCGTTGCACGGTGGAGGGCCGGCACCAGGTACGCGCGGCCCACGAGGGTCGGATTGGCATCCGCGTCCAGCGTATACGCACCGCGATACAGTCCGTCGCCGTACACGCGTGCGTCTGGCGTCACCCCAACGATGCCGGCGCGCCCCTGCACGACCACGGCATACCGCGTCTCGCGTGCGCCCGGACCAAAGTGCACGCGCTCAAGGAACCCATGGAACAGCCGTTCATGCCCGACCAGCGCGCCGAGCGCCGCAAGCGCGAAGATGGTAACGCCGGCGCGGCGGTGGCGCTCCGGCGCTACGAGCCAGAGCGCCTGCGCTAATCCAAGAGCGGCGAGCGACACGATCAGGATGGTGTACTCCAGCGACTCGACGTCCAGCAGCAGGAGTCCGGTGACGAGTACGCCAGCCGCCGCCCCCAGCAGCAGGGCGGCGGTAACGCGGGCGATCGCGATCGGCCGGGAGTCCACGCGCTCCGCGGTCGTCACGGAGAGCGCGGGAACGAGCGCGCCCATCGCTCCAGCCGTGAACGCCGCCGCGGCGAAGAACACGGCGCGGCCGGGCGCCGCTGCGTACAGCATGACCGAGGCACCTGTCGGCATGGCGAGGTAGAAGAGTGCCCCCGACAGTGCCACCAGGAGAGCGCCGAACCGCAGCGCCCCCATACCGATGCGTTCCCTCAGCGGTGTGCCGGCCAGCAGCCCGGCTGCGAGTCCCGCGAGCACCACGCTCAGCGCATGCGCGAATGTCTCCGGCCGGTTGCCATTGGCACTCCCGATCACGCGACTCCAGAGCATCGCCTGACCTGCCATCAGGCCGCCCGCCGCGACAGCCACGGCGTCGAGCGAGCGGAGCGACGTGGAGGCGCGCACAGTCATGCGCCCACCGCCACGTCTGCCGGCCGGCGACGCGCGAACAGGATCGTCGCCCCAATCGCAGTGACCAGGCAGAGCGCAGCTGCCCCGAACACCGTTCCGCGAATGCCACTGAAGGCGAAGAGCACGTCCACCGTCAACACGCCCGCCACGGCGGCCCCTGAGATCGCCGCACCCCAGAACCAGCCGTCAGAGCGATCGAGGGTGCGCGCCGGCCGCGGCAGCGCCGCCACCAGCGCCATGAGCGCGGCCCCCATCAGCAGCATCGGCACGGTGGTCACGGCTATCACGGCCGCGGTCGTCGCCGCCGTCGCCGCGCCGGCGACCGCGGCGCCGAGTACCGGAATGAGCGCGACGCTCGCCACGCCCCAGAGCGCGGCGCCCAGTTGCAGCACGACGAAGACGACGCCAACCCGCCCCGGGCGCCAGCGCGCCACTCGTGCCCCCGCCAGCATTCCGAGGCCAAGCCCGGCGAGGAGCGCGGCGATAAACAGCGTCGACTGATCCGCCGATGCGCCGAACTGGCGCGCGAGCAGTCGCTGCCACGTGATGGAGTACAGCATCACCGCGACTCCGGACACGAACAGCAGCACCAGCGCCGGCCCCCGCTGGCGCTCCGTCTCCGTCCGCGTGCGCCGCCGGCGGGCGCGGCGCAGCACCCAGCCCTGCGCGGCAATGAACAGGGCGAGCAGCAACCAGATGACAGGCGCGACGAGCTGCACGCCGATCGCCGTCGACAGCACAAGCAGGAAGACGGTGTACGTTGCGGTGTCGTCCCGCATGTAGGCATCGCGCACGGCATGCGAACCGCTCACCCGCCCCACCAACCACCGCAGCAGCGCACGGACCAGCCACAGCAGGGCAGCGCCGCCCTGAGCCGCCACGGTCGCCTGGATGAGTACCATCAGCCACGAGGTCCCTTCGGGCCCCGTGGCGGATGCCAGGCCGGAGAGCGCCACGCACGCGCCGCAGACGGCGCCAGTCACCACGAGCAGGCGATCGGCGTGCGGGGATGCGGGGGCGGTGTCGAGTGGCACGAAGGCGGAAGCTATGCGGAGGCGATCAGCGACGACAGGCGCCGCGGCACAACGGTTGTGCCCACGGCGCCTGTCGTCCTGGACCAGCGGAACGTGGCATCGCCCCGCATCGGAGGTGCGTAACCGCCTACTCGGCTTGCGAGGTCGCCGGCACCATGCTCGCGTCCCACAGCCCTTCGGACTTCGCCACAAATGCTGTGGCGGAAATATCGCCAGCCACGTTCACCGCGGTGCGCGTCATGTCGAGGATGCGGTCCACGCCGAGCACGATCGCGATGCCCTCGCCCGGTACGCCCATCATCGCGAGGATGCCGACGAGGAGTGGGATGGACCCGCCGGGCACGCCGGCCGCCCCCACCGCCGTGATGACCGACATCACGATGACGATGATCATTCCGCCGAGGGTCAGGTCGATGCCGAAGACCTGGCAAAGGAAGATGACGGTGATCCCCTCGAAGATCGATGTACCGTTCATGCACATCGTCGAGCCGAGGGGGAGCACGAAGCCGGCGATGTTGGCCGGCACGCCGAGCCCAAACTCCGAGGCCTTCAGTGCCGCCGGCAGCGTCGCGTTGCTCGAACTGGTGGAAAAGGCCGTGATGAGCGCCGAGCGAATGCGCCCGAAGTAGACCCACGGGCTCAGGCCGATGACGAAGCGCAGGATCAGCGAGATATTGATGGCCACGTGCAGGATCAGCGCGCCGAGCACGACCAGGACATACCCTGCCAGCGGTTCCAGCAGCGCAAATCCGAATCGGGAAGTAACTCCGAAGATCAGTCCCGTCACGCCGAACGGCGCAAGCTTCATAGCCATGCCGACGATCGCGATCACCACCTCCTGCAGGGCCTCCAGCACGTCGATCATCGGCTTGGCGCGCTCCGGCTTGAGCATCGTCAGCGCCGCACCGAACACCAGGCCGAAGAAGATCATCCCGAGCATGTCGCCGTCGGCGGCGGACTTCACGGGGTTCCGGGTCACGATGTTGACGAACGTCTCGATACCGAAGCCGCCAGTCTGCTGGGCGGTGATCTTGGCCGACGCATCCTGGGCGTACGTCGCCATCAGTTGCGTCTTCACCTCGACCGGAATTCCCTCGCCCGGCTTGAAGATGTTGACCATGACCAGGCCGAACGACGCGGCGAGAAACGTCGTCGCGAGGAAGTAACCGATGGCCTTGCCACCGACGCGACCGACCTTCTTCAGGTCGCCAAGTCCGGCCACGCCGAGGGCGATGGACGAAAACACCAGCGGCATCACGACCATGAATAGCATGCGCAGGAAGACCTGACCCACCGGCCCCGCGACGTACTTGTTGACCCAGACCACCGAGGGCGACGCGCCGCCCAGCTGCGTGTTCGCGAGAATGCCGGCAGTGGCGCCGACGACGAGGGCGAGGAGAATCTTGGTGTGGAGTTTCATCCCCTTCCCGCTGTTGCCGATGGATTCCGTCATACCGTCCTCAGAGGCAGCGTCTGCTGCCGGGTGGAAAATCTAGTAACGAGCGACCCCGCGCCACCTCTGCCGCACGGCAGCCGGCCCCCGCACAGGTTACGCGCCGGGGGCGCGCACAGTTGGAATCGGCCGGGAGCCGCGCGCACGGACCTGGCCTGGCATCATCCAGCCTTCGGCGCGCGCGCGCCGCGGTGCCACCACAAGTAGACGGGTACCCCGAGCAGCACGATCAACAACCCCGTGAGCGACTGCACGCGGGTCTTCGTGGCGACGAGCAGCGTCACCGCGACGCCGGACGCCGCGAGCACGTACAGCGCGGGAAGCACCGGATAGCCGACGGCCCGGTACGGGCGCGGCTCGTCGGGCCGCTTGGCACGCAGCAGGAACAGGCCGATCGTCGTCAGCGCGTAGAAGAGCAGCGCGGCGAAGATCACATAATCGAGCAGCTGGTTGTAAGTGCCCGTCAGGCACAACAGGCTGGTCCAGACCGACTGCATCACGAGCGAGTATGACGGCACGCCATGCTCGCTCAGCACGCCGGCCCGCGCGAAAAACGACCCGTCGCGCGCCATTGCGTAGTAGACCCGCGCCCCCGACAGGATGAGGCCGTTGTTGCAGCCGAGCGTCGAGATGACGATCGCGCCGGCCATGATCAGCGCGCCGCTCGGGCCGAAGATGCTCTCCATGACCGCCGTGCCCACCCGGTCCTGCGTGGCGAAGCTGATGCCCCGCTCGATGATGGTGGCGCCCTCGGCCGTGCCGTGCAGCGGCAGGACGACGAGGTATGACACGTTGGCGAGCACATACAGTACCGTCACCATCACCGTTCCATTCAGCAGGGCGCGCGGCAGGTTGCGCGCCGGATTCTGCACCTCGGCGGCCGCAAAGGTCGGGGCGTGCCACGAGTCGGACGAGAACAGCGAGCCCACGAGCGCCGAACCGAAGGTGACGACAAACAACGCGCCAAAGTCCGGCGATCCCGCGAAGAAATTTCCGTTGCCGAAGTTCGCGGCAATCGCCTGGGCGTTGCGCCCGACGGTGAGGCCCAGCAGGATGAGCGCGACGAGTGTCGCGGCCTTCACGAAAGTGAGGATGGTCTGCACCCACTTTCCTTCCTTCACGCCGCGGAGGTTCACCCAGGTCAGGACCCAGATGGAGATGAGCGCAGCGACCCGCTGCCACGACAGCCCGAACTCCAGCGTCGTGCCGCCGGTCTTGATGTCCACCGCCATCAGCCAGCGCTCCGCGGTCACGGCGGGAAAGAGCACCCCGAGGAACTTGCCGAACGCCACGGCCACCGCCGCGATGGTTCCCGTCTGGATGACGATGAAGAGCGTCCATCCGTAGAGGAAACCCATCAGCGGTCCCATCGATTCGCGCAGGAAGACGTACATCCCGCCCGCACGCGGATACATGGCCGCGAGCTCGCCGAACGCGAGCGCGCCGAGCACAGTGATCACGCCCGTCAGGACCCAGGCGATCAGCAGCCATCCCGGCGAGCCGAGCGTCCGGCTGATGTCCGCCGAGACGATGAAGATGCCGGATCCGATCATCGAACCGACCACCAGCATGGTGGCGTCCGTGAGCGTCAGTGCCTTCACGAACTCCGAGTGCTTGTGCGAATTCTGGGCTGCGGAGGAGTCGCTCATGCCGGGCCTCGGAGAAGGGGTGGGCCGTGAATCCGGCAATAGTAGCAGAGAGACAACAGACAGACAACAGAGAAACAACAGAAAGACAACAGAGGAACAGCCGTGCGGGCGAATGCACAAAGGGTGGCCAACATGGGCCACCCTCTGTTGCCTCTCTGTTGTCTTTCTGTTGTCTCTCTGTTTTCTCTCTCTTAAGGGGCTTCCGCCGAGATCCACGTCGTATCACGCACCGGCGTGCCGTCGGCGCGCACGGCGGGACGAAAGCGGAACTCGAGCAGCATCTCGCGGATCTTCCGGTTGTAGCCCGCGTCCTTTGACGGGTTGAAGGAGATCAGCGTGGTGTTGCCACGTTCGTCCACGTCGAAGAAGGCGACGAGCTTGTACGGACGCACCTTGGCCGGAACAGGGATGGGGAGGATCACCAGGTTCGTCGGCGTGGGTGGGTAGACCTTGCCCGTGCCGCCGCCGGTACCGGGCCCAACGCCCGAGCCGCGCCCAGTGCCGACACCGGAGCCCACGCCGCCGCCAGAACCGGGCCCGGAGCCCGCACTCCCGTCGTTTCCAGTTCCGCCCCCGACGCCCGCCACGAGACTGGCGTCCTTGTTCTCGGCCTGCGGGGGCGCCGCCGGTGGCGTTGGCGTCGGCACCACCTTGGGCTGTGGCTGAGGCGGCGGGATGACGGGCTGTATCACCGGCACGTCCGCTTTCGCCGCCGGCGCCGGGGCCACCCGAATGAAGCGCACACGCTCCTGCAGCACACCGCCAGTGCCGCGGGTCCCGCCGCCACCACCGCCCGCCGGTCCGGGGCCTCCGGCGCCCTCACGCACCGCGACGAGCGTGTCATGCAGCCAGAACGGCCCCGCCGCCAGGAGGAGCAGCAGGACGTGCAGGAGAATCGACGCCGCGACACCCTGCAGCTTCCCCTCCTCACGGAGGGGAAGCCCAATGGGCGGGCGCAACGACCGACGTGGGCGAGGGGCAGTCACGACGACGAGAAAGTGGTGAGAGAGCGAGAAACAAAGGCCGGGGGGCGGGGACTCTCCCCACCCCTACAACCTATAACGGTTTTGGGGCTGGCGCGGGTTTCTCGCCCCGCCTCCTGTGCGCAGAGCGGCGGGCGACCCCAAGTGGGTTCGCCCGCCGTCTGATACCCGATAACGATCTAGACGATCCTGCTACGAACCGGAGTCAGGCGTGGCCTTGGGAGGCACGCCGATCACCTTCACGCCGGCGCCGCGCGCCGCGTCCATCGCGAAAATGACGTCCTGGTAGATCACCTGCGGATCACCCTTCACGAAGATGATCTTCTCCGGGCGGGGATCGTAGGTCTGCTTCAGGAAGGCGTAGAGTTCCGCACGCGTCTTCGGCTGCTTGTTGACGGCGAACACGCCGCCCGGCAGCACTTCGAGCACGATCTGGTCCGGATTCGGCTTGGCATCCGAGTCCTGCGGCGTCGGATCGGGGAGCTGGACGTCCAGCGCCTTCCGGCTCATC
>JBAZTM010000018.1:0-56371 GCA_041661925.1 Gemmatimonadaceae bacterium
CAAGCCGGTGGCGCCCGCCGACGTCATTGTCATTGACGGCATCCTGCTCTTCGTGGACGAGCGGGTGCGGGCGCGCTGCGACGTGAAGGTGTTCGTGGACACCGACGCCGACGAGCGGCTCATCCGCCGCATCCGTCGCGACACCAAGGTGCGCGGCCGGCCGCTCGACGAGATCCTCGACCAGTATCTCACCACCGTTCAGCCAATGCACCTGCAGTACGTCGAGCCGAGCAAGCGGTACGCCGACCTCGTCATTCCGCGCGGCGGCCATAACCTCGTGGCCATCGACCTCATCATCGCCACCATTCTCCGCCGCCTGCAGGGCCAGCAATCGTGACCGAAGCCAAGCCGCGCGAGCGCATCCTCGTGGTGGACGATGAGCCCGACATCGTCGCGCTCGTCGTGTATCACCTGGCCAAGGACGGTTACCGCGTCTCGTCGGCGTCGAGTGGCAGCGAGGCGCTGGCCACCGCACGTCGCGAACGGCCAGCGCTTATCGTACTCGACCTGATGCTCCCGGGATTGTCCGGCTTCGAGGTGCTTGAGCAGCTGCGCGCCGACGACGCCACCGCCGAGATTGCGGTACTCATGCTGACGGCCCGAAAGGAAGAGCCCGACCGCATCAAGGGGCTCTCGCTCGGTGCCGACGACTATCTCACCAAGCCGTTCAGCCCGCAGGAGCTCGTGCTGCGAGTGCGCGCCATTCTGAGACGGAGCACGGCGGCCCCGGCGACCGGCGACCTGCTCACTATCGGGGCGCTGGCCATTGATCGCGCCGCGCACACGGTCACCGTACGCGGCCACGAGGTCGAGCTCACGCCGACGGAGTTCAAGCTGCTGCTGCTCCTCGCCGAACGTCGCGGACGCGTGCAAGGGCGCGCGCAGCTGCTCGAGAGCGTGTGGGAGGCGGCCCCTGACATCCAGACGCGCACGGTGGACATGCACGTGCAACGGCTGCGCTCCAAGCTCGAATCCGCCGGCGACCTGATTGAAACTGTGCGCGGGTTCGGCTATCGCCTGCGCAGCCCGCGCGACGCGTGAAGCTCACCCAACGGCTCCTGCTCGGCGCACTGGGCGTCGTCGGGGTCATGGTGGTCCTGTTGACCATCGCCGTGGACCGCTCATTGGGAGAGCGGCTGACGGAGGAGACCTCCCGACGCCTCGCAAGCGAGGCACGGCTGGTTGCCGTGCAATGGCGAAGCGATGTCAACGCCGATTCGCTCGCCAACCGGCTGGGGCAGTTGACGGAGCACCGCGTGACGCTGGTTGACTCGTCGGGCGTCGTCCGTGGCGACTCGGAGTTCGACGGCGACCAGCTGGCGACCCTCGAGAACCACTATTCGCGGCCAGAGATTGTCGCCGCGCGCGACAGCGCCGGCATCGGCACGGCGCGTCGTCGCAGTCCCTCCGCGGGCGATGAGGAGCTCTACGTCGCGGTACGGGCGGGGGCCGGATTCGCCCGCGTGTCGCTTTCCACCACGTCGCTGAGCGCTATCGTCGGCGAGGCGCGACGCGACGTGGCGCTGGCGGGTCTCGGGGCGATTCTCGTCGCGGGGCTGCTGTCGTGGTTCTTCGCGCGAACGGTGTCCCAGCCGGTGGCCGAACTGAGCGACGTCGCCCGTGCGCTGGCGGCCGGCGACTTCAGCCGCCGCCCGGCACGCGCCGCGCCAGGCGAGGTGGGCGACCTCGCCATCGCCATCAGCCAACTCGCCGAACAGCTGAGCAGGCGCCTGGAGGCGTTGCGCACGGAGGAGATTCTGCTGCGCGAGCTCGCCGAGTCGCTGAACGAGGGCATTCTTGTCATTGATTCGCGACATCAAGTGGTGCGAATCAACGAAACAGCGCGGCTCATGCTCGGACTGCGCGCTCCCCTGCCGTTCGGGGATGACATGCTGCCCCGCGATCGCCTGCTGCGAGAGACCGTCGTCGGCGCCATGCGCGGCGACACCGTGCGCGACGCCGAAATCAGGATTACGGGACGCGTCTACAACGTCTCCGCCCGCCCGCTCGAGCATCTCGGCGGCGCGGTCATCGCGCTTCTCGACCTGACCAGGCTTCGCCGGCTCGAAACGGTCCGCCGCGACTTTGTCGCCAACGTCTCGCACGAACTCAAGACACCGCTGACGGTGGTGCGCGGCTTCGCCGAGACGCTGGCCGATGACGATCCGCCGCCCGAGATCCGGAGGCAGTTTGCCGAGAGCATCGCGACGCACACGCGGCGCATGCAGCGCCTCGTGGACGACCTGCTCGACCTCTCGCGCATCGAGTCGGGAGGATGGGTGCCGGAGCCTCAGTCGGTGGAGCTGGGCGTCGTCATTGCGGACGACGTGAGCGCTGCCCGCGAAATCGCCGACCGCAAGGGCATTCGCCTCGAGGTGCATCTCGAGTCGGACGCACGCACCGTCTTCGTTGACCCACTCGCACTTCGGCAGGTGGTGCGCAATCTCGTCGAGAACGCCGTTCGGCACACGGCCCAGGGGGTCGTGACAGTGCACGCTACGCGAGAGCGTGAAGGCGTGCGCCTTCGCGTGAGCGACACCGGGTGCGGCATCGCCGCCGAGCACCTGCCCCGCATCTTCGAGCGCTTCTATCGCGTGGATCCAGCGCGTTCCCGGGAGCAGGGCGGAACGGGACTCGGCCTCTCCATCGTCAAGCACCTCGTCGAGGCGCACGGCGGCGCGGTGCGGGCCGAGTCGGTGGTGGACCAGGGCACGACGATCAGTTTCTGGCTCCCGGACGAGTTCCGCGTCGCGGAATAGCTGCCGCCCAGTGGAACGGGGTTGAGCTGGGCGTGTATTGCGCTGGAGTCGTGCGTTACGACATTGTTGCAGAACGGAGACTGCGCCGGAACGCGGGAGTGACTTTGTTTCGGTGTAGCTACGGGCCGCCACCGCGGTCCGGCCAGAACGCTTTCACTGGAGTTGTCCGTGCGCGCTCGCGCTCTCCTGCTCATCGCCGCCGGCACCCTCGCCGTGTCGACGCTCGCCGCCCAGTCCGTGGACCTCACCGGCGCGGGCGCGACCTTTGCGTACCCCATCTATTCGCGCTGGATCTCAGACTACGTCGCCAAGACGGGGATCCGCATCAACTACCAGTCCATCGGGTCAGGCGGCGGTGTCCGCCAGTTGACCGAACGGACCGTGGATTTCGGTGCCTCGGACGCGCCGGTCTCCGACGCCGAACTCGCGCGGCTGGGGGATCGCCGCATTCTCCATATTCCGACGGTCATTGGCGCCGTCGTGGCAGCGTACAACCTGCCGGGCGTCACGACCACCCTGCGTCTCTCCGGGCCGGTGCTCGCCGACATCTTTCAGGGTCGGATCACCAAATGGAACGACTCGCGCATCGTGGCACTGAACCCGCTGTCCAGGCTGCCGAACCGGAACATCCTCGTTGTCTACCGCGCCGACGGCAGCGGCACAACGTACGTCTTCTCAGAGTACCTCTCGACCATCAGTCCCGGGTGGGCCCGGGGTCCGGGCAAGGGCATGTCCCTGTCGTGGCCGGTGGGACTCGGCGGCAAGGGCAATGAGGGCGTCGCTGGCCAGGTGCGGCAGATCACCGGCGCCATCGGCTACGTGGAGCTCACGTACGCGCGACAGAATCGCCTCGCGTTCGCCGACGTCCAGAACGCCGCGGGGGCATTCGTGACGGCCAGCGTGTCGTCGATGAGCGCGGCCGCGAGCGGCGCGACGAAGACGATTGCGGCCGGCGGTGACACGCGGGTGTCGATCGTGAACGCTCCCGGCAAGGGTTCCTATCCGATCGCCTCGTTCACCTGGGTGCTCGTGGACGCCAGGAATGGCGACGCCGCGAAGGCGAAAAAGGTCGCCGACTTCTTGCGCTTCGCCCTGACCGACGGCCAGAAGTCGGCGGCGGCATTGTACTACGCACCCCTGCCCGCCGCCGTCATCCCCTCGCTGCTCCGGCAGGTGGGTGGCGTGGCATCCGCCCGCTAGGCGAAGGACTGCCGTCGAACCGAGAGCGAGTGGTGAAGATCTACCTGATTTACGCGGGCTTGGCGCTCGTGATCGGCTGTGGCGTGACAGACGCGGTGGCGCCGCTCACGCCCGCCCAGCTCTGCGCACGAAAGGACAGCGTGCTGGCAAAGATCACAGGACGAACCATTGACGATGAGTTTGAGGTGTTGGCACACCTCCTGCCCGGAGGGTTTGGTGGGCTGACAGGAGACTACATCTTTTTCAAGCACCTCGAGTTAGCGGACACCGCCCGGGCCACTGCAAAGACGCTCTCGCAATGCCCGGGCGAAGTCGTCGGGTTTCTGCCGTACGTACAGGTCGCGATGGCCCGTCAAGGTGACTATGACTGGATCGAGCTCAGGCGTTGGTATTTGCTGTTACTGACTGGTGCGCCGTTCGGGATGACCACCTCTGACATGAACGAGCGAAGCAATCGCCTCTCGTTCTCATTCATGTCCGATTCAGATCTCGCGGTCTTCCGAGCACGCGCAGAATCCCTGGGAGTCCCCTTGGCGGCCTTGTCTCTTAGCGTGCATCCCGGGCCGACTCCGTTGGATGACGTTGCAGCCATCCACATCGGTGCCGACGGCGCGATAGGGGAAGCGACCGTGACCACGTCGGTACATTCGGACCGCCGTCACCCTGGCGCCCTTCGGTAGCTTGGTAAGGGCCGGGTGGCGGCGCTCGCCGCTGTCCGCACTGTCTTGAGGATCCCGCCCGGCCGTGCCCACGCTGCATCACTCGCCAATCGGCGATCGCGTCTATCGCATCCTGACCACGGCCTGCGCCGCGAGCATTCCCACACTGCTCCTCGTGCTGTCGGTCGCGATCGGCATTGCCGCGTGGCCGGCGGTTCGCACGTTCGGCTGGGAGTTCGTGACGACGAGCGAGTGGGATGCCGTGCGCGGCGTATTCGGCGTGGCACCGGCCATCTTCGGCACGCTGCTCTCGTCCGCGCTGGCCCTGGTGATCGCGGCCCCACTCGCCATGGCGGCCGCCATTGTCACGGCCGAACTCGCGCCCATATGGCTGCGCCATGTGCTCGACTTGCTGCTCGACCTGTTAGCGGCGATTCCCAGCGTTCTTTATGGCCTCTGGGGACTGTTCGTGATGGTTCCCTGGCTCCGTGAATCAGTAATGCCATTTCTCGCCGAGGACCTCCGCCTCGGCGACACGCCGCTGTTCTCCGGACCGGCGTACGGTCCGTCCATGCTCGCCGCCGGACTTCTGCTCGCGATCATGGTGTTGCCGTACATCGCCGCCGTCATGCGTGAAGTGCTCGCGGCCGTTCCGGATGCGCAGCGCGAGGCGGCCCTGGCACTCGGCGCCACGCGGTGGGAGGTGATTCGTTACGCCGTGCTTCCGTACGCACGCTCGGGCATCATCGGCGGCGTCATTCTCGGCCTCGGCCGCGCGCTCGGCGAGACCATGGCCGTGACTATGGTCATCGGCAACCGCCATGAGTTCTCGACATCCCTTTTTGCCCCCGGCTACACGCTGGCATCGCTGATTGCCAACGAGTTCGCCGAGGCAACGGCTGACCTCCACCTCTCCGCACTGATGGCCGCCGGGGCGGCACTGCTTGCCGTCACCCTCGTCGTGAATGCGATCGCGCGCTGGCTCGTCTGGCGCGTGCGGCATCAGGGTGCTTCGTGACGAAGGAGCGCAACATCGGCCGGCGCCGCGCCACGGGCGGCGTGATGATCGCCCTCGCCGTTGCGGGCACCGCCGCCGCCGTGGTGCCGCTTGTTGCCATCGGATGGCACCTGGTGCGCAAAGGACTGGACGCGCTCAGCCCGTCGTTCTTCACGGCCCTGCCCGTCCCGGTGGGAGAAGCCGGAGGCGGAATGGCGAACGCCGTGGTCGGCACCCTGCTGCTGGTCGGCATTGCCGCCGCAATCGGGATTCCGATTGGCATCGGCGCCGGGTTGTACGCCGCCGAGCACCGAGGACACCCGCTGGCCGTAGCGGTGCGGTTCGTCAGCGAGGTGTTGAGTGGATTACCGTCAATTCTAGTCGGCGTCTTCGTCTGGGACTTCGTCGTTCGGCCGTCACAGCACTTCTCGGCGCTCGCCGGCGGCATCGCCCTTGCGGTCATCATGCTGCCGCTGGTCGCCCGCGCGACAGAAGAGTTCGTCCTGTTGGTTCCGGTGCAGCTCTTCGAGACCGCGCTGGCCTTGGGCTACAGCCGGTGGCGGGCCGCGGTGAGCGTCGTGCTCCGCACCGCGATGCCCGGTATCGTCACGGCGGTGCTCGTTGCACTGGCGCGCGTCGCGGGTGAGACCGCGCCACTGCTCTTCACGGCCTTTGGCAACCAGTACTGGTCGGTGTCGCTGGGCGAGCCGATCAGCGCGCTGCCGCTGCAGATCTACACGTACGCCATCAGCCCGTACGACGAATGGCAGTCGCTCGCCTGGGCCGGCGCGCTCGTTCTGCTCGGGCTTGCGCTCGTCTTCAGCATCGCCGCCCGCCTCGCCACCCGGAACCGCTATGGCCGCCGTGGCCGCTGAACGCGCCGTGGTCGCTGCGCTCTCCGCCGGGGCTGGCACCGCCGCCCTGCGGATTGAGGGGCTGAATGCGACCTACGGCGCGACGCGCGTCGTGCGCGACGTCACCGCCGACATCGCGCCCGGGCGCGTCACCGCCATCATCGGACCGTCGGGTTGCGGCAAGAGCACGCTTCTTCGGTGCCTCAATCGGCTGCATGAGACGGCACGGAATGCAACGGTCTCCGGCTCGGTCTGGCTCGACGGCGTGGACATCTACGCACCCGACGTCAGCGAAGTCGCGGTGCGGCGGCAGATCGCGCTCGTGATGCAGCGTCCCACGCCCTTCCCGATGCTCTCGATCGCGGAAAACGTCGTCGCTGGGTTGCGAGCCAACGGCGCGCGCTCGGGGTCTGCCCTCCGCGACGCCGCCGAGACCGCGCTCCGGCGCGCCGCACTCTGGAACGAAGTCGCGCATCGGCTCGGTGACAGTCCCGTCACGCTGTCGGAAGGACAGCAGCAGCGCCTGTGCATCGCCCGCGCACTCGCCGTGTCACCGCGCGTCCTGCTGCTCGACGAACCTACGGCATCGCTCGATCCGGCCAGCGTGCAGCGGATCGAGGAACTCGTATACGAACTGCGGAAGCGCACCACCGTCGTCATGGTGACGCACAACATGCAGCAGGCGGCCCGCGTCTCGGACACCACGGCGTTTGTCCTGCACGGCGAACTCGTGGAGATGGCGCCCACAGCGCGGCTCTTCACGGCGCCGGCGGACGCGCGTACCGAAGCTTACATCACCGGGCGGTTCGGATGACCGCCTCCCTGCCGGGCGCGCTCGCGGCGCGCGGACTGTCGCTGTGGTACGGCGAGGCGCGCGCCCTCGACGACATCTCGCTCACAGTGACCCCGCGCGCCATCACCGCCATCATCGGGCCGTCGGGCTGCGGCAAGTCGTCGCTGCTGCGCACTTTCAACCGCCTGCATGCGCTCTCGGCGGACATCCGTCTCGCCGGCGATGTGACGCTCGACGGGGAAAGCATCTTCTCCCCGACACTGGCCGTCGAGGTGTTGCGTAGGCGCGTAGGCATGGTCTTTCAGCGTTGGACGCCGTTCCCGGTTTCCATCTATGACAATGTCGCCGCGGGTCCGCGCCTGAACCTTCGACTGTCGCGGGTGGAGCTCGACGCCGTGGTGGAGCAAGCCCTTCAGCGGGCAGCGCTGTGGGAAGACGTCAAGGACCGTCTGCGCCTTCCCGCCCGCCACCTCTCCGGCGGGGAGCAGCAGCGCCTGTGCATCGCTCGGGCGCTCGCCAACGATCCCGAGGTATTGCTGCTCGACGAGCCGTGCTCGGCGCTTGACCCCATCGCCACCCAGCGCATCGAGCAGGTGCTCTGGGAGTTGCGGTCCGACCTCACCATCGTGATCGTGACACATCAGCTGCAGCAGGCGGCGCGGCTCTCCGACGAGACGGCCCTCCTAGTCGAAGGGCGGCTTGTCGAGCACGGCGCCACCAATCAGGTCTTCACGGCCCCGCGCGAAGAGCGCACCGAGGCCTTCATCACCGGGAGATTCGGATGACCGCAGAACCACCGGCCGGCTTCCGGCACTTTCACGACCAACTGGGCGAACTCAAGGACCACCTCCTCGAGATGTCGTCGCGCGCCGAGGAATTGGTGGAACTCTCCGTGGACGCGCTGGTGCGACGTGACATCAAGCGCGCCGCGGAAGTCATCGCCGCCGACCGCGAGATTGACCAGCTCGAACTCGATGCCGAGCAGCTCGCGGTGCAGCTGCTGGCCCTGCAGCAGCCCATGGCGCGCGACCTGCGCTTCCTCATCGGCGCCATCAAGGTCATCTCCGATATCGAGCGGGTGGGAGATCACGCCGTGAACATCGCCGAGAGCGTGCAGCGCATGCACATGCTGCCGCCGACGTCCCTTCCCGAGGCGTCGCTCGCCGAGATGGCGCGGCTCTCTCGCAGCATGCTGGCGGATTCCCTCGACGCCTTCGTCCAGGCCGATGGCGCGCTCGGGCGCGACGTCTGCCGCCGGGACGACGAGGTGGACGCGATGCACGACACCCTGTTCCGGGTGCTGCTCACGCACATGATGGCCGATCCGCGCACCATCAACCCCGCGCTGGAATTGCTTCTGGTGAGCCGAAATCTCGAACGGGTGGCCGACATCGCGACGAACATCAGCGAGGATGCGGTCTACCTGGCAGAGGGGAAGCAGATCAAGCACCGGTCAGAAGTGGACGAGTCCCCCCAGCGGGACGCCACGCCCGGTCCGTAGGCCGTTACACAATCGTTGCAGAACTGAGAAGAACGCGTCGGGCACTCTGGTGATCGTTCGTGATGTGCGGCAAAGGATGCATCGCACCCCACGTCTAAACTCACCAGCACCCCAACTATACAATGCGCTTTCTTCGTTCGCTGCTCGTCGCCACCCTCGCCCTGGCGGCCGTCGCCTCGTTTGCCCAGTCGCAGACCCCGCGCGCGGGACGAGTGGTCGGGCGCATCATCGATGCCGGCACGGGACAGGGCCTCACTGACGTCGCCGTCCAGCTGGTCGGCACCAAGATGGGCACCATGTCCGGCGTGGACGGCCGATTCAGCATTAACGGCGTGTCCGCCGGGACGGTGACGCTCTTCGCCCGTCGCATCGGGTACCAGCCCAAGACGATTACCGGCCTGTTCATGGACGCCGGCAAGACGCTCGAACAGAACATCTCGCTGAGCACCGCCACGATGCAGCTCAGCGCGGTCACTGTGTCCGCTGCGGCGGAACGCGGCAGTGTCAGCGAGGCACTCGATCAGCAGCGCATCAGCATTGGTGTCGTCAGCTCGGTCACCGCCGAACAGATCCAGAAGAGCCCGGACGGCAACGCTGCGCAGACGGTGCAGCGCATTAGCGGCGTCTCCGTGCAGGATGGCAAGTACGTCTTTGTGCGCGGCCTCGGCGAGCGGTATACCACGAGCTCCCTGAACGGGGCGCGCGTACCGAGCCCCGAGCCCGAAAAGCGCGTCGTGCCGCTCGATCTCTTCCCCTCGGGCCTGCTGCAGACCATCACGACGACCAAGACGTTTACGCCCGACCTGCCCGGCGACTTCTCGGGCGCGTCGGTGGACATCAAGACGCGCGAGTTTCCGGCCGAGCGCACGTACTCGGCCTCCCTCGGCAGCGGATATGCGCAGGCGGCGACGGGCAAGGAGATCCTGGTTGGCCAGACGACCGGCGGGGAGCGCTGGGGCATGGTCAACAAGGAGCGCGACCTTCCCCAGCTTCTGCGCGAGGTCGGCAATCTGCAGGGCCTCAACCTCAACCAGGGCGACAAGGACCTCCTCGTCAGCCAGTTCCGCAACGCATGGACCCCGACGTCCGTGACGGCGGCACCGAACATGAGCGCAGCGCTGTCGGTGGGTGGCAACGACCCCGTGCTGTTTGGCCACCGGCTTGGCTATCTCTTCTCGGGAACGTTTGCGCGCACGACCGACGTGAAGGCCGACCAGGTGCGCGCGCTCGCCGACCGCGGACCAGTGCGGGGCTCCACCGTTGAGATTGACCGCTTCGAGGGATCGAGCAGCAGCCAAGGCGTGTTGTGGGGCGGCCTGGCCAACCTGAGCACGATGATCGGCGGCAGCTCGCGCGTGATGTTCAACGGCATGTACAATCGCACCGCCGACAATAGCGCGCGCGTCGAGAGCGGGTCGTTTGAGAACGAGGGCATCGAGGCGCGCATCCAGCGCATGCAGTATGTCGAGCGCACGATGTACTCGACGCAGCTCGGCGGCGAGTTCCAGATCGGCGAACGTCAGACGCTGGACGTGTCGGGCACGATGAGCGGCGTCACGCGCGACGAGCCCGACCGCACCGAGTTTGCGCAGGCGATCGAGCGCACCACGCCCGGCGGCGCCCCGCGGTACCTCTGGCTCAACTCCGGCAACGGCGGCTCGGTGCGCACGTTCTCGTCGCTCGATGAGACCAACCGCGAGGCGCGGGCGAACTACCTCCTCAAGTTTGGGGCGCACGCCGCTCGCCGGCATAGTGTGAAGGCCGGCGTCCTCGTCCGCTCCACCACCCGCGATGCGGGCACGAACGCCTACAGCATCGGCGCGTCGCTCGCCCCCGACAACGTGCGTGAACTGCCGCCGGAACAGATCTTCGACGGCCGGCTCGCGAATACCAACCTACTCAACATTGCGCCGCTGTCGCAGGGCGGTTCCTATGACGCTGCCGACGACCTGTTCGCCGGCTACCTCATGACGGACTGGGCGCTCACTGAGCGGCTGCGAATGATCGCCGGCGCCCGCTACGAGCGGGACGCGCTCGACGTGCACGCCCAGAGCACGCTCGGCAGCCCGATCACGGTCACCAAGCGTTGGAACGACCTGCTGCCGTCGCTCGCGTTCAATGTCACGCTCCCCAACGACCAGCAGGTGCGCCTGTCGGCGTCGCGCACCCTGGCGCGCCCGGAGTACCGCGAACTCACGCCCATCAAGAGCCGGGACGTACTGAACGGCGACGACACGCAGGGCAACGACCAGCTCGAGCGCACGCAAATCATCAATGTGGACGCCCGCTGGGAGTGGTATCCGAGCGCGGACGAGGTGCTGAGCGCCGCGGTCTTCGCCAAGCAGTTTGACCTGCCCATCGAGCGCGTGTACCGCGCCTCGGGCTCCGGCTCCCGCACGGTGATCTACGTGAACGCGGAGAGCGCGACGAACTACGGCCTCGAGCTCGAGGCCCGCAAGTCGCTCGGCTCCTTTGCCGGATTCCTCCGGGGGTTCGCGATCTTCGCCAACCTAACGCTGATGCAGAGTGAGATCTCTCTAGCCAAGGACACGCAGGCAAGCGCCACCAATCTCAAACGCGCCATGGTCGGCCAAGCGCCCTACGTGCTGAACACCGGACTGACCTGGGCGAGCACACAGGGCGCCTCCAGCGCCACGCTGCTCTTCAACCGCGTCGGCGACCGCATCGACGCGGCGGGCGACTCCCCGCTTCCCGATGTCATCGAGCGCGCGCGCAATGTGCTGGACTTGTCGGTGCGCATGCCCTTGTTCAGCAGCGTGTCCATGCGCTTCGACGCCAAGAACCTGCTTGATGCCGACTACCGCACCACGCAGGGCACGGTGACACGCGAGGCGTATCGTGTTGGCCGCACCGTGCAGGTGGGATTCTCCTGGCGTCCCTAGGGCCAGACGGGGCGGCGGACTGAGGGGCGGGGAGAGCGCAGGCTCTCCCCGCCCCTTCGCCGTTCAAAGCCGAGACTCCGTTACCCGACCGTGACCGTTCGCTGACACAATCATCGGCTTGCCTGCCGTTCTTTCAAGAGCTGAATGACGCCTCGCCGCCGAGGCGGCCCCCGCACACCCTCTGAGAGGATTCACCACATGATCGTCCATCGTCGCCTCGTGGCGTCCGCTGTTGTCGCGCTCGGCCTGCTGGCCGCGGCGTGCAGCAGCGACAGTTCCACGGCGCCCACGGCTACGCCGGTTCTCGGTGCTGCCGCCAGCGCCACCTCGTCGTCCACCGTGCGCATCACGTTCAACAGCAAGGCCGGCGACACGGGCTACAACGTCGAGCGCGCCGAAGGCGCGACGGGCTCATTCGCGCAGGTGGGCACCGTCGCGGCGCCGTCAACGCCCGGGTCCGTGTCGTACACGGACACTGGGCTGAAAGTGGCGACGCTCTATCGCTACCGCCTCGTCACGGTGCGCGGCTCGCTTACCAGCTCGCCCTCCGGCGAGTTCAGCGTCACCACGCTGGCGTTCGGCAACGCCGCCGCTGACATCTCCGGCGACATCACGACGAGCCGCACGCTGTACGCCGACACCACGTACACGCTGAAGGGCTTCATCCACGTCGCCAACGGCGCAACGCTCACCATCCAGCCCGGCACGACGATCAAGGGCGACTTCAACACGCTCGGCTCGTCGCTCTTCATCCTGCGCGGCGCCAAGATCCAGGCCGTCGGCACGGCCTCGGCGCCCATCGTCTTCACGTCGTCGCGCGCGGTCGGCCAGCGTCAGACGGGTGACTGGGGCGGACTGATCCTTGTCGGCAACGCGCTCATCAACCGCAGTGGTTCTGTGGAGCTCGAGGGCTCGAACACGGACGGCGTCGCGGTGGTCAGCGGCAAGAACTATCAGGTGCTCTACTCGGGCGGCACGACGCCCACCGACAACAGCGGCACGCTTTCGTACGTGCGCGTGGAGTTCGCCGGCTTTGCGCCGTCGCTGAACAACGAACTTAACAGCTTCTCGTTCGCCGCCGTCGGCTCGGGAACGCGCATTTCGTACCTGCAGGCGATGGCGGGCCTCGACGACTCGTACGAGTTCTGGGGCGGCGGAGTTGACGGCGACCACCTCGTGTCGTACGAGGCCGGCGACGACCACTTCGACATGTCCGAGGGTTTCTCGGGACGCCTTCAGTACCTCATCTCCATGCAGTCCACCGTGCTCACCCCCCGGACGGGCGCTGGTTCGGCCTCCTCCGACCCGCAGGGCATCGAGAACGATGGCTGCGCCGGCTCGGGCTGCGACCTGGCCTTCAATTCGACGCCGCTGACCATCCCCGTCGTCGCGAACTTTACGCTCATCGGCACCGGCAGCACTACCACGTCGGGCTCCTCCGGCGGCACGGGCATGGTGCTCCGCCGCGGCACGGGTGGCTACTACGTCAACGGCGTCGTGGCGCGCTTCCCGCGCGGCGGCATCGGCATGCGCGACAACGAGACCTTTGCCCGTGCCGGATCAGCGGCGACGCCGGATCTCGCCACGAGCGACCTCGCCGTCCGCAATGTCCTCGTCGCGGAGACCAACAGCATCGTCTTCGAGACGGGCACGGGCCGTAACGCCTTCGACCTCGCTGGAAACGTGATCACGGCGAGCGCGGCCACGGCGGCGGCGCTCTTCACCGCGCTGCCTGCCACGGGCGCCGAGCCGACGCTCGCCGGACTCGACTGGTCGCCGGCCACCGGTTCGGCCGTCGCCGCTGGCGGCCTGGCCACCTTCACGGGCAAGCTAGCCACCAAGGCCGGCACGTTCGTGACGGGCACCACGTACCTCGGCGCGGCTGCGCCGGGCGGCACGAAGTGGTGGAGCGGCTGGACGGTGTACTTCAGGAACTAGCCGACGCGCCGCAGGACCGGCCGGCTTCCGACGTCGGGAGCCGGCCGGTCCCGTTTCTCCCCTTATCTTTCACTCATGCGTCTTTCGTTCACCTTGCCCTTCGCTCTCGCCGTGTTCGTTGTGGCCTGCCGCGGCGGCGCTGACACCAGCACGACCGCAGATTCCGCGGCCGTGCAGCGCGCGGACTCGATCGCGCGCGCACGTCAGGACTCGGTCAATCGGGCCAGTCCGGGCTATATCGTAGACTCCATCCTCCCCGTCGAAGAGGAGATCCGCCGTTTCCGCGCCGCGGTTGGCGGCCCCGCCCTGACCGGTCTCGAACACGCCAGTGCGTCACGTGAGGCGCTGGTCCAGCGACTGGCCGCGGCCGTCGCCGCCAACGACACGACGGCAGTGCAACGCACCGTCGTGACGGCGCGCGAGTTTATTGACCTGGTCTACCCGGAATCGCCGTACACGAAGCCTCCGTACCGTCAGGCCCCTGACCTCGTCTGGACACTGATCAGCGAGCCGAGCAATTCGGGCAGGCGGCGCCTGCTTGCGAAGCTCGGTGGCAAACCGCTCACAGTATCAGCGCCCACCTGCCCCGGCGCGCCGGACCTTCAGGGCCGCAACCGGCTGTGGCAGTCGTGCACCGTGCAGTATACGT
The DNA here is from genome assembly GCA_041661925.1 of Gemmatimonadaceae bacterium. Taxonomy (GTDB): domain Bacteria; phylum Gemmatimonadota; class Gemmatimonadetes; order Gemmatimonadales; family Gemmatimonadaceae; genus PNKL01. The sequence continues at coordinate 14,254 of JBAZTM010000018.1, forward strand.
CGAACGCCGACTCCGCTCGCACCGGACGCCTCTTCGGCTCAATTCTCGAACGCGACGGCCGGTTTAAGTTCATGAGCCTGGCTAACCAGTACTGACCGCTACGCGGCCGGCGCGCCAGATTGGGCGCAGGTCATTTCCCCGAGGGACGCCCGGTGGCTTCAGCAAACCTCTTGCACCTGCATGCCGGGACCACGACGCGTGCGCAGCGCGACGACGGCACGCAGCGCTTCGCGGCCATCGACATCGGCTCGAACTCCATCCGGCAGATTGTCGCCGACGTCTCGCCCAACGGCGCCATCCGCGTCATCGATGAAATGAAGGCCGCCCCGCGCCTGCAGTCGGGGCTGCACGAGACCGGCGCGCTCGGCGAGGAGCCCATGCGACTCGCGCTCGAGGCGCTCACGCGCATGGCCACGCTCGCCCGGCAGCTTGGCTGCAAGCGCGTGGAGGCGGTGGCCACGTCGGCAGTGCGCGGCGCGTCCAATGGCGCCGCGTTCCTGCGCCAAGTGCGCGAGGTCGCGGGCCTCCGCGTCCGCATCCTCGACGGCGAGGAGGAGGCGCGCCTCGCCTTCCGCAGCGCGCTCGCCCACTTCGACCTCGGCCGCGGGCGCGCCGTGGTCATGGACATCGGCGGCGGCTCCGTGGAGTTCGCGCTGGCCGCCGAGGGCATTGTCGAGCGCTACGTGTCGCTGCCATTCGGCGCCGTGCGTCTGACCGAGGAGTTTCTCGCCGACCGTCCGGCGCCCAAGGGCGTCAAGAAGCTGCGCAAGGCGATCCGCGACGACATCCGGCGCGTGCTGCCCGTGCGCGACTGGCGCGGGGCCGAGCTCATCGGCTCCGGCGGCACGTTCACCAACCTCGCCGGAATGGTGCTCGCCCGACAGGGCATCCGCGTGGCGCACTCGGTGCATGGCACGCGCATGCCGTGGCACGAGATCGAGCACCTGCTCGAGATGCTGCAGGAGCTCACCCCCACCGAACGCCTCGCCGTCCCCGGCCTCAACGTGGCGCGCGCCGACATCATTCTTGCCGGGCTGGCGGTCGCCGCCGAGGTGTGCGAGCGCATTGAGCCGCGCGGCTTCGTGGCGTCGGCGTACGGCATTCGCGAAGGGCTTTTGCTCGAGACGGCGCGCGTGGCGCCCGTGGTCAGCGATCCCGGCGATGCGCGGGAGCGTTCGGTGCGGGAGTTCGCCGAACGCTGCCACTTCGAGGAGCCGCACGCCCGTCAAGTGCAGCGCCTCGCGCTGCAGCTCTTCGACTCGCTCGGCGCGCGCCTCGGCTGCGTGCCTGCCGACCGTCCGGTGCTGAGCGATGCGGCGCTGCTGCATGACGTGGGCTACCACATCAACTACCAGCGGCACCACAAGCACTCGTTCCATCTCATCCAGCACGCCGACTTCCTCGGGATGACGCCGGACGAGCAGACCGTGGTGGCACACGTGGCCCGCTATCACCGCGGGTCGGCACCCGACCGCGTGAAGCACGCGGAGTATGGCGCGCTGGACCGTGCCACGCGCGTGCGCATCCAACGCCTCGCTGCGATTCTCCGCGTCGCCGACGGCTTTGACCGCGGACACTCGGCGGCCGTTGAGAGGGTGCGGGTGCGCTGGCTGCGGCGCGCCCTGCGCATCACGGCGCACCAGAGCGAAGTGGCGCCCTCCATGCGACTCGAACTGTGGGGCGCCGCCCGCAAGAAGGGACTACTCGAGGAGATGGCGGGTGCGCCGGTGGAGATCATCGCGCCCGACGGGTCGGTGGTCGAGGACGCTGACGGCGAGTGATTAGCCCGCGTCGCTCGCGCTAGCCCGCGGCGGCCGCGCTGGGCCGCGGCGCCTGAGGACTGGGTCGCGCCGCCTCACGGCCGGCTCGTGCCGCGATGACGGCGGCATACTCTGCGAAAAGACCGTCCCAGATGCGGGCCCAGTCGCGCTCCCGCACCGTCTCGAGCGCACGAAGACGCAGCCTGACCCGCAGCGACGCATCGCCCGCCAGACGCTGCATGGCCCCCGCCATCGCCATGGCATCATGGGACGGCACCACGAGCGCGTTGCCTTCGTTCGCCACGTCCAGCGTGGGTCCGGCGTTGGGCGCGATGACCGGCAGACCCGACGCCATGGCCTCGAGCAGCACGTTGCCAAAGGTGTCCGTGGTGGACGCGAACACGAAGCCGTCGGCTGAGGCATAGAACTCGCTGAGCGCCTCGCCAAGCAACCGCCCGGCGAAGATCGTGCCGCGCGGCGCCGCGGCGCGGAACCGCGCTTCCGCCGGTCCGTCCCCAACGAAGGCGACCCGTATGCGATTGCCGCTCGTGGACTGCAGGTGTCGCGCGGCCTCGAGGATGGTGTCGATGCCCTTCTCCGCCGCCAGCCGGCCGACCGAGATGAACAGCGTGTCGCCGTCACCGATGCCAAGTGCGGACCGCAGCGAGCGCGAGCGGAAGCGCATCGAGAATTTCTCGCGGTCCACCCCGCGTCCCCACACCCGCACGCCGGTAAAGCCGCGGCCGCGCAAGTCCTCTGCGCCGCGAGCGGTTGGGACGAACGTGCGCATTCCGCCGTTGTGGAACCACCGCAGGTATGGCCATGCCACCGCGGAGAGTGGCTGCAAACGATAGTAGCGAAGGTACGACGCGAAGTCCGTGTGGAACGAGGAGACGAGCGGGATGCCCTCGGCGCGCGCGGCGGCCCGCGCCGCGAGCCCGATGCCGAACGGCGTGGCGACATGCACCAGGTCCGGCTTGAGGCGCTGGAGCACCCGCCGTGCCTCGCCGATGCGAGGGGCGGCAATCCGCAACTCTGGGTAGGCCCAGAACGGCACCGCCGGCCACCGCTCAACGCCGGCGGCAGCGGCTGCAGCGCCGCTTCCCGCATCCACGGTGATCACAGTGGCTGCACCGCCGCGCTCCCGCATGGCGTCCGCCAACCGACCGATCGTGCGCGCGACTCCGTTGACTTGCGGGGCAAACGTGTCGCTGAAAACGGCAAGTCGCATCGCGTGCGGCCCGTCGGTCAGCTGAGCGTCCAGAAGCCGAGGACCGTGCCCATGGCGATCATCTGGCCCGCCAGCACGTCCCCTGGATAGTGGACGCCGAGGCGCACCCGCGACATGCCGACGATGACGGCGAGCAACGTGAACGGCACGGCAAACTCCGGCAGCGACATCCCATACGCGAACGCCACCGCCATCGCCGCACAGGCGTGCCCCGACGGGAACGAGAAGCGATCCGGCACGCCAACCAGCGAGCGGCCATGGCGCGCGGGCTCCGGACGCGGCCGGCCGGTGTAACGCTTGACCAACTGCACCAGGAGATGCGACACGAGAAGCGACCACGCGCCAAGCGCGGCGGCCGTGCGCACCGGGTCCGTGGCGAGCAGCAGCGGGAGCACGACGGCGAGGATCGCGCTCGCGGCGCCGCCGAGATGCGTCACGCCAATCCAGAGCCGCGTGCTCGAACTCGGCGCCCCGTCGGCGAGAGCAAGACGGGAGTACAGCGCCCGATCGCGCGCCTCCAGTCGCAGCAGGAAGGGGACACGCATCATGCCGCCACCTCCGAGCGCTGGAAGGCATGCGCGAGCGGACGGCCCGCGTACGTCGCCGGAACGGGGAGCCCGAGGCTCCACAGCAGGGTGGCCGGGATATCTGCGAAGGTCACGTCCGTCCCAAGGTCGCCGGGAAACACGTCGCCGCCGGCGAGCACCACCGGAACGGTCGTATCGAACGGATGCTCGCTGTCGTGCCACATACGCCGCGCACCGCCGCCACCGTGGTCGGCACAGGCAATCACCAATTCCGCCGGGTCGGCGAGGTCAATGCCCCGCAACAGGCGGGCCAGCGCGTTGTCCATGCGTCCGGCGGCAAGGGCGTACTCCGGGCTCATCCAGCCGTGCTGGTGTCCGGCCCGGTCGGCATCCGGCAGGTGCAGCAGCACCACGCCCGTCCGCTGCTGCTCAAGCACGCCGAGCGCCTCGGTGACGATCTCGCCGCAGTTGTCCCCTGCAAAGCGCGTGTCCCCCACGCCCAGCAGGGAGGCGAAGCCGCGGGCCACCGGCAGGTAGACGGCGGGGATGCGGGCAAGCAGGACCGTAGTCTCGAGTTGCTGCGCCGCCAGGAGTCGCGGCCACGGGTGCAGCAGTCCGCGCGTCCGCGGCAACTGAAAGCGGTCGGACTGCAGGCCGTGCCGTTCAGGAGATGCCCCGGTGAGCAGTGTGGCCATCGCCGCGGCCGTCACGCTCGGCGACACCGACTGGCCGCGCAGCGTCGACGCACCCCGCTCGGCGAGGCGCGCGACAGCATACAAGGAGAATCGCTCGATCGCGTCGGGACGCAGTCCATCGAGCACCACGACGGTGATGCGTCGAACGCGGGGAAAGAACGTGCGCATGGGCAATGGTCTCCGCTCTGGTGACGCAGGAACGTTTGCGTCGCTCGGCGACGAGCACGCATCGCCGCGGCCACGGCTTGGTCACGGTGCCCGGGCGAAATCCCCGAAAGGCGTCGCGTGTCCGTGACGAGGCCGTCACTCGGCCGAGACATCGAGCGCGCGAATTCCATTGCGTCATGCGAATCCTTCACTGCACCGATACCTATCCGCCGCAGGTCAACGGCGTCAGCGTCGTGACGGCGCTCGCCGTGGACGGACTTCTCGCGCGCGACGTAGCGGTGGGGCTCGTGACCCCGCGCTATCCCACGGCGAACTCGGTCGTGTTTGCCGAGACTCGCCGGCCCGACACGACGCTCGCACTGCCGGCGGTCGACTTCCCGCTGTATCCGGGCATCCGTCTCGCGTGGCCTGACAGGAATGCCGTCGAGCGTTTCGCTCGCGCCTTCCAGCCCGACCTCATCCACGCCGACACCGAGTTCGTGGTCGGACGGCTCGGTGCCAGGGCCGCCCAGCGACTCGGCATTCCGCTCGTCACGTCATTTCACACCGACTTCGCCCAGTACACCGCGTCGTACGGCCTGCCGTGGCTCCGTGGGCCCGTGACACGTTCGCTGCAACGATTCCACGCGCGCGCCGCGCGGATATTCACCCCGTCATCGGTCACGGCGCGATGGCTCGCCGAGCACGGCCTGCATCAGGCGGAGGTCTGGGGGCGTGCGGTGGATACGGAGGTGTTCCACCCGCGGCACCGCGCCGACCACTGGCGACGGCGCCTTGGGCTTGGCGATGCCACGGTCTTCCTGCACGTCGGGCGCCTTGCGGCGGAAAAGAACATCGGCCTCTTGCTGAGTGGATTTGCCCGCGCCCGGCGCTCGCTCGGCGACGGCGCGCGCCTGGTCATTGCGGGCGATGGCCCGGCGGCGCCCGCGCTGCGCCGGTGGGCACCCGAAGGGACCGTCTTTCTGGGCTTCATCAATCGCGAACGCGACCTGCCGGCGCTCTACGCCATGGCGGACGCCTTCCTCTGTGCATCAACCACGGAGACGCTCGGACTCGTGATCCTCGAGGCGATGGCCTCCGGGTTGCCCGTCGCGGCGGTTTCCGCCGGAGGCGTCGCCGATCATCTACGTCACCTGCAGAATGGCATCGCGTGCTCGCCAGACGCGTCGAGTTTCGCCGCTGCCATCCGCCACCTGACAGATGACCGCGATCGCCGGCTGCGGATGGGGACCGCCGCGAGATCCTGGGCGGTCGCGATTGGGTGGGAGCGTGAACTCGACCGTCTCGTTGAGAGCTACCGTGAGGTGCTCGTGCAGAACGGACTGCGTCGCCGAGTTCCCCGTCCCGGGGCGGCTGCGTAGCGGCACGTCCCGACCCGAGACGCAGCGTGGGATCGCCGACAACTTCAGATGTCCGGACGCGGGTGCGCAGGCCCACGGCGCGCCGTGGATCTTGCGTTGTGCCGACGCTGCGCGTCTGGTGTGCTGGCAGTGGCCGCGCGGCCCGCGCAGTTGCTGAGGCGCGCACGAGAGCGTGCTAACCGCGACCGGCATGGTGCGGTCCGGAGCGGCACCATCCTCCGCTTGCGCGGACTGTCGCAGCCCGACGCCCGGTCGATCGCGCGGGATAGGTTCGCAAGCGGTCCCATCATCCGCCGTGCCGAGCTGATCTTCGAGCCGGCGCGCTGTGCACTTTCGGTCGCGCCGGTCAGCGACCACCTGGGCCACGCGTTCCCCCCGCGACCGTCGTCGCCGCTCGCGTGAGTACATCGCGGCCATCTGCCGTTGGCAGTGCAATGCCCATAAGCCGAGCAACGGTGGGCGCCACGTCGCGCTGATCGATGCGACCGAGGTCGCGCCCGCGCGGTACTCCGGGCCCTGCCACGAAGAACGCGGCATCCAGTCGTTGGTCATTCGGCAGCGCGCCGTGAACGCCACGCGCAAACGATGCGGTTATCACGTCGCCCTTCACGTTATTGCCGACGGTGTAGCCGGGCCGCAGGTCCACCAGGAACGTCGCCTGCGGCGCCACCCCGACGTCGCGCATGCGGACACCGTCAGTGACGCTCGCAATGCCGCTGGCAGTATCCGCGGCCAGTTGGTCCAGCAGGGTGCGCACTTTCTCTCGCGTCGCAGTGTCGGCGGGGTTGCGGAGCACGATCAGCGCGCTGCCGCCATTCGGCCAGACGGCTGCCTTCCAGTCCACGGGGTTGATACTCGTTTCGCCCGCGAAGCTCAGCAGGCCTTCGCGGCGGAGCAGCGCAGCCAGGTTGAGCTGACGACTGGCCGGGAAGAAACCGTGATCGCTCACCACTACCACCGCCATCCTACCGCTGTACTCGCGCCAGGCGGCCATCACGAGCTTGCCGGCCAGGTCGTCGATCGCTTCGAGGGTGCGCAGCGACGCCGCGCTGTACGGGCCGGTGGCATGCTGCACGAAATCCAGCGATGTGAAGTAAGACAGCATCAGCGCGGGATGCTTGTCGCGCAGCAGCTGCGCGGCGAAGTGCGCGCGGCGCCTGTCTCCATCGAGCGATTCGTCCTTGCCGTCGGCATAGGGTTCGCGCAGTGTCCTCTCAAGCGATTCCACGAGGCCGGCGGTGCTCACCGAACGGACGAGCTTGCGATCGTCGGCCTCGCCCGTGCGCCAGATCTGCGGGATGTTCCAGGTGATGTTGGCGCCAACGGTCACCGGCCAGTGCACGCTCGCGGTGGTGAGGCCGGCGGCCGCGGCGGCATCCCAGAGCGTGGGCACCCTAACGTCTTCCGTATACCAGTACCAGCCGCCGCTGTTGCGGCCGAGCGGGTCGAACGTGGTGTTGGCGGTGACGCCGTGGCGGGCGGGCGCGACGCCCGTGACCATCGTGGTGTGCGCCGGGTACGTCACGCTGGGTGTGACGCCGCGCACGCCCGTGGCGTAGCTGCCGAGCGAAAGCAGCCGGCGGAGATTGGGGATCTTGAGGCCGAGCCGATCGGCCTCGAGGACATACGACGGGTGCATGCCGTCGATGGAGATCATCAGCACGGGCAGCGGCGCTTCCGTGGGGCGCTGCGCCGCGGCGGAGCGGGCGACACACAACAGCACGGCGGCACACAGCAGCAGCGAGTGGCGTCGGTTCATGATGGACCCCTGTGATCGACGGCGGACGACCACGCGGAGCGCTGTCGCTCCACGCAGTCGCCCACTCGGTATGTCATGGTTGGCCATGCATTGTCGACGCTCATCTTGGCGACGGCGCGTCACGGCACAGGCCATGGTTTCGTGCCCGGTTGGTCACGCCGCGTGACGGGATTGTCACGCTGGTGCGGCGATCCTGCCACAACTGCGTGTCGGCGGTTGCTGGTGCATCGCTGCGCCAGTAGCGTTCGCACCGCATGCACACTCCGACTCCTCAGCCGTCGTTCCGCACCCGGCCGTTCGTCCGCTTTCTCGCGGTCGGTCCCATCGGCCTCTCGCTTGGCGCCGCGCAGTACGAACTGCTCTGGATGCTGAACCCCATCGACGCGTTTCGCGCAGGCAGCACGTGGGTGGTCTCGTCAGTGATTGGCGTCGCGTGGGTACACGCGCTGCACTGTCACTTCACGTTCGCTGGCACGGCGCGTGGCCGATGGCGCGCCACGCTCGGCCGCGCGTATGTGCTCTACGCCGCGTGTATCGTGCTCGGCATGTTGCTCATGCACCTGCTGGTGGACGAGCTCGGCTGGTTCCGGACGTCGTCATGGATGGCCACGACCGCGATCACCAGCCTGTTCAACTTCACCCTGCTGCGCCGGCTCGTGGGTCTGGCGTGCCCGCCGAGCGGCACGCTCACGAGGGTGCGGGGCATTGCCCGCCGCGATGTCACGGTCATTGCGCCGGCGCGCAATGAGCGCGACAACGTCGCGCCCTTTCTCGCGTCGCTGCCGGCGGACGTGCAGCTCATCGTCGTAGATGCGAGCGACGACGACACTACGGCGCGCATTCTAGCGCTGCGCCCGCATCGCACGCACGTCGAGCGCTTCCCGGGCAACATCCCGGTTGCGCGCCAACGCGGTGCCCAACTTGCCACCAGCCCATGGCTGCTGTTCACGGACGTGGATGTGGTGTTCGATCCCAGCTACTTCGAGCGGCTGCGCGACTGTGAGGTGCCGGTTGACTGCGCCGGTATCGTCGCCACCAAGCGCACGCGCGATCGGTTCCGCATGTACTACGCGCTCTTCACGCTCGGCCAGCGGCTGTGCGCGTGGGCGGGCATTCCGGCGGCGACCGGGTCGAACATGCTGATGCGGCGCGATGCGCTGCTCGCCTGCGGGGGCTTCGACGCCAGCCTCAGCGTAAACGAGGACTCCGAGGCGATGTGGCGGTGCCAGCGCGCCGGCTATCGCGTGAAATTTGCCGGTGAACTCGCTGTCTTCGCGCGCGACCACCGCCGACTCGAGCGCGGCGTGCTCCGCAAGTTCGTCCACAGCATCGTGCGCTGCGTCGGCCTCTACCTCGACATCCTCCCCGCGCAGTGGAAGGCGGCCGACTGGGGATACTGGAAGTCGCAGCCCACACCCGTCATCGCACCGGAACAGCGCTGATACGCGTCCGCGACGTGCGTTGCGCGCGAACGTGACAGGCCAGGGGTTTCGTTGGTGAGCGCTCCAGGACGAGCGCTCACCACGCAGACCACTCTCTCCTCCGGAGCTACCAATGATCCAGCGACTCGTGTTGCTCTTTGCGTCCGCCGCGCTCCGCGGCGACCTGCCGGCCCGGCCCACGAATGCCACCTTTGCCGTTGTCCCACGTCCCGCCCTGTTGCATCCCGACACCTCCTCGAGCGCCTCCATGATGCATCGCCAGGCTGAACGACTCTTGTCCATTGGCAACGTCAGCGGCGCGCGCACCGTGTATCGCACGATGATCGCGGTCCAGGATTCGGCCGGCGTCTTTCCCGGCGAGGCGTTGTGGGCGCTCGCCTCACTCGAGTTCGCGCGCAATCGGGAGCTGCGCGCCGCGGAGGTGCTCGACGAGGTGGCGGCCGCGGCGGTGCGTCACGGCCGTCCCGACTGGCAGGCGCGCGCCGTGCTGGAGGCGGGGCTGATCTACCAAACGCATGGCCGCACCGACCTGAGCGTGGCGCGCTATCAGGCGCTCAAGCCGCTGCTCGCGTCACCCGCGCTTAGTGACAGCCTGCGCGCGCAACTGGCGAGCCGTGTCGTCATGAGGTAGCGTGCTCGCCACCACGCAGCAGGACCGGCGAGCCGCTGGCGCCCACCGGTCCTGCACGACAGGCATCGATGGTCCAAGGTCGCATCATCGCGGCGGTCACACGTGAGCGTCGGCCCATGGGCTCGGCGACAGCGCGGCAGACCGCTGAGCAGAACCGCAGCTCCGCATCAAGGCGAGGGCTGTTGTTGCCCCGTGCCTAGGGAACGCCAGCGGACGGCGTCAGCTCCACCTCCGCCTCACGCGGCGCCGTCGACGCCCGGATCATCCCCCACGACTCGCGCAGCAGCCGCTTGTGTGAGGCGCGCTCGTCCTCCGCACCGACGCGCCGCTGCACCCACGTGCCGTCGGCGTGCAGGTCCCACGCCTGCCGGTTGTCCGTCAGGAAGACGTCGAGCACCGCCTCGAGTCGCGGGTGCAGCGCGCGGTCGAGGATGGGCACCATCGCCTCCACGCGGCGATCCAGGTTGCGCGGCATCCAGTCGGCAGAGCCCAGCCAATATTCCGGGTCGCCGCCGTTCTCGAACCGCCAGAGTCGCGAGTGCTCCAGGAACCGGCCAACGACGCTCACCACGCGGATGCGCTCCGACTCGCCGGGGACGCCCGGGCGCAGGCAGCAGATGCCGCGCACCAGCAGGTCCATCTCCACGCCGGCGTTGGACGCCTCGCAGAGCGCGTCGATGACCTGGCCGTCCACGAGCGCGTTCATCTTGGCCACGATGCGCGCCGGCTTGCCGTCGCGCGCGTTGGCGGCCTCGCGATCGATCAGGGCAATCAGGCGTTCGCGCAGGGTAACCGGCGCCACGAGCAGCGCGCGATACTCGCGCTGCCGCGAGAATCCCGTGAGCATGTTGAACAGCTCCGACACGTCCGCGCCCAGCGACTCGCTGGCGCTCAACAGGCCGAAGTCGGTGTAGGTGCGCGCCGTCTTGGAGTTGTAGTTGCCGGTGCCGATATGCACGTAACGGCGGATCCCGTCGGGCTCGCGCCGCACCACGAGCGCCAGCTTGGCGTGCGTCTTCATTCCCGGCAGGCCGTACGCGACATGCACGCCGAACGACTCGAGGGTGCGCGCCCAGGTGATGTTGTTCGTTTCATCGAACCGCGCCTGCAGTTCCACGAGCACCGCCACCTGCTTGCCCGCCTGCGCCGCCTCGGTGAGTGCGCGCACCACCGCCGTGTCTCCCGACGTGCGGTAGAGCGTCAGCTTCATGGCCAGCACATGCTCATCGCGAGCCGCCTCGTCGAGGAAGCGCTCCACCGTGGCCGGGAACGAGTCGAACGGGTGGTGCACCAGCACGTCGCGCTCGCGCAGCACGTCAAACACCGACCGACCATCGCGCAGCTCAGGCGGCGTCACGGGCACGAACGGCGGGTCGCGCAGTTCGGGCAAGTCGAGCGTTGACAGCGCCATGAGGTCGCCCAGGTCGAGCAGGCGGCCGGGTTCGTGCACCTCGCGTTCGGTGAGCGGCGCCATCTCGGGGTCTTCCGTCTCGCGCAGCTCGCTGAGCAGCAGCGCACGCAGCTGGGCCGGCGTGCCGCGCTGCACTTCCAGCCGCACCACTTCACCGAAGCGCCGCTGGAAGACCTGCTCCTCGATCATCGCCAGCAGGTCCTCGGGTTCCTCGGTCGGCGCGATCTCGAGGTCCGAGAAGCGCGTAATGCGGAAGACGTGGTATCCCGTGATCTCCATCCCCGGGAACAGCAGCCCCAGGTGCGCGCCGATGAGGTCCTCGAGTGGGAGGTACTGCAGCGACCGCACCGGCACCCAGCGCGGCAGCGACTTGGGTACCTTCACGCGGGCGAAATGCTCGATCCCCGTCTCGGGCTCGCGCAGCTCCACGGCGAGCGAGAGCGAGAGGTTGGAGATGTACGGGAACGGATGCCCCGGATCCACCGCGAGCGGCGTGAGCACGGGAAAGACCTGCGAGTCGAAGAAGGCGTCTACCGCCAGTCGCTCGCTGGCATCGAGGTCGGACATGTTCAGCAGGCGCACGCCATGCTGCGCGAGCTCCGGCAACACCTCCTCTTCGAGGATACGCGACTGCTCCGACACCATCTCGCGTACGCGTTCGTCGATGCGGTCGAGCAGCTCGGCCGGCGATACCCCATCGCGCCCCACCTTGCCGAAGCCTGCCGCCACCTGCCGGCGCACGCCGGCGACGCGCACCATGTAGAACTCGTCCAGATTGGTGCTGACGATCGAAAGGAACTTCAGCCGCTCAAGCAGCGGCGTCCGCGTGTCGGCGGCCTCGTGCAGCACCCGCGCGTTGAACGCGAGCCACGAGAGCTCGCGGTTGAAGACCTGAATACGCTGCTGAGAGGACACGGCGACGATGACGTCCAACAGGCGCTCAGGCCCGCGCGAAGTGGATGACGAGATAGCTCACCGCGGCCACGAATGCGGCCGCAGGAATCGTCAGCAACCATGCCCAGATCATCTGGCCGGCCACGCCCCAGCGCACCGCGGAGAGCCGCGTCGTCGCCCCGACGCCCACGATAGCGCCGCTGATGGTATGGGTCGTGCTCACCGGGATGCCGAGTCCGGTCGCCAGAAGGATGGACATCGCGCCGCCCGTTTCCGCGCAGAATCCACCGACCGGGCGGAGTCGCGTGACGCGTGACCCCATCGTGTGAATGATGCGCCAGCCACCCAACAGCGTCCCCATGCCAATGGCGAAGTGGGCGCCAGCTTTCACCCACATCGGGATGTTATCGGGGTTGTCGACGCGCAGAAATGAGAAGAAGCCGCCCAGCTGACCGACCGCCACCTGGCTCGCAAGCAGCAGACTCATGATGATGCCCATCGTCTTCTGGGCGTCGTTGGCGCCGTGCGAGAGAGAGAAGAGCGCTGCGCTCGCGAGCTGCAGCACCCGGAAGAGGCGATCCACCTTGGCGGGGCGTGACTTTCGAAAGATCCAGAAGGTCGCGGTCATCATGCCGAGTCCCAGCAGCAGGCCAATCATCGGCGACAGGACTATGAACAGGACCGTCTTGATCCATCCCGCCGGAATGACCGCCGAGAAGCCGGCGCGTGCGACCGCGGCGCCGGCGTACCCGCCGAGCAACGCGTGGGAGGAACTCGAGGGAATGCCGTACCACCACGTCACCAGGTTCCACGTGATCGCGCCAAGCAGGCCCGCAAGGACCACGTCGGGGTTCACGATGCTGATGTCAATCATCCCCGAACCGATGGTCTTGGCCACGTGCGTGCCGAAGACGAACAGCGCGACGAAGTTGAAGAATGCCGCCATGGTCACGGCGGCGATGGGGCTCAGGACGCGCGTGCCAACGACCGTCGCGATCGAGTTGGCGGCGTCGTGAAACCCATTGATGAAATCGAATATGAACGCGACCAGGATAATCGCGAGGACGTAGGTGAGCACGGTCAGCTGTTCTTGAGTGCGATGCTCTCGAGGACGTTCATCACGTCCTCACATTCGTCCAGGGCGTGTTCCAGGTTGTCGTAGATCTCCTTCCACCGGAGCACATCCAGCGCGTTCGCGTTCACCTGCCGGAAGAGCGCACCGACGGCGTCCGAGTAAATGCCGTCGCCCTCTTCCTCAATCAGCTTGATGGCACGCGCCGCCTCGATGACCTTCGTCGGGTCCTTGATGTGCTTCACGCTCTCGGCGATGACCTCGGCGCCGCGCACGAGCAGCGCGGAGAGCGCCTTTGCCGGCTCCCGTCGATCGGTGATGTTGAACATCAGCGCGCGACGCGCCGTGCCATCCATCAAGTCCACCACCGTATCCAGCGACGAGGCCAGCAGGTGAATGTCCTCGCGATCGAGCGGCGTCACGAACGAGCGGTCCAGCCGGTTCATCACCTCATGAACGATCTCGTCTGCCTCCCGTTCAACCAGCTTGATCTGCGTGGAGAAGAAGTCGAGGCGGGTCGGTTCATTGAAGAGCTGGTCGAGCACATTCGCCGACTTGGTCAGCTTCGTCGACAACTGGTCGAACAACTCAAAAAAACCTTCGTCCTTGGGGATCAGCCGCACGGGATTCGCTCCGACGGGATTGGTGGTCAGCGACGGGCGGCAGGCATTCGGCAAGAACGCCCACTAGCCGCAGCGCCACGCGCGCTGCGCCCATCGTGTCCTAAAGGTACGACACGACAAGGAGATACGGCAAAGAGGGTGATTGTAACGAAGCGTAAACAGTTGGGCCGTTCACCGAGGAGACTTCGACCGTGTCTCGCTCACGCCAGCGCGTCAAACTCGTTGCGGGATAACAGGATATCGTGCCGCCGCTGCAGGAGCTTGGGGTTCATAAACGCCTTGACGAGCAACACGCCCGCCAGGAAGCCGCCTACGTGCGCCCACACGGCGACGCCGCCCGCAATCTCGGGACTCGGCGAGAGCAGTTCGGGAATGCCGCTCAGGAGTTGCAGGCCAAACCAGTAGAGGAGCACCAGCCAGGCGGGGAGCGGGATCACCTTCAGGATGATGATGAACCAGAAGAGCATCCGCACGCGCACCTTGGGGAAAAGCACGAGGTACGCGCCCATGACGCCGGAGACCGCGCCCGACGCACCGACCGTCGGCACCGGTGATCGCGGATCCACGAGCACATGCGCGGCGGCCGCGGCCAGACCGCAAATGAGGTAGAACGCGAGGAACCGCCGGCGTCCGACCACGTCCTCGATGTTGTTCCCGAACACCCACAGGAACAGCGCGTTGCCGATGATGTGCATCCATCCGCCGTGCAGGAACATCGAGAGCACGGGCGTCAGCAGGTTGATGCCCTGGTTGTCGATGACGCAGGCAAGGTCGCGTCCAATCGGCACGCCCGAACCGAGCGGCGCGAGTCCGGTCAGCTCGCCGGGCACCATCCCCAGGTTGCACACACTCGCCGCGAGCAGCCCCTCGTCCGTTCCAGCCCCTTGGACAAGCACCCAGACGGCGAACATCGCGACGATCAGGAAGATCGTTACGACGGGGACGCGTACGGTTGGGTTGTCGTCGCCTATCGGAATCATTTAGGGGCAGAAGGAGACAGAGTACGACAGAGTGCGGCAGAGTACGGCAGTCACCGCGTGAGTGCTCGCTGCCTCAAGCATGGCTCCCCAGCCTCGCCATTCGGCTCCCGAAACTACCCGGCGCGCAAGTACTGCGTTAGACGCGCGGCCCCCCCCAAAAGGTTTCGACATCCCTGCCGATCCTGCATCCAGGCACCATGCAAGTCGTTGTCCTGCCATAAGTAACGGCGAACCGGCGTCAATTCCAGTCAATTCGGCAGGGCTTTCGTGGCCCCACCCTTGCCTGATAGTTGGGGCAGTCCGGCGAAACCGGCGCCCCCGGCGTGTCGTTGGGGACCTTCGCGGCGCGGTTGCCGTGCGACCTACTTACTGAAACGAGGACCAGATGGCAGACAAGGTCATTGGCATCGACCTGGGGACCACGAACTCCGTGGTCGCCGTGATGGAAGGTGGCGATCCCGTCGTCATTCCGAACGCCGAGGGCGGGCGCACCACGCCGTCGGTCGTCGGCTTCACCAAGGACGGCGAACGGCTCGTGGGCCAGATCGCCAAGCGGCAGGCGGTCACGAACCCGGCCAACACCGTCTTCTCGATCAAGCGCTTCATGGGCCGCAAGATGGCCGAGGCCACCGAGGAGCAGAAGCGCGTGCCGTACAAGGTGCTGCGCGGCGGCAATGACGTCGTGACGGTCGAGGTGCAGGGCAAGACGTACTCGCCCCCCGAGATCTCGGCGATGATCCTGCAGAAGATGAAGCAGACCGCCGAGGACTACCTCGGACAGACGGTGACGAAGGCGGTCATCACGGTGCCGGCGTACTTCAACGACTCGCAGCGCCAGGCCACCAAGGATGCCGGCGAGATCGCCGGCCTGCAGGTGCTGCGCATCATCAACGAGCCCACGGCCGCCGCGCTCGCCTACGGCCTCGACAAGAAGGGGAAGAAGGACGAGAAGATCGCCGTCTTCGACCTGGGCGGCGGCACCTATGACATCTCGGTGCTCGAGCTCTACGAAGTCGACGGCTCCAAGCAGTTCGAGGTGAAGTCCACCAACGGCGACACGCACCTCGGCGGCGACGACTTCGACCAGCGCGTCATCGAGTGGCTGGTGACGGAGTTCAAGAAGGACCAGGCGATCGACCTCTCCAAGGATCCCATGGCGCTCCAGCGCCTCAAGGAAGCCGCGGAGAAGGCCAAGATCGAGCTGTCCGGCACGCAGAGCACCGACATCAACCTGCCGTTCATCACGGCGGACCAGTCGGGGCCGAAGCACCTCAACTACCAGATGACGCGCGCCAAGTTCGAGCAGCTCGTGGATGACCTGATCACGCGCACCCTTGGACCGATGGAAAAGGCGCTCAAGGACGCCGGCATGCAGCCGAGCGAGATCGACGAGGTGCTCCTCGTCGGCGGCTCGACGCGCATCCCCAAGGTGCAGGAGATGGTAAAGAAGTTCTTCGGCAAGGAGCCCAACAAGGGCGTGAACCCGGACGAGGTCGTCGCCGTGGGCGCGGCCATCCAGGGCGCGGTGCTCACCGGCGAGCAGAAGGACGTGCTGCTGCTCGACGTGACGCCGCTGTCGCTGGGCATCGAGACGCTGGGCGGCGTCACCACCGTGCTCATCCCGCGCAACACGACGATCCCGACCAAGAAGTCGGAGATCTTCTCCACGGCCGACGACAACCAGACGACGGTGGAGATCCACGTGCTGCAGGGCGAGCGCGAGCTGGCACTGCACAACCGGACCATCGGCAAGTTCCAGCTGACGGGCATCCCGCCGGCACCGCGCGGCACGCCGCAGGTGGAAGTGACGTTCGACATCGACGCCAACAGCATCCTCCACGTGACGGCACGCGACAAGGCGACGGCCAAGGAGCAGAAGATCCGCATCGAGGCGTCGAGCGGCCTGACGGACGCAGAGAAGGAGCGGATGATCCGCGACGCTGAGGTCAACGCGGCCGACGACAAGAAGCGCCGCGAGGAGATCGACACGCGCAACCGGCTCGACTCGATGTCGTACGAAGTGGAGAAGAACGCCAAGGAGTGGGGCGAGAAGCTGCCGGCCGACCTGAAGACGCGCCTCGACCAGGCCGTGGAGCGCGCCCGCAAGGCGCACCGCGGCGAGGACTTCGGCGAGGTCAAGGCAGCGCTCGAGGAGCTCAACGCCGCCTTCCAGGCGGCGGGGCGTTCGTTCTACGAGCAGCAGCAGGCGTCGAGCACCGGTGAGCAGGCGCCACCCGCGGGCGGCGAGGCTCCGCCTGCAGACAAGAAGGCCGATGATGTGGCCGACGCGGATTACGAGATCGTGGACGACAAGAAGAAGTAGAGTACAGACGGCAGCGGGCAGCGGGCAGACGGCGGACGGCAGACACGTGGACGCGAGGCCTAACCGCCGCCATCCGCAGTCTGCCGTCCGCCATCTGCCATCTGCCATCCGCCGTCTGCCGTCCGCAGTTAGGGAACCCTGACCCCGCTCCAGCTGTCTAAGCAATCGTCCCCTTAAACGGTTACCGTACAAGCCATGTCCTTCCACTTCTCCCGTTCCAAGATGGCGGCCATCGCCGCCTCCGCCTTCATTGGCGGCGTGTTCTTCGCCTCCTCGCTCGACTGGACGCAGGGCCTGTTTGCGCAGGGCGGCGGCAAGGTCAAGACCGAAACGATGTCCCCGCTCCCGGCCGGTGCGCCGGGCGAGGGTTTCGCCACCATCGCGGAGCGCGTCACACCGGCCGTGGTGTCCATCCAGGCCGAGCGCGACGCGCGCCGGCCGCGGCCGGGCACGCAGCAGAGGCGCAACGTCCCGCCGGGCTTCGAGGACTTCTTCAACCAGCTCGACCCGCGCCAGCAGGGGCCGGCCGAGTCCTCGGGCTCGGGGTTCATCGTCAGCAAGGACGGCTACATCCTCACCAACAACCACGTGGTGGAGGGCGCTGACCGCGTGAAGGTGCTGATGAGCGACCGGCGCGAGTTCAAGGCGAAGATCGTCGGCCGCGACCCGCAGACCGACGTGGCGGTGCTCAAGATTGACGGCAGCGGCCTGCCCACCGTGGGACTCGGCGATGACCAGAGGCTCCGGATCGGCGAGTGGGTCGTGGCCATCGGCAACCCGCTGGGGCTGAACTTCACGGTCACGGCCGGCATCATCAGCGCCAAGGGGCGCGGCAATGAACTGGCCGGGCTGAACCGCGACACGTACGCCATTACCGACTTCATCCAGACCGATGCGGCCATCAACCCGGGCAACTCGGGCGGACCGCTCATGAACACGCGCGGCGAAGTGATCGGCATCAACTCGGCGATCGCGAGCCAGACCGGGTTCTACTCGGGCTATGGCTTTGCCATCCCGATCACGCTGGCCAAGACCGTGATGGATGACATCGTGGCGCACGGTCGCGTGCGGCGCGCCATCCTCGGCATCACCATCAATGACGTGAACGCCGAAGACGCCGCGGTGGCGGGGCTGAAGCAGATCGCCGGCGCCAAGGTGGGCGGCTTCAGCGGCGACGACTCGCCGGCCCGCAAGGCGGGGCTCGAGCCCGGCGACATCATCGTGCGGGTGGATGGCAAGGACGTGGACCGCGTGTCCACGCTGCAGCGGCAAGTCCGCATGCACCAGCCCGGCGAGACTATCAACATCGACGTCGTGCGCTACGGCGAGCGGAAGAGCTTCAAGATCCGCTTGCAGGAAGCGCCAGCCGAGGCCGCGGAAGTGGCAAGCGCCGAAGAGAAGCCGGCCGAGGCCGAGAGCGTCACGAACGCCAAGCTCGGCGTTGGCCTCGAGGCGATTACCACCGAAGTGGCAAAGGCCAACAACATCGAGGAGCAGTACCGCGGCTTGCGGGTGGTCTCGGTGGACGCGGCCGGGCCCGCGGCGCAGAAGCTGGGTCGCAACGACATCATCGTGCGGGTCATCCGGCCGGAACCGGCCACGACGATTCGTACCGCCGCCGACCTGCAGAAGGTGCTCGCGCGGGTGAAGGACGGCGAGTACATCAGTCTGCTGGTCTACGCGCAGACGCAGACGGGACCGGGAACCAGAGTCGTGAACATACGGATCGGGGAGTAGAATCCGACGGAGTGCGACAGAGTCCGACAGAGTACGACAGGGGGGCGCAGTGCCGGGACGGCGCTGCGCCCTCTGCCTTTGACTGGGGGCGGCTGGATGTTCTAGTTTGCTGGGACGCGGGAGTGGCGAAACTGGCAGACGCGCTGGACTTAGGATCCAGTGGGGCAACCCTTGCGGGTTCGAATCCCGCCTTCCGCATGGATACGGAATACGACAGAGTTCGACAGATTCAGACAGAGTACGGCAGCTGAGGCGGGCCGAAGCCGCAACTACGTGGATCCCAAGTGGTTAGACTGCCGCACTCTGTCGTACTCCGTCGCACTCTGTCGCACTCTGCCACATTCCAATTTCGCCCCCACCAACGTAATTTCACATATATAGTTGCCCCCGCCATTCAGAGGCCTGGATGGCGGGGGATTCTTCCCTTTTTGCACTTTCGCCGGAATACGGCCGCAGATAAATGGACATTCAGATCACCAACACGAAGTCAGAGGGCGCCGAGCGCCGCATTCAGGTCGCCGTGCCCGGCACCACCGTCAAGGACGCCAAGAAGCGCGCCGCGCGCCGCGTGGCGCAGCAGGTGCGCATGCCCGGCTTCCGCGTCGGCAAGGCGCCGGCGGCGATGGTCGAAAAGAAGTACGCCGACGTCATCCAGCAGGAGGCGCTCGAGGCGGTGATGCGCGACGCCTATCAGGCGGTCATCGAGCAGGAGAAGCTCAAGCTCGTGACGCAGCCGCACGCGCATGACGTCAAGTTCGCCGACGATGACGCGCTGTCGTTCGAGTTGCACTGCGAAGTGCAGCCCGAGGTGACGCTCACCCACGTGGAGGGCTTCAAGGTCCGCCGCCCCGCGTCCATCGTCACCGATGACCAGGTGAGGGAGCAGCTCGAGCAGCTGCGCGACCAGCGCGCCACCTGGACGCCGGTGGAGGAGAAGCCGGCCGAGGGCGACATGGTCGTTGTCATGCTGTCGATGGCGGACGAAAACGGCGTGCTGCCGGAAGGGAAAGAGTACAGGGTGGTGTTGGGCGCCGGGCAGGCAATTCCGGCCATTGAAGAGCTGCTCATGGAGCTGACGCCGGGCGGAACGGTGGAACGCCCGGTGCGCTGGCCCGACGACTTCCCCGATGAGGAGCAGCGCGGCAAGTCCAAGACGGTGCGCGCGGAGCTGAAGGAAGTGAAGCGCAAGGCCGTGCCGGCGCTCGACGACGCGTGGGCGCGCGAGATGGGCGACTTCGACTCGGTGGACGCGCTCACCGCGGTGGTGCGCTCCGATCTCGAGGCGAGCGCCGTGCGCGAGGCGGATGCCGCGGTGCGTGGGCTGCTGCTCGACGAGATCATCGGCACCAACGCGTTCGACGTGCCGCCCTCGTGGGTGACGCACCTCGTGCAGTCGTACGCCAAGGCGTACAGCGTGCCCGAGGAGGAGATGGAGCGCTTCCTCACCGAGTTCCGCGCGACGGCCGAGCGGCAGGTGCGCCGCGACCTCGTGATCGAGACGCTCGCGGAGCGCGAGTCGCTCACGGCGAGCGAGGCCGACGTGGATGCCAAGATCCAGGAGATGGCCGAGAAGCGCGGCGTGAATCCGGGCCAGGTGTATGCCCAGTTGCAGAAGGCCGGCCGGCTGCGCGAGATCGAGCGGGGTATTACTGAAGACCGCGTCTTTGCGTGGCTGCTCGCGCGCAACACGGTCGAACAGGCGTAGGCCGCAGGACGATGTCGAACCGGGGGCTTTTCGGATCCGCTAGCGGACCCGCTCAGCCAGACTCCCACGAAGAGGACGAACCACGCATGCCGATCATTCCCAACCCGTACGTAATCGAACGGTCGAGCCGCGGCGAGCGCAGCTACGACGTCTATTCGCGCCTGCTGATGGACCGCATCATCTTCCTCGGCACGCCGATCAACGACGACGTCGCGAACATGGTGATCGCGCAGCTGCTCTTCCTCGAGGCGGACAACCCGGGGCGCGACATCCACCTGTACGTCAACTCGCCGGGCGGCAGCGTGTCGGCGGGGCTCGCGATGTACGACACGATGCAGTGGCTCAAGTCGCCGGTGAACACGATCTGCATGGGCATGGCGGCCTCGATGGGCTGCTTCCTGCTGGCCGGCGGCTTCAAGGGCAAGCGCTCGGCGCTGCCGCACGCGCGCATCATGATGCACCAGCCCTCGGGCGGATCGTCGGGCACGGCGGCCGACATCGAGATCCAGGCGAAGGAGATCCTGTACCTTCGCGCGCAGATGAACCAGTTGATGTCGCAGCACACGGGGCGCCCGGTGGAACAGATCGAGCGCGATTTCGACCGCGACTTCTACATGTCGGCCGAGGAAGCCAAGGCGTACGGCATCATCGACCACGTGGTGACGCCGCGCGAGCGGGACGCCGAAGTCATTGCGGCGGTGGCGTCGGTGACGCCGACGAAGTAGAAAGGGAAAGGGTACAGGGTGTGGAAAGGGGACGGGAGCCGCGGATTGCTCCCACCCGGACATTCACCGAATTGCTTGCTCCCTGCCCAGGCGGGGTGTTACTAGAAGAGGGGTGGTGCGTTCTTAGGGCGGCACCCCTGCGGTACCTCAACGGCTGAGGCCCGATGAACTCGATGTCCCACGATCGCCACCTGCGCTGCTCGTTCTGCGGCAAGTCCAAGGACGCTGTCCGGAAATTCATTTCCGGGCCGTCCGTGTACATCTGCAACGAGTGCATTGCGCTGTGCAACGAGATCCTCGCCGAGGACGAAGAGCGCGAGGTGGGCGAGGCGGTGACGCGGGTGCCGGCGCCGCAGGAAATCAAGGACGTGCTGGATCAGTACGTCATCGGGCAGGAAGCGGCCAAGAAGGCGCTCGCCGTGGCGGTCTACAACCACTACAAGCGCATCAACAGCCCCAAGCGCGACGGCGACGTCGAGCTCGACAAGTCGAATATCCTGCTCATCGGCCCGACCGGCGTGGGCAAGACGCTGCTGGCGCAGACGCTGGCGCGTATCCTCGACGTGCCGTTCACCATCGCCGACGCGACGACGCTGACGGAAGCGGGGTACGTGGGCGAGGACGTGGAGAACATCCTGGTGCGGCTGCTGCAGGCCGGCGACTTCAACGTCGCCGAGTGCGAGCGCGGCATCGTGTACATCGATGAGCTCGACAAGATCGCGCGCAAGAGCGAGAACCCGAGCATCACGCGCGACGTGTCGGGTGAGGGCGTGCAGCAGGCGCTGCTCAAGATCCTCGAGGGGACGGTGGCCAGCGTGCCGCCGCAGGGCGGCCGCAAGCACCCGCAGCAGGAATACATCCAGATCAACACCAAGGACATCCTGTTCGTCTGCGGCGGCGCGTTCGACGGCCTCGAGAAGATCATCGAGGCGCGGCTGGGCAAGCGGCAGATCGGCTTCAGCGCCGAGGACCAGCTGGCCGCCAAGGGCGGCACGGCGGCGCACATCTTCAAGTTCGTGGAGCCCGACGACCTGCTGCGGTTCGGCCTGATCCCGGAACTCGTGGGTCGCCTGCCGGTCTCGGTGCCGCTCGAAAATCTCGACGAAACGGCGCTGGTGCGCATCCTCAAGGAACCCAAGAACGCCATCACCAAGCAGTTTGCGAAGCTGTTCGAGCTCGAGGACGTGACGCTGACGTTCGACGAGGGGGCGCTGAAGGCGATCGCCAAGAAGGCGCTCGACCGCGGCACCGGCGCGCGCGGCCTGCGCGCGATCGTCGAGGAGCTGCTGCTCGACACGATGTTCGACCTGCCGGCGCGCGATGATGTGGTGGGCGTGACAGTAACAGAAGCCACTGTCACGAATAAACAGCCACCACTGCTGGAGCTGAGTGCCAAGAGGCAGAAGAAAGAAGCGTGAGTCAAAGAGAAACAACAGACAGACAACAGAAAGACAACAGAGAAACAACAGTGGGCGGGGGAGGGTCCCCCGCCCTATCGTTTATCAGAATCCGGAATCGTAATCCTGAATCCCAATCCGAGCTCCAAATCCCCTATCTTTCCTAGATGACTCAGCGCTTCCTCCGCGACTCCGACGTAATCGAAACCTCCGGCCGCCTGCCGGTGCTGCCATTGCGCGACGTGGTGCTCTTTCCGCACGTCGCCATGCCGCTGCTGGTGGGGCGCGCCGGCTCTCTGGCGGCGCTCGAGGCCGCCGAGGCGTCCGACAAGCTGGTGCTGCTGATGACGCAGCGCGACAGCAGCGTGCAGGACCCGGCGGCGGCGGATCTTTTCCGCACGGGGACGCTGGGGCGCGTGTTGCAGTTCACCCGTCTCCCCAACGGCGCGGCGCGGGTGCTGGTGGAAGGGCTCGCACGCGCCCAGGTCACGAAGTTCGTTGCTGGCGCCAAGCTCCTGCGCGCCGAGGCGCGTCCGTTCCCGTTCAGCGCGGCACCGGGCGACGGCGCGGAGGATGAGGCGCGCAAGGCGCTGGCACTGTTCGAGGAATACGTCACGCACCATCGCCGCCTGCCGCCGGAAGTCACGTCGCTGGTGCAGGCGGCGAGCAGCCTGGAGCGACAGGGGTGCGGCATCGCCGCGCACCTCGCCCTTCGCCACGAGACGCGCCAGACGCTGCTCGAGGCCCCGCGTCTCGTGGACCTGTTCCGCGCGCTCACGGAGCTGACGGCGGGCGAAACGGAATTGCTCCGCCTCGAGCGCAAGATCGAGGACGACGTCCGCGGCTCGCTGTTCCAGAATCAGCGCGAGTTCTATCTGCAGGAGCAATTGCGCGCGATCCACCGCGAGCTCGGCGACGAGGAGACCGATGACCTCGCCGACCTCGAGGCGCAGCTGAGCGCCCGCCAGATGCCGGAGCAGGCGCGCGCCCGCGCCGACCGCGAGCTACGGCGCCTGCGCCGCATGTCGCCGATGTCCCCCGAGGCGGCGGTGGCGCGCAACTACGTGGAGTGGATCGCCGCCCTGCCGTGGAGCGAGCGCACCGACGACATGCTCGATGTCACGCGCGCGCGCGCAATCCTCGACGAGGACCACCATGGCCTCGACGAGGTCAAGGAACGCATCGTGGACTACATCGCGGTGCTCTCGCTCGTCGGCAAGCTCGAGGGGCCGATCCTTTGCCTCGTCGGTCCGCCGGGCGTCGGCAAGACGTCGCTGGGCCGCAGCGTGGCCCGCGCGCTGGGCCGCAAGTTCGTGCGCATGTCGCTGGGCGGCGTGCGCGATGAGGCCGAGATTCGCGGCCACCGCCGCACGTATATCGGCGCGCTCCCGGGCCGCATCCTGCAGGCGATGCGCCGCGCCGAGAGCGTGAACCCGGTGATTCTCCTCGACGAAGTGGACAAGCTCGGCGCCGACTGGCGTGGCGACCCGTCGGCCGCGCTGCTCGAGGTGCTCGACCCGGAGCAGAACCGCGCCTTCAACGACCATTTCCTCGAAGTGGACTACGACCTGTCGCAGGTGCTCTTCCTGACGACGGCCAACACGCTGGGCGGCATTCCCGAGCCGCTGCGCGACCGCATGGAGATTATCCGGCTCCCGGGCTACCTGGACCAGGAGAAGTCCGCCATCGCGCAGAAGCACCTGATTCCGCGGCAGTTCACGCAGCACGGCATCGCCCCGTCGTCGGTGCAGTGGGCACCGGACGCGCTTCCGGCACTGCTGCGCCTGTACACGCGCGAGGCCGGCGTGCGCGAACTCGAGCGGCGGATCGCGCGACTGGCGCGCAAGCTGGCCCGCCGGCGCGCCGAACGTCCGGCGGAACAGGATCCGCATGACACGATCGCCGCTGCCGACCTGCACGCCATGCTCGGCGTGGCGCCGTACGATCCCGACGAGGTGACGCTCGAGGACCGCGTGGGCGTGGCGCAGGGGCTGGCGTACACGCAGGTGGGCGGTGAATTGCTGGAGGTCGAGGTAAGCGTGGTGCCTGGACGCGGACGCGTGATGCTCACCGGAACGCTTGGCGACGTCATGAAGGAGTCGGCGAGCGCGGCCCTGAGCTACATCCGGTCGCGCGCCGAGGTGCTGGGCGTGCCGATGGACTTCGCGCGCACGCGCGACGTGCACGTGCACCTCCCCGCAGGCGCGACGCCCAAGGACGGACCGTCGGCGGGCATCGCGCTCGCCGCGGCGATTGTCAGCGCGCTCACCGGCACGCCGGTGCGGGGCGACGTGGCCATGACCGGCGAGATCACGCTGCGCGGGCGCGTGCTGCCGATCGGCGGGCTCAAGGAGAAGGCGGTGGCCGCGCACCGCAACCACGTGACGCACGTCATCATCCCCGCCGCCAACGTGCGTGACATCGAGGAGCTCCCCGAGGACGTCCGCGCGACCGTGCACTTCCATCCGGTGAAGACCATGGACGAGGTGCTCGCGATCGCACTGCGCACGCTTCCCGTGCCGGCTGCGACGCCGGTGAGCGCCGCGCGCAAGCGGCGCGGCACGGGCGATTCATCGCGCGGCGACATCGCCGTACCGCCGCCGGTGGCGCACTGATGAGCACTAACCCCGATCCGCTCGTCATTCGCCACCTCGAGTTCCTCGGCGGTATGGCCGCGGTGGGCGGGTGGCGGCCGGAGTCGGCGCTCCCCGAGGTCGCGTTCAGCGGTCGTTCCAACGTGGGCAAGTCGTCGCTGTTGAACCTGCTGGTGCGCCGCAAGGCCTTCGCGCGCGTCAGCAAGACGCCGGGACGCACCCGCGAGATCAACTTCTTCGAGGTGAATCGGGCCTTCATCCTCGCCGACCTGCCGGGCTACGGCTACGCGCGGGTGTCCAAGGAGAAGCAGGGGGCCTGGGTGCCGCTCATCGAGGGGTACCTGCGCAACAACGCCAACCTGCGCGGCGTGGTGCAGCTGCTCGACGCCCGGCATGAACCCACCGCCGACGACATCCGCATGTTTGACCTGCTGGCAGAGATCGGGCTGCCGACGCTCGTCGTCATGACGAAGGTGGACAAGCTGACGGCGAAGCAGCGCATCGGACAGGTGACGGCCCTTGCGGTCCGCTGCGGGGTAGAAGAGGATCAGATGATCCCGTGCAGCGCGACGACCGGCGAGGGACGCGACGACCTCGCGGCCTCAATGGCAGCGCTGCTCGCCTCTCCTCCGTCCGACGAGTGACGATGCTGCGCCGAACCCTCGCCTCGATGGCACTGCTGACCCTCGCCGCGCCGGCGGCGCGCGCGCAGGGAGCGCTCGCCGACACGCTGACACTGCCGGCCGGTTTCGGCACGCTGCGGCAGGACGACATCGCGGTGAAGGTGCACTTCAACGCGCTGCAGGTGCGCGTGCTGCCGCTCGACGAGAGCGTCATCCGCACGCTGTCGCCCGATTCGTACCGGGCGCTGCACGAGCTGCGCAACAGCAAGCGCGCCGCGGTGGATACCGTGCTGCGCCGCACCGGCCGTCACAGCGCCAGTCTCTGGTACGTGCAGTTCTTCAACTCGGAGCAGGGCGAGGCGCGCTTCAGCCCGATGGAACTGGTGATCAACTCCGCCGGCCGCGACTTTCGCGCGCTCGATCTCTTTGCGCTGACGCCCGGTTTTGGCGAGCAGCGACTTCGGCAGCGCGAGGTGCAGGCGGCGCTCTACGTTTTTGATCCGGCGGTGGATGTCGGCCAGCCACTCACGGTGACGTTCGAGACGCAGAGCAGCGTGGCGTGGGAGACGCTGGTGAAGAAGGTGGACCGCGAGCGGTCGCTGATTCGCAGCCGGGCGAGTTCGAAGCCGTAGAGGCTGATGGGAGATGGGAGATGGGAGATGGGAGATGGGAGAATAGGCACGCCGCGCCTAACTCCCATCTCCCATCTCCCGTCTCCCATCAGCCCGTAACACGTCCTCCGCCTTCCCCGCATTGCCGCCCTTAAATAGGATCGCGATATGGTCCAGCGATTCGCGTTCGCGCGGCCAGTGGTACCGCCGCCTCGCCGCGGCGCGGGACAGCCATTCGTGGGCGTCGTGCTCTTCGCTCAGCGTGACATCGCCGTCGGCGACGACCGCGACAAACGCCACGGCCAGCTCCACCGTGCCGGTGGCCGTGAGGAAGAACGGGTTGACCGTCAACGAGTAGAGGCGCTCGATGGCGAGCCCCGTCTCCTCAAGCACCTCGCGGCGCGCGGCCGCTGGCGGCGTCTCGCCGCGTTCGATGCGGCCGTGCACCGCTTCCCACGTGCCGGGACAGCGCACACCGCGGGCGCGACGCAGGGCGAGGTGACGCCAGCCGCGGGACACGGGGCGAACCACGAAGACATCCACGACACCGGCGCGCACGACGGTTTCGCGCGCGACTGCTCGGTGCCGCGACATCAGGTGATGTGCCGGCGGGCAAGGAGCGAGTGGAGGCGCGCCGACAGGGCGCGCGGGCGGAACGGCTTGGTGAGGTAGTCGTTCGCGCCGAACTCGAAGACGCGCACCTCGCTGTCCTCGTCGCCCTTCGCGGTCAGCACGATCACCGGCAGGTCCTGCGTGGCCGGACGGGCGCGCAGGTGACTGAGCACGCCGTAGCCATCGAGGCGCGGCAGGTTGAGGTCGAGCACCACGATGTCGGGCGCGGCACGGTCGATCTCGTCGAGCGCCTTCACCCCGTCGGCGGCCTCGAAACAGACGAATCCCTCGCGCTCGAGCAGGTCCTTCATCACGCGTCGCAGTGCGTCCTCGTCCTCGACCAGCAATACCTTCTTGGGTGCGGCGCGTCCGTCGCCCGCCACCTCGTCCACAAGCTGGAACTCGGTGCTGATGGGCGACTTGGGCACGGCGTGCAGGTGCGTCCGCACCTCCGCCCCCGCCGGCAGCACGTGCGCGGCCATTCCGTCGAGCGCGCCGGACGAGCGCTTGGGACGCGCTTCGCCCTTCTTCGGCTCCTCCACCGCAGCCGGACCATCCGTGGCCGGACGCAGGCCCGGTCCCGACCGCAGGGACTCCGCCGAGGGCGCCTCAAGCACGCGCAGCAGCTCGTCGAGGCTCGTCTCGCCGGCGCGCACGTGCGCGACGCCACTTTCCCACAGCGAGAGCATGCCGGCGTCGCGCGCCGATTCCACGAGCTTGTCGAGCTGCTCCTTTGATGCCACGCGCCGCTCGAACTCCGGCGACGTCACCAGCACTTCGGTTACCGAGAAGCGGCCACGGTACCCGGTCATCGAGCAGTCGGGGCAACCGACGCCGCGGTACAGCGTGTTCATCCCCTCGGGGAACCAGCGCTTGAGTCGGTCAGGAAGCGGGCCGGTGTGCAGTTCGCGGCAGGAATTGCACAGGCGCCGCATCAGGCGCTGGGCAATGATACCCTTGATCGCCGCCGCGATCTTATACGGCTCGATGCCGATGTCAGCGAGGCGCGCAATGGAACTTGGCGCGTCAATCGTGTGGAGGGTCGAGAGCACCAGGTGGCCGGTCAGCGACGCCTGAATGGCGATGTTCGCCGTCTCACGGTCGCGGATTTCGCCGACGAGGATGACGTCGGGGTCCTGGCGCAGGATGGAGCGCAGCGCCGCCACGAAGGTGAGCCCCGCCTTCTCGTTCACCTGCACCTGCACGATGCCCTGCAGGCGGTACTCGACCGGGTCCTCAACCGTGATGATGTTGACGCCGCGCGCCTGCACCAGGCGCAGCATCGAGTAGAGCGTGGTCGTCTTGCCCGAACCCGTCGGACCCGTCACCAGCACCACGCCCTCGCGCACGTCGAGCAATCCCTTGATGCGCGCCGACTCATCCGCATTGAGGCCGAGCGAGTCGAGGGACAGCACCGTGGAACGCTGGTCGAGAATACGGATGACGACCTTCTCGCCCTGCGACGCGGGAAGCGTGGAGACGCGCAGGTCCACGCGGCTGCCGTTCACGGCCACGCGCGCGCGACCGTCCTGCGGACGCAGGCGGTCGGCGATGTCCAGCGACGCCATGATCTTGATGCGGCTCACCAGCGGGATGCCGGCGGCGCGCGGCAGGATCATCACCTGGCGGAGCACGCCGTCAATGCGGTATCGCACCGCGACGCCGGCCTCTTCAGGCTCGATGTGGATGTCCGACGCGCGCGACTGGATGCCCTCGGCCACGATGTGGTCCACCAGCCGGATGACGGGGCGGTCGGTCGCCGCACGCTCGCCCCCGGCGATGTCCATCTCCGCGTCCTGGAACTCCTCGCTGATCGCCTCGACGTCGTAGTCGGTGGAGACGCCTTCGAGGATCTTCTCGACCACGTTTTCGGGCCGGTACAGCTCCTCGATGCGCTCCACGATCTTCGTGGGCGACGCGAGCGCCATGCGCACCGTGCGGCCAAGTGCGAACGCGAGCGTGCGCTCGCAGTCGAGGTCGTGCGGGTCGGCCGTGGCGATGTCGAGATGCGTGTCGGAGATCGCCAGCGGCAGCACGCGGTACTTGCGCGCCAACTGTTCCGGGACGAGCTCCTTCGCCTGCTGCGACACCAACTGCGTGTTGGCGATCTTCATGTGGAAGCGCGCCGCCAGCGCCTTCAGGAGATCCTCGTCCGAGATGAAATTCCGCCGGACCGCGGCCTCCCAATACGACTCCTCCTTCAGCCCGCGCAGTTCTGCCATGTGCTCGGGCGTGAGCAGTCCCTCGAGCGTGACAAGCAGCCACTCGTCGCGCGCGGCGAAGCCGGGGTTGGTCATGCGCGACCCTCCCCGTCCGCTCTAAGGTAGAAACGGCCGATCTTCACGGCTCGAAAGGTAACTATCGGTGCGCCGCGGCGGCTACGCCCTTTGTGGCGTGGCGGGGTGGCGCTGAGTGCCCCCGTTACAGGATGGGCCATAGGGCCTGTGAAAAGTCCACACTGAAGGTCCAGCGCCCCCCGCGTCCGCCGCGGGCCACGTCCACGCGAAGCTGATCGAAGAACGCCAGCAGGCCGAGTCCGACGGCTCCATGCCAGCCGTGGGAGGGTGTGCCCTGCCCGTCGACCCAGAGCCCCATGGCGAACGGCGCAAGCGTCAGCGTGCTCGGCACCCGCCCGAACCGGCCAAACCGCATCGGCACGAAGGGGATCGTGCGCTGCCACTCGACGCGCTGCGACAGCGCGGCGCGCCCGACAAACTGGTGGTAATCGAAGCCTGGGCCCGTCACCGGGCCGCCGAGCCACACAAGTCGCTGCAGCGGAGGCGAATACCCGTTGGAGAGCCCGGCGGCGAACGTGCGGGTTAGCAGGGTCCCGGTGGTCACGGGTCTCGACGCCTCCACGGCAATCGTCCCCCGCAGCCAGCCCTGCTCGCACTCGCGGTTTTCGGTGCTTGTCCAGTCACACTCCGCGAAGAGCGACGCGTGCACGCCAACCTTCGCGCGTCCCACCGCCCAGGCCGCGCGCCGCGCCTCGAAACCGACGCGCCATGCATCCAGCGACGTGGCGGCCAGGGTGGGCTCATAGCGTCCGGTGGACGGTGTCGCATGCACGGCCAGCGCCGACTCCTGCCGCCGATCAATCGCGGCCGACCATCTCCAACCATCGCTCGGTGCGTATCCCGCGGTCAGCGCCACCGCGCGCTCCCGATACGGATCGGTGTAGTCGGCGCCGAATTCCTGTGCCGCCAGTGAGTTCCGCACGCCGCTGACCTCGGCCTCATCGCCGGCATCGGCGAAATCGTCAACGGCGCGCGCGGCCACATAGACGCCATTGGCGCGGCGCCACGCGATGGAGAGCGCCCCCGCCCCGCGGCGGTTCGCGGTGCCGTACCGGGCGCGAAGCGTCCCCTCGAACCCGAAGCCAAGCGTGCGGCGAACCCCCGCCCCGAACGCGAGCCCCTCGACCCGATTCACGCGCAGCAGGTCGCTGATGGAACGCGCCGACGGGTTCGTCACGCGCACGCGCGCGAGTGCTTCGGCGCGCACCATCTCGCGCGCCGCGTCCTGCACGGCGCGAACGTCGTCGTCCGTGGCGAGCGTGACGTCGGATGGCAGTTGTGCGAGCAGCGCGCCGGTGAACGGGTAGGCGCGCAGCTCGTCGGGTGAGACCTGCACGACTTCGGGTCCCATCGTGACCGCCGGCGCCATGCCGGTATTCGTGCGCGCGCAGCAGATCTCCCAGCGACCGCGGATGATGCCGCGCGACGGGAAGTCCATCCACGATCCGGTGCGCCGAATCTCGATCTCCTGGCGGTACGGAAGCCAGAAACGGCCATCGACGAGGCCGTTCTCGAGCACCACCGACACATCCTCGAGGTACTTGTCCCGCAGCGCGGCGCGCGTAAATGAGAAGGCCATGCGCACCACCGTGGCGCTTTCGCGGTCAATGTAGACCGCGCCCACTGCACGCGGCAGCCGCTCGTCGCGCGGACGCACCCGCACCATCACCACCTCGATGTCCTTCTCGTTGGTGCGAATGGTCAGCGAGTCGCCGATGGCGAAGTCGTACGCGCTCCGCCCCGCCGGCGACAGCGGATGCGGCACGTCGCGCACCTCGTCACCATCGCCGAGGCGGATGACGGAGGGGAAGTTGTTCTGGATGATGGCGAGATGGTCGCGGTGATACTGGATGTCGGTGGGGAGGAGCAGCGTGTCGCGGCGCCCCACGATGCGCTGCTTGCTCTGGTCCGGCGCACGCCAATAAACTTCGACGGCGAGCTCGTCGGTCTTCATGACGCGGGGCGGATCGGGAAAGCCCTCGCCGACCTGCGCGAGGAATGTGAGATAGCCGTGCGCGCGGGCGGTGTAGTCGGCCAGTCCGGTGTCGGCGAGTTGGGCAGATCGCCGGTCGATGGCGCGGTCCACAAGACGCATGGTGGGCGCACCGTTCCACGCCGTGGAGTCCACCCGTTGCTGGGCGGCCAGGGCGAAGGGGACGACGCACCAGAGGAGCGCGGCACGGACTGGGCGCATGGACTTAACTTCGCTGAGGGATGGGGAGGGGTACAGGGGCTTGGCAGGAGTGACGAGTGGAGTGAGGGGAGAGGAGCATGCGGCCATCGGCAAAGGGTAGTTTCGAGACATTTGACGCGCGTGCACGGACGGGGGGCCTGATTCCCGTCTGGCGCGACGTGCTGCTCGACACCGACACACCGGTGGCGGCCTTTCACCGCCTGCGGCGGGGACCGTTCGCGTTCCTGCTCGAGTCGGCGCCGGCCGGCGGCGAGACGTGGGCGCGCTACACGTTCATGGGCAGCCAGCCCCACGCCGCGTGGCGTCTGCGCGATGGCGTCGTGGAAGACTGGCACGAGGCCCGCGGCTGGCACGGCGCGCGAACGCCGGCCGATCCGATTGTCGACCTGCGCGACATCCTGTCTGCCATGCACCCGTCGGAGGCACCGGAGGTGGGCGCCTTCTGGGGCGGCGCGGTGGGGTACTTCTCGTACGACATCGTCCGCCACTTCGAGCGCCTGCCGTCACCCCCGCCCCGCGGCGTAGCCGCGCCGGACGCCTTGGTGATGTTTCCGCGCACGGTGGTGATCATCGACAACCTGCGCTCACAGGCGCGCGTCGTGTGCGGCGTACCGGTGACGCCGGGGGCTGACACCGCCGCTCGGCGCGCCGCCTATGACGGCGGCCTCGCGGACGTGGAGCGGACCATCGGCCTCCTGCGCAGTGGGCCGTCGCTGCGACCGCTCGACCTCGACGCCGCGGCCGCGCCCGCCAAGGGAAGCTCGTCCATGAGCCGCGACGCCTTCATGGCCGGCGTTGCCCGCATCAAGGAACACATCCTCGCGGGCGATGTCTTCCAGGCGCTGCTGGCGCGTCGCATCAGCGTGCCGCACGACTTCGACGGGACCGATCTGTACCGCGCCATCCGCGCGCTGAACCCGTCGCCGTACATGTACCACCTCCTGCTCGATGGCGTGGAGTTGGTGGGTAGTTCGCCCGAACTGCTCGTGCGCGTCGCGGACGGCCGCGTGGTGGTGCGGCCCATCGCCGGCACACGGCCGCGCGCGGGCACACCGGAGGAGGACGACCGCCTCGCCGCGGAACTGCTGGCCGACGAGAAGGAGCGCGCCGAGCACGTCATGCTGGTGGACCTCGGACGCAACGACGTCGGTCGGGTGTCGCAGTACGGCAGTGTGGAGGTCACCGACCTCATGACGGTGGAGCGCTACTCGCACGTGCTGCACATCGTCAGCCAGGTGGAGGGAACGCTGGCACCGGGCGCCTCGGCCCTCGATGTACTGCGCGCCACCTTCCCGGCCGGCACGATGACGGGGGCGCCGAAGGTGCGCGCCATGCAGATCATCGACGAGCTCGAGCCAGAGCGCCGCGGCCCGTACGCCGGCGCGGTTGGGTACATCGCGGCCGGCGACCGTCGCATGGACCTGGCCATCACCATCCGCACCTGCGTCATCGCCGACGGCGAGGCGAACGTGCAGGCGGGGGGCGGCATCGTGGCCGACTCGGACCCCGCGATGGAGTGGGAAGAGACCGAGAACAAGGCCCGCGCCATGCTCACCGCCATTGGGCGCGTGCAGGCGGCTCGTGGAAAGAGTGCCAGTGCCTAGGCGCGGCCGCGCGAACGCGCCATATTGACCGATATGAGGTATCGACTCACCGGCACCGAGAGCGCCTACCGCTTCGAGCTCGCCCCCACGGGGACGCTCATTTGCGGCCGTGCGGTCACGAGTGACCTCGCCATCATCGATCCCACGGTCTCGCGCCACCATGCCGACCTGGTCGTCGGCGACGGCGGCGTCACCGTGCGCGACGTGGGGTCGAGCAACGGCACGTTCGTCAATGGCGTGAAGATCGACGAGTCGTTCGCCGTGCCTGGTGACACCGTGACGTTCGGCAAGGTGGCATTTCGACTGGAGGCGGTGGTCGACGCCCCGCCGCCGCCCACGCCGGCTGCGGCACCGATGCCAGGCGGGACCATCGTGCGGCAGGTGCCCCGCACGCCCGCCGCCGGACTCGAGGACAGCCACAAGCTGCAGGCGGCGATGGCGGCCGCCGAGCCGGCGGAGAAGGACCGGCAGAAGCTGGCGATCCTCCTCGAGGTCTCGAAGGGACTCACGAAGGTCGCGGACACCGACGCGCTGCTCGCGAAGGTCGCCGACTACGTCTTCCAGATCCTCGAGGCCGACCGCTGCGCCATCCTCCTGCGCGAGGGCGACCACATGGTGCAGAAGGTGGCGCGCGACAAGCGCAGCGCCACCGTGGCGTACCAGGTGCCGCAGTCCATCGTGGGCATCGTGGTCGGCGACAAGGTCGCGGTGCTCTCCGACAACGCCGGCGAGGACACCCGGTTCGGCGGGCAGTCCATCCTCATGCAGCAGGTGCGCAGCGCAATCTGCGCCCCGCTGGTGAGCAGCGAGGACCAGGTGCTGGGCGTGCTGTACGTGGACAACTTCAGCCTCGCCAAGCGCTTCGGTGAGAATGACCTCGACTTCCTCATCGCGTTCGCCGGCATCGTCGCCGTCGCGCTCGAGAATGCGAGCTTCGCCGAACGCATCCGGCGCGAGGCGCTGACACGCAGCAACTTCGAGCGCTTTTTCACGCCGCAGCTGGCGGCGCGCATCGCCAATGCGGGCGAGGCCATCCGCCTCGGCGGCGAAAAGCGGCGCGTGGCGGTGCTGTTCAGCGACATCCGCGGCTTCACGGCGCTGTCGGAAACGATGAACGCCGATGTCATGGCCAAGCACCTCACCGAGTACTTCACCGAGATGGTGGAGTGCGTGTTCCGCCACGGCGGCACGCTGGACAAGTTCATCGGCGACGCGGTGATGGCGCAGTGGGGCGCGCCACTCGCCGAGGCGGACGATGCCGACCGCGCGGTGGCCGCCGCCCTCGACATGATGCAGGAACTCGACGTGCTCAACACGCGGTGGCGCGCCGAGGGACGTCCCGAGCTGAAGATCGGCATCGGCATCAACTTCGGCGACGCGTTCGCCGGCAACATCGGGTCGGAGCGGCGTCTCGAGTACACCGTCATTGGCGACACCGTCAACACGGCGAGCCGGCTGTGCTCCAAGGCTGCGGGCGGCGAGATCATCATCTCCGAGGACTGCCGCCGCGCGCTGGCGAACCCGCCGGCTCTCGAGGAACTCGAGCCGCTGGTGCTGAAGAACAAGAGCCTGCCGGTCCCGGCGTTCCGCGTCCGTCGGTGACCACTGCTGCACTGCCTCCGGGCTACGTCCGGGGCGCGCTGCGAGGCGTGGAGCTCGTGTCGCGCGACTGGGCGGCAGAGCCGTTGCAGCGGGCGCTGGGCGTGCACGGGTCGCTGTACAGCTGGGCCGCCACACAGGCGGAGCGCACGGCGCTGCGTGGTCGCGGCATCGCCTGGACGGCAACGCTGACCGCCGGACCGGAGTCGCAGCAGGCCACGCCCGTGGTGGTGCGGCACACGCGGCACGGCGGACTGTTCGCCGGGTTAACGGGCGACCTCTTTCCGCTCCCGACGCGC
Organism: Gemmatimonadaceae bacterium; assembly: GCA_041661925.1. Classification (GTDB taxonomy): domain Bacteria; phylum Gemmatimonadota; class Gemmatimonadetes; order Gemmatimonadales; family Gemmatimonadaceae; genus PNKL01. Next base: position 49,128 of record JBAZTM010000018.1, read on the forward strand.
GCGCCCCGCGAGCTGGCCGCCGCCGTCCGGCTCGCGGCGGGCGGCGTGCCCACCCCCGAGATCATCGCCTACACCGTGCATCCCGTGGCGGGCGTTCTGGCGCGCAGCGATGTCATGACCCGTCGCCTGCCGGACGGGCGCGATTTTCCCGAGGCCTGGCGCGCACATCAGTCCACGACCGCGAAGGACGCCGTCATCGAGGCGGTGGCGACGCTGCTGCGCGCCCTTTCCGCGCTTGGCGCCCAACACCCCGACCTGAACGTGAAGAACGTGTACATCGCCGGCGAGGGCGCGGCGGCAACCGCGTACATCCTCGACGTTGACCGGATGACGTTCGGCGACGCCTCACAGGCGGCGGCGCGCAACTTCGCCCGCTTTGCGCGCTCGGCGCGCAAGTGGAACGATGTCCACGGACTGCGCGTCAGCGACGACGCGCTCGTGCGGCTCGCGGCGCTGGCGTGGGTGGAGAAGTGACGCGCACGCCGTTCGAGCCGCTCGATCGCGTCTGCATCGTGATGATGAGCGCCGTGGGTGACGCCGTGCACGTGCTCCCGGTCATCAACGCCATCAAGCGACAGCGGCCGTCGGCACGCATCACCTGGGTGTTGCAGCCCGGGCCCGCCGCGCTCGTGCGCGGCCATCCGCTGGTGGACGAGATCCTGATCTTCGATCGCACCAAGGGCGTCGCGGGTTTCCTCGAGGTGCGCGAGCAGCTGCGGACACACCGGTTCGACGTCGTGCTCAACCTGCAGGTCTACTTCAAGGCCGGCGTGATCACGGGCTTCACGCACGCGCCGGTCAAGCTCGGCTTCGACCTGGCGCGTGCCCGCGACTTCAACTGGCTCTTCACCACTGACCGCGTGCACGCGCGTCCCATGCAGCACGTGCAGGATCAGTACTTCGAGTTCACCGAGTGGCTGGGCATCGCGCACGAACCGGTGACGTGGGGCCTCGGGCCGTGGAACGACGCCGAGCGCACGTGGCAGCGCGAGTTCCTGGCACGCTTCGACCGTCCCATCGCCCCCATTGTCGTCGCCACGAGCAAGGCACAGAAGGACTGGCTCCCGGAGCGCTGGGCGCAGGTGTGCGACGCGCTGGCGGGCGACTTCGGGCTGCAGCCGGTGCTCGTCGGCGCTCGTTCGCCGCGCGAACTGCACGCCGAGCGCGTCATCCTCGAGAACGCGCGCATCAAACCGGTCAGCGCGCTCGGGCAGGGCGGCCTGCGCGGACTCGTCGGGATCTTCGACGCGGCGGCGCTCGTGCTGTCGCCGGATACCGGGCCGCTGCACATCAGCGTCGCGCTCGACCGCCCGGTGGTGTCGCTCATCGGCTACTCCAACCCGAAGCGCGTCGGACCGTACCGGAAGTTCCGCGAGCTGATGATCGACGCGTATGGCGATCCCAGTGAGGACTACCCGGTGTCGATGAAGAATCGCCGTGACCGGATGCCGAACATCTCGGTGAACGACGTGCTCGAGCGCGTGCAACGCTGGCGAAACGCGGACGCTGGCAGCTGACCGGACGCCGACGCCAGGTGTCCCCCCGGATCTGGCGGCGAACGCCGGCCAACTACCAGCGTAACGTGTTCGCGATCTTCGCCCCGTGATGAGGCGCGATCGGCCCTCCTACTTCTTGACCGGGTGGCTCAGCGAGTAGACGTACGCCGCCACCGCGCGGTGCTTGTCGGGCGTCAGCGGGGCGCCGCCGAACGGCGGCATCACGCCGAGGTACTGCTTGGGCTGCATGACGCCCGTCTCGACCTGCTTGTAGATGGCGCCGTAACTGCCATCGCTGTGAAGCCAGGTGGAATCGGTGAGATCCGGCGCGACCGTACCGCCCTTGGCCTCCGGGCCGTGGCACGCCTGGCACGACGTCGCGCCGATGAGGCCGTGGAACAGGCTGTCGCCGAGGGCGAGTTCCTGCGGGGTGATCGTGGCCGGATCGAGCGTCGCGGGATCCACGGCCGCGACGGCGGTACCCGCGGCTGCGGCGTCGGCGGATTGTTCCGTACCGCCTCCGCAGGCGGCGACCACGAGGACGGTGGCAAGGGCAAATCGAATCGGGTGGCGCATTGGGGCTCCTGAAGGACTGAGTGAAGACGGCTAGAAGTCGCGGCGGAGAAAGCGGCGCCCGGCGAGGCCGAGCGGAATCACGCACCAGGTCACGAGCGCGGCGGCGGCGATGCCGGTGCCAAGGGCGGTGCCGAACGTGCGCTCGAAGAGCGCCCCGGTGTATCCCATGAGGGCGGAAACGTCGAGCTGTGTCAACACGAGCACGCGCGCCACATCCACTGGGTTGGTCATCATGAGCCCGAGCAGCGGACGCTCGAGCGGGTAGTTGCCGAAGGCGGCCGCGGCACCGAGCACCAGACCGTCATAGATGACAGTCGAAGCCAGCCAGGCGGCGAGTGCGAGCCCGATGCCTTTGAGGCGATCATCGGTGAAGAGGGCAATCCACGTGGCGATCGCGGCAAAGGCGAGCGACAACCCGACACCCGCGCCGAGCAGCGCCACGACCCCGCCGATCGTCGCGCCGTCACGGGCGTGCACGATGAACGGGATGCCCGCACCCACGAGGAAGGCTCCAGCGAGCGGCAGGGCGAGGCCCAGATACAAGCCGGCAAAGAGCTCGCGACGCGGCACCGGCTGCGCCAGCAACAGTTCGACGAATTCACGCGACGCGTACACGTGAATGGTGCCGAAGACCAGCGCCACGAGCGGCAGCACGAGCAGGACGAGGTTGAGCATGCTCAGCAAGACCTGCGGACCCGTGCCGCCGAACCAGAAGAGCCCCTCGGCGATGCCGAGGAAGCTGAGCGTGTAGGCCACGATCCAGCGGTTGCGCGAGAGGTCGCGCAGCCCGGCCTGCAGGACGAGAGACACGACGCTCATGCGGCCCCCTTCGGCTCGGGCGCGAGCCAGGGTGAGGGTGCAGTGGGGCCGGCCGTCACGACTGCCGGTCGAGGCTCCGCACGCTCGACACGCTCGAGACGCCCTGCACGCTCGGCGCGCATCAGCCCGGCAATCGCGTCCTCGAGCGAGCGCCCGCCGGTGTGGCTGAGCAACTCGGCCACGGGACCCGCGAACCGGAGTCGGCCGTCGCAGAGGAACGCCACGTCGTCAGCCAGCGACTCCAGTTCCGTCATGATGTGCGAGGTGATCAGCACCGAGCGTCCCTCGCGGCGCACGGCGCGGATCTTCTCCTTGAGCACGTTGGCCGAGAGCGGGTCGAGGCCGGCCGTCGGTTCGTCGAGGATGAGGAGCGCGGGACGGAACATGAACGCCACGACGGCGTTCACCTTTTGCCGAGTGCCGCCCGACAGCGTCCCGACGAACTTGTCGCGGATGCCGTCCATGTCGTAGGCGCGCGCGAGCTCGTCGTCCACCGCCTCGCCGGGACGCAGCTGCTGCACGAGGTCGAGCACGTCGCCGACGCGGAGGTTGACGGGAAAGTGCGCCGCCTGCGGCATGTAGCCGATGGCGCGGCGATAGGCGCCCGCGTCGTCGGCCGGCTGGCCATCCACGTGCAGTGCGCCGTGATCGGCGCGCGTGAGGCCGAGCACGATCTTGATGAGGGTCGTCTTGCCGGAGCCGTTGGGCCCCACGAGCGCCGTCACGGCGCCGGTGCGCACGGAGAGCGAGACGTCCTGAAGGACGTCGAGCGCGCCGAAGCGCTTGCGAATGGTGTTGAGCGTGATCATCGGGGGGGACGCATGAGGGGACGGCGGTCGACGAGCGCCTCCGGCGTCAGCACCGGCAGGACGCGTTCGGCCGCATCGAGAATGGAGACCAGCGGGCTGCGCAGCAGCAGCAGTGCCGCCGGGTGCTGCTCCACGACGAGCGCAAACAGGCGCACCGGATGAAAAGCGGTGTCGCCCACCCCGTCGCGGTTGAGGTCGTAGCCGGCGTACTCGTCCCACCAATTGCCGTCGAAGGTCGAGTTTGCGCTGCGCGAGTTGGTGGTGACATCAAACGCATTGCCCGAGAACCGATTGCCGCTGAACGTGTTCTCGTCGGCGTCGGCGAGCACCTTGGCGGCCCAGCCGTTCTGGGTGAACGTGTTGCCGCGCACCTGAAGCCGCGACGATCCCTCGACGAAGAGGCCCGTCGAGTTGCGCTCGAACACGTTGTCCGTGATCTCGCCGCCGTTGATGTCCTTGAGGAGGAGGCCGTAGGCCGCACTCCCCCACGACCGCTGAAAGCGGTTGCGGGCGATCACGACGCCGCGGCTGTACATCACCGCCACGCCAGAGTTGTTGTCGCGGAAGGTGTTCTCCAGGTAGGCGCACGAGTCGCTGAACATGAAATGCAGGCCGTAGCGCTGGCTGCGCTCGCTCACGTTGCCGCGCGCCAGGCCGTGTGAGGAGAACTCGAAGTAGATGCCGTCGCGGTGGCCACGCACGTGGTTGTTCTCGACACGCGCGCCGGGCGAGTACCACAGGTGGATGCCGTTCCCGCTCTCCGTCTGGCGCAGGCCGTGCGCCTCGACGTCGTTGTCGCGCACCGCACAGTCGGCGGAGCGCTGCAGGTAGATGCCCCACAGGTTGTCGCGCAGGCGGTTGTGCTCGATGACGCAGTTGCGCACCTCGCGCGCGCGGATGCCGGCGCGGTCCTGAAGATTCGAAATGCCGGTGTTGGCGGCCACGATGCCCCGCACCGTTACGTCGTCGGCAGCGATCACCAGCACTTCGCGCGCACCCTGGCCGTCGAGCACGGGCCATCCCTGCCCTTCGAGCGTGAGGCGCGGCGTGCGGATCACCAACGTCGGCTCCCGATACGTGCCGGCGTGCACGAGCACACGGTCACCGGGGCGCGCCGCCTCGAGCGCCGCGCTGATGGTCGCATACCGAGCCCCGGCGCCGACCGTGAGGTCGTCGCCAAGCGCGGGCTGGGCGGCAACGAGCAGCGCCAGCGCGGTGGCGAGCGCGTGGCGCACTAGTGGTGCCCCATGGATGCGGTGTCGGCCAGCAGTTCGGCCCACGTCGTCACGCGGCCGCCGAGCATCGTCCGCTGCTCCTCGGCTTTGGCGGCGCTTGCGAAGCCGACCACGGAGCCGCCCATCGGTCCCTGCATCGAGCCGCCCGTGAGGAATCCGGCGGTGGTCACTGGGACGAACGTGCCCGGGTGCTGCAGGTCGATGATGTACAGGTCACCGCGCTGGTCCGCCGGCATCGAACGCGCCCACGACAGCATGCACTCGGGCGCGTCGAACTTCAGGACGCGTCCGGTCGGGAGCACGGCTTCGCCGCCAAAGCGGGCGTCGGAGATGGTCATGCGGCAGTAGCCGCACTGGTCCTCGTTGAGGACGATCGGCTCAGGCTCGCGCGCACGGCAGGCCGCGAAGAACGCGACAAGGGCGAGCAAGGCAAGACGACGCGGGGGGACGAATCGGCGCATGGTAGTCGAGGTAGGCGGTGAGGACTGGTTAAGCAGCGCTCGGGGCGATGGCGGGTGGCCGCAGGCACTTCCAGATGGCGACGGCGACCAGCACCGAGGCGAGGACGAGCAGCCATCCGCCCGACGCCGGCCAGGATGTGGCCACGAAGTTGAGCAGCTGCTTGGAGCCGATGAGCGGCGGTTGGTACGTCATGTCGGGGATCTTGATGATCGCCGTGTCGACGTCGAGGTCGTGCCCGTACTCGTAGCCCCACTTCCAATAGTCGTACAGGCCGGCCACGAGCACGGCGAAGAAGGCCACGGTCCAGCCGTAGAGCACGCGGCGGCGGCCGATGAGCGCGACGAGCAGCGCGGTGACTACGAGCGTACCGAGGATCGCCGGCATGTACTTCAGCTCGGGAATCGCATCCGGCTCGATGCGCTTCATCCCGATGTAATGGTTCAGGTTGTTGATGCTGTTCAGGTCCTGCTCCTTCACCCCCGTCACGGTGTTGACGCGGATGAGCATCCCCAGCCCCTCGGGGTACTGCGGGGCGACGAGGTTTACTCGCCAGAGCGGCAGCAGGAAGCCGGCGCTCATGAGCAGCGCGGCGACGGCGACGAGAATGCGGGCGATTCTGGGCACTGTAGAGGCAGACGGGAGAGGGGAGACGGGCGACGGGAGATCTCACGCCGCCGGGGGGCAGCCGGGGGGCGGGCGACGGGACCGCCGCGCCCCCAGGCCGGTCCTGCTACTGCTTGGGCGCGCCGGCCGCCTTCGCGGACTGCGGCCCGCGTGACGTGACGCCGCTGAGCGCGACGTTGCTGCCCGGCGCGGAGACGCGCACGTACCCCTGCATCTCCTGGTGCAGCGCCGAACAGAAGTCGGTGCAGTACATCGGATAGACGCCGGGCTTGCGCGGGATCCACTTCAGCGTGCGGGTTTCGCCCGGCATGACGAGCAGCTCGCCGTTCTGGGCGCCCATGATCGCAAAGCCATGCGGCACGTCCCAGTCCTGCTCGAGGTTGGTGACGTGGAAGAGCACCGTGTCACCCACCTGCACGCCCTCGATGTTGTCCGGCGAGAAGTGCGAGCGGACGGCGGTCATGCGCACGTGCACGATGCGCCCATCGCGGCTCAGGCCGGTCTCCTGCTCCGAGCGCGTGATGTACGGCGCCTTGCTCTCGGCCAGCTTGAAGTACTTCACCTGCTGGTCCTTGATCTTCTTCGCCTCGATCGCCTGGGCGTAGTGCGGCTCGCCCTCGGTGGGGAAGTCGAGCAAAAGCTTCATCTTGTCGCCGGAGATGTCATAGAGCTGCGCGCTCTGCGTGAGCTCCGGGCCGGTGGGGAGGTAGCGGTCCTTGGTGATCTTGTTCATCGACACCAGGTACTTGGCGTTCGGCTTCATCGTGCCGCCGCCCGGGATCATCAGGTGGCCCACCGAGTAGTAGGTCGGCACGCGATCCACGACCTCCCACGTCCCCAGCTTCCACTTCACGACTTCCGACGAGATGAAGAACGAGGTGTAGGCGTAGCCCTTGCCGTCGAACTCGGTGTGCAGGGGGCCGAGGCCCGGGTTCTTGACCTCGCCGGCGAGCGTCGCCTCGTACTTGAGCACCGGGATGCCCTCGAACTCGCCCTCGAACGCCTTGTCTTCGATGGCCTTGAGCATCTTCGGGAACGAGTGCACCGGGATGACCGAGGCGAGCTTGCCGCCGGCCACGATGTACTCGCCGGTCGGGTCGACGTCGGCGCCGTGCGGCGACTTGGGCGTCGGCATGAAGTAGACGGCGCCCGGACACTGTTTGGCTTCGAACTGCGGAACCGAGGTGATCGTCGTGCTCTTCGCCTCGCGCGTGAACTCATCA
>JBAZTM010000019.1:0-55476 GCA_041661925.1 Gemmatimonadaceae bacterium
GTCTTTCCGGTGACGTTCGAGGAGCTCGATGCGCGCATCGACTTTTCGTCGATCGCCGCCGGGGAACGACGCAGCGGGCGGGGGTATGAGGTAGAGGCGTTCGATGTGCAGCATCCGGGCGGGGCGCTGGGGTACCGGTTCCGCGCGCCCGGAAGCAGCCAATCGATCGTCTATGTGTCGGACAATGAAGTGGGCGCCCCGGAGAAGTACGACTCGGCGCCCGGATGGCGAGAGTCGTTCGTAGATTTCGTGCGCGGAGCCACCGTACTGGTGCACGACACGATGTACACGACGGAAGAGTATGATCATCACCGCGGCTGGGGGCACTCGACCTTCCGTGACGCGGTGGAGGTGGCGATGGACGCGGGGGTGGGGACGCTGGTGCTGTTCCACCACGAACCCCGTCGCTCGGATGATGAACTCGACCAGCGCATCGACGAATGTCGCGCGCTGGTGCGCTCCCACGGAGGGGCGCTGCAGGTGTTGGGAGCCGCAGAAGGACTGACGCTGACCGTTTAGCCCCTCGCCCTAGAGGAGGACCCCATGAAGTACGTGAAGTCGTTTGCCATGCTCGCCGCGCTCGCCGTTGCCGTGCCGTCCCTCGTTGCCGCGCAGGGCGGCGGCAAGCCGACCGTTGCGGTGCTCTACTTCAACAACAGCGCCATCGGCGCGGCTAACGCTGAGCTCCAGCCGCTCACCAAGGGCACCGCCGACATGCTGATCGGCGAGCTGGCCGCCAACCCGGGCATTCGGGTGGTGGAGCGCGACCAGATCCAGAAGGTGCTGGAGGAGCAGAAGCTCAGCACCGACGGCAAGGTGGACAACGAGTCGGCGGTGAAGGTCGGCAAGCTCGTCGGCGCGCATTACATGGTGACTGGCGGCTTCGTGACCGACCGCAGCGGCCGCATGCGTTTCACCGCGCGCGTCTTCAACACCGAGACCGGCCTGATCATCTTCCCAGCCGCCGGCGGGCCCACTGGCGTCGTGAACGGCAAGATTGAGGACTTTATGGATCTCGTCGTGCAGCTGGCCGCCAAGATCAACGACGGCGCCAAGCTGCCGGCTATCCCGGCTCGTGTCGGCGAAGCCCGCAAGGAAGCCGCCAAGAAGGTGCCCTACGAGGCGATCGCGCTTTACAGCAAGGGGCTCGCCGCGAAGGACGCGGGCAACAAGGCCGAGGCCGTGACGCTGTTCCGGAAGTCGCTCGACAAGTTCCCGTCGTTCGACAAGGCCGAGGCGGAGCTCAAGAAGCTGCAGTAGGCAGGTAGCGAGGGCGTTGGCGCCTTCGCACATTTGAACGCCGGCGCCCTTCGTTCCGGGGCGCCGGCGTTCTCGTTCCCTCCTGCCGTGACCACGACGCCGCTGATCCTCGTCTCCGTCGGCCGCACCTTTTCGGCGCTGCCGTCCCTGGGCACCGCCCCGGAGTACTCCGTGCGCCGCGTCGCGGCGCTGCCTGCGCTGGCGGAGTTGCCCGAGGACCAGCCGGTGGTGGTGCTCCTTGACGCCGCGCTGGCCGCGGATGCCGCGGCAGTGGCCTCGCTGGGCGATCGCGTGGCGTTCCTGGGCGTGGGAGCGGCCGGCACCGTGGAGCCGGGCCGTGCCCTGCCCGCCGACGCGCTCTGCGGCTTCTTCGCCGAGGACGCGGCGCCGGCGGTCGCGCGCACGGCGCTTCAGGGCGCCGTGCGCCACGCCGCGGCGCTCGTGGCGGCGCGGCGTGAGGCCGCGGCCGCGGCCGCGCGCGCCGGTGAGATCGCCGAACTCTCGCGCATCGGCGTCGCGCTCTCCACCGAGCGCGACCTGCCGACGCTGTTGGCGCTGATTCTCGAGCAGGCACGGCGGCTGTCATCGGCGGATGCGGGGTCCCTGTATCTCGTCGAGCGGGGAGAGGACGCCGTCCTCCGTTTCAAGCTCTCGCAGAACTTCACGCTCCCCGACCTGCCGTTCAGCGAGTTCACGGTGCCGCTGAACGCCTCGTCCATCGCCGGCGCCGCCGCGGTGTCGGGCGAGGCGATCAATTTCGACGACGCGTACGCGCTGGGGCCGGGCGACCGTTTCGCGTTCAACCGTTCGTTCGACGAGAAGTTCGGCTACCGCACCAAGTCCATGGTGACGATCCCGATGCGCACTCATCGCGACGAGATCGTGGGCGTGCTGCAGCTGATCAACCGCAAGCGGGACGCCGCGGTGCGGCTCACCACCGCGGCCGACGTGGAGCGCGAGGTGCTGCCGTTCGACGCGCATGCGGTGGCGCTCATCAGCGGGCTCGCCTCGCAGGCCGCCGTGGCCATCGAGAACGGGCGGCTGTACGAGGACATCGAGCGGCTGTTCGAGGGGTTCGTGATGGCGTCGGTCACGGCCATCGAGAGCCGCGACCCGACGACGTCGGGGCACTCGTCGCGCGTGGCCACGTTCACCACGGGGCTGGCCGCGGCGGTGGACCGCGTGGACAGCGGCCCCTACGGGCATGTGCGGTTCTCGCGCGAGGAGATGCGCGAGCTGCGCTACGCGTCGCTGCTGCACGACTTCGGCAAGGTGGGCGTGCGCGAGCAGGTGCTCGTGAAGCAGAAGAAGCTCTATCCGTCGGACCTCGCCATCATCCGGCACCGCTTCCAGTTCCTGCTGCAGCGCGCCGACCTCCAGTACGAGCGTGAGCGCGCACAGTACCTATGGGAACATGGGCGCTCGAACTACGAAGAGGCGGTGCAGCGGCTGGACCACGCGCGCGACGAATCGCGCGATCAGTTGCAGCGCTTCCTGGACGCGATCGTGCGGGCCAACGAGCCGACGATCCTCCCCGAGGGGAGCTTTGAGGCGCTGAGCGAGATCAACGAGCGCCTCTTCGTGGACTTCGACGGCACCGAGAAGCCGTTATTGAGCGACGACGAGCTGCGCTACCTGATGATCAATCGCGGCAACCTCGACGAGCGCGAGCGGCGCGAGATCGAGAGCCACGTGACGCACACGTACCGCTTCCTCGAACAGATCCCGTGGACGCGCGAACTCAAGGGCATTCCGCTGATCGCCTGGGGCCACCACGAGAAGCTGGACGGCTCGGGCTACCCACGCGGCGTAGAGTCCGCGTCCATTCCCGTGCAGACGCGCATGATGACCATCAGCGACATTTACGACGCGCTGACGGCCACCGACCGCCCCTACAAGCGTGCCGTCGCCGCCGAGCGCGCGCTGGACATCCTGCACGACGAGGCCAAGCACGGGCATGTGGACACGGCCCTGCTGACGGCGTTTGTGGAGGCTCGCGTATTCGAGGCGGTGCATGCAGCGGACGGTCGGCGTTCCGGTGCGGGACGACGGATGACGCCGACTGGGTTGTGAGGAGGCGTGCAGGGGCTTTGGAGGAGGGAGGAGTGGAGAGAGGCGTGAGGGGGGAGGAGGCGAACGGGTTGCCTCCTCCCCCCTCACGCCTTTCTCCACTCCTCTCCCCTCCTGAGCCTCTGCACCCCTCCTCCCCCCCACAAGCATTCCCAGCCCTGAATGCGTATGCTCTCTGTATCCCCACTCCCTTCACGCCACGAGGGCCCGCATGCCGCGCTTTTCCCGCTTGTTCCTCACTCCGGCCGCCCTGATGCTCGCGGCGCGCCTCGCCGGCGCGCAACAGGCAGTCGATCAGGAGTACACGAAGAAGATCAAGGAGTATCTCCAGGACTCCCGCATCTCCACGGAGCTCGTGGATCACCTGCCGGCCAGTTCCCGGGTGCCCACGCCGCTCAAGTTCCTCGGCCGCATCGTCGGCACGCCCGGTGAGCTGACGTACGCCAAGGACATCCATCGCTATCTCGAGGCGGTGGCCAAGGCGAGCGGCGGCCGCGCGAAGCTCTGGACGATCGGCAAGACCGAGCAGGGACGCGACATGGTGCTGATGGCCATCGCCGACGAGGCGACCATCAGCTCGCTCGACAAGTACAAGGGAATGCTCAAGCAGCTCACCGACTCGCGGAAAACCAGCGACGCAGCGGCGCAGCAGCTCCTGAAGACCGCCAAGCCCATCTACTGGGTGACCTCGGGGATGCACTCGCCCGAGAACGGCGGCCCCGAGATGCTGATGGAACTCGCCTACCGCCTGGTGGTCGACGACGGCGAGTTCTTCCAGAACATCCGCAAGAACGTCATCACGTTCATCACGCCGGTCATCGAGGTGGACGGGCGCGAGGCGAATGTGGACACGTACTACTTCAACAAGAAGCGCCCCGCCGGCGAGGCCCGCCTGCCGCTGATGTACTGGGGTCAGTACGTGCAGCACGACAACAACCGCGACGGCATGGGGCAGTTCCTCGCGCTGACGCGCAACACCACCAAGACCTTCCTCGAGTGGACGCCGACCATCATGCACGACCTGCATGAGTCGGTCACCTACCTCTACGCCTCCACCGGCAGCGGCCCGTACAACGAGCAGCTCGACCCGATCACCGTCAACGAATGGTGGATGCTCGCCCAGAACGAAGTGATGGAGATGACCAAGCGCGGCGTGCCCGGCGTGTGGACGTACGGCTTCTACGACGGGTGGACACCGAACTACATGTTCTTCATCGCGCATGCGCACAACAGCGTCGGGCGCTTCTACGAGGTGCAGAGCTACGGCCCCGACAACTACGTGGTGCGTCCGCCGGCCACGACGACGAGCCGCGAGTGGTTCCGCCCGAATCCGCCGCTGACGACCATCAACTGGGGCCCGCGCAACAACACCAACATCCAGGAGTCGGCGCTGCTGCTCTCGCTGTCGCACGTGGCGAAGAACCGCACGCTCTACCTCGAGAACTACTGGCTCAAGAACAAGCGCTCGGTGGACAAGGGGAAGAACGGGCCGACGTACGCGTGGGTCATTCCGGCGAACCAGACCAAGAAGGCCGACGCCGCCGACGCGGTGAACGATCTCCTGCTGCAGGGCCTCGAGTTCCACCGCGCCACGTCGGCCTTCAAGGCCGGCGCCGTGGACGTGAAGCCGGGCGACTATATCATCCGCGCCGACCAGCCGTACCGCACGCTGGCCGACATGTATTTCTCGCTCCAGAACTTCTCGCCCAGCAACCCGTCTCCCTATGACGACACGGGGTGGACGTTCCCGCTGATGCGCAACCTGACCATCACGCCGATCGCCGACAAGGCGATCCTCGGCCAGCCGATGACGCCCATCACGGGCGAAGTCGTGGCCGCCGGCGGCGTCGAGGGGACGGGGAGCACGATCATCATTGCCGCGACGAGCGACAACAACCTCGTGACGTTCCGCTTCAAGCACGCCGACGTGAAGATGCAGGCCGCCGAGGAGGACTTCGAGGCGGGCGGCAGGAAGTTCGTGGCAGGCTCGTTCATCATCGCCAACGCCGACCGCGCCAAGATCGAACCGCAGCTCAAGGCGCTGGGCCTCAGCGGCACCGCCGTGGCGAGCGTGCCGACGGTGAAGGCGCACGACCTCGACGTTCCGCGCATCGGCTACATGCACAGCTGGACGCGCACGCAGGACGAAGGGTGGGTGCGCGCCGCGCTCGACCACTACGGCGTCCCCTACACGTACTTCGCCGACCAGGTGCTGCGCTCGACGCCGAACCTGCGCGCCAAGTACGACGTCATCATCTATCCGCACGTGAGCGGCACGCCGCAATCGATGGTCGCCGGCATGCCGAGCATGGGCACGCTGCCCCTGCCCTACAAGAAGTCAGCCGAAACGCCCAACCTCGGGTTCGTGGACTCCAGCGATGACATTCGCGGCGGCATGGGCTTCGACGGGCTGATGAACCTGTACAAGTTCGTGCAGGACGGCGGCACGCTGATCACCGAAGGCGCCACGGCAACGCTGTTCCCGGTGTACAACCTGACGTCGGGCGTGACGGTGGAGACGCCCACCGACCTGTTCGTGCGCGGCTCGATCCTGCGCGGCATCATCGCCGACAAGAAGAGCCCGCTTACGTACGGGTATCCCGGCAGCCAGGTGCCGGTCTACTTCAACACGTCGCCGGTGCTCAACGCCGGCGGGTTCGGCGGCGGCGGGTTCGGCGGTTTCGGGCGCGGCTCGGCGCAGAGCCAGAACGTGAACCCGATGGCCTCGCGGCTGAAGCTTTCGCCGTGGGACGCGACGGCGGCGGCTCCGGCCGCTGAGGCAGCGCCGACGGGCCCGGGCGGCCGCGGGGCGGGTGGCGGTGGAGGCTTCGGCGGGTTCGGTGCAGCCGCCGGCGGCGAGCGTCCGCGCGTCGTCCTGTCGTTCCCAACGAACCCGGACGACATGCTGCTCTCGGGCACGCTCCTCAACGGACAGGCGCTTAGCGGGCGCGCCCAGCTCGTGGACGCCCCCGTGGGCAAGGGCCATGTGGTGATGTTCGCCATTCGCCCCTTCTGGCGCTGGCAGACGCAGGGGACGTACTCGTTCGGCTTCAACGCGATCATGAACTGGAACGATCTCGACGCCGGCAAGCGGTAGCCAGCGGCGTCGCAGCACGGGCGGCCCACTCCTCGCGGAGTGGGCCGCCTTGCTTTTGCCTCTCATGGTGGTCGAATGCCTGCCTGGACCGTACATTCTGCGCGGCCGCGAGATACGTGGTCCGATAGCCCCCCGCATCCAGCCTCACATGCGCCGGACAATCCTGCTTCTCTCGGCCGCCGCGTGGCCGTCGCTGGCCACCGCGCAGAAGCCGCGCACGGCCATTCCCATCGCGCAAGCCATTCGGACCCTCGACACGGGTGACACCGTCACGGTGGCGGGCCGTGCCACGGCGGGCACCGGTCAGCTGCAGTCCACCGTCTTCGACGTCGCCGTCGAGGATTCCTCCGGCGGCATCCGCGTTTTCTCCCGAACGCTCGAGGCCTCGGTTCGCGTGGGTGACAGCGTGGTGGCGACGGGCGTCGTGAGAACCTATCGCGGCATGGTGGAGATCGTCGGCACCCAGCTGGACGTGGTGCCCGTGCCGCGCGTCACCATGACGCCAACGACGATCGCGGTGGATGGCGACCTGCTGCCAAGATTCTCAGGGCGGCTCGTGCGCGTACGCGGCCGTGTCGCCGGGTTTGGCGAGAGTGAAGGTGGGCAGTTTCTGCGCCTGCGCGACCTGAATCCGGAGGAGACAGGTACCCTCACCATCTGGGTGCCGTCGAACCACGGCGAGCCCATCGACCTCTCGCGCGTCCGGTACGAAGACAGCGTGTCGGTGGCCGGCGTCATTTCCTCGTACCGCGACAACGTGGACGATCCACTGGTCTGGCAAATCATCCCCCGCACGCGCGACGACATCGACGTGCCGCAGGGGCGCGGCGGCGTGCCGGTGGCGTGGCTCTACACGGCGCTGGCCCTGTCGCTGGCGGCCGCGGCGTGGCTTTACACCGGACGCTATCGCGCCCACGCACAGGTCCGCGCGTTGCGCGAGACCGAAGCGCGCTACCATCAGCTTCTGGCGCTGTCGCCCGATGCCGTGATCGTGCATGCGGGCGGCGAGGTGAGGTTTGCCAACATCGCGGCCGCGCGACTGCTGGGCCTCGAAAATGAGCAGGCCCTGCGCGGCCGATCCATGCACGACTTCGTGCCGCTGGAACTGCGCGAGACGCTCCTGACGTCGCCCGCGCCCGAGAACCGCGAGCACGCGACGCGACTGCGCGGTCAGTTGCGCAGCCAGACGGGGCGCCTGACCGACGTGGAGCTGACGGTGGGCCCGTGCCTCTACCTCGACCAGCCGGCGGTCGTGCTGCTCGCCCGCGACATCACGCAACAGCTGCGCTATGAGCGCGACCTGCAGGCGCTGGCACTCGTGGACGAACTCACCGGGCTCGCGAACCGTCGCGGGTTCGCTTTTTTCGCCGAGGCCGAAGTGGCGCGCGCGCGCCGCGAGCAGCACACGTCCGTCGTCGTCTTCGCGGACATCGACGGGCTCAAGCAGATCAACGACGCGCACGGGCACGCGGCGGGCGACCAGGCTATTCGCCTCGTCGCGCAGGCATTCAAGGGCATCCTCCGCGAATCCGACATCGTGGCGCGCTGGGGCGGTGACGAGTTTGTGGCGCTTATCGGCGAGGGCGGCGAGGCGGTGGCCGGCCAGATGGGGGCCCGACTCGCCGGCGCCATCGCGGCGCTGCGGCCGGCGGGCCTCCAGTTCACGGTGAAGGCAAGCCTCGGTGTCTCCACGCTCGACCCGGTGCTGCCGCTCGCCGAAGCGATGGAGCGCGCGGACCAGGCGCTCTATCATCGCAAGGGGGAGCGCACCGGAGCAGGCGGCGTGCGACGGGAATAACGCGCCGTCGCGCATTGCATTGCACGCCATCGCCAGCGGCCTTCATGGCGTTCACCGGACAAGACGAGGGGCCGGACACCATTCGGTGCCCGGCCCCTCGTGGCATAACGTGGGGGACCTCGGCTAGTTGTTGCCGAGCACGTTGATGCCGACGCTCTTGCGGTAGAACGTGCCCGCGTCGTACGGCAGCGGGCTGCTCACTTCCGTCGCATTGCACCCTGGCGGCGGCTTGCAGCTCTTGCCCGGTGCGCACGGCCCGGTGTTGAAGCTCAGCTTCGCGCCATCCGGGTTGGTCACGGCCTCGAGCCGCATCATCACGGCGGCGGCCGACGGCCCGTTGGCTCCGATGATCGGCGTCGCCAGCGTGAACGTCACCATCTTCGCCTCGCTGTTGTTGCCGCGGAGGAAGACGTTGGCCGTCGTGTACACCGGCGTCGAGACGAGCGGGTTGAACGACTTGCGCTGAATGCTGAGGCGCAGCTGGTACGGCGACGGCGCGTTGGCCTTGCCGGCCGACGACACGTAGAGCTGGACCTGCCGCATGGTCTTGCCGTTGCCCGGATCCGGAATGTAGAAGGCGAACGGACTCGAGGGATCGGTGAACGGATCGCCCGAGCCACCCGGGCCGCAGGCATTGAGCGAGACGAGCGCCGGCGTGGTGCCGGTTGCCGTGAAGAGCACGGCGGTGTCGCCGGACGCGCGCGACAGCGTGGCACGCAATTCGTTGGCGCCGGCGCCGACCGTCCAGACGGTGGAAGCCTGACCATTGGCCCCGGTGGACGAGGACGTGGGTGTCACGAATCCGGCGCTGCTGCCGCCGGCCGTCCATGCAATGCCCGCCCCGGCCACTGCGTTGCCGTACACGTCGGTCACGCCGACTGTCGGATTGACGGCAAGTGTCGAGCCGGCCAGTGCGCTCTGTGCGTCACCCGCGACGATCGCCAAACCAAACGGCGCCGCCGCGCCGACGTCAAAGCTGTTGCCCGCGGTTGTGACGGCGTTGCCGAAGAAATCAGCGCTCGCCTGCACACGATAGTCCGTGCCGGCGGTCGTGATGGAAACGCCGGTGAATGACGCCACGCCACCGGACGCCGCCGCCGTCAGTGTAGCGACGCCGCCGGCGAAGGTGCCGTGATTGAGGGTCAGCGTGACCGCGCCAGTCCAACCCTGCGCGATGACGCCATTCTGGTCCACCGCCGCGGCGGTAACGCTGAACGTGCTCCCCGCCGTGAGCGTGCTTCCGGCCGCGGGCTGCGCGAGGAAGACGAACGCCGTGGGGGCATTGGCCGTCGCCGTGTACTCAATGGACGACGGGCTGAAGCTCACGCCGGACGGGATGTCGCCGCCGACACCGGGCGTCGCACGCACGGTGTTGGGGCCCGGGACGACACCCATCGTCCAGCACGCGGCCGCACGGCCGGTGAGAGACGTGTATGACAAGGCGGATGAGCCGAAGGGGGCAACACAGCTGCCCGCGGCATCCTGCACCGCGACGACGCCGCCGCCCGATTCGACTGAGAAGTTGACCGGCGCGCCCACAAGGCTCGTGCCGAGATACGTCTTGATCTGGACCATCGGACGACAGTCCGGGTCGAGCGGCGTGCCCACGGGGGCCTGCGCCGTCGTGCAGGTGGACATGTAGCCGCGGAGGCCCGAACGAATCAGCTCAGTGACCGTGCCACCGACGCCGCCAGAGAAGGAGAGCTCCTCGTCCACGGGCGCGAAGGGGCTGAGTTCCGTCACGGTGCCACCGACGCCGCCCGAGAACGCGAACTCCTCCTGCGCCCACGCATTGCGCGGGCTGATCAACGAGAGCACGCGATCGGTGAGGCTGGACGATACGGCGGGCGGCGGGCACGTCAGGAAGCCGGCCTCGGCACGCGGCGTAAGCTCAAAGCCGAAGCTGGCGTCATGGCCCAGACGCAGGCGAGGAGCCACGGCTGACGGCACAGTTCCCGTGGCGCAGATGGCAACCACCGCCGGCTTGGTGAGCGGCGCGCTCGTGGCGGAGAACTTTTCGAAGTAGTAGAAGCCGGGATACTGGTCGAGCTTGGTGCTGAGGGGGCCCGTGCCCGGTGCAGTCTGGCTGAACGGAATCGGCTCGATGGTAACGAGCGTCGGTTCGGAGACGGGGAACGAATCGAGCTGGATGCCCGCCAGGCTGTCGCCGTTGATCAGCGTCTGCGGCAGGTCGGACGGGTAGATCAGGAAGCTGTTGGACGGGTCCGTGATCGAAATCGCGAGCCCCGCGTAGCAGAAGATGCCGTTGACGAGTTGCACCACAAACGCGTCACCGCCGGGGAGCGGGTTCTGGCTGTGTTTCTTCAGGATGAACGAGACAGCGCTGAACGCCTGGTCCCGCGCCGCGGCGGTGTCGCCGACGGAGAGCTGGTGCGCGATGTTGTTGATCTTGCCGCGTACCGAATTGGCATCGGGCGATCCGGCGCCAAACGCGCTGTCAGCCAGCGCCAGCAAGCCGTCGAGCGTGATGCACTCGCCCGCCGTGATGACCGGCGAACCGCGCTTCGGGCCGGCCACCGCGTGCTCACCGGCCGCCGGAAGGCGCCCAGCGGTCGGGGATTCGCCGCAAGCCGCGAGCAGGGCAACAACGCAAACGAGAGCGACGCCAGCGAGGGTCGTGCGACGCATGGAGCCTCTATGGAACGTTGGTGGAGAAGGCGGTGCCTTCGAAACCGAAGGCCGTCTGCTCAACAACAGGCAGTCTGCCGCGCGGACATCCTGTCCCGCTGACTAGGGGATTGTCCTAGACGCGGTAGATAGTATGTCCTACAGTCCTGTAGGGCAATAGCGGGGCTATATGTGGTATTTCCCCCGCTGCTTAGCGGGAGTCCCGACCAGTCCGCTTACCATGTCGCACTTCTGGCCAGCCCGCTCTGTCAGTTCAGGCCGAGCAACTGCCGGAAGCGGGGCTCTCGCTCAAGGTCCTTGAACCACCACCCCGGATCGTTGCGCATGGACTGCAGGCGCTGCGGGTTGGCGGCCAGGTATTCCTTCAGCAGGCGGATGGCGTCGTCCGTGTCGCCGAGCAGGGTATGGACGAACGACCCGTAGAAGGCGAGTTCACGCAGTCCATCAATCTGCGTGTCGCCGAGGGACGCGCGTACCACACGCCGCGCGCTGTCGGCCAGCGCCGGCTGGCCCTCCTTCGATGCCCGGGCGATCACCGCGGCTACGAGCATGTTGGAGGTGAGGCGCTCGAGCGGTTGCGCGGCGGGCGGAGCGAGCGCCACGGCGGAGTCGGAAATCGCCCACGCCAGGGCGACGTTGGGCGACTCGGCGCGGGTCGTGAGCAGATAGAGCCGGCAGCGCGTGAAGCGCATCTCCCTGGGGAAGCGCTGTCGAGCCGTGGCGCACCACTGCCCTGCCCGGTCGAACTGTCCCAAGTCGTAATTCGCCATGATCAGGCGGTTGAGCACGACGTTGGCGTTCGAGAGGAACTCGTCACCCTCGTAGGCGCGGGTCGCCGCGATCAGGACGTCCGAGAGCGAGGCATCCGGCACCTGATAGTAGAGCGAGGCGAGCATGGCGAACGAGCCGGCCTGACGAGTATTGAGCGTCGTCGCCCGCTCGAGGTCGGCGCGCGCCGCCACGAGCGTCGCCGCCTTCTTGTCCGCGTCCGATTCGATCCCCGATATCCAGCCGAAGTACAGATTGAAGCCGCGCGCCTCGAGCGCGTCGGGATTGTCCTTGTCGAGCGTCAGTGCGCTGTCGGCGTGCGCCACGCCGATGGCGACCCACTTGGCAATCGCCGCTGCGTCGCGCCCAGCCAGACGCGCGCGACGGTAGGCCAGCGCCGCGCGACGCGACGGCGGCTCGGGCCACTTGGGGTCGGCGCGCCACGCCAGCGCGAACAGCGAATCGGCGGCGTTGAACTGCGCCTCGACCACCGGCGCCTCGCCCCGTGCGAGCGCTCCCTCCGCTCCCTTCCACGCCTGCTCGCCGCGCTGGAGCAGGAGCCACGCGTCCTTGCTCGACGTGCGGAACCGCTGCTCCTTGAGTTGAAGTTCCTGGCCGAGCTGCTGACGAATCAGGTCCGACGCAACGACCGCGATGGTGTCGCGGAGCGCCAGCTGGTCGGCCGAGGACCCGGTGAACGAGGCGCGCTGCACGTTCACGCCGCTCGCGTCGTCGAGCCGCACGTTCACGCGCACGCGGTCGCCGTCGGGCTCAACGTCGCCGCGTACGAGGTAGCCGACGCGCAGCACCTTGGAGACGCTGTCGGGTGACACCGCGCCGCCGCGGAATCGCTCCACGCCGGTGCGGGAGATGACCGTCACGCTCGACGAGGTGGAGAGCGTCCGAATCAGCTCTTCGGTGAGACCGTCGGCGAGCGGGCCAAGCGACGAATCCCGGCTCATGTCATTGAAGTAGAGCACGGCGAGACGGCGCGCCTCCGGCCCCTCGGCCGTGACTCGTCGACCACTAAGCGTGCTCCAGACGCCAAACGAGGCGCCGGCGAAGACGATCAGCAACGCCGCCAGCCCCACGGGGTTCCACCACTTGGGGCGCGGCGGCGTGATCGGCACGCCAATCGTCGGCGTCGGACGGCGGTACTGCGCCGTCGCACGCGCCCGCATCGTGGATGTGGCGCCGAGCGGCGCCCCCATGATCTCCGTGAACGCGGCCGCGTTGGGCGGGCGGTCCGCGGGCACCTTCGACATGACGCGGAAGATCGCTTCCTCGACCTCCTCGGGAACGATCGAGCGCACGATGCGAATGCTTGGCACCTGCTCCATGGCGTGGCGCGCCATGATGGCCACGGCATTCTTGCCGGTGAACGGCGGCTCGCCCGCGAGCATCTCGTAGAGCATGCAGCCGAGGCTGTAGAGGTCGGCCGTCTGGCCCACCACTTCGCCCACCGACTGTTCCGGCGCCATGTAGACCGGAGTGCCCATGGCCATGCCGGTCTGCGTCAGCTTGTTGCCGCCGGCCTCGCTGACGGCGCGCGCGATACCGAAGTCGGCCACCAGCGCATAGTCGCCATGCAGGAGGATGTTCTCCGGCTTGATGTCGCGGTGCACGATGCCCTGTGCATGCGCAAAGCCGAGCGCGTCCGCGACCTCGAACGTAATGCGGAGCGCATCCTCAAGGGGGAGCTGGCCCTCGCGGTCGATGCGGTCGCGCAGCGATTCGCCCTTCACGAACGGCATCACGTAGAACATCAGTCCTTCGGCCACGCCGGAATCGAAGAGACCGAGGATGTGCGGATGCTGCAGCTTGGCGGCGAGCTTGATCTCGCGCTCAAAGCGGTCGGCGCCGATGGAAGCCGACAGCTCCGGCAGCAGCACCTTGATGGCGACTTCGCGGTCGTGACGCAGGTCCTTGGCCAGGTAGACCGTGGCCATGCCGCCGCGTCCCAGCTCGCGCTCGAGGAAATAGCGCCCCGCCAGTGCGGCGTTCAGCCGTCGCGTGGTGTCGTCGACGCCCTCAGCAGCGTCCGCGCCGCGCGGTTCACCCGCCAGCCCAGTGACGGCCGACTGCTCGAGCGTGAAGTTGAGACCGCACCGACTGCAGAAGATCGCGTCGGACGCGGTTGGGGCGCCGCACTTCGAACAGGTGGTCGGCAGGGGAACTGCTCCATCGGCGGGGGAGGGCCAGCAATCGGCCTAAGATTGCCCGAACTGCCAGAACAGTGTCAAGGAAGTGCGCCCGGGACTTGTTCCCGGGTTTCGCGCGCCGGCGTGCCTACCGCACCACCACTTCGTCCGCGAACAACCATGATGGTCGACCCGCTCCGGGATGCCCGGCGGGCAGCGAGCCCGCGCTCCGCGCGCGTACGCGCAGGTAGCGCGGCGATGAGCCGGCCGGAAGCGCGACGGCGAACGGATGGATCACGACGCCCTCTCGAGTGACGGGCACGGCGTGCGTCGCGACGCCGATCGAATGCCAGTCCGTTCCGTCCGCCGACCACGCGAACTCCACGCGCGCGGGCAGCACGATCCATGATCGCACATTCTGAAGAAAGCGCACAGAGACGCTGTCAGCGCGACGCGCCACGCCGAGGTCGAGCACGACATCGACGTCGGGCCCCCACCATCCCTGCCAGAGGCCGTCACCATGCTCGGTGCCGCCCAGCAGTCCGTCGGCGAGCGAGGCGGGACCGGTGCCAGGATAGCGCGCGTCGGGCGACGGCGTCGTGACGACTCTGGCACCAACGCCCGCGTGGCGTGCGAACGAGACGCGACGCTCTTCGAGAATTGGCGAGCGTCCCCAGAACGGCTGCAACCGCATCACCTGTGGCGCGTCGAGCGCGTCGCCATCGCGCAACTCCGGCGATGTGGCAGTGGGAGCGCTGCCATCGCGCGTGCCGCGAAGCGCCACGCCGGTCGCGAGGCCCGAGGAACGCAGCACCGGGCGGCGCGTGGCCGAGTCGATGCGCACGGCAAACGGAGCGAGCGGCGCGTCCGCGGGTCCGACGGCGAAGCCGGCGTCGCGCAGCAGCGGCAACTGCCGCGTGGCGAGTCGCTGTTCGAGCCCGCGCAGGTCGCGCGGTGCCGCGCCCCACATGACATCGGCGAAGGCGAGCATGCGCGGCAATGCCATGAGTTCGAGGTTGGCGCCTGACGTGATGTGCTCGCTCCACAGCGTCACCTCGCCGCCGAGCACCCGGCGCGACGCCTCGGCATCGAAGCCGGCCGGCACAGGCTCGAAGCGATACACGTCGGCCAGCGACACCTGGTTCGCCGGCTGGTTGATGTACGTGAAGGCATTTGGCGACGCCACGACTTCGTGGCCGCGGGTGACGGCCGTGCGCGTGTACGACGAGTCGCGCCACGACTGCACGAGGCCGCCGGCGATGTACGGTCCATCAAGCACCTCGTCCCAGCCGATGACACGGCGACCGCGCTTGGCCACGTGCGCCGCCACGCGGCCCATGAACCAGCTCTGCAGCGCTTCCTCGTCGGCGAGCCTCTCGCGGCGCATCACCGCCTGGCACGGCGCGCACGAGCGCCATCGGTCCTTGGGCGCTTCGTCGCCGCCGATGTGGATGACCGGCGACGGAAAGAGGTCCATGACTTCGTCGAGCACGCCGAACAGGAAGGTGAAGGTCGTCTCCTTGCCCGCGCAGTAGATGTCGGCGAAGACGCCCCACGACGTCGGCACGGCGATGGTGTCGCTGGTGCAGCCGAGGTGCGGGTAGGCAGCGATGGCGGCAGACGAGTGCCCCGGCATTTCAATCTCGGGGACGACCTGCACGCCGCGCCGGCGCGCGTATTCGACGACGTGGCGCACGTCACGCTGGGAGTAGAAGCCGCCGTAGCGCGAGCCGTCGCGTTCGGTGCGCCACGCCCCCACCGCCGTGAGGCGCGGGTAGCGCTTGATCTCGATGCGCCATCCCTGGTCCTCCGTCAGGTGCCAGTGGAGGACGTTGAGCTTGAAGCGCGACAGCAGGTCGATGTGCCGCTCGAGGTCGCGCACGGGGAGCCAGTGCCGCCCGACGTCCACCAGCGACCCGCGCCACGGGAACCGCGGCGCATCGTCGATGCGCACGGCGGCAATCTGCCAGGCGCGCGCAGCGGACGCACCGCGGCGTTCGAGGAGCTGGAGCAGCGTCTGCGCGGCCCAGATGGCGCCGCGTCCCGACGCGGCGTGGATAGCCGCGCCCTCGGCGCGCACCGTGAGCGCATACGACTCGTCGTTCGCGCTCTGGTACGTGGTGTCAATGCGAATGGCGCCCTGCCCTTCGTGCGGGCCGCGGACGATGTGTGCAGCGAGTCCGGCGCGCGCGTGCAGTTCCGCAGCGAGGAACTGCGCGACTTCAGCGAGGCGCTGCGCGCCCGCGGGTACGACGATCGCGACGGGCGCGCGCAGGACGAACGGAGCGGCGACGGGGTCCGCAGCGACTCGCGTGGGTCGAGGTAGGAGCGATGACACGGCATCCTGCGCGACGGCGAGTCGGCTGGCGAGGACGAGGGCGACGAAGGGTCTTAGGCAGACGCGAGTCATGTGATGTCTTGAAGAAGATCGGAACGAGGAGGAGGGTCATCTCCTCCCCGTTCCGCGCAGTTCAATCGCTGTCCACTCGCGAGACGATACGATGCTGGGTACACTTGTGCCACCATGATGAAACGCCGCGAGTTCGTCCGCTCGAGCGCGCAGGCTGCGCTGCTCTCGATCGCCGCTCCCCGGCTGGCCAGCGCCTGGTCGCCGAGAGACCTGCCCGCACACGGGCCTGCAGCATCCGCCGACAAGATGCAGTGGTGGCGCGAGGCGCGATTCGGGATGTTCGTGCACTTCGGCGTGTACTCGACGCTGGCCGGCGAGTGGAACGGCCGCACCGACTACGGCGAGTGGATTCGCAACAACGCCAAGATCCCCCTGGAGCAGTACGACACCTTTCTCGATCGCTTCAACCCCGTGGCCTTCGACGCCGACCGGCTCGCCGCGCTCGCGGCCGCGGCCGGCATGCGCTACCTGGTGATCACCACCAAGCACCACGACGGCTTTGCGCTGTGGCCCTCGAAGCAGGGCGACTTCAACGTCTCGCGCACGCAATACCGTCGCGACCTCATGCGCGCCGTCGCCGACGCCTGCCGGCGCCACGGCGTGGTGCCGTGCTGGTACCACTCCATCATGGACTGGCACCATCCCGATTACCTCCCCCGGCGCGACTGGGAGAAGGGGACGCGCACGGCCGAGGGCGCCTCCTTCGACCGGTACGTGCAGTACCTGCACGCACAGGTCGAGGAACTGCTGACGCAGTACGGCGACATCGGCGTGATGTGGTTCGACGGCGAGTGGGAGGGCGAGACGTGGACGTATGCGCGCGGCGAGGCGCTGGCCGCGCACGTCCGCCGGCTCAGCCCCAACACGCTGATCAACAGTCGCGTGGTGGGCCAGGCGACCAATGGCCTCGAGGCAAAGCTCGCGCGGCCCGCGCTCGGTGACTTCGGCACGCCCGAGCAGAAGGTGCCCGATCGCGGCCTCCCCGGCGTGGACTGGGAATCGTGCATCACGATGAACAACAACTGGGGCTACAACCGCGCCGACCACCACTGGAAGTCGCTGCCGACGCTCGTGGGCCTGCTCGCCGAGACGGCGTCCAAGGGTGGCAACCTGCTGCTGAACGTGGGCCCCGCGGGCGACGGATCCGTACCGGCGGAAAGTGTGGAGCGGCTCGAAGGGCTCGCGCGATGGATGAAGACGCACGGCGAGGCCATCCACGGGACGCAGGCGTCGCCGTTTGAGGGGCTATCGTTCCGCGTAACGCGCCGCGAACGGCGGATCAACTGCTTCCTGCCCGAGTGGCCGACGTCGCGCGAACTCCTGCTACCGGGGCTGCGCTCGGTGCCGCAGCGGGCCCGCATGCTCGGCGGACCCCAGCGCCAGCGGCTCGCCGTGCGTTTGGTGGACTCGGGCGGCGTCGTTACCCTCCCGGAGCGCGCGAGCGATCCGGTCTGCTCGGTGCTCGCCTTGGATTTCGACGCCTCGCCGGTGGTCGTTGGCTAAGCGGCGCACGCCCGACTTCTCACCCTTTCCCCCGGAAGGCCAATGCTCCGTCGCGTCACGCCGTCGCTCCTGCTCGCCACCGCCGCCCTGATGACCTTGGCCGCCTGCAGGCCGGGCGCGGTCCGCCGCCCAGCGCTCGTCACCACGGCGAACATCGCCCTCGGCGACTCCCTGTTCAACAACGGCAACTGCCAGCGGTGCCATGGCAAGGGCGGGATCGGCGCGACCAACGCCCCGGCGCTCGACGGCCAGAAGTGGCTCCAGCTCAAGGCCGGGAGCTACGAAGAGATCGTCAAGATTGTCACCGAGGGTGTGCCGCAGGCCGCCATCAAGGACGCCTCGCACCGCTTCGCCATGCGCCCCCGCGGCGGCAACATGAACCTCACGGATCCGCAGGTGCAGGCCGTGGCCGCCTACGTCTGGACCCTGACCCACAAGTAGCCCGAGACCTCCGGCACGGTTCGGTCGTCCGTGCTGTGAGATGCTAGACCCACTGCGCCAGTTCATCCGCGAACGCAGGTCGGTGGAAATTTCCGTCACCCCTGCCGAATCGCCGCACGACGAGATCCAGCTGGCAGCCACCGCGCTGCTGCTGGATCTCGCCTACGCCGATGGGGATTTTACGCCCCCGGAGCGTGACCATATCGAGTCGGCGCTGGCCCGGCATTTCAACCTCGACCTGCCGAGCGTCAAGGGACTGCTGGATCTGGCGGAGGCGAGGCGCAACCGCGCGGTGGACCATTTCCAGTTCACCCGCATGATCGTCGAGCATCTCGACGTCGGGCAGCGCGTGGTGCTCGCCGAGGTGATGTACGGCGTCATCCTCGCCGATGGCAACGTGCAGGATCGCGAGTCCATGCTGCTTCGCAAGATCGCCAACCTGCTCGACATCGCGCCCGGGTATCTCACCGAGGCGCGGAAACGAGCGAGCCAGGCGACGACCCTGCCATAGTCCGCAGGACCGTGCATACAGGCCCCGGAGTGGCGATCACTCCGGGGCCTTCTTGTCACTGTGCACCGCTAGAGCCGGTCCGTGTTACGCAGCAGCCGGTCGTAGAAGCGCACGGCGGAGAGATACCCCCCGAGACTGACCCGCTCGTTGGTGCCGTGGGCGCGCGTCAGGGCATCTTCGGTCATCGGTGCGGCCAGGAACCGGAAAGTCTGGTTGCTGACGTCCGCCCAGTTGCGCGCATCCGTGCCGCCCATGACGAGGTACGGCGTCACGATCAGTGCGGGATCCGGGAAGACCTCGCGCAGTGATCGCTCGACCGCGGCAAACCCCGCCCCGTTGGCATCGCTGACGGGTGACGGTTCGGTGCGGAATCCCACCGCCTCAATGGACACGGCGCTCTCGCCGATGATCTGGCGCACGCGCTCAGTCACGCTGGCGATGCTCTCGCCCGGGCGGATGCGGAAGTTGACCGTCGCCCTCGCCTCGATGGGAAGCACGTTGGCCTTCACGCCGCCGTCGACAATGGTCACCGCGGTCGTGGTGCGCAGCATCGCGGCACTCGCTGGCTTGGCAGTCATTCCCTTCACGACGAGGGGACCGAAGAGCCAGAGGTTGCTGAGCGCCACGCGCCGGGAGTACGGCATCCCCTCGCGCAGGCGGTCCATCATCTCGCGGGTGGGACCGTCGAGCACGGCCGGGAACGGCGACTTCTCGAGACGCGTGATGGCCGTCGCGAGACGGCCGATCGCGGTATGAGCCGGCGGTGTGGACGAGTGTCCACCTGCCCCTTTCACAGTCAACTGCAGCGACAGGAACCCCTTCTCCGAGGCACCGATGAGGGCCACTTGTCCCGTGGTGCCGACGACCGATCCGGGCATCAGCGCGCCACCTTCGTCCAGCACGAGCGCGGGCGGTTTCATTCCTCGCGCGAGCAGGGCGGCCTTGAGCGCGCGGGCGCCGCTCCCTCCCACTTCTTCATCGTGGCCAAACGCGAAGTAGATCGTGCGCTTCGGCTGGAACCCGGCGCGCAGCGCCCCCTCGGCCCCCTCGAGCACCGCCAGCACCGACACCTTGTCGTCGAGCGTCCCGCGCCCCCAGAGGTGGCCGTCGGCCACCGCCCCGGAGAACGGCGGTTGTGTCCACTGCGACTCCGTCCCTGGGATGACCGGGACGACGTCGAGATGCCCCATCAGCACCACGGGAGCGAGCGTCGTGTCCGTGCCGCGCCACGTGTAGAGCAGCGAGAGTCCGGCAACCGTCTCGCGCGCGAGGCGCTCATGCACGAGCGGAAAGCTCACGCGCAGATGTTCGTGCAGTGCGCGGAACGCGGCGCTGTCAGGAGCGCGCGTGCCCTCCTCGAAGCTGATCGTCTCGAAACGCACGGCGGCGGCAAGGCGCGCGATGGCACCGGTCGAGTCGACGGGCACCGACACGGGAGCGACGGCCGCCGATTCGGCGCGCCCGGAAAGCCGCGCGGTGTTGGCGACCACGACGATGGCCAGCAGGAGGCAGAGGCCCACGAGCGCGAGGAGGATCTTCTTCATGTCGGTTGGGTTGGTGAGGTCGGACAAACCTGTCACGTTCGGCGGCGAGGCGCTACGAGCCGACGCGATCAACAGCTACAAAGGGGAATGGGGTTTCCTCATCACAGAGGAGCACGGAGAAGCACGGAGGGCCACAGAGAACTACAACAGCGACTTCTTTTCGGAACTGCGAGCGCCACGCAGAGTTCTGCGTGGCGCGATGTCGTTCCCTCAAGTAGTGGCAGTCCTCTGCGGCCCTCCGTGCTCCTCTGCGTCTCTGTGATGAAAATCCCTTCACCCCTTAGCCCCCATACCCCCCGCCCCCCGGCGTCTCGATGCTCAGCACATCGCCCGGCTGCAGTTCCCGGCGACACTTTGCGGGCAGGGCTTCGCCGTTGAGGAGATTGCATCCCGGCATGCCGTCGCCGCCGCCGTGTGACCCGCGCGGCGCGCGTACGCGACGCTCGGAGAGCAGCGTCACCGTGCAGCACTCAAGCACCCGGTAACGGCGCACGACGCCGTCTCCACCCTTTGCCCTGCCCCTGCCTCCCGAGCCTCTCCGGATCGCGTACTCGTCTATTCTGATCGGGTACGCCTGCTCCAGCGCCTCAATGGGCGTGTTGCGGGTGTTGCTCATCCCCACGTGCACGGCGCTGGGACCCGGGCCGGAATCACTCGCTCCCTGTCCGCCGCCCAGCGTCTCATAGAACGTCCAGCCGGCGCCGCCAAAGGTGACGTTGTTCATCGTCCCCTGCCCCTGCGCCGGTGCGGCCACGCCGGCATTGGCGAGCGCGCCAAACAAAAGGTCGGTGATGCGCTGCGACGTCTCGACGTTGCCGGCCGCCACCGCACTCGGCCACCGCGCGGCGATGAGGCAGTCATCGGGCGTGAAGATCTCGATGGGGCGCGCGATGCCGTCGTTGGTCGGCACGTCGTCGTCGAGCAGCGACCGGAGCACGAAGAGCGCGGCAGCGCGCGTCACCGCCACCGGGCAGTTGATGTTGCCGCGCACCCGCGGGCTCGTGCCATGGAAATCGAGTGTCAGGCGGCCGTCCCGCACGCGCAGCTTGACGCGCACGGGCACGAGATCGTCGGTGACACCGTCGCCCTCGAGAAAATCCTCGGCCTCGGCCTCCAAGTCGCCCAGTTCGCGCAAGCGCGCCACAGCGCGCCGTTCGGCGTAGTCGAGCAGGGCCGACGCGCCGGCTTCGACGTGCGCGACGCCGCTGCGCGCGCGCAGCGCGCGCCACCCGGCCGCCCCCGCGTGACAGGCCGACTGCTGGGCCGCGAGGTCGCCGCGGCGCTCTGACGGCGTGCGCACGTTGGCCAGCACGAGCGCGAGCATCGACTCATCGAGGACACCGCCGGACACGAGCCGCACCGGCGGGAGCACGATCCCTTCCTGTACGAGTTCGGTGGCGCCGAACGGCATCGAGCCGGGGCTCATGCCGCCCACGTCAGCGTGATGCGCGCGTACGGCCGCATAGCCCACGATGCACCCGTCCTCCGCAATCGCCTCCACCATCGTGAGGTCGGGCAGGTGCGAGCCGCCGTGGTACGGATCATTGAGCAGCCAGACATCGCCGGCGGCGGGGCCGCGATCGCGCACGGCGCGCACCGCCTCGGGCATCGCGCCGAGGTGAACGGGAATGTGCGCGGCCTGCGCGATCATGCGGCCATCGGCATCGAAGAGCGCGCACGAGGCGTCGCGCCGCTCGCGGATGTTGGGCGAGAGTGAGCCACGCGTGAGCACGGCGCCCATCTCCTCGGCGATCATGGCGACGCTCGACGCGAAGACGCGAATGGCCAGCGGATCGAAGCCGCTCATGTCGCCACCTGCGAGCGGCGCGCGATCACGACGCACGCTCCATGAGCCAGCCGCCGATTTCGAGGGCGCGCGCACTCCAGCCGGGCGCGACGTAGAGCGTGGCATCCGGCAGCGTGACCACGGCCTCGCCCGGCACCACCGCCGCGCACGTGGAGCCATCGTCCACGAGCTCGCGGGCGTTCCACGACGGCGCGCCCAGCCGTGCAAAGCGCACCGTCTCCGCCCGTGAACTCGCGGTGTGGCGCATGGACACCACTTCCACGTCGCGATCGAGCACAAAGCCATAGCGCACCGTGTGCCGCTCGACGAATCGCGCGGCGATGGCCGCACCGTCATCGCCGGGTGCGCAGGGCACATCGAGTTCGTAACCCTGCCCCACGTAGCGGGTGCGAGCCGTCCAGGCGCGCACCTCGCCCTCCACCTCCGCGGCCAGCCGTTCTGTCAGTCTGCGCACGCGGGCGGCATCGAGCCGTGCGGTGCGCTCCATGACACTCGCGGCCGCCTCGCGACGCTCGGGAGCCATGGCGAGGCCGAGTGCGCTGAGCACTCCGGCGTGCGGCGGGACCAGCACGCGCGTGGCGCCGATGAGATCGGCGAGGGCGCAGGCGTGCAGCGGCCCGCCGCCGCCGAACGCCATCAGCACGCAGCTGCGCGGATCCACGCCGCGGTCCACGCTCACGCGTCGCAGGGCGCGCGCCATCTCGGCGTCGGCGATGTTCACCATCGCCTGGGCGGTGCGCTCGAGCGGCGCCCCAAGGCGACCGCCCAGCGCGGCGACGGCGCGGCGCGCGGCCTCCACGTCCAGTCGGACGCCGCCGCTCATGCGATGCGCCACGATGCGGCCGAGCACGAGGTTTGCGTCCGTGACCGTCGGCTGCTCTCCACCGCGACCGAACGCCGCCGGGCCCGGCACCGCGCCGGCGCTGCGCGGGCCCACGCGCAGCGCGCCACCATCATCCATCCATCCGATTGAACCACCGCCCGCGGAGACGGTGTCCACCAGCACGCGCGGAAGCGCAATCGGAACGCCGGCCACGTCGCCGCCCGACTCGACGAGCGGCTCACCGTCGAGGATGAGTCCGGCGTCGGCGCTCGTGCCGCCGATGTCGATGGTGAGCGCCCGGTCAAAGCCCGCGGCGCGCAGCACGGCGGCCGCGCCTACCACGCCGCCTGCCGGTCCCGACAGCGCGAGCGACGCCGCCGCGCGGGCCGCCTCAGCGGCAGTGCGCATACCTCCGCCCGACGTCATGACGCTCGGCGCCGGATGTCCGCGTTCACCCACTGCGCTGCCGAGTCGCGCAAGGTACTTGGCGACCGCGGGCCGGGCGTAGCCCTCGGCCACGGCGGTCGCCGTGCGCTCGTATTCGCGGATTTCGGGGAGCACCTGATGGGCGCAGATGATCTCCGTGCCGGACAGCTCGTCCGCCAGCGCCTTCGCGAGGCGCAGTTCGTGCGTGCCGTCGGCATAGGCGTGCAGCAGCGCGATCACCACCACCTGCGGGGCGCGCGACTTCACCTCGCGCACGACGCGCGCGACTTCGGCATCGGTGAGCGCGACCCGCACGCCCTCGGGTTCGCGGCGTTCGTGCACGGCCACGACGTCCGCAGGCACGACGAGCGGTTCGGGATGATGCACTGACAGGTTGTACAGCGAGGCGCGTTCCTGCCGGCGGAGCTCGAGCAGATCGGTTGCCCCTTCGGTGGCGCAGAGCACCACACGCGCGCCGCGCCGCTCGAGCAGGAGGTTGGTGACCACCGTCGTCCCGTGCGCGATGCGCGCGATGGCACCGGGCCCCGCCGCGAAGGCGTCGAGGGCCGCTGCCACGCCCTCGCTCTGGTCGGCGGGAGTGCTGAGCACCTTGCGGGCCACCACGCGCCCGTCGTCCGTTATCGCGGCCAGGTCGGTGAACGTGCCTCCGACGTCTATGCCGACGGCGTGTGTCACGTCCGGACGGGCCGGATGAGCGTCAGGGCCGGCACCAGCAGGGCCAGGTACATCGTGGCCGGCGCGAAAGCGACGACCACCGCCCCGGTGGACTGTCCGAGGGCCCCCGAAACCGAGACGGCGAGGGCCACGAGCGCGCTCGCACCGCAGATTCCGCTGAGCCAGCGCGCCGCGCGCGCGCCGCGTCCGCCGACGACGGCGCGCGGCACGAACCACGCCGCCGCGAGCCCCAGCGGGGATAGCAGGAGCACGTTCCAGTTGCCGTACCAGAAGACGTGCTTCGAGAAGAGTTCCATGAAGGCCACGGAGAGGCCGATCAGGCCCGTGCTCGCATACCATGCCGCGGCGATCACGGCGATTACGACGCGCGAAATCCGCTGCGCGCCTTGCCACCGGCCGCGCAGCGCGCTCAGGAATGCCAGCCCGCCAAACAGCGCGAGCGGCACGAGCGCCGCCAGCGCGACAATCACGTACAGTCCGGGCAGCACGGCCGGCGCCGCGGCTTCAGGGTCGCGCACCGAGCTGAAGATCACGCGCTCGCTCTTGACGAGCGACACGGGCGCGCCGTCCGGACCCGGCACCATGATGCCGCGGATGCGGTCGCGCAGGCGCATCGGGACGTACATCTCTTCCCACGCGGTCATGCGCCGGTCGGCCGGCGTGCCGAGCGCGATGTCGATGCCCATCCGGCTGAGCGGCGCGCCCTCGGTGAGCCGCAGCGCCTCGCTGCGGAACGAATGCGCGCTCAGCG
Organism: Gemmatimonadaceae bacterium; assembly: GCA_041661925.1. Classification (GTDB taxonomy): domain Bacteria; phylum Gemmatimonadota; class Gemmatimonadetes; order Gemmatimonadales; family Gemmatimonadaceae; genus PNKL01. The sequence goes on from JBAZTM010000019.1 coordinate 24,696, forward strand.
AGTCGGTCCAGGCGCGCTTGAGGGCGCCGTCGAGCACACGGTCGAGCGCATCACGCACGCGGGTGGAGCAGTTGTCCAGGAAATAGTCGTACGGATAGAACTTGTTTTCCTTGAGTTCATTCCAGCGCACGAACCGCAGCAGCTCCAGCTTCTGCGCGCCGCTGAGGTTCAACTCCTGCTCCACCGTATGACGATCATTCTCCTGGTAGTAGGCCAGCAACGGCACCGTGCCGAAGCCCTCGACCCAGTAGCGTGACGTGCCGCTCAGGAACCGCCCGAGAAAGTTGGGCTCGTCGAACGAGAACATCCCCCAATTCCAGCTGATATCGAGTCCGATGAGCGGATCGGCGATGCGGATGGCGTTATGCCCGAACCGCTCGAAGACGGGCGTCCCCTGCCCGAACGTCAGCAGGGAGACTTGCAAGCGCCGCGCCGCGAGCGTGTCGCCGCGCGCCCCCTCCGGTGAACTCGGCGGCACCTGCGCCGGCAGCACCTGCAACGGAAGCAGGTTGCCGATGAGAAGCAGCAGGGCGAATGCGGCGCGCGGAACAGTCAGTGAGTGTCTCGTGCTCATGGTCGGAATCAGCTGGCCGGGCCGAGGTCGGTGCCCGGGTAATACGTGCGCAGAATCGTACGGAAGTCCTGCCCGGCGCGAGCGCGGCCGATGGCTCCCCACTGGCACATGCCGATGCCGTGCCCCCACCCGTTGCCTCGAATGACGAGCCGCCGCAGCGTGCCGCCCGGGCCGTGCTCAGGTTCGAGCGAAAAATAGGTGCTGTTCAGGATCTCGCCACCGGGCGGCCGCAGCACGTAGCGCACCTCGTTGCCGCGCAGCATGTAGGGACCAGACTCCGTCGCGATGCGCAGGACGGCGACGCGGCCGGAGGGCGTCCGCGCGTCAATCGTCACGCCCGTGGCGTGGCCGGGCCCGGCGGACGGCACGCTCGCGTAGTTGCGCAGGTACTGGCGCAGCGCGGCATCCAGCTCGGCCGACTCGAGAGTGCGCGTCCACGCGAAGCGCGGCGCCGGGTCGCAGTAGTAACGGTCGGTGCCGGGAATGCGGTCGCTCACGCGCCGCAGATAGGCCTGGGCACCCGTGCGCCAGACCTCGTCGGCGCTCGCCGTCTCGCCGCCGCAGGCGGCGGAGTATGGCGCGTCCACGGTGCGTCCGCCGTACTTGAGGACAAGCCCGGCGGTGCGCGCCACGGCCGCGTCGCTGAAGGCGCGCTCGGCGTCCACTCCGCCATACACCTGGTCCGAGGTGCCGGCCATAACGTCGTAGTTCGCGTGACGCGCCGCGCGCCCGCCGGCCGCGGCGAGGCGCACGTAGGTGTACGAGCGCGCCGCCACGGCCTGCGCCTGCACGGCCGCGGCTTCCGCCGCCGTGCGTCCGCCGATCTCGAGCGGCACGACGCCGCGCAGGTACTGCTCCACGCCAAGCACGCTGACCACCATGATGCGTACGCCGTCGTCGGCGACGTGGAAGCGCAGCACGCCACGGTAGCGTTTGCCGCCGAAGAGCAGGAAATCTTCCGCGCGGTCAGCGCGCATCACCAGCGGCGCGGGACGCCACGCCGTCGCAAAACCGTCGGTGCGGACGACGCGCAATTGGCCGTCGTTCTGCTCGAGCGTCCACCCCTCACCGGGACGGCCGCGCACCAGCACGCTTTCGCGCTCGTCGAACAGCCGCCAGGCGCCCATGCCGGCGATACCCGGCGACTCCACCGCCGTGGCCAGCGCGACGCGCACGTCACGGTCGCCCTCGCGGCGGAAGTCCGGCGCCTCATCCCGCGGCATCTCCTCGGGGCGCGGCACGGGCGCGGCCGGCGTCGGTTCCACGGCGATGGCGGGTGGTTGGTCGACGACACGAATGGGCTCTTCCACCGGCACGCCGAGCCGCGTCGTCACGCACGCGCCTATGAGCACGAGTGCGGCGGCGGCCGCCAGGCGACGCCACGTCACCGGCCGTAGCTCCCGACGCTCGACGACATCAGTGGGAGCGAGCGCCCCGCAGCAGCCTTTGGCGCCGGCGCTTCGTCTACGGCGATGACGCGCGCCTGAAAGTCGTAGTCGTCCACGACCTCCATCACCTCGACGTCGGCGAACCGCCCCGCCGGCACGTCGCGGTCAAGCCAGGTGACGCCGTCAATGTCGTCGGACTGCCAGGGCAGGCGCCCCGACGCCGGATGCTCGTCGGCCGCGGACTCCTGCACGAGCACGCGCGCGCGCGCGCCGATGCGCGATTCGTAGCACTCCGCCGTGATGTGCCGCTGGAGTTCCTGCACGCGTTCCTGCCGCTCGCGCTTCACGCCATCCGGCACGTCGTCGGCCATCTGCGCCGCACGGGTCCCCTCCTGCGGCGAGTACGTGAAGACGCCCACACGCTCGAACTGAATCTCGGAAAGGAAGTCGACCAGCTGTGCGAAATCGGCATCCGTCTCGCCCGGGAAACCGACGATGCACGTCGTGCGAATCGCCACGCCCGGCACCGCGTCGCGGAATCGCGCCACCTTCTCGCGGATGCTCTTCTGTCGCTCGGGGCGGCGCATGCGCTCGAGCACGGCGTCGGAGGCGTGCTGGATGGGCATGTCGAGATAGCGCACGATGCGCGGCTCGTTGGCGATGACCTCCAGCAGCTGCGGCGTGATGCCGGCAGAGTAGAGGTACATGTTGCGGATCCACGGAATGGACGTCTCGCGCACGAGGGCGCGCAGGACTTCCGGGAGCCGCACGCCGTCCTGGCGATCGCGGCCATAGTGGGCGAGGTCCTGCGCCACGAGGTTCACCTCGCGCGCCCCCTGCATTTCAAGCAGCTGTGCCTCGCGGACGATGTCGTCCAGCGCAAACGATCGGTGCCGGCCGCGCATCAATGGAATCGCGCAGAAGGCGCAGCCGTGGTCGCACCCTTCGCTCAACTTCAGGTAGCGCACCCACGGCGTGTCACCCGTGTAGAGACGCACCCCGGGGTGCAGCGTCTCCGGGTCGCCGATCAGGCCGCGCGCGTGCAGCTCCACTGCCAGTCGGTCGGTCTCCGACGCGCCGAGGAAGAGGTCCACCTCGGGGAGCGCGGCCTGCATCTCGGCCTTGTGGCGCTCCACCATGCATCCCACCGCCACCACGGTCTGGCAGACGCCGTCACCCTTGCGGTCCGCGGCCTCGATGATCGCGTCGAGCGACTCCTTCTTGGCCGCGTCAATGAACCCGCAGGTGTTGACGACGATCAGCTCGGCCTCGTTGAGCGCCTCCACCGGCTCGCCGCCGTGCGCGCGCAGCTCCGCCACGTAGCGCTCGCTGTCTACGGTGTTCTTGTCGCAGCCGAGGGTGACGACGGCAAACTTCAACGGTAGTTCCCGAACTTGAGCTCGACGCCGTAGTCGCCGCGGCGCAGCAGGGCCATGGCCTCCTGCAGGGTGTCCTTGTCGCTCCCGCTGATGCGCACCTGGTCGCCCTGGATGGAGGCCTGCACTTTCTTGAGCTTCGCCTCCTTGATCGCGGCCGCGACCTTCTTGGCCGTCTCCGTGTCGAGCGCCTGCTTGAGCTTGATCTCCTTCTTCAGCGTGTCGTTGCCCGCGGGGACGTTGTCGCCGACCTCGAGGTTCTTCACCGGCACGCCGCGCTTGATCAGCTTGGACTGGATGATGTCAAAGAGGGCCCGCATCCGCATGTCGTGGTCAGCATGCAGGCGAATCACGCCCTCGGCGCGCGCGAACTCGATGGTCAGCACCTTGGCGTCCTTGAAGTCGTAGCGCTGGGCCGACTCCTTCTGCGCCTGGTTGACCGCGTTGTCGACCTCCTGGAGGTCAACTCCAGTCGTGACGTCAAAGCTGAATGAGGAGGCCATACTGATTGGGGATTGGGAGCTCGGATGGGGACTGCGGATTATGATTGGCGATGATGATTGGCGATTCTTGAAATCGAAACCGCCGTGGGGCAAAAAGGAAGGCGCGGACCCATTCCGCGCCTCTGTTGTATCTCTGTTGTATCTCTGTTTTCTCTCTGTTGTCTCTCTGTTGTCTCTCTGTTGTCTCTCTAACTCCCGAGGTACGACTCCAGAGCCTTCGCCCGACTAATGTGTCTCAGTCGGCTCAGGGCTTTCTCCTTGATCTGCCGCACCCGTTCCCTGGTGATGTTCAGCACCTCGCCGATCTCCTCGAGCGTCATCGGCTCGGCGCCGTCGAGGCCGAAATAGAGGCGCAGGATCTTCGCCTCGCGCTCCTTGAGGCCGCGGAGCGCCTCGTGGATGGACTCGGTGAGCGCCTTCTCGAACGTCTCCTCGTCGGGGGTGCGGCTCTCGGTGTCGGGGAGGTAGTCGAGCAGGCGGTTGTCCTCGCCCGGTGACATCGGCGCATCCAGCGACAGGTGCGTCTGCGAGATGAGCATCGTCCGCGCGACTTCTTCCTCGGTGATGTCCATACCGTCGGCGATCTCGGCGTGCGTCGCCTCGCGCCCCAGCTCCTGGAGCAGCGCGCTGGCGCGCTTGCCGATGCGGTGCAGCGTCCCGGCGCGGTTGAGCGGCACGCGCACGATGCGCGACTGCTCGGCGAGCGCCTGGAGGATGGCCTGCCGGATCCACCAGACGGCGTAGGAGATGAACTTGATCCCCTTCGTCTCGTCGAACTTGTGGGCGGCGCGGATCAGGCCGAGGTTGCCCTCGTTGATCAGGTCGCTGAGCGAGACGCCCTGATTCTGGTACTTCTTCGCGACGGAAACCACGAAGCGGAGGTTGGAGCGCACGAGCTTGTCGAGCGCCTCCTGATCCCCGGCGCGGATGCGCTGGGCGAGGTCCACCTCGTCCTCACGCGTGATCAGCGGAAAGACACTGATGTCGCGCAAGTACTGGTCGAGTGAACCTTCCTCGGCCGGTTGCTTCTTCCGGTGACCCGGACCGCGCGCACGGCTTGTGCGCTCTGATGGATCAATCATACCGTGCGGAATGTGGTGCGCGTCGCGACCGTCCGGAAGTCCACCCCGTCAGCGGATGCGCGTGCCGAGACGCTGCCAGCGGACCTTTGTCAAGAAGGGGACGGGCGTCGCGCTGTCGGGGGCATAGCTGAAGTAAACCAGCATGGGGCGCCCCTTCACCATCGAGTCGGGGACGAATCCCCAGTAGCGGCTGTCGAGCGAATTGTCGCGATTGTCGCCGAGCACAAAGAGGTGCGCCGCGGGGACGACGAGCGGCCCCCAGTTGTTGCGCGAGGGATGGTACGACCGGCCGCTGCGCCCGCGGCTCACGAGGTACTGCCGCTGCCAGCGAAACTCCTCGCCGGCCGGATCGGTCCCCGGGTCGGTATGCGACGTGTAGCGCTCCCGCAGGGCATGCCCGTTGCGCTGGAGCACGCCGTCCACCATGCCCAGCGTGTCCCCCGGCACCCCTGCCACGCGCTTCACGAAGTCCTTGGTCGGATCCATCGGCCACCGGAAGACGATCACGTCCTCATGCTGCGGCGCACGCACCGCCGGCAGGCGCGCATTCGTGAAGGGCACCTCGGCGCCGTAGACGAGCTTGTTCACGAGCAGGAAGTCGCCCACGAGCAGCGTCCCTTCCATGGAGCCGCTGGGGATCTTGAACGCCTCCACGAGGAACGAGCGCACCACAAAGAAGAGCAGCAGCGCCGTCGTCATGGACTTGGTCCATTCCCAGAGCACGCGCAGCGGACGCCAGCGGCGGCGCCGCGGCGGCGGGCCGAACGCCGGCTCGCCGCTGACGAGAGGCGGTTCGGGCGTGCTCGGAGGGAGTTGGGCGTCGGTCATGAGGGCTGTTGGGAGTTAGCCGCGGGAGAAGCTAGAAACAAGGGTGGAGGAGGGGTGCAGGGGTTTAGCAGGAGGGAGGAGTGGAGAGAGGAGGAAGAGAGAGGGGGCGGGCCACCCGGCCCACCCCCTCCCTCCTCGCTCAACACTCCACTCCTCCCTCCTCCTAAACCCCTGCACCCGTCCCCTTCCTAGTAGTTGTCTATCTGCGCCCTCTGCAGCGCCCCCGAGTAGTCGATGTATCCCACCTTCGTCTCCGAGAAGAACTCGTACACTTCCCAGCCGCCTTCGCGGTGGCCATTGCCCGTCGCCTTCACGCCGCCAAACGGCAGGTGCGCCTCGGCGCCGATGGTCGGGGCGTTGATGTATGTGATGCCGTTGTCGAGCTGCTGCAGCGCCTGGAACGCGATGTTGACGTCGCGCGTATAGACCGCCGACGACAGGCCGTAGGCGACGTCGTTGTTCACCGTGAACGCTTCAGCGTAGTCCTTCACCTTGATGACGCTGAGCACCGGGCCGAAGATCTCCTCCTGCTCCAGCCTTGATCCCGCCTTCACGTTCGTGAAGATCGTCGGCTGATAGAAAAAGCCGTGGTCGAGGTCGCCGCCGGTGGCCTTCTGGCCTCCAAGCGCGAGCGTGGCGCCTTCGCTCTTTCCGATCTGGACGTAGTTCTCGACGTTCTCGATCCCCGACTGGTTCACCATCGGGCCGACATCGGTGCCCTTCTTGCGGCCGTCGCCGAGCTTCAGCTTCGACGCGCGGTCCACGAGCATCTTCACGAACTTGTCGTGGACGCCCTCCTGAACAATCAGGCGGCTCGTCGCCGTGCAGCGCTGGCCCGTGGTGCCGAAGGCGCCCCAGAGCACGCCGTCGAGGGCGAGATCGAGGTCGGCGTCGTTGAGCACGGTCATGGCGTTCTTGCCACCCATCTCGAGCGAGAGGCGCTTGTGCATCCGGCCGCACGTCTCGCCGATCTTGCTTCCCGTTTCGGTGGAGCCGGTGAACGAGACGAGCGCCACGTCCGGGTGATTCACGATGGCGTTGCCCACGCGGCCCGGGCCGTGCACCAACTGGATCACCTCGGGCGGCAGGCCGGCCTCGAGCAGGATCTCCACGAGCACGTGTCCCGTGTGCGGCACGTCCGTGGCCGGCTTGAAGACAACCGAGTTCCCGCAGAGCAGCGCCGGGAAGATCTTCCACGTCGGGATCGCGAGGGGGAAGTTGAACGGCGTGATGATGCCGGCCACACCGATGGGCCGGCGGAACGACATCGCCCACTTGTTGCGCAGCTCGCTCGGCACCGTGTGCCCGAAGAGGCGGCGTCCTTCGGTGGCGGCGTAGTAGGCGGTGTCGATGCCCTCCTGCACGTCGCCCTTCGTTTCCGCGACCGGCTTGCCCATCTCGCGCGTCATCAGGTCGGCCACTTCGTCCTTGCGGCGCACCAGGATGTCGCCCACGCGGCGCAGGATGTCACCGCGCGCCGGGGCCGGAACGGCCTTCCAGAGGGCGAAGCCCTTCTTGGCGCTTTCGACCGCGCGGTTCACGTCAGCCGCATCGCCCTTCGGAAAGAGGCCGATGAGGTCGCGCGTATCGGCGGGGTTGCGATTCTCGACGTATTCACCGGTCGAGGATTCGACCCATTCGCCGGCGATGAAGCTCTTGAATTTCGTCATATGGGGTACTGGTGTGGGACGGGAGAAGGCAGATGGCAGATGGCAGACGGCAGCCGCGGTACCACTCTGAAATCTAACCCTTGCCCGTCGCCCACCGCCCGTCGCGGAATGCTGACATTCGGTGTCAGTGATCAGATGACAGTGCGCGGCGCGTGGTCGCACCAGCGGGCCATCTGCGGCAACCTACTATGCTGGTAGTTGACAAAACCGACCGATTGCCACATTATGCTACTATCAGCTTAGTACTTCGGCGTCACGAGGAGGCCTGATGGATGAACTCTCGCTCGGCAGCCGCGAACTCGACGTGATGGCCCTGCTCTGGGAGCATGGGAACGGCACCGTGGGCGAAATCCGTGATCTGCTGGACGCGGATCTCGCGTATACGACCGTGCTAACCATCCTTCGCAATCTCGAGGGCAAGGGCCTGCTGCGCCGCGAAATCGAGGGACGGGCGCATCGCTACTATCCGCGGATCGCCCAGCGCACGGCACAGCGCACCGCCCTGCACCGCATGCTGTCCGGCTTCTTCGGCGGCTCCCCAGAGGCGCTCCTGGCGCGACTGGTCGATGATCACGACCTCGACGCCTCCGAACTGCGCGCCATGGCGGAGCGCATCGCCGCACACAGCCCGACCAAGCGGAGGACGCCATGATCGCCACGTGGATGCTCGCGGCGACAGCCCTCGGCCTGCTCGCCGGCGGCGCGGCGCTCGCCACGGAGCGCCTCTTCCGCCTGCTGAACCGCCAGGGACGTCATGTGTGGGTGCTCGCCCTCGTCGTGACGTGCGCCTGGCCGCTGCTCGCTCCCGTGTTGGCGCGTCCGTTGGTGCAGTCGGGGTCCGAACAAGTGACGATCTCCAGCGCCCCCACGAGCGCCGCCAGCGCCGCCGTGACGATTGTTGACGCACCGAGCGTCCGCGATCGCCTCGCCACGCTGGACGCTCCGCTGCTCGTGCTCTGGGTCGCCGTATCTGCGCTGCTGCTCACGCGTGCGCTCGTGGGCCTGCTCGCGCTGCGTCGCATCGCCCGAGACGCCGAGCAGCAGACGGTCGTTGGCCGCACGGTCCTCATTACGCCGAGCGTCGGTCCCGCAGCCTTCGGCATCGTGCGGCCGCGCATTGTCCTGCCGCGATGGTCGCTTGAACTGGACACGCCAATGCGCGAGTTGGTGGTCCGTCATGAAATGGAGCACGTGAAGTACGCCGATCCCGCCGTACTCACGGTCGCGTGGTTGCTCGTCGCGCTCTTCCCCTGGAACGCGGGCCTCTGGTGGATCGTGCGCCGCCTGCGCACCGCCACCGAGCTCGACTGCGACCATCGCGTCGTGCGCGCCGGCGCCGACCGCCGCCAGTACGCGCATCTGTTGCTTCTCATCTCCCAGCGTCAGGGCGAGACCGCCTTTGCCTCCATGATCGCTGGCGCTCCGACCACACTACCACTCAGGATCGCCGCCATGCATAGCACTCCTCCTGCACGCCGTGTCCTTCGCGCGGCCGCGTTCGCATTTGCCGCGATGGCGCTCGGTGTCGTCACCGCCTCACCCGTGCTGGCGCGTGAGCTGGCCAGTGTTCGCGCGTGGTTGCCGACCGTGCCAGACGCCGCCAGTGTGCTGACACCTAACTCGTCTCCGGCACAAATGGTTGGTGCGGCGAGCGTAGCCGCGACGTCGCGACCGGTTGTCTCTCCCACCGTTTCAGCGGCGGCCGTGCGCACGCCCACGCCTCCTGTTCCACTCGTCCAGGACACAACGAAGAGGCCCACAAAGCAGGTGGAGTACATCGTTCGCACTTCGACCCCACCGCCGTCGAAGGGGGCCTCCACGCCTCCGGACGACGCCCAGGTGGCGATGGCGCCTGGCTCCTTGGCGCCGCGCTATCCGGAGATTCTCAAGAGTGCCGGCGTCAGCGGCGTGACCATCGTGCAGTTTGTCGTCGACACAACCGGCCTGGCAATTCCCAGCACGTTGAAAGTGGTCCGCTCCGGCCACGCGCTGTTTACACAGTCCGTTCAGAATGCGCTACCCGGGCTACGCTTCTTGCCGGCGCGGTTTCGAGGGCGGAACGTGAAGCAACTCGCCCAGATGGTCTACTGGTTCGAGGTGCAGGGATTCCCGCCCCGCGACACCGTGGTGGTTCCCGCAGGACCGATGCCGACATTCAAGGTGGTGATTACAGGAATCGTCCCACCGTCGACGAAGGGAACCCTCAACTTCCCGAGCGACGCGCAAGTGGCGATCGCGCCAGGATCACAGACGCCTCGGTATCCGGAAATTCTCAAACAAGCCGGCGTCAGCGGCGAGACCGTCGTGCAGTTTGTCGTCGACACGACTGGCTTGGTCATTCCGGGCACGCTGAAAGTGGTGCGCTCCGGCCACGCGTTGTTTACACAGGCGGTTCAGAATGCGCTGCCGGGTCTGCGCTTCCTTCCCGCTCGAGTCGGCGCGCGAAACGTGAAGCAACTGGCGCAGATGGTTTATCACTTCGAGGTTCAGGGGTATCCACCAGCCGACACCGTGTCGGTTCCATCGGGATCGGTACCGACATTCAAGGTCTTCGTCACCGCGGTCGCACCCAAGTAGCGCGGCGAGAATACGAAACAAGCGCTGGCAACCGCCAGCGCTCGTTCTCGTTTCCATGACAGCCGCTTATTTCGCGCAGCTCCACCCCACCGGATGCGCCGCCGTCGGCTTGGCATACCCCGTCCGCGGCAGCACCTCGATGGACGCGAGCACGAGCCCCCACAGCACCAGCAGCAGCGCGAGCGTGTGCGCCTTGGCCGCCCGGTGCCGGAACGTCCAGACCGACGACCAGATGCCGCTGACGACCAGGGCGGAGACGGCGCCGAGGTAGCCGGCGAGACCGAGTCCGCAGCGCGCGCTGTACGGCCAGAAGACCATGCCGACGCCGAGCGCCACGGTGAGCGAGAGTCGCAGGAAGACGCCCCACGTGCTGGTGCTCTGTTGCGCCCCGACGGCCTGCGCCTGCGCCTGGGGTCCCTTCGCCGTCTTCGCCGGAAACATCGCCTCGTCGCTCACCGATTCGAGCTGACGGTCGATCTTCTTAAGCTCAGCGTCCCAGTTGCGATCCGTCATCCCTGCTCCCGCGCCAGGCTGTGGCGCTCGATCTTCTTGTAGAGGTTCGACCGGGGCATGTCGAGCACTCGCGCCGTCTCCGCCACGTTCCAGTCATGCTCGCGCAGCTTGACCAGCAGGAACGCGCGCTCGGCGGCGAGCTTGAACTCCTCGAAGGTGCGGCACGCATCGAGCGCCCCCAGAGAAGAGCCCTCGGTGGCGCGCGCGCCGACCAACCGCTCGACATCGGCGACGGTCACCTGCGAGCCGCGCGACAGGATGAGCAGTCGCTCAATCGTATTGCGGAGCTCGCGCACATTGCCGGGCCAGTCGAGCGCCGCCAGCCGGTCGGCCGCGGACTGCTCCATGCCGCGCGCCATCGCTCCCGTCGGCGCAAACTGGTCGAGGAAATGCTGAATGAGCACCGGGATGTCATCGCGTCGTTCCCGCAGTGGCGGCACCACCACCGGCACCACGTTGAGCCGGTAGTACAGATCCTCGCGGAAACGACCCGCACCGATCTCGTCCTCGAGCCGCTTGTTTGTCGCGGCGAGCACACGCACATCCACCGTGCGCGGCTTGGCGCCGCCGATGCGCGTCACCTCGCCGTCCTGCAGCACGCGCAGCACCTTGGCCTGCGCGGCGAGCGACATGTCGCCCACTTCGTCGAGGAAGAGTGTGCCGCCGTCCGACTGCTCGAACTTGCCGGTCCGGTCCTGCACCGCCCCGGTGAACGAGCCCTTCATGTGGCCGAACAGTTCGCTCTCGATCAGTTCGCCGGGAATCGCCGCGCAGTTGACCTCGACAAACGGGCCGGACGCGCGGCGCGACTGCCGGTGCAGCGCGCGAGCCACGAGTTCCTTGCCGGTGCCGTTCTCGCCGGTGATGAGGACGCGCGCATCGGTGGCCGCCACACGGTCGATGGTCTCGATGAGCGCCCGAATGGCGTGCGACCGCCCGACAATCTCGTACGTCTGCTCCACCACCTCGCGCAGTCGCGCGTTCTCCTCGCGCAGCGCCAGGTGCCCGATGGCGTTGCGCAGGGTCACGAGAATGCGGTCGGTGTCGAGCGGCTTCTCCATGATGTCGTAGGCGCCGCCCTGCGTGGCTTCCACCGCATTCTGGATGGTGGCATGCCCGCTGATCATCACGACGATGGCCGTCGGGTCGAACGCGCGCAGCTTGCGCAGCGTCTCGAGCCCGTCCATCCCGGCCATCTTCACGTCGAGGAAGGTGAGCTGCGGGCGGAACTGCTCGTACGCCGCCAGCGCCGCTGCGCCCGACGCCTCCGTGCGCACTTCATAGCCCTCGTATTCGAGGAGCTGCGACAGCGCGTCGCGAATCCCCTGTTCGTCGTCGACAACGAGAATGCGCCGGCTCATGGCACCGCCTTGTACAGCACGATCTTGCCCTTCGTGATGCGCACGTCCGCCACCGCCTCCGGCACCGCGATCGCGACCACGTCAGTCGCGAGACTGTCAGTCCGTTGCTTCACGCTGATGCGCCGCACGATGCGGTCGATGAGCGCAGAGGGCAGGCGCAGCTCATTCACCGTGATGTGCGTCACCGTCATCCCCAGCATGCCCGGCTTCAGCATTGCCAGCCGCCCGCCGATGAGCACCGGCTGCCGTCCGTCGAGCATGCTCCCGAGCGGGCCAAGCGACCTGGGATCGCCAAGCTCGCTCACGGCGACGTTCGCGCGCACCAGCAGCACGTCGCCCTGCACCGATGCTTCGGGCTTCGCCGCCGCGGTGCCGAGGATCTTCATGGCGGGCGTCAGTTGCCACGCCACGAACTCCGCCGGCGTCAGGCTCGCATACACCGGCCCGTTCTTCGCCGCCAACCGCTCGGCGGCCCGCGTGCCCGCCGCCGCCGCCGCGGGCGTGATCGGGGTCCACGCAATCGTGTCCGGCGGCGGCGTCGCGACCACCATGGCCCGCACGCGCGGATACCAATACGGCCTCGTGAACCAACCGCCCACAGCAATCACCGCCACCAGCACCAGGCACCCAAGACGCCCGAGACAGCCAAACATCAGTCACTCTCCATGAGGTCGAGCACGCGCGCGTCGGCGCGCTCTTCGCGCGTCAGTTCGTTGAGCGATCCGCTGCGGAACGCGCGCAGGTCGAGTTCCACGCGGGCAAAGCCCGCCATCTTCACGGCCGCTCGCAGTGCCGGCCGCTGCGCCTCCGCGCTCCATCGCTCGATCTGGTCGTGATCCATCTCGATGCGCGCCGTCTCGCCGTGGTAGCGCACACGCAGGTTGCCGGTGATGCCCATCGCGCGCAGCGCGCGCTCCGCGTTCTCCACCTTGCGCAAGCGCAACGGCGTCACCTCGGTACCGTGCGGCAGGCGCGAGGAGAGGCAGGGCGACGACGGCTGCGACCACGTGGGAATGCCGCGCAGGCGCGACAGTGCCCGGATGTCGTCCTTGCTGAAGCGCAGCTCGGCGAGCGGCGACTGCACGTCGGCCTCACGGGCCGCTTGCGCGCCGGGTCGATAATCGGCCAGATCGTCGTGATTGGTGCCATCCACCACCACGGCCAGGCCGCGCGCACGCGCAAGCGGGACCAGCTTGCGCCACAGCTCGGTTTTGCAGAAGTAACAGCGGTTCACGGGATTGGCGGCGTATCGCGGATCGTCCATTTCGTCCGTGTCGATCTCGAGTACCGGTACGCCGAACCGGTCGGCCACCTCGCGCGCCGTCGTCCATTGCTCCAAGGGATACGACGCGCTGCGCCCGATCACCGCGAGCACGTTCGCCGCCCCGACGGCATCGAGCGCCACGCAGGCCAGGTACGCGGAATCCACGCCCCCGGAGAACCCGATCAGCACTGAGCCGTGCTGGCGCATCCACGCGACGAGCGCGGCTTCCTTTTCGAGGAGCCGAGCCTGCTGGACGCTGGGGGCGGTGAGGTCGGTGGCCATTACTAATGAAAGGTAGTGTCCACTAATACGGACGGTACCGGCGAAAGTGCCAAGATGTTGAGGTGGAGGAGGGGTGCAGGGGTTTGGAAGGAGGGAGGAGTGGAGCGCGGAGGGAGGAGATAGGAGGCCTACCTCCTCACTCCTCCCTCCGCGCTCCACTCCTCCCCCTCCTAAACCCCTGTACGCCTCCCCTTCCTTTAGGGCCGATACCCAGGGCCCCGCACCACTTGCCCCGGCTTCGCCCCCGTATGCTTCCCGTCCCGCACCACCCCCACCCCGTTCACGAAGACATCCCGCACGCCCGTGGACAGTTGGTGCGGCTTCTCAAACGTCGCGTGGTCGCTGATCGTGCCCGGGTCGAACACCACCACATCGGCCTTGAGCCCCGGTTTGAGCACACCGCGGTCGTGAATGGAGAGCCGGGTGGCGACGGCCGACGACGCCTTGCGCACGGCGTCCTCGAGCGGGGTGACGCGCTCGTCACGCACATAGCGGCCGAACAGCCGAGGGAAGTTGCCGTACGCGCGCGGATGCACCATGCCGCGCGCGGTGGCCGGGTCACGCGTGCTCGCGTCGGTACCGAACTTCATCCACGGCAGGCGGATCTGCTTCTGGATGTTCTCCTCGCTCATCAGGAAGAGGATCTCGCCGAGCCCCAGCTCTTCCGCGACGTTGAGGTCAATGATCACCTCGGCCCAGTTCTTGTTCATCGCCGTGGCGATCTCGCTGAGTCGCTTGCCCTCGAACTGCTGGTACTCGGGCTTCCGGAAGCCCATGACCATGACGTTTTCGGGCGTCGCGGCCTCGCAGAGATTCTCGTAGCCCGCATCGCGCGCCTGGATCTCCGCGATCATCGTCGCGCGCAGCGACTGGTTCTTGAGGTTCTCGAGCAGCTTGCCGTTCTCGGCGTACTTGGGCGGGATGCAACTGGCGAACGAGTTGCCGCCGGCCGGATACAGGTACATGTCGGCCTGCACGTCGAGCCCCGCCGCGCGCGCGCTGTCAATCTTCGCGATGGCGACGTCCATCTTGGGCCAGTTGCGGACGCCGGCAGCCTTGAGATGGTAGATCTCAACAGACACGCCCGCACCCCGCCCCACACTGATCGCCTCGTCAATGCCCTCGAGGAACTTGTCCCCCTCGCTCCGCATGTGGGTGATGTACACGCCGCCATACGGCGCGGCCGCCTTGTTGATCTCGGTCAGTTCCGCGGGGCTCGCATAGACGTTCGGTGGATAGATGAGCGCGCTCGCGATGCCGAACGCGCCGTCCTCCATCGCGCGTCGCACCATCGCCTGCATCGTGTCAATCTCCACGCGCGTGGCCGGCCCCATGCCGCCGCCATGGCCGTAGACGCGCACCGTGCCGTTGCCGACGAACGACCCGATGTTCTGCGACGCGCCGCGCGCGACCATGAACTCGAGCCAAGTGCCGAAGCCACGCGGACCCATGAACCGGCGCATCTGCGCCTTGGCGGACGAGTCGGCCTCGAGTTCGAGGATCTTGTCGTTTACCGGCGCGGGCGTCTCGCCCTCGCCGAGGATCGCGGTGGTGATGCCCTGCGTCACCATGGAGATCGCCCGGCCGTCGCCCGTCATGAAGTTGCCGTACGACTGCGCCTGGATGTCGATGAACCCTGGCGCGACGACGTGGCCCGCGGCATTCACCCGCTGCGCGACGCTCGCGCCAGAAAACGCGCCCCGCGGCCCGATGGCCGCAATGCGGTCGCCGCGGAGCGCCACATCGCCGTAGAACCAGGCGGCGCCGGTGCCGTCGATCACACGGCCGTTCTCGATGACCACGTCATAGGCGCCGCCAGCGCCGGAGGCACCAGTGACGACGCCGCCGCGCGGAGCGCAGGCGGCGAGGGCGATGAGCAGCGGAGCAACACGTGATGCGCGCATGCGGAGCTCGCGAAAAGGGACGGCGAGAATGTACCGCGCAGACTGGCGCGCCGCCTCCGAGGGGACGCTGGCCTTTTTCACCACGGAGCACACGGAGAACTGCCGGAGGGCCACGGAGGACTACAAATACTGGGGTTAAAGACATCACGCCACGCATTCAATTGCGTGGCGCGCGCAGTTCCCCCAGTAGTTGCCGTACTCCGTGGCCCTCCGTTTTCCTCCGTGCGCTCCGTGGTGAAAAAGGCCAGCGTTGCCGAGGCGATGGGCTTCCGCGGACCTAGCCCGCCGCTCCCATCCCTGCAATCACGGCATCGAGCCCCGGCCACCCGCCGCCATTGTACTTGGCGATGGTCAGCAAGTACAAGCGCCCGTCCTCGCCGAACTTCTCGACCACCGCCGCGGCGCCCTTGGCCACCGCTTCGGCGCCGGCGAACGGCGGCTCAAGCTCCTCCGGCATCTGGCCGTTCTCATGCTTCACGCCGGCCGCGTCGAGAAAGGCCGCCTGGATCTGCGGCTCAAACTCCACGTACAGCATGTTGAGCAGGTTGAGCTCGTCGTCGGCATTCTCGGCGCCCAGCCGCACGACTTCGCGCGCGAGCTTGTCGGCCGGCCACTGCAAAAGCGTCTGCGGACGGAAACCGCCGCCACGCGAGGCCATTCGCGTGACCATCACGGCGCGCATGTCCTTGCTGCTCTTGATGGCGCGCGTGACGAGATCGATACGACGCGCAGGGGCGAGTTGACGGTATGGTGACGGATGTGCCATGACCGAAAACTAACAGACCACCACCGCGAAGGGCTAAGGGCGCGAAGAGGCGCGAAGAGGCGCGAAGAGGATCGCCCTTCGCGCCCCTTCGCGCCCTTCGTTCTTCGTGGTTGTAGTTCCCCCTAACCTGCCGGCACGAGCGTGAACTGCGTCCCCCACGGATCGCGGAACGACCACCCATCGCCGCTTCCTTCTGCCGCGTGCCCGTGCGCTTCGAGATTGCCGCGCGCCGCATCCACCGAGGCCGTATCCGGCAGCACCATCTCCCAGTCGAGCAGTCGCGCCTCGTCCGGCGCCGCGCTCGGCTGTCCCTTGGCCCAGGTGTTGGTGCCGAGATGATGGTGATAGCCGCCGGCGGAGAAGAAGAGCGCGCCGGCGTACGACCAGACGACCAGGTCCAGGCCGAGCGCGTCGTGATAGAACGCGCGTGCCTCCTCGAGTGACGCAACGTGCAGATGCATGTGACCGAGCGTGGTGCCGGCCGGCATGCCGGTCCACGGTTCACCACCGGCAGCGTCGGCAACGGATCGGGCATCGAGCGGCATGGTCGCCATGCTGAGTTCGCGCCCTTCATGCCGCCACGACTCGCGCGGACGGTCGGCGTACACCTCGATGCCGAGTCCGTCCGGGTCGCTCAGATACATCGCCTCGCTCACCAGATGATCGGACGCGCCGGCTCGCGCACCGATATCGCCGAGGTGCACGAGGAATCGGCCGAGCGACGCGCGGTCGGGGAGCAGTATGGCGAAGTGGAACAGCCCCTGGCGCCCGCCCGGCGGCACTGGCTTGACGGCTCCAGCGTGCAGTTCAACGATGGAATGATCGGTGCCGTGGGCCGCCAGCACGGCGACGCCGTCTCGCTGGGACAGCACGCGAAAGCCAAGCACCTTCGTATAGAAGTCGAGCGAGCGCGCGAGGTCCGTGACCTGTAGCCGCGCCCGTCCGAGCCGCGTGGCATCGGGGAGGCGGTAGGTCGTGGGTTGCAGGCCGTACGGGAGCGCTGTCATCGGGGGCGGTGATCAGAAGGTCGTGGCGGCGTGTGTCGCGTTGTTGTATTTATCTTACTACTGAGATATCTAATCGGCAAGTCCCGCCGCCGCCCGGCACAAACGACCGCCGCCCCGCACGAGCTGTGCGGGGCGGCGGACCTGCGAGTACGAAGAGCGTTATGGCGTAACGGGAACCGCTGGTGCCGGCGCCGCCGGCGCCTCGACTGCTGGCGCCTCGACTGCTGGCGCCTCGACTGCCGCCGACGCCTCCACGGTCTGCACCGTGCGCGGCGTGCTGCCTGGGTGGAAGCCGAGCACGTAGAGCATCGTCATGAAGGCCGCCACGTAGGCGATAGCCACCCAGTATCCATGCCGCAAATAGTTCTTCGTGTTCTTCGCTTCCGGATACATGTTCGAGAGCGCCACGCCCGCTGACGAGCCGAACCAGATCATCGACCCGCCGAAGCCCACGGCGAAGGCAAGGAAGCCCCAGTCATAGCCGCCCTGGGCGAGCGCCAATGCGGTCAATGGGATGTTGTCGAACACCGCCGAAGTGAAGCCAAGTCCGAACGCCGTCTGCCACGACGCCGTCGGCAGCTTCTCCACCGGCATCATGCTGGCGCAGAGCACCAGCGAGAGCAGGAAGATGGTCCCCTTGAGATTCTCGGGGAGGAGCGACCACTCGGGCTTGCGTAAGCCGGCCGTAGCGAGAATGGCAACCCAGACCGCGAGCCCGAGGAACGGACCCTTGTCGGACAGTTCGTAGAACTTGGTGTTCATCACCACGTTCACGATGACGGCGAGTGCGAGGATGCTCAGCACCACGGCGACGCGCGGCCAGTCGATCTTGGCCTCGTCGCCTTCGGGGACGTGTAGGGGCGAGTACTTCTGCTGCACCCTGGCGAGCGGGATCAGAATGAACAACGCAACGACCGTGCCGATAATCGCCTCGAAGACTTCCTGCGGCCCGACGCCGGCAATCCACATCATCGTCGTCGTGGTATCACCCACCACCGAGAAGGCGCCACCGGCGTTGGACGCAGCCACGATGCCCGCGATGTAGCCGATGTGCACCTTGCCCTTGAACACCTTGTGCGCCACGGCGCCGCCGATGAGGGCGGCCGCGATGTTGTCGAGGAACGACGAAATGAAGGCGATGAGGAGCAGGAGAATCCACGCTCCCTTCCAGTCATTCGGCAGGTACTTCGGCAGCGAAGCCGGCACGCCGCTCTCCTCGAAATGCCGGGCGAGCAGCGCGAAGCCCATCAGCAGCAGGAACAGGTTGGCCAGGATCACCCACTCGTGCTCGACGTGCAGGCCAAAGCCCGCGACACCAGCTCCCGCCCGGAATGGCGAGAAGAGGATCTTGTAGAGCGCGATAACGGTGGCGCCTGTTACCGCGATCTTGAATGTCTGGTGATGAAAGATGCCGACACCGGCTAGCACGATGCCGAACATGATGAACTCGACCGGCACGGGGCCGACGCTGGGACCGGCAAAGCCCAGCACGGCAGCGGCCGCTGTGGCCGGCAGGGCCGCGAGCAGAAGCGCGGCGATAGCCAATGGACGCATGGTCTCCTCGGAGAGGGCGCGGGCCAAGAACAGGCCCGTCGCGGGGCGATAGTACGCCGCGAAAGATGCGCATCGGATGCGTGAATTTCCTTCGGGAAAGTGCGCACGTCCGTGTGGGGGTTCACCCCACACCGCGGAGCCCCAGCGCCTCGGCCACCGCGTCGCGGTTGATCTGCTCGACCCCGTCCAGATCCGCGATGGTACGCGACACCCGCAAGACGCGCGCGTACCCCCGTGCGCTCAACCGTAGCCGCTCGGCGGCGGAGACCAGCCAAGCGTGCGCCTCGACGGTGGGACCGTGCCTTCCGCGCAGGGCGCGCGCCGGCGCCTGAGCATTGGCGTTCACGCCGCGTTGCCCAGCATAGCGCGCGTGCTGCCGATCGCGCGCGGCCGTGACGCGCGCGCGCACCTGCGCCGACGTCTCGTCACCGCCGCCGTGCATGGCCGACAGGGCGACCGGAGCCACCGTGACGCGCAGGTCAATGCGGTCGGCCAGCGGCCCTGAGAGCCGCGCACGATACCGGGCGATGTCGGTAGCGCTGCAGCGGCAGTCGCCTCCTCCGTCTTCGCGCATCGTGCCAACCGGCAGCGTGCCCTCGATGATCGGCGGCCGATCGAAACCCAACCGCCCGCAGGGACACGGATTGGTGGCGGCCACGAGCATGAAGCGCGCCGGAAAGGCCACGGCGTGCGCCGCGCGCGCGATGATCACGCGCCCGTCCTCGAGCGGCTGGCGCATGGCGTCGAGCACATAGCGCGGAAGTTCGAGCAGCTCGTCGAGGAAGAGCACGCCGCGATGCGCCAGGCTCACCTCGCCGGGCCGCGGTCCGCTCCCGCCGCCGATGAGCCCCGCCTGCGAAATCGTGTGGTGCGGCGCTCGAAACGGCGGCACGCGCGCTGGAATCGCCCCGGCGGGAAGCGTGCCGCCAATTGAATGAATGGCGACTACCTCGAGATGCTCTTCGTCGGTGAGCGGCGGCAGGATGGTGGGGAGGCGGCGCGCGAGCATCGTCTTGCCGGCGCCAGGAGGGCCCTCAAGCAAGAGATTGTGCGCGCCGGCCGCCGCGATCTCGAGCGCGCGCTTGGCCATTCCCTGCCCTGCGACGTCGGCGAGGTCGAGGCCGTCGTCGAGCACGGTGCTCGCGACGTTGGTCGGAACCGGCGCCAACAGCCGACCTGCGCGCAGCTGCTCCACCAGCGCGGCCAGCGTGGACGCACCCGCGAGTCGCGCACCACCGACCAGCGCCGCCTCGCCACCATTTGTCTCCGGCAGCACCAGTGCGCGGTAGCCGCGCGCGTGCACGAGCCGAGCCATCGAGAGCGCGCCGCGGATGGGGCGCACGCTGCCGTCGAGTCCGAGTTCCCCCGCCACGCACAGCCCCTCAACGCACTCGGCGGGGATCTGTCCGCTGGCAGCGAGCACCGCGAGCGCGATGGGGAGGTCGAACGCGGTGCCGGTCTTGACCTGGTCGGCGGGTGATAAGAGGACAGTCACCCTGCGAGCGGGCACCTCAAAGCCCGAGTTGACGAGCGCCGACGCGACGCGTTCGCGTGCTTCCTTGACCGCGTTACTCGCCAGCCCGACGATGGACCAAGCGGGAAGGCCGCGCGCGACATCCACTTCGACGAGGACGGGGTGCGCGTCGACTCCCACGACAGAGGCAGATTGGACGGCGGCGAGCATGCCGCATGCTACATCGGCGTCAGTCGTCGACCATCATCGCGATGACGCGGGTGTCGTCGAACGAACGCGTCCGATCGCCACGCGCCGAGTGCTGCTGCCGCATCAATGACAAGCGGCCGATTAGCGCGCCAACGCCAGCACCAAGAAGCGAACCAACTCCGGCCAGGCCAACCGTAGCCTCGATCTTGTCGGTCCGAGCACGGCAGGGCTCGCTGATTGTGGCGCAGTCGAAGTGTAGTTGCGTTCCCACTACCGCACCAAGTGCGCCTCCTACGAGCGCACCGATGAAGGCGCCGCGGAGGGTCCTAGACCTCCGAGTCACCACACTGTCGCCAAAAGACGACGGCACTGACATGGAATGGCGCGGTTGAGCGACCGCTGCGTTGTCCGTGACACGGATAACGCCGGCGGGGATTGCGACGACACTCGATGAGCGCCGCGACTGACCCGCAACGACCCCTGGGAAGAGAAGGGCGACCGTAATGATCAGACTTCGTAGGCGCATGCAAGAATCCTCATCGTCGGTGAATCGCCCGAAGACGTTGTAACACCTCGCTACGCTGCCGCCCGGCGCACACGGCGCAGTTGCTTCTCCGTGGCAGCACGACGACCACCCGCACTGCGTCCGTCGAGATAGGCCTCGAGATCGTTCACGTCCACCAGCCAATCCCTGCCAACTTTCCTGGCCTTCAGGCGCCCGTTCAGGATCTGGTTGCGCAGCGAAGCCGTCTTGAGTTCTCGGAACGCGCGGAGGCGAGCATGCGATACGCTGCATGCCCGCCTCCGTTCGTGCGTCATCCCTTCATCGCCACTCGCACCACTCGCGCGCGATCGCGTGCAGAAGAAGCCTGACGTCCTCCCGCGCGCCGTGACGAGGTGGTCCCGAATCAAGGTCACGGCGTGAACGTCGCATACCCCTGCGCGTGCAGCGTGGCCAGCGCGAATCCGGCAGTCGTCGCCACCTTCACCAACGGCAGCAGCTGATCGCGCGCGATCTTGCGGTTGATGGCCGCCTGTCCGCAGAGGATCACCTGCACCCCCGCGCCGTCAAGCGCCTGCAGCAGGTCGATGTTCGGGTTGTCCACTCCGTACATCGCCTTGTAGGCGGCGTTGGTCATCAGCGCGAACGTGGCCGCACCGTGCACCACAATGGCGAGGTGCACGCGCTTGCGATCCACGCCGTTGACGTCGGTGTTCACGAGGAAGTTCGCCGGCGCTGCGAGCCCGGGCGTGCGGTCGCCGGGCTTGGCCGGGCCCGCGGTCACATCCCACGCGACCTCATAAGCCACCGACTTGTCGGCGACGAAGGTCGGATTCGGCACGGGACTCTGCGCCCCGAGCGACTTGAGGAGCGCCTCACCGGACTGGGCGGCGACGGGGGACGGCGCAGCGAGCACGACGGCGACAAGGGCTGCGACCAAACCGGCTTGCATGGCACGACGCATAGGACTCTCCGTGGGGGGATGCGCAGGAAACTAAGGCGCGACGGTCCCGCCGCTACCAGATGCGCACCACCCCGTACCCGTCGAACACCACCTCGTTGCTCACGAGTGGCAGGTTCTCGGCTTGCGCCTGCGCGATGAGCATGCGGTCGAAGGGGTCGCGATGCACGCCCGGCAACGATCCCGCCCGCTGCGCGTGATCCACGCTGATGTCGAGCGGCGTGAATTGCTGGCTGCGCAGGCAGCCCATGACGTCGGCCGCAACATCGAGAGCGCCCGGCAGCTTGCCGAGCCGAGCCTTCGTCGTGATCTCCCACGCGGACGCGGCGCTCACCAAGCAGACGGTGCGCGCGTCGCCGATGGCGGCGCGCGCCCGCTTGCTGAGCCGCGCGTCGCCATCGAGCCACCAGAGCAGGGCGTGCGTGTCGAGGAGGAGGCGCATCACCCCTCCCACCCTTCGAGCTCGGCGGCGGACAGCGGCTCGAAGAACGCGGCGGTGACCTTCGCCTTCCCCTTCATCGCCCCGAACACCCGCGCCGGCGCCTGGCCGCCGTCGAGTGCCACGAGCTTCACCACGGGGGTGCTCCCCTTGGCGATGACGATTTCCTCGCCGGCCTGCGCCCAGGCGATGAGCTTGGAGAACTGCGTCTTGGCGGCGTGCACGGTGAAGACCTTCATGGTAGTGCCTCGAACTAGATGACTAGGTTAGTCTAGTCACTTAGTCCATTGGCGTCAAGAGGCATAGAATCACTGCGGGGACAGCATAGCGCTGTCCCCGCGGCGTTCCATCATCGAATCAACGCAACCTTAGGCAAACTCGCGCACCGTCGAGCGCGTAAGGCGCGCGCGGCGCGTGATCGTCGTCTACGGCGTCACCGGCGGACCATACCGGTCAAACCACGCCCGCAGATACGCCTGCGTGCGCAGGTAATTCGACGGCGTAGACGACGTGCCGTGCCATTCATTGTTGAAGCGCACCATCGCCGTGGGCACGCCGCGCAGGCGCAGCGCTTCGTAGTACTCCTCGGTCTGCGGCATCGGCGTGCGCAGGTCGAGCACGCCGGTCATCAGCATCGTCGGCGTCTTCACATTCCCCACGTACATGATGGGCGAGCGCTTGAGGTACTCGCTCGGATCTTCCCAGAACGGGCGCTCGAAGTTGCGGTACCAGCTCGGTCCATCGGTCTGGCCCACGAAGCTCATCCAGTTGATCACCGGACAGTTGGAGGAGGCAGCCGCGAAGCGGTCGGTGTGGCCGACCACCCACGCCGTGAGCACGCCGCCGCCCGAGCAACCGTAGACGAACAGGCGCCGCGCGTCGATGTAGCCTCGGCCGATCACGCTGTCCACGCCGGCCATCAGGTCATCGAAGTCCTTGTCCGGGTACGCGTTCTTGATGGCGTTGCCGAACGCCGACCCATAACCCGTGGAACCGCGCGGGTTCACGTAGAGCGTGACGAAACCGTTGGCGGCGTGCTCCTGAAAGCCGAAGTTGAACCCGACGTTGTACATCGAGTGCGGCCCGCCGTGAATGCTGAGCATCAGCGGATACTTGCGGGAGGCGCTGAAATCAGGCGGCTTCACGATCCACCCCTGGATGCGGAGCCCATCCTTGGACTTGTACCAGATCTCCTCGACCGCGCCGAGCTGCTTGCCGTCGAGCACATCGGCGTTGACCGAGGTCAGCTGCGTGAGCGTCGCCGGCGTCTTCACCGAGAACTTCACCACATCGGGCGGGAGCTGCGCCGCGATACGGACGCCGACGGCGGTGCCGTTGCGGATGTCCGATACGGTCACCACCTGTGCACCGCTGGTGAGCTGCTTCACCTGCCCCGTGAGCGTCGTGGCGTACAGGTGGCGGCTCCCTTCGTTCTCCGCGGTGAAGTAGATGGTGGTGCCATCTTCGGACCAGATCAGCCCCGATGGCGACCGATCCATCGACGCGGTGAGCGCGCGCGGGTTGCTGCCGTCGGCGTCCATCACATAGAGCGCCGCATCCTTCCATGTGGCGTCCGTGGAGTCGAAGCCCGTGTAGGCGATCTTCTTGCCGTCGGGCGACGGCGCGGGTGAACCATCGGGCCCCTTGCGATGCGTCAGCTCGCGAATGGCGCCGGTCTTGAGATCGGCGGCGTAGATCTCGGAGTCGCGCCAGATGTGTTCGGCGTTGGGGACGCGCTTGCCCGTGAAGAGCAGTGTGCGCTTGTCGAGCCAGACGGCGCCGCCGTGGTTCCAGTCGCCATTGGTGACCTGCCGCGGCGTGCCGCCGCCCGCGTCAATCACGAAGACGTGGTTCCAGGCGTCGTCCACAAATCCGACGCGGTCCTGACGGTAGTCGAGGCGCGTGACCACCTTGGGCGCCTCCGTCCACTTGGCTCCCTTGGGCGCCGAGGGAAGCGCGGCGCGCGAAAACAGGTCGTCGCGCTTGGCCGCGACGTTCATCGAGAACGAAATCCTCGTGCCGTCCGGCGACCACTCGATGTTCGAGGGCGACTCGGTGAGACGCGAGATCTGCGTGACGGCGCCCTCGGCGTCCATGTAGCGGACGAAGATCTGCGAGCCGGTCGGCTCACCCTTTGCCACGTACGCGATGCGGGTGCCGTCGGGGCTCCACACCGCACCACTGCCGTTGACGAGAAGGCGCGGTTGGGTACCGTCGGCCTTCATCATCCAGACCGAGGACTCCCACTTGTCGTTGGTCTTGTCGATCCAGCGGCGCGTGAAGGTGATGCGCGCGCCGTCGGGCGACAGCTGGGGCGACTGCACGTCTTCCCAGTCGAGGTAGTCCTGCAACTGCAGCGTGGCGGGGCGTCCCTGCGCCGCCGCGCTGGCGGCCGAGGTGACGAAGGCGAGCGCGAGCGCGCCGCGGCGAATCAGGTGCCTCAAGCATAGCTCCGGTGGGGGTCGCAAAGAAACTACACGGGGCTTTCGGGTTCCGTCAGTTGGGCGTCGTTCGGAGCGCCACTGGGCCTTTTTCACCACGGAGCGCACGGAGAACGGCTGAGGGCCACGGAGTACTACAACAACTGGGGGTAACGACAGCGCACCACGCTGATATCAGCGTGGCGCGCGTTGTACCCCCAAGAAGTAGCCGTTGCAGTCCTCCGTGGCCCTCCGCCTTCCTCCGTGTCCTCCGTGGTGAAAAAGGCCGGCGGACCCGACAGATCACATTGGCTCGACGTGCTCCGCTTGCCACTTGGCGGCCGTGCCACACACGGTGCACGATGCCTTCCCCTTGCCGTACAGCACGAACTCGGCCTCGATGCCGCAGCTCGGGCAGGTAGCCTTCACCTTGCGCAGGCCGTCGGTCGAGAGCCCCTCGTGGATGAGCCGCGACACCATGGCGTTCGGCTCGGCCGCCCCCAGCGGGCAGAGGTTGCCGGTGCAGTGCTCACCGATCTCGAGGCAGATCAGCTCGTCGTCGTGCACCGCGGCCTGGTGCTCGCCCAGCGGGGCCTCGGAGATCAACACGCGCACCTGCCGGTCGCACGCACTGCAGAACAGTTGGCTCTTCTTCATAACCACTCCTCGCGGGGTGTCGCCCGCCGCGCTGGACGGGGAGATCAGGCGATCGTGAGGACGTCGACTCCGGGAATCTGCGTGCGCGCAAAGGCGAGCGCACGGTCCTGCGACAACCCGAACACCGACACCGCGCACGGCTCGGCGTCCACGCACTTGTCGGCAAGCACCGTTACGCTGCGCACCGACGTCTGCCGCGGCGCGGCCGTGGCGGGATCCATCAGGTGATGGTAGCGCGTCCCGCGATAGCGGAAGAAGCGCTCGTAATCACCGGACGTGGCCACCGCGCGGTTGCTCACCTCGAGCGTGCGCGCCACGGAGCGCAGGTCGTCGGGCGACCGGATGCCGACGCGCCATGCGCCGCCTTCGGGCGACTCGCCGATGGCATAGAGGTCGCCGCCGAGATTCACGATGGCGTGTTCGATGCCGCGGTCGCGCAGGGCCTGCACGGCGCGGTCAATGGAGTACCCCTTGCCGATGCCGCCGAGGTCGAGGTGCAGGTCGCGCTCGCCGTAGCGCAGCACGCCCTGCCCCGCGCCGACCGAGAGGTCCACGTGGCGCCAGAACGACCGGTTGGCGAGGCGCGCCACCTGGTCCGCCGGCGGCGGCTCGTGCCGGTTGGTCACGTCCCACAGTTCGGACGCGGCGCCGAGCGCCGGGTCGAAGCGGCCGTTGCTGGCCGACGACCAGCGCAGCGCCGTCTCCACGAGACGCGCCGTCTCGGGGCGCACGGTCACGCCCTCGCGCGCAGCGGCGGCGTTGGCGCGGCCGACATCGGATGTCGCGCTGAAGCGCGTCATCGTCGACTCCACCCAGCGCAGTTCGGCGAGGGCGGCCTCCAGGGCCTCCTGCGCCACGGCCTCGTCGCGATGCACGACCGTCAGCTCGGCGATGGTGCCCATCACCGGCACGGTGCGCCGCGCGATGGCCACGTGGCGGCGCAGCGCGATGGGTAGCGCCGCGAGCGCGAACGCGCCGGTGCCGAGGGCGATGAACTCGCGGCGGCCGAAGGGCCGCGGAAGGGATTGGTCAGTCATGATGAGCATGCCTCTCGGTACGGGCACAGCTGCCAGTGGAGCAGCCGTGGCAGGAGCCGGTGCAGCCATAGTCGCGCACCAGGCCATAAAGGGCGAACAGAACCGCGCAGATCACGATGCCGATGATGGTGTTCATTTAGCCGCTCCCCATGCCCGCAAAGCCCATGAAGGCCATGGACATGCACGATGCAATAATGAGCACGAGCCCCATCCGCTTGGCGAGGGTCGGCACGTCAGCCACATCGAGGCGCTCACGAATGGACGCCATAAGCGTGAGCGCCAGCGTGAGCCCGAGCCCGCCGCCGATGGCATAGACGATACCCTCGGCCAGGTTGTACCCGCGCGTGGTCTGCGTCAGGGCCAGGTACAGGATGGCGCAGTTCGTCGTGATCAGCGGCAGGTAGATGCCGAGCTCGCGGAACAGCACCGGGAGGAACTTCTTGATCGCCATCTCGACGATCTGCACCAGCGACGCAATGACCACGATGAATGCGATCGTCCGCAGGTACGGCGTGGTCACGAGCACCCACGAGTTGAGAACCCAGACCGCGACGGCCGTCATCACTAGCACGAACGTGTTGGCGGCGCCGAGGCGCCAGCCGGTATCCATCTTGGTCGTCACGCCGAAGAAGGAGCACAGCCCCAGGAACATCGCCAGCGTGAAGTTGTTGATGAGCAGTGTGGAGAAGAAGATCCACGAGAGATTGGCAATCATGCGGTCACCTCCGCGAGCTTCGCCTTCTTGCGCTCGCCCCACCACCCCATGGTCAGGAACATCAGACCCATCGTCAGGAAACCGCCCGGCGGCATGATCATGAAGACCCACGGCTCGTAGTTCGGGCCAAAGAGCTGGAAGCCGAGGAACGTGCCGCTCCCGATGACCTCGCGCACGGTGCACATGATGAGCAGGGCGAGGAGGAATCCGAATCCCTGCCCGAACGCATCGGCGACGGCGCGCTTCACCGGCACCTTGCCCGCGAACGCCTCGGCGCGGCCGAGGATGATGCAGTTGACGACGATCAGCGGCACGAAGGGGCCAAGCGTCTTGGACAGCAGCGGCGTGTAGGCCTGCATCACGAGATCCGAGATCGTCACGAAGGTCGCGATGATCAGGATGTACGTGGCGAGGCGGACCTCGTTGGGAATTACCTTGCGCAGCGACGAGATGAGCAGCGATGAGAAGACGAGGACGAAGATCGTCGCCGCGCCCATGCCGAGGCCGTTGCTTACCTGGTTGCTGATGGCCATCGTCGGGCAGAGCCCGAGCATCTGGATCATCACCGGGTTGTCGTCGGCGATGCCGCGCCAGAAGTCCAGCCAGAGCGGCTGCGGCGGCGGCGCGCCCGGAACGATGGGCTCCGGGGCGTCAACGGTTTCAACCTGAATGGCGGTCACTGGCCACCTCCCTTCGCGTACGCGTCAAGGCGCGGCTTCCACGTGTCCACGGCCTTGTTGATCACCTTGATCACGGCTTTGGACGAGATCGTCGCGCCGGTGATGGTCTGCACGGTGCTCGGATCCGTCGTCGGACTCTTGGTCCCCTTGAGCGGATTCACGAGCTTGCCGGTGAACCGCGCAGCGAACGTCGTGTCTTTGGCGATCTTGTCGCCGAGGCCCGGGGTCTCGGTCTGCGCCAGCACCTTGAATCCGGTCAGGGCGCCCGTGGTAGGGTTGAAACCCACCATCAAGCGCACCTCGGCCGCGAAGCCAGGCGTCCACTCCTCCACCGCCACGCCAATCCGCTGTCCGTTGGCGTCATAGCCAATGAACAGCTTGGTCGCTTCGAGTGGATCCTGACCAGCCGGCAGCGTCTGACTCAGCGTGTCCCCGACGAGAAAGAGCGTGTCGAGTTTCGCTGGCCCGCCAAGCACTTCCTTGACGGCGAGCTCCACCTTTTCACCGGCGAACTTCCGGATTGGCGTGAGCGTCTGCTGGTACGTGTAGGCAAGGATGCCGCCGCCCAGCGCGCCAAAGAAGGCGAGCGTCACGAGCAGGCGCGTGGTCGAGCTGCCTTCATCCGGCGCCGGCGCGGCGGGCGCGCCGTGTGAATGTTCGTGGCCGCTCATTTGGCCTCCTTCAGCTTCACGGTGCCGAAGACGGTCGGGTGCGTGAAATTATTGATGAGCGGAGTGAAGGCGTTCATGATGAGGATCGCGTACATCACGCCCTCTGGCAGGCCGCCGTAGACGCGGATGATGACCACAATGGCGCCCACGCAGGCGCCGAAGATCCAACGCCCCTTGTTGGTGGTCGGCACGGTCACCATGTCGGTCGCCATGTAGACGGCGCCGAGCATCAGGCCGCCGGAGAAGACGTGGAACAGCCCGTCCGCGGAGCGCGCCGGATTGATCCAGTGCAGGAGCTGCCCGAGCACGAACACGCTCAGGATGATCGAGACCGGCGAACGCCAGTTCAGGTAACCCTTCCACGCGAGGTAGGCGCCGCAGATGAGGATGACCACAGCCGAGGTCTCACCCACCGAGCCGCCCGTCGTGCCGAGCACGAGGTCGACGATGGACGTGAGCTTCTGCTCGAAC
This sequence comes from Gemmatimonadaceae bacterium, assembly GCA_041661925.1. Taxonomy (GTDB): domain Bacteria; phylum Gemmatimonadota; class Gemmatimonadetes; order Gemmatimonadales; family Gemmatimonadaceae; genus PNKL01. The sequence goes on from JBAZTM010000019.1 coordinate 53,561, forward strand.
TTGAACAGGCCGAGCGGCGTCGCCGAGGTCACGACGTCGGCCGCGGGAGACATGAACGGGAAGGCGAACAGGTCGCCCTTCAATGCGAAGAAGTTGCCGCCCGGCGTTGGCCACGTCGTGATGGCCACCGGGAAGGCGGTCTGCAGGAAGGCGCGCCCGATGAGTGCGGGATTGAACCCGTTCTGGCCGAGTCCGCCCCAGATTGCCTTGCCGAAGGCGATGCCGAAGAACCCGCCGAGCGCCGCCATCCACAGCGGGATGCCGGGCGGGAGCGAGAGACCGAGCAGCAGGCCGGTGATCATCGCCGAGCCGTCGCGCAGCGATCTCGGCCGGCCGAGCCAACGCTCGGTGAGCAGGGACCCCAGCGTCGACGCGAGCACCACGAGAATGGAGCTGATGCCGAAGAAGAAGGCGGACGCGAGGATGACGGGCACGAGACTCGCCGCCACCGTCCACATGATGCGCGGCGTCGTGTCCCGGTCCTTCAGGTGCGGCGACGCAGTGACAATCAGGTTGGGAGCGGTCATGCGGCCCCCGCTGTTTGGTTGCGGCGCAGCGCCACCTTGCTGGCCTGGAAGAGCTGCGAGAGCGGAATGTTGGAGGGACAGACGTACGAGCACGATCCGCAGAGCATGCAGTCCGCCAGGTGGTTGTCCGCCATGTCCTGATAGCGCCGCACGCGCGCGAGGTCACCGAGCCACGACGGATTCAGGAAGACCGGGCACGCCTCGAGGCAGCGCCCGCAATGGATGCAGGGGTACACGGTCTCGGTGCGCACTTCATCGTTCGTGAGCACCACGATGCCGGTGGTCCCCTTGATGACGGGGGCGTCGAGGTTCGACACCGCCATGCCCATCATGGGTCCGCCGTTGATGACCTCGCGGGCGTCCTTGGTGACGCCGTCGCAGAAGGCCAGCAGGTCCTTGAGCTTCGTCCCTACCGGGACGATAAGATTCGCCGGGCGCGTGAGTCCGTGACCAGTGACCGTCACGATGCGTTCGATGAGCGGCAGGCCGGTATCAAAGACCTCGGCGATCGCCGCGAGCGAGCCGACGTTCTGCACCACCACGCCCACCGTCACCGGCAGCTTGCCCGACGGCACCTCCACACCGGTCACGGCGTGAATCAGCATCTTCTCGGCGCCCTGCGGATACTTCACCGTGAGCGGGAGGATGGTGATGTCGAGGTCCTTGGGCTTGGTGCGTTCCAGCGCGGCGATGGCGTCGGGCTTGTTCTTCTCGACGCCGATCACGGCCTTGGTCACGCCGAGCGTGTACATCATCACGCGGCAGCCGAAGTGCACCCGCTCGGGATACTCCACCATGGTGCGGTGGTCCGAGGTGAGGTACGGCTCGCACTCCGCGCCATTGATGATGAGCGTGTGGACCTGGTAGTCCTTGGGCGGCGCCAGCTTCACGTGCGTGGGAAACGCGGCGCCGCCGAGCCCGACGACGCCGGCGTCCTGCACGGCCTTCACCACCTGGTCCACGGTGAGCCCTTCCCAGCGCGGGACGAGCCGCGGACGCGCCGCCTGCATGGCGTACGTGTCCACCTTGATGTGCACCGACTGCGCGTAGCTGCCGTCGGGATGTGGCCACAGGTCAATGGCGGTGACCGTCCCCGCCGCCGACGCATGGATGGGCACCGACATATAGCCGTCGGCCAGACCCACAGGATCACCGCGCTCGACGTAATCGCCGACCTTCACACACAGCTTGGCGGGCTTGCCCGCGTGCTGGCGGAGGGGAAGGACGATTTCGGCGGGATACGGCATGCGGCGGATCGGGAGCCCACTCGTGAGCCCCTTCTCCTCAGGCGGATGCACGCCGTGTGCAAAGCCGAAGAATGCCATCAGTTGAACCTCGCGGCGCGCTTCACCCACTTCTCCAGGTCCTTCTCCTTCGGGTTGAGCGGTG
>JBAZTM010000020.1:0-18921 GCA_041661925.1 Gemmatimonadaceae bacterium
GCGTCATAGAAGCTCTTGAACTCGGCGTGCTTGCGCATCGCATCGAGCACCTTCACGATCGTCTCGGGCGTCACGTAGTCGTGTCGCGACAGTCCGCTCCCGTCGCGCACGGCGTGACCGGCGGTGTCGGCGCCCCAGGCGGCGAGCTGGCGCTCGACCACGCGGCGCCCGCTGTCGGGCGTTCCCACGCCTGTCTTTTCGAGGCCGAGCGTGCGGAAGAGAATTTCGCCGATCTGGTTCTGCGATGGTTTCTCGAAGAGCGGCATCACCGTACGCAGCGGCGGCGATCGGAGCGTGAAGAGCCGCGTCAGTCCCGTGGTATCCACCGCGGGTTCACTGATCACGTTGCCGCGGAGCACGATGCCCCGCTCCGATAGCGCTTCGGCGAAGGCGGCGAGCCAGGCCTGCGCCGGATTGCGCAGGGCCACGGTCACCGTGGCGCTGTCGCGCATCTTCACGAAGCCCGAGAGATTCAGCAGCGGGCGCGGCCCGCGCACGTCGGTCTCCCACATGACGCGGTTCCGTTGCTGCGCCTCGGGATCCATCATGCCGCCGGTCACCACCGTCACGCGACCGACGCTCGGCACCGTGCGCGAGGGCGCCGTGCGGACGCCGGCCGTTCCACCGACGGTCCTGGCGGCATGCACCGTAACGCGGGCGATGCCCTCGTTGAAGAACAGTTCGTCCACGCCGGCCGAGTAACCGTAGTCGAGGTCATCCCAGGCCCAGCCGAATCCAAGGGTGGAGTCGGGGAAGGCGTCACCACCGCGCACGAGCGCGCCGGCGATCTCGCGCACGCCGCGCGACCAGAGCGAGTCGGCGGCGGCGCGCAGCGGCTTCATGCCGTCGCCGAAGGCCGCATCGCTCACGGTCGGGTCGCCGCGGCCGACCACCACGAGGTCGCCGCGCAACGAACCGTTGACCAGCCGGCCATTCGACGCGAACTCCGTGCGAAAGCGGAAGTCGCCGCCGAGCTGCGCAAGGGCGGTGGCGCCGGTGAGGATCTTCTGGTTGGAAGCGGGCATGAAGAGCTTGCCCGCGTTGTGCGAGTAGAGCGTGTCGCCGCGCGCTGGGTCCACCACGACGATGCCCCAGTGCGCGTTGCGAAACGCGGACTGCGTGACCATCGAGTCGACGGCCCGCGCGAAGGCGGCGCGCTCTCGCGTGGGGGACGGCCGCGATGTACCGCCCCACGTGGAGCACGCGGCGGCAACGACGCTCGCGAGCAGGACGAGATGGCGCATTGCTCAGGCCCGGTTGGGGAGGTACTGCTGCTCCACCCACGCCGCGAGCAAGTCGAGCCAGCCGTCCTGGTCGAGGCGGAAGACGGGGAAGGGAACGCCGGGCATCTCCCCGTCACAGACCATCGCCCGCCATGCCGCGGCGTTGGGGAGCGCGGGGTCGTAGAGCGGTGCATCGTGAGCCGCGCGACGGAAGATCTCCACCTTGGGCAGCTCCGTCGCCTTGAAGCCCTCGCAGAGCACGAGGTCGGCGTCGGCCATGAAGCGCGCGGCGATCTCCTGCGGGGTGAGCGGCTTCTCCCAGTGCGCGACGAGCGCAAACTTGTCGGGCGAGATCATCGCCACGCGTTCCGCCTTCCCCTCGTGGTAGTGGCGGTACGTGTCGGTGTTCACCGGATCCATGTTGAACGTGTGCGAGCCGTGCTTGATGGTCATCACCCGCACGCCGCGCTCGGTGAGCGCCGCGGCGAGGCGCACGACCAGCGTCGTCTTGCCGGAGTTCTTCTTGCCGGTGATCGAGAGAAGGGGTGGCGTCATGGCGTGAGTGGGGTGGGAAGATCGTCCGGACGATTCACGTTGAAGAAGATGCGCGCGGGATCGCCGTACTGCGACACCTCGGCGGCGGGGAGGTGCGCCCTGCGCACGTCCTTGAAGAACGACACGACGCGGCGGTCCCCGGCGTCGAGGCACCGCTCGATGGCGGGCAGACACGCCGGGCCATACCACGCACAGAGCGGTTCGACGCCTCGCCCCGACGTCTCACTTTCCGGCACGACCGCGTCGTACCCCTGCTCTCCGGTGGAGCGCAATGCGCGCAGCAGCCCCTGGCTCGCATAAGGCATGTCCCATGCCAACACGAGCACCGCGTGACCACCGGCATGGGAGAGCGCGGCGTGCAGTCCGCCCAACGCCCCTTCGCCGCGCCGCACGTCGGCGGCGGTGCGCACGCCGGGGAGCCACGCGTCGGCGCCGGGATCGTTGGCGATGAGCAGCAACTCATCCGCCGCGCCGCGCAGGGCGCCGGCCACGCGGTCGATGATGCGCTGGCCCTCCACGACCTTCAGCCCCTTCGGCTGTCCGCCGAAACGCGTTGCGCCGCCTCCGGCGAGGATGACGCCGACGCAGTGCATCAGCCCTCTCCCCCTTCTCGGCTCTCGTCCCCCGTCTCTCGTCGCCCGTCTGCATGCCACACCTGTGGCTCCCCCGACACCGCCCGTCCGATGAGCACCATCCCGGCCGACTGCGCAATCTCCACGGCCAGCGAACTCGGCACGCTTGGCGTGGCCACAACCGCGAGTCGTGCGCGCGCCGCCTTGAAGGCGAGTTCAGCCGATATGCGGCCGGTGACGAGGAGCATCAGGTCATCCGGGCGCGTGCCTGCCATGACCATGGCGCCGAGCACCTTGTCCACGGCGTTGTGCCGCCCAATGTCCTCGGCGTGTGAGAGCAGCGTCGTGCCATCGGTGAGCGCTGCCGCGTGGATGCCGCCCGTTTCGTGGTACCGCACGCCCTGCGCGAACAGTTCCTTGAACAGCTTGCGCGTGTGCGGAAGGTCGGGGAGCACGGGCCGCGTCGTGCGGCGCGGCACCGAGGAGAGCGACCCGAGGATCGTGGTCACGGCGCCACACCCGCTGGCGAGTACGCGGCGACGCTCGGTGCCCTCCACCGTCTCGTATCGCTCACGCGGCACCTCAGCCCAGAACCCGGGCTCCGTCGCGCAGGGGCGAAGCGAGATCAGGTCGGCGCGTGAGTCGATGTACCCCTCGCCGTACAGCCAGCCGATGACGAGTTCGGGGAGCTGATGGGGCGTGCACATCCACGTGACGGCACTCTCGCCATTCACTTCGAGCCAGACCGGTGTTTCCTCGACGGCGTCGAGCTGCGTCATTGCCTGCGCTCCTGGCTCAGTCGGCTACCCACTCCGCCCACAGCGTCGGGCTCTCGGACAGCCAGACGCGCGTCACCTGCGCGCGCGCGCCGAGTGCGGCCTGCACGCGGTCGGCGATGAACGCCGCGAGGTTCTCGCAGCTGGGCACCAGCACGCCCTCGGCGAACTCTGGCACGTCGGTGTTGATGGTCCGGTGGTCGAACCGCGCCATCACTTCGCGCTCGAGAATCTCATCGAGCGCGCGCAGGTCCACCACGAAACCCGTCATGGCGTCCACCGGCCCGGCGACCGACACGTCGCAGGTGTAGGTGTGGCCGTGCCATGGTGCGCGCGCGCACGCGCCGAAGACCTCGAGATTGCGCTCCTCACTCCACTCCGGTCGCCGATAGCGGTGCGCGGCGGCGAAGATGACGCGGCGCGTCAGTGCGAGGCGCGGCATCTGCTCAGCGGAAGAGCTGGTAGCTCAGGCCCACCGACCAGAGGTGGTTGCCCATCCACGGGGCCTTCTTTCCGGAGACGATCGCCGGGCTCCCATCCGATGCAGTCTGCTGGTACTCCGGAGGGTACTGCAGCTGCCAGACGTAGTTCGTGAAGTCGAAGCGCGGCTCCCACCGGCCCTCGGTGTGATACCGGACGCCGAGTCCCCACGTGAACATGAAGCGCGTGCCGAACCGGTACCCGCCGTCATCGGGCGTGCCGCGGAAGTCGCTGACCATGCCGACGCCGCCCGACAGCACCGGCGCCAGGCGATGCCAGCTCTTTTGTCCCGTCAGGTTCATCGCGATGCCAAGATCGCCCGCGAAGAGCTGGCTGTCCTCGTTGCCAATGTGCCGCGTTGCGGCCGACTTCGTGGGATCCAGGATGCGACGCGAGGTGGGTGCCGCCGCGGCGCGCACCACCAGCGACACCGGGCCGCCGATGCGCAGGTCGTAGCGCATGCCCGTCAGGAACCCGGGCTGCGGTCCGACCCCGGCCGGGTCGTCCCCCGTGTCGAAGCCGCCGGCGAAGACGCCGAACGACTGCTTCCACGGCAAGTCGCGATAAGGGCTCTTGGCGGGCTCGTATCCCACCTGTGCGGCCGCGGGAAGGGCCGTCAGAGTAAGTACAACCAGCGCGGCGCGCAGTCGCGTCACGTCATGCTCCCTGGATTCGAAGGTCCTTGCCAGTCATCTCCGCCGGCTGCGGCACACCAAGCATGCCCAGCACGGTGGGGCCCACATCGCATAGCGCTCCGCCGGCGCGAAGCGCCACCGGCGTTCCATCCTCCACGAGCAGCAACGGCACCGGATTGGTGGTGTGCGCCGTGTGCGGCCCGCCCGTGGCGGGGTCGAACATCATTTCGCAATTGCCGTGGTCGGCCGTGACGAGCAGCCGCGCCCCGGCCAACTCGGCGCTCTTGATGATGCGCGCCAGCTGCTCGTCCACCACCTCGCACGCCCGGATGGTCGCCGCGAGGTTGCCGCTGTGCCCTACCATGTCGCCGTTGGCGTAGTTGCACAGCGTAAATGGGTGGCGCTTCTCTTCGATGGCCGAGCAGAGCACGTCGGTGATGCCGGCGGCGCTCATCTCCGGCATCAGGTCGTACGTCGCCACCTTCTGGCTTGGCACGAGCACACGTTCCTCGCCCCGATACGGCGTTTCGTTTCCGCCGTTGAAGAAGTAGGTCACGTGCGGGTACTTCTCGGTTTCCGCCGTGCGCAGCGTCGTCAGCCCGTGCTCCTGCAACACCTCGGCCATGATCTTGGCCATCGAGAACGGCTCGAAGGCGGTCGGCAGACCAAACGTCTGGTCGTACTGCGTCATCGTCGCCACGTGCAGCTTCGGCCGCACGCCGGTCTCGAATCCGGAAAAGCCGTCAATCGCGACCGCGCGGATGATCTGCCGCATGCGGTCGGACCGGAAGTTCCACGTCACCAGCGCGTCGCCGTCGCGCATCGGCGCCACCGCGTTGCCGTCCGCGCCGTGCACGACGGCCGGCTCCATGAACTCGTCGGTGACGTTGCGGTCGTAATTGCCCTGGATGAAGGCGAGCGGGTCGGTGGTGGCTGGCCCCGTGCCCTGCACGGCGGCGCGATACCACGGCTCGATGCGATGCCAGCGCTGGTCGCGATCCATGCCGTAGTAGCGACCGCCGATGCTCGCGATGCGCGCCAGGCCCGCCGTACGCGCCGCGAGGGCCCTCGTAAACGCGAGCGCGCTGGTCGGCAGGGTGTCACGGCCGTCGAGCAGGCAGTGCAGGGCGACGCGCGCGACGCCGTGTCGCGCGGCGAGCTCCACCAGCGCCACCGCGTGGTCCTGGTGCGCGTGCACGCCGCCGTCACCGACGAGGCCCATGAGGTGCAGCGTCCCGCCATTCGCCTTCACCTGCGCACACGCGGCGACGAAGGCGGGATTCTGGAAGAACGACCCATCCTCCACGGCCGCCGTGATCCGCACCAGGTCCTGCATCACCACGCGACCGGCGCCGAGGTTCATGTGGCCGACTTCGCTGTTCCCCATCTGGCCCGTGGGGAGCCCAACCGCCCGCCCCGACGCCTCGAGCAGGGTGCGCGGCGCCTTGGCCCACAGCCGGTCCCACACGGGCGTGCGGGCCAGCCGAATGGCGTTCCCCTCCGTGCTCTCGCGATAGCCCCATCCGTCGAGCACGACGAGGACAACCGGGCGGTCGGATGTCGGCGTCATCTTGGCTGAGTTCGGAAACGGGTGATAACTTCGACCGTGGACGTCACCCGGAGAAAACTATCCCCGGTCACGCCCCCCTACCAGCGATGACACCTATTCGTTCCCTCCTGATCCTCCTCTGCGCGGCGCCGTTCGCCGCGCCGCTCTCGGCGCAGTCCGCACTTGTCGCCGACGCCAGCGTGCGCTCCACACCGGGCGGCAGCGTGGTGGCCCTTCTCAAGGAGGGCACCACCGTCACGGCGGGAGCCGCGCGCAACGGCTATGTCTACGTCACCTTCACGGGCTGGATGGACGGCGCGAACCTCGGACCTGCGCGCGACTCGTTCCCAGCGCATCTCACCGGCAAGATTGCCATGCGGCTGCGCTCCGCGCCGTCCATGCGGGGGGCGATCCTCGGCGAGGTGCGGCCCCTCGCGGGGGTCTTCACGACCGGCAAGCAGGCGTCGTGGGTCAATGTGCGTCGCAGCGGCTGGGTGGACGCAAAGGCGCTCCCGGCCTCGGTGACTGCAAGAGCCGCGGCGCCGACCACCAAAGCTGCACCCAAGGCTGAGCCGTCGGCGCGTGTGCCCGCGGCGAAGGCCGTGGCGACGAAAGCCGCGCCCCCAGCCAACACCAAGGCTGCTCCCGCAGCCGCCAAGAACGCGCCCGCGAAGAGCACGCCGCCACCGAAGACGGACGCCGCGCCGGTCGCGGACACCGTGCCGGAAATCGAACTGCTCCCTGAGGGGACGCTGCGCGTGGCTCGCACGACCATGGGGCGCAACGCACCAAATGGCCTCATCGTCGGCCAGATCGGCGCCGGCTCATACGTGGTTCCGCTCGCGCGGTCGCGCGGCTGGGTCCGCGTGCGCAGCGAGGTCTGGGTGCCGGAGCGCGACGTCGTCCCTGCGGACCCGACGTACGGCGCGGCGCTCTCGGCGGCTGACCTGCGCGCCGACCCGGAAGGGACGCGCGGCAAGACCGTACGCTGGGAGGTGCAGGTACTGGCCCTGCAGTATGCCGATCCGCTGCGACGCGATCTCGCGAAGGACGAGCCCTACTTCCTCGCCAAGGGCCCGGGGGCCGAGGACCAGCTGCTCTATCTTGCCATCCCGCCGTCACTCCTTGCCGAGGCGCGCTCCACGCAGGCGCTGACGCGGCTGCTCATCACGGCGCGAGTGCGCACCGGGCGCAGCCAGCCGGTCGGCATTCCGATCCTCGATATCCTCTCATTCGCGCGGCAGTGATCCCGGTGAAGGCCGGTTGGCGGGCGTCCTGGCGTGAGCATCCGCGCGTCATGCGGCTGCTGCTCTGGACATTTGTGGGGGGGGCGGCGGCGGCGGCGGCGCTGACGTGGCGTGCCGCTGAATACCGACGGGAGGTTCGCGCGCTGCGCGCGGGGATGAGCGGCCAGGAGAAATTGAAGGCCGATCTTGCGCTCGCGTCCGACGCCAAGCGGCTGCAGGTGATGATGGCACTTGCGGTACGACAGGCGCGCACCGCCGGTGACCTGCACGTCTCCATCGCGGTGGACAGCGGCGTCCTGCATCTCGAGCAACGCGGCGCGATCCTGCGAACGGCGCGGGTGGAAGTTGGCGCCGATGGCTGGCTGGCGGCGGCTGGCGACTCGATCCCCATCGCCTCCCCGCGCGGCCTGCGGCGCGTGGAGGAAGTGCGCGGCGATTCCGTGGTCGTGCTGACCGGCGGGGCGATGCTATACCGGGGTGACGCCGCCGAGCCGGTGCGCGCCGGCAGCGTGCGAGTTGGCGCGGCCGACTTGAAGTCGATCCTCCCGAACCTGAGGGCCGGGTTGCCGGTCTATTTCTATTGACGGCTTCGCAATCCGCGCGGGATTTCTTCGTGAAGGGTGGAGTGGTTGCCTGGCTCTGCGTCACAGCGGTCACGGCCGCACTCGCCGTGACGGTCGTGCAGTTCCGGGATGCAATGGCCGCGCGGCGCGAGCGCAACCTCACGCAGGCGGTTTTCAACGACAATGCCGACCTGCTCGCCACCGTCCGCGAGCAGGCGGCGACGGCCGGCGATTCGCTCGATCGCGTCCTCGCCGCATCCCCCGACTCGATCGGGGACCAGCCGTACATCGTCATCAGCATCGCCGAGAACCGCCTCTGGTACAAGCAGGGGTCCACGGTGCTCTTCCGTACCCGCGTCGCGACGGGAACCGGCAAGTATCTCGAGCGCGCCGGCGGCTCGCGCTGGAAGTTCGAGACGCCGCGTGGGCGGCTCGTCGTCCTTCGCAAGGACGTGGATCCCGCCTGGGTGCCGCCCGACTGGCACTATGTGGAGTCCGCCCGCAAGGCGGGCAAGCGGCTGCGCCGTCTTGAGCGGGGCATGTCCATCCCCGTCAGCGGCGGGGCTGTCATCACCGTTTCGGGCGCCGACGTCGTGACCCGTTATCCCGACGGCCGCGAAGTGCCATTCGAGGTGATGGAAGGGAAGGAAATCATCGTGGGACGTGATCTGATCATGCCGCCGATCAACACCAACCAGCGCCGCTATCCAGCGGTGCTCGGGGCGAACCGCCTCTACCTCGGCGACGGCTACGGCATCCACGGCACCGACGCGCCGACGAGCATCGGACGCGGGGCGAGCCACGGCTGCGTACGGGTGCGGAACGAGGATATCGAGACTCTTTTTCGCATCGTGCCGCTGGGAACACCTGTATACATCTACTGACGGGCGTGCGGAGGGGTGCAGAGGTCTGGGAGGAGAGAGGAGTGGAGAGAGGGGCAATGAGAGAGGAGGCCTCCTCTGGAGGCCTCCTCTCTCATCCTCCGCACTCCACTCCTCCCTCCTCCTTATCCCTTGCACCCCTCCTCACACCCCTCTCTACCCCGTTTGTGGTAGGGACCCATAGCCCAACAGGGGGGTATGCCTTAGTTTCCGAGGTCTCCCCGCCGACGCCCCAAAATCCGCGGCGATCCTGTCTCCCAGCCCGAGCGTCAGTGACCGGTACGCACCGCCTATATCCCGCCCTGCTTGCCGTTGCCCTCCTCGTGGCACCGGCCGCTGTGGCATCGGGACAGGGCACGGTGGCCGGACCAGACACGACGGAACGAGCGGCCGCGGACACGATTTTCGGACGCAGCGGACGCCTGCTGGCCCGCTTCTTCGCGCCGCCGCGCTCCATGGAAGTCGAGCCGATCGCCCGCCTGTTCGGCAAGCGCGAGCAAAAGAACACCTCGACCGTCGCCGTCACCGACTCCGCCAGCGGTCGCCAGCTCTCGCTGATCACGCTCCTGCCGTTTGCCGACAAGGTGAACGGTCGCGTTGGTGACTATCACATTGGCCGCTTCCCAGCCGAGAAGCGCGCGCCGCGGTCGGCGGCCTACGAGAATCCCGACGGCTTTATCGAGGTCACCCTCGAGAACAAGGATACGCCGGTCTCGGAGCACTTCCGGCTCGTCGACTTCCTCACGCACGACCAGAAGAACGTCTGGCCCAAGTATCTCGTGCTGCGCGAGGCGCTGGTCGACAAGCTCGAACTGGTCATGGTCGAACTGCAGCGGCGCGGTATTGACGCCCAGAGGCTACGGGTGACGAGCGGGTTCCGCAGCCCGCAGTACAACCAGAAGGGCGTGGGACGCGGCGGGCGTGCCAGGGACAGCCGCCACCAGTTCGGCGACGCCGCCGACATCGTGGTGGACAACAACGCGGACAGCCGGCTCGACGACCTCAATCGCGACGGCCGCGTGAACTCCAAGGACATGCGCATTCTCGCCGAAGCGGTGGAGTCGGTGGAGCGCCAGTACCCCGAGCTCGTCGGCGGGCTCGGCCTGTACCGGGCCAACAGCGCCCGCGGCCCGTTCATCCATGTGGACGTGCGCGGCCAGCGCGCGCGCTGGGGGCGGTACTAGCAGTGACCCTTCCCGGCCAATCCGCCGACGGCGGATGGCGGGCCGGATGGTGGGCGCTGCTGCTCGGTGCGCTGGCGCTCGTGGGTGCGGTCGTGCTCATCCTGTATCCCCCCGACATGCTGCTGGCGTCGCCTTTCGCGCGCGAAGCGCGCGCGCCGTCGGTGTCGGCGTCGCCCGCGGTCTTCGGACGCAGCGGCCAGGTGCGCGTGCAGATGGTATTGCCCAACGAGCGCTTCGACTTTCCCCTTGAAGTGCGCGGCGATCCCGGCGGACTCACGTACGCGTGGGTGCGGGCGCAGGACAGCGCCGTCGTCACGCCGTCGCAGTCGCTGATCGGCGCGGCCGTCACGGCGCCCGGCTTTTCCGGCTTCTATCGGCTTGAGGTCGAGGCCGAGTCGGGGCACCGCATCGTCGACTCGATTCTCGTGGCGGTGATGGTCCCGTACGCCAACAAGATTGGGCAGACGCTCAACGGATACCGCATTGGCAACTATCGGTCGGGCATCGACGGCGCCGCGCCGCCGCCCCCGCGCGGCTTCGTGGAAGTGACGCGCGAGGCGGCGGAGTTGGCGGTGAGCAAGCACATGCGGCTCTCCGACTTCATCTCGCACGATGCGCAACAGGACCAGTGGCCCAAGTACGTCGCGCTCGACGCCCGCGTGCTCGACAAGGTGGAGTTGGTGATTTCGTACGTCGGGGCGTTCCGTGGCGGGCGCGACCAGCGCGTCAATGTGGACGTCCACTCGGGTTTCCGCTCGCCCATGCACAACCAGCGCGTGCCGCGCGCGGCGCGCGACAGCCGGCACCAGTACGGTGACGCCGCCGACCTCGCCATCGACGCCGACGGCGACGGCCGCGTCACGTGGCGCGACGGCATGCTCGTGTCGCTGCAGGTGGAGCAGGTCGAGCGCGACTTCCCGCAGTACGTCGGCGGCCTCGGGCTCTACGGTAACCAGAACGGGGTTCCGTACGTACATATCGATGTCAGGGGCAAGAAGGTGCGTTGGAAGGGGTGATGGCAGAAGGCAGATGGCCGATGGCAGATGCCATCCGCCAACGGTCATCCGTTGATCGCTCCGCCGTCCCTGCCAACTGCCATCTGCCATCTGCCATCTGCCATCTGCCTTCTGCCATCACTCTCCGCCGCTTCGACTCATGAACGCCTCACTCCGCGACCGCATCTCCCGAAAGCTCGACACGCTCAGCGATGACCGAGGCTACCAGGTGCTCGACTACGTCGAGTTCCTCGAGTCCAAGTACGCGGAGCGGCAGTCGCCGCCCCCGAACGTCTTCCAGCGCTTCGCCGAGGGCGTGGAAGACACCATGCGCGCCGGGCGGATCTCCACGCAGGCCATCGGCCAGACCATGGACCTGATGAACAAGGCCATGGGCGTGCTCAGCGGCGTCACGGCGGCGGGGAAATCGGTGGCCGACGACCTGATGACGACCGCCTCGCAGATCACCACGAATCCGCTGCAGAATCCGCCGCCATCGGCGCCCGTTCCGCCTGTCGTCGCGGCGAGGTCGGCCACAGTCGTACCTCCCGCTCCCGCCGCTCAAGTCACCCCGACGTCCCCGACGGCACCGACCACCCCAGCCGCCCCCGCAACGCCACCCGCAGCCCAAGAGCCTCCGCCCCGCCCTAAGTCGCCGTAGCACAGCCCAACGAGGACCTGCGACCGCGGTTTACGCTTAAGCTTGACTAACAAAGTTGAGCGCGCTTAACATTCTGGTATTCCTGACTCCTTTTCCCTCGGAATACCATGACTTCCATACTCCGGCTGTTCGCCACCCTCGTCATCTGCGTACCGGCGCTTCACGCTGCGGCGCAGGTTCCGTCCAACGGCATCCTCTTGGTCGCGCACGGAGGTGGCCCCGACTGGAACAAGCAGGTGCTCGACCTCGCCGCCGCCGTGCGGTTTGCCGGTCCAGTTCGCGTTTCGTTCCTCATGGGACCCGGGGCAGGCGAACGCCCGTTCCAGCGCGAAGTCGCCGCCTTGCGCGCCGCCGGTGTCACGCGCGTCGCCATCGTGCCACTGTTCATCTCCAGTCACAGCGAGCACTTCGACCAGTTGCGCTATCTCGTCGGGCTGCGCGACTCGCTTGACGCGACGATGATGCATCATCTCCACATGGGTGGCATCGAGCGGCCGGCGGACCGAACGGGCCTGACGCTGCTCGCCGCCCTCGACTCGGCGCCCGAGCTCGCCGACGCACTCGCCGCGCGCGCCGTTTCCCTTGTGCCCGATCGCGCGCAGCGTGCGGTGCTGGTGCTCGGCCACGGGCCCAATGGCGCTGAAGACTATGCCCGCTGGATGGCGGCCCTGCGGCCGGTGGCCGAACGCGTGCGTCAGCGCGCCGGCTACCGGCTCGCCGCCGTCGAGCTGGTTCGCGATGATGCGCCCCCGATGGTGCGCGCGGAGGCCGTCGCTCGCGTGCGCGAGATCGTGACCTGGCTCAGCCAGCTTACCGGTGCGCCGGTGGCGGTGGTGCCGGCGCTCGTCGCCACGGGCGCCGTGAGTCAAGTGACCCTGAAGAAGGACCTCGAAGGCCTTCCGGTGGAATACCTCGGCAATGCCATGTTGCCGAATCTCGGCATGGCAAGGTGGGTGGAGCGCGTGGCGGCCGGCGCGCTCGCCGCTCCCTAGACCGCGGGGCAGACGTACGCTACATTTGGCCATGGCGACCACGTTTGTCCCACTCACGGCCCGCACCGGTGCATTCCGGCTGCGGGCCGTCGCGCATTAGAAGGCCTTTCATGACCCGATCACGCATTCGCGACGACCAGGCGCTCACCTTCGACGACGTCCTCTTGTCGCCCGCCCACTCGCTCGCGCATCCCAAGAACGTCGACACGGCCTCGCGCTTCACGCGCGGCATTCCCCTGAACGTTCCCCTCGTCTCGGCGGCCATGGACACCGTCACCGAGAGCGAAATGGCGATCGCGATGGCGAGGGCAGGGGGAATCGGCGTTCTCCACAAGAACATGTCCATCGACCGGCAGGCGGCCGAGGTGGACCGCGTGAAGCGGTCGGAGAGCGGCATGATCCTGCACCCCATCACGCTGCAGCCCGACGCCAACCTGCGCGAAGCGGTGGCGATGATGGCGAAGTTCCGCATCTCGGGCGTCCCCATCGTGGACGCGACGGGGAAGCTGGTGGGCATCATCACCAACCGCGACCTGCAGTTCGAGCGCGAGCTCGATCGTCCCATCCGCGAAGCGATGACGAGCAAGCAGCTCATCACCGCGCCGATGGGGACCACGCTCGACGAGGCGGAACGGATCCTCGGCAAGCACCGCATCGAGAAGCTCCCCGTCGTGGACGGCGCGGGCAAGCTCATCGGCCTCATCACCGTCAAGGACATCCACAAGCGCCGGCAGTATCCCGGGTCCAACAAGGACCAGCACGGGCGCCTGCGGGTGGCGGCGGCCATCGGCGCCGCGGGCGACTTCATGGAACGCGCGCGAGCCCTCGTGGACGCCGGCGTGGACGTGATCATCATCGACACCGCGCACGGCCACTCCGAGGGCGTTCTGCAGGCCACGGCACAGGTGCGCGAGGCGCTGCCGGATGTGCAGCTCGTGGCCGGCAACGTGGCCACGCGCGAGGCGACGGCCGCGCTGGTCGAGCGCGGGGTGGACGCGGTGAAGGTGGGCGTCGGGCCCGGTTCCATCTGCACCACGCGCGTCGTGGCCGGCGTCGGCGTGCCGCAACTCACCGCCATTATTGACGCCGTGGAGGGCGCCGGCGACGTGCCGGTCATCGCTGACGGCGGCATCAAGTACTCCGGCGACATCGTCAAGGCGCTCGCCGCTGGCGCGTCGTCGGTGATGATGGGCTCCATGCTGGCCGGCACGGAGGAAAGCCCCGGCGAGTCGTTCCTGCTCGAGGGGCGCCGCTTTAAGATGATCCGCGGCATGGGCTCGCTGTCGGCCATGCAGGATGGCAGCGCCGACCGCTACTTCCAGGACGGCGAGCTGGGTGCCAAGAAGCTCGTCCCCGAGGGCATCGAAGGGCGCGTGCCGTACAAGGGGCCCGTGGGCGACGTGCTCTTCCAGATGATCGGCGGCCTGCGCAGCGGCATGGGGTATGTGGGCTGCGAGAACATCGCCGCGCTCCGCACCCGTCCCACATTCGTTCGCATCACGACCGCCGGACTGCGCGAGTCGCATCCGCATGACGTGACAATCACCAGGGAAGCTCCGAATTACAGTGTGTGAGCGGGGTGATGGCGGATGGCAGATGGCGGATGGCAGATGGCGGATGGCAGATGGCGGATGGCAGATGGCGGATGGCAGATACTGCGGAACGAGAATGCAGAAGCGGGGCGACACCCAAGGGTGCCGCCCCGCTTCTCCCATCTCCCATCTCCCATCTCCCGTCTCCCATCTGCCTTCACTCAGCCCTTGCGCTGCTCCGTCTCCGCAGGCTTCGGCGGCACCGCCGGCCCGATGCCATCTGGGTCAAAGTGCTTCTTATCCTGCAGCAGCTTGTAGAACGCCCAGAAGGTGAGGCCGAGGACGAAGGTCCAGCTCCCGGCCATGAAGACAATCGCTGAAGTGGACATCAGGCACCCTCCCCGCTGCGGTCAACTTCCACGAAACCCATGCGGTCGTCGTACTTGTTGCGCGCCCAGGCCATCTTGATCAGCACGACCGCGACGATCGCGAAGAGCACGATCACGGCGCGGGCAAACGTGATGTACGGCGTGTTGGCCGGGTCGAGCACACCGCCGCCGGCCGACTTTTCGTTGAGCAGGATCGGGATCGCGTCCACCCATCCCCACCAGCCAAGGATGAAGAGCAGATAGAGCGGCGTCACGTAGGTCATCACGAATTTGAAGATCAACGGGATCCGGATGTCCGCGCCCTGGTGGATGCTCTCCCACGCCTTGGACGGCGTGAAGACCCACATGAACAGGATCACCTCGATGACCGCCACGACCACGAGACCAAAGGTGCCAGCCCAATAGTCCCACTCGTCGAGTACGCCGTGCCCCAGCCAGTACACGTGCATCAGGCCGAAGACCAGGCAGAGCGCGCCGAGCGACCAGGCCACCGTCTCGCGCTTGAAGCCGAACTCCTCGCGGAAGAACGCAGTGATCGGCGTCAGCATCGCCACCGACGACGTGATGCCGGCAAAGAACAGGAGCCCGAACCAGGCGACGCCGAGCAGGTTGCCGAAGGGGAGTTGCTGGAACACCACCGGCATGGTGGCAAAGCCAAGGTCAAACGAGCCACCCTGCGCGATGGCCATCGCGCCCGACACGCCGAAGAAGGTCACGGCGGCCGGAATGGCGATCGTGCCGCCCAGCACCACCTCGGCCGTCTCGTTGGTGGCGGCCGTGGCTAGGCCGTTCAGCGTGATATCGTCCTTCTTGGACAGATACGACGCGTACGCCGTCAGCGTGCACATGCCCACCGAAAGCGTGAAGAAGATTTGTCCCGCCGAAGCCAGCCAGACACCTGGCTCGTCCAGACGCGAGTAATCGGGCTTGTAGATGAACTCGAGCCCCTGCCACGGCGTCGCACCGATGCCCGGCTGCGCCGGCAGGAAGAGCACCACGCCCGCGAGGATGATCGCGAAGAGGAACAGGATCGGCATGCCGATCTTGGCCAGCTTCTCGATGCCGCCGCTGATCCCCTTGGACAGGACGTAGATGTTGACGAAGAGCGTGCCGATGAAGAACGCGTACGGCGTCCACGGCTTGTGGTAGACCGGGGCGCCCTCGGGCGAGATCGACTGGAAGGACTGCAGGTAG
This sequence comes from Gemmatimonadaceae bacterium, assembly GCA_041661925.1. Classification (GTDB taxonomy): domain Bacteria; phylum Gemmatimonadota; class Gemmatimonadetes; order Gemmatimonadales; family Gemmatimonadaceae; genus PNKL01. The sequence goes on from JBAZTM010000020.1 coordinate 15,429, forward strand.
CCGAGCATCCCTTCCTGCGTGGTGTGGCCCCAGTAGTCCTTGGTTAGCGAGAACCAGGCAAAGGCCGCCGTCCAGCTCTCGATATACGTGTAGTAGATCATCACGACCAGCGGGACCACGAGTCCCACGGCGCCGACGTACTTGGCCGCCGGATGCCGCCAGATTGCGGCGAACATCCCTGGCGTGTGCCCCTTGCGATACCGGCCGCCGTTGCGGCCGATCCCCCACTCGATCCACATGAGCGGGATGCCGAGGAGGAGCAGCGCAATGAAGTACGTGATCATGAACGAGCCGCCGCCGTTCGCGGCGGCCTGGCGCGGGAAGCGCAGGAAGTTGCCGAGTCCGATCGCATTCCCCGCCATGGCGAGGATCAGCCCGATGCGGCTGCCCCAGGCTTCATGTGAGTTGCCGCTTTCGCTGGATGCCAAATTCCGAACTCCTGATCGGAGGTGAATCCGTAAATACTGTGCGCGGGGCGCGAGGGCGTCCAGTCATTCACGTCGAAGTCGGATGGGTGGTGTGCGGGCACCTTGCGGCGCACTCGCCCGTGCGATCGCGCGCGCTCGCGGGCACCGGCCAGCGCTCCGAAGACCCCGTGCGTAAGCGTTGAGTTCACCCGCCTGCATTGACGGCGCTCCGCGCGTCACCCAGCTTCCCCCGGTTCGCTTCGTCATCGCCTCCGCCAAGGAGCGTCGTTCCGCTCCGCCTCGCTTCACACTACACGGAGTTTTCGCATGGGCCTCTTCGTCAAGAAGCCGATGTCCATCCTGATGCAGGAGGCGAGCGGCGAGGGAGAGCATTCCCTCAAGCGTTCCCTCAGCGCGCTCAACCTGACCGCGCTCGGCGTCGGCGCCATCATTGGCGCTGGCATCTTCGTGCTCACGGGGACGGCCGCCGCCACGCACGCCGGCCCGGCCATCGTCCTCTCCTTCGTCTTCGCCGGCCTCGGCTGCGCCTTCGCGGGGCTCTGCTACGCCGAGTTCGCCTCGATGATCCCGATCGCCGGCTCCGCGTATACGTACGGATACGCGACGCTCGGCGAGTTCTTCGCCTGGATCATCGGCTGGGACTTGATTCTCGAGTACCTCTTCGCCGCGTCTACGGTGGCGGTGGGCTGGGCCGGGTACTTCTCGCGCATCATGAACGACATCGGCTATCCCATTCCCGCGGCGCTGTCCAACGCGCCGTATCGGGTGGAGGGGACACACACGCTGATCCGGACGGGGGCGATCATCAACCTCCCGGCTGTCCTGCTGGTGCTCGCGCTCACGGCGCTTTTGGTGGTGGGCATCAAGGAGTCGGCGCGCTTCAACAACTTCATCGTGGCCGTGAAGGTGTCGATCGTGCTCCTCGTGATCGGCTTCGGCATCATGTTCGTGGATCAGGCGAACTGGCATCCGTTCATCCCGGCCAAGGAAATCGTGGACGCCGCCACCGGCACCACGCGGTACGGCTGGTCCGGCATCTTCGCCGGCGCGGGCGTGATCTTCTTCGCGTACATCGGCTTCGACGCGGTCTCCACCGCGGCGCAGGAGGCGAAGAATCCGCAGCGTGACCTCCCCATCGGCATTCTCGCCTCGCTCGCCGTCTGCACGGTGCTCTACATCCTGATGGCGGCCGTGATGACGGGCCTGACGCCGTTCCGGAACCTTGCGGTGCCGGACCCCGTGTATGTCGCGCTCGACGCCGCCGGTCCGGGGCTCGCCTGGCTGAAGTACCTCACGACGGTTGGCGCCATCGCCGGCCTGGCATCGGTGGTTCTGGTCATGCTCATGGGCCAGCCGCGCATCTTCTACGCCATGTCGCGCGACGGGCTCCTGCCGCCGCTCTTCGGCCGCGTCCACAAGAAGTTCAAGACGCCCTACCTCGCGACGATCATCACCGGCATCGTGGCGGCCGCCGTCGCGGGCGCGTTCCCTATCGGCCTGCTCGGCGAGCTGGTGTCCATCGGCACGCTGCTCGCGTTCGTCATCGTCTGCGCCGGCATCCTCGTGCTGCGCTACGTCCAGCCGGAGCTGCACCGTCCGTTCCGCACGCCGTTTGTACCGTTCGTGCCGATCGGCGGCATCCTCGTGTGCGGGTGGCTGATGTGGTCGCTGCCGCGCGACACCTGGCTGCGGCTCCTCATCTGGATGGGGATTGGTCTCGTGATCTACTTCGTGTACAGCCGGCGACACTCCAAGCTCCAACAGGCCAACGGCTGATCCAATCGGTTATCTTTGCGGCGGTGCCCGAGTGACGGGCGCCGCCGCATCGCTTTCCCCCTCAGGCCCGTCCGTGATCACTGATCTCTTCTCCGTTCCCCCCGTCCGGCGTGCCGACATCGAGCGCCTGCTCGCCGAGCTGACGCCCGGCCAGACCGTGGCGCTGAGCACGCACATCAACAGCGATGGCGACGGATGCGGTTCCGAAGCGGCACTGGCCGGCCTGCTGGCCCAGCGCGACATCAAGGCCTTCGTGGTGAATCCCACGCCGTGGCCCGCGATGTTCCGGTACCTGCTCACGGAGGGCGGCGTCGAGGACCGCAGCGCGCAGGGAGCCAAGGCGCTCGCAAAGGCCGACCGCCTGATCGTGCTGGACATCAGTGACGTCAAGCGGTTGGGCAACCTCGCGGACGCGGTGCGCGCGCTCCCCAGGCCGCCCCTGGTCATTGACCATCACCTGCCGGGCGACGAACCGCCGGGCACGCTGCACGTCACCGACACCACCGCCTGCGCCACGGGCGAGCTGATCTTCGACGTGTCGCAAGTCATGGGGGCGGATCTCACGCCGGCCATTGCCACCGCCATCTACACGGCGATGCTCACCGACACTGGCGGCTTCCGGTTCGCGAACACCTCGCCGCGCTGCCATGCCGTGGCCGCTGCCCTGCTGCACGCGGGGGTGGATCCCGAGGTGATGTACCAGCGCATTTACGCGTCCGTGCCGCGCGGGCGAATTGCCCTCATCCGTGACGCACTCGAGACACTTGGCGTCGATGAAGGGTACGGATTGTCCTGGGTTGATGTGCACAACGGACTACTGGACCGTCACAATGTGACGGCCGAGGATCTTGACGGGGTGGCCGAGTACCCGCGATCTATTGAAGGGACGCGACTGGCCCTGCTCTTCCGTGACCTCGGTCACGGCAAGGTCAAGGTGTCGTTCCGCAGCGTGGGAGACGTGGATAGCAACGCGCTCGCGCGACAGTTCGGCGGTGGTGGGCACGCGCGCGCATCCGGCGCGCTCATTGCCGGGACGCTCGAGGAGGTACGGACGCGGGTGCTCGATCAGGCACGCGTGTTCATCGGCCGTCGCAGCTGACGGCGCAGGAAGGGCGGGCGAACCATTTCGCCCCGGGAAGTGGAGGCCGCTCATGACTCAACTGAAGGCACATCGCCGCAGCTGGCGCAATGGCTTCACGGCCATCGAGATGCTGATCGTCGTGGTCGTCATCGGCATCATGGCCGGGGCGGTCATGCCGCGCATCAGCCGCATCGTGGCGGAGGAGCGG
>JBAZTM010000020.1:18931-54505 GCA_041661925.1 Gemmatimonadaceae bacterium
CCTCGGGCAGAGTCAGAGCTTCTCCACGACGGCCGTCACATTCTCCCCGACGAGCGGGATCACGATCTTCCCGAACGGCCTGGCCACGGCCGCCGTCACGGTCACGGTGAGCAATGGGGCCTTCACACGCACGGTCGCAGTAACACGGGCCGGCCTGGTGACGAAATCATGACACAGTCCACTCAGTCCTGCGTGATGCCAGCCACCCCCGCCATTCGCACGCGTCCCCGCCGCGGCGCCGGCCTCGCGGAAATCATGGTGGCGATGATCATCTTCGCCATGGTGGCCACGTCGTACGCCGCCGTGACCCTGCGGTACGCGACGCGCATGAAGACGATCAGCGCCGGTGCGGCGCGCTCCGCGGTGCTCACCGAGTACATGAACCGGCTGATGGCCCTGCCGTTCGACATGCTGGACAGCCGCGCCGGCACGTTTGCCACGACCACCGGCACGTTTCCCAATACCGTCACCGTCACCGTGACGGGCACGGGCAATAAGCGCACCGTGACGGTTACGCTCACTCCCAGCAACGCCGCGATCCAGCCGGACGTCGTCGTGCTCACGCGCGCCAAGCGCTACGAAGGGAGTCCGCTGTCATGATGATTCCCCGTCCCCCTAGTCGCACCCGGCGCGGCTTCTCGCTCATCGAGCTGCTCATCACGTTGGTGCTGGTGGCCATCATCGGCGTGGCCGCGGGGCGCATGCTGATGAGCCAGACGCGCTTCTACTCGCGTCTCGCCGGCCAGAAGGACGCGCGCTCGGTGACGCGCAACGCGCGCAACATCATCCAGACGGAACTGTCCATGGTCGAAGCGGGCGGCGGCGTGGTGGCGGCCTCCAACGACTCCATCCGCGTGCGCATGCCGATCATGTGGGGTGTGTTCTGTTCGAGCAGCACCATGATGTATCTGCCGTACGACTCGGCCGTGTTCGCCATGGCCTCGTATGCGGGGTACGCGATCAAGGACACCACGGCGAGCGGCACGTACACGTACACGACAGCCTCCTCCGCGCCGACTTCGGGCACCGCGACCAACTGCACGGCGTCGCCCGTGAGCATCACGGCCCCGACCAACGGCGGGTACCGCTCGCTCTCGCCGACGGTCACGGGCACGGCCGGCTCCCCCATGTTCCTGTATCAGGAGGTCACGTACAAGTTCGCGTCGTCCGGCATTGTGTCGGGCAAGCGGGGGCTGTTCCGCCGCGTCGCCAACGGTGCGGCTGAGGAACTCCTCGCGCCCTTTGACACGACGGCGAAGTTCAGGTTCTACGAGTTGTTCGAGGATGTGGCACAGACCACCGTGCCGGCGCTCGCGGACATTCGGGGCGTTGAGCTGATGCTCGATGCGCAGAGTCCCACCCGGACCAGTGGCCAGGCGAATCCGGAAACGGCGAGCATCAAGACAGCGATTTTCTTCCGCAACAGGGTGGACTAATGCGAACCTTCGGGCATAGACGCGGGCACGGGAAGCGGCATGGGCACCGGACGGTGAAGCGCCGCGGCATGGCGCTGCCGATGGTCATCGTGGTGCTGCTGGTTCTCTCGGCCAGCTTCGCCGGCGGCGTGGCGCTGGCGCGCGGCGAACGGGCGCTGGACGATGCGGGCAAGTCCGCCGTGCTGGCGCAGACGTACGCCGAGACTGGCCTCCAGCGTGTCACGGCCGATCGCGGGGCGCTGGGATTGACAGGCCAGCCCGGCGCGTCGGATTCGGTGCGAGTCACCGTTTCAGACGGCTATTATGATGTCACCACGACACGGCTTCGGCCGTCGAGCGGGACCACCATTCCCGCGCTGTACTTCCTGCGCGCGCACGCGGTGGTGACACGCTCCGGAGTGGCGGGGACGCCCTCGGCCGAGTACACGGTGACGGCCCTTGCCACGTGGCTTAACGCGACCATGACGGTGCAAAGCGCGCTCACCGGCTACAATGGCACGGACAAGGCCGGTGCCGCCGGCGCCATCAGCGGCGTGGACGAGTGTGGTGCATCCGGCACCCTTCCCGCCGTCGCCGTCCCGACCTTGGCGGCCGACGGTGGGCCCGGCTACGACGGATCGCTGACGCCGCTGGCGGGCGGTCCACCTCTGGTGCAGAGCATCGGGGCAAATCCATTCGCGGCTGCCGCAACTTCTCCCATCGACTGGCCGTCCATTTATGACGGCACGGCGATCACCGCCGACTTCACATCCGACTGGCAGGGGAACGGCTTTCCCACGGAGGCGTGGTTCACGGCAAACCCGACCGCGTTCCCAGTGATCTTCGTCTCGAACGGACCTCCGAATGCCGGCACTGAGTTCGTGCTCAACTACTTCGGTCGCGGTATGCTCATCGTGCAGGACGACATCCGGCTGAACGGCAATACGGCTGGCTGGGATGGCATCCTCCTGGTTGGCGGGCGCATCCGCACCAACGGGTCCAATCGGGTGTCGGGCGCCTCCGTCGCGGGCCTGAACACGCAGCTCGGCGTCATACCCCTGCCGTCGGACATCAACGACCTCAACGGCACCAAGGCCTTCCTGTACAACTCGTGCAACGTATCGGCCGCCACGGCCGGGCTGGGCTCGCTGCGGGTCTACCGGAACACGTGGACGAACAACTACAAAACGTTCTGAGGTGAGGGGAGGGGTGCAGGGGTTTGGTGAAGAGGGAGGAGTGGAGTGGGGGGTGAGGGGAGAGGGGGAGCCGAGAGGCTTCCCCTTTCCGTTCCAGCGGTCGTGCTCATGGGTGTCTCCCATCTCCCATCTCCCATCTACCATCTGCCCCACCCCACCCCCTAATTCCAAGGTTCACAACCGCTCCGGTATCGAAATCCCATGAGTGCCAATCTCACCGCGCGTGTTTCCGCCGCGCTGCAGCAGATCGTCAATCCGCGCACCGGCGAAGACCTGGTGTCGAGCGAGCAGGTAGCCAACATCGGCGTCACGCTCGAGGGCAAGGTGCGTCTCGAGTTGCGCCTGGCGTCGGCTGACGACGCGACGCTGGCCCGCACGGTGCGTCAGGCCGTCGAGAAGGTCGAAGGGGTCACGGCGGTGCACGTGGACGTGCGCGATGCCGTGCAGGTGGCCGTCACGCCCGACGCTGGGCACTCCTCACGGCAGCCGCGCACCCTCCCCGTCATGAGCCAGCCGAGCTCTGCGCAGCAGCCGTCGGCGCCGCAGCCCATCGCGTACCCGAACCTCGGGCGCATCATCGCCGTTTCGTCCGGCAAGGGCGGAGTGGGCAAGTCCACCGTGACCGTGAACCTCGCGGTTGCGCTCGCCCAGCAGGGAAAGCGCGTGGGCATTCTCGACGCCGACATCTACGGTCCCAACCTGCCGCTCATGCTGGGCGTCAACGCGCCGCCGGCGGTGGAGAACGAGAAGATCGTTCCGCTCGAGGCGCACGGCATCAAGGTCATCTCGCTGGGCTTCCTCATCGAGCGCGACCAGCCCGCCATCTGGCGCGGTCCGATCGTCATGAAGATCATCACGCAGTTCCTGCGCGACGTGGACTGGGGTCAGCTCGACTATCTGTTCGTGGACATGCCGCCCGGCACGGGCGACGCGCAGCTCTCGCTGGTGCAGGCGGCCAAGATCGAAGGCGCAGTAATCGTCACCACGCCGCAGGAAGTGGCCGTCGGCGACGCGCTGCGCGGCGCCAAGATGTTCGAGCGGGTCGGGGTGCCGGTGCTCGGCATCGTCGAGAACATGAGCTGGTTCGAGTCCCCGGAGACGGGCAAGCCCATGGCGATCTTCGGCTCTGGCGGCGGCCAGCGGCTCGCGGACGAGCTGGGTGTGCCGCTCCTGGGTCAGGTGCCGCTCTACCCGCCCGTGGGCGAGGGGGGCGACACGGGACGTCCCATCGTCGTGGCGGATCCGTCGTGCAGCGCCGCCAAGCAGTTGGTTGCGGTGGCCGGAAAGCTGTCAACGAAGTAGGCTCTGCGCCCATGCCCCTCGCCACCCTGCTCACTGACTTCGGTACGGCCGACGGCTACGTCGCCGAGATGAAGGGCGTGCTGCTGACCGGTGCGCCCACGGTGCAGCTGGTGGACATCTCGCATGACGTCCCGGCGCAGGACGTCGAGTTCGCGCGGCTCAGCTTCGCCCGCTACTGGCGCCGTTTCCCCGAAGGCACCGTGCACCTCGTCGTCGTGGATCCGGATGTCGGCACCGCCCGCAAGGCGCTCGCCATCGAGAGTGAGGGCCGGTTCGCCGTCGGTCCCGACAACGGCGTACTCTCGCCTGCCATGCTGGTGCCGGGGGCGCGTGCGGTGTCGCTCGACATTCCGCACGGCGCGGCGCCCACTTTTCACGGCCGTGACGTCTTTGCCCCGGCGGCGGTGCGGCTGCTGCGTGGCGAGGAGTTGGAGTCGCTCGGAACGCCGTACAGCGACGCGGCACTGCGGCGCACACCCGAGGCGCAGCGACGCCCCGATGGCGGGCAGGACGGTCTCGTCCTGGGAGTCGATCGGTTCGGCAACCTGATTACCAACCTGACCGGGCGTGGCGACGGGACGGTGGAGATCGCCGGAAAGCTGCTGCGCATTGCGCGCACCTACGGCGACGTCACCGAGGGCGAATTGCTCGCGCTGGTCGGGTCACACGGCCTCATCGAGGTGGCCATCCGTGGCGGACACGCGGCGCGCACGCTCGGTATAGGCCGCGGCACGCCGGTAACGCTGCGTCGCGACCTCTAGCGCCCAGCGCCGAGGCCTGCGTGCCCGGCGCAGCGACTCGCTAGTGCCCGGCGCCGTTCGGTGACGATGGCGTCGGCGTTGGCCGCCGCGCCGCGACGATCCCGCCGATTGGCGTTGGGGTCTGCCATCCCTCGGGTGTCGCGGCGGCTCGGCCGACGTGCACGTGCACCCGGTGCACGCCCCCGCGGGCCATCAGCGCGGCGCCCAGCCCGGCGCTGGCGGCCACCCAGGTGATTGCCACCGCCAAGATCCGCGCGAGCATCCCGCCCCACTGACTGTTCACGAGCAGGGCTGAGGCGAGCCAGGGAAGCATGAGCAGGACGGTACCGGTCACCATGGACCGCATGGCGCGCACGCGCACGTTCCGTCCTTCGCGAATCACCGCGTGCCCGGCCACCGACGCCGCCGCGAGCGCGCCGAGCGTAATCAGCCCCGCCACGCCCAAGATGTAGGCCACGATGGCGAACGGGATGAGCAGGATGCCCACGATGGTGAGCGCGAGCGCGAGGCAGAGCAGTGCGAGCAGCGGAACGGCGCCCACCTGCGCGGCGACGCCCACAACGAAGGCGGTGGAGAAGCGATTCTCGAGCGCCTGCACCACGGCCTCGAGCTGTGCCCCGGAAAAAACGATCACGCCGAGCCCCACGAGCAGCACGACGACCAACCAGCCCGCGGAGATCTTGAGCGCATGCATCACCGCCGCCGATCCGGTGAGCCGTGGCTCCGTATCAGCGGCGGCGATGCCGAACGGCGTGGCGGCCTTCATCTCGCCACCCACGCGTCCGCCGTCCACGATCACCTTGCCCTGCAGGGCGAGGGCGGATCCGGTCACCTCACCCCCAGTATGCACCACGACGTCTCCGCCGACAGCGAAGACGTCGCCATGCACCAGCCCGCGCACATTTACGTTGCCGTGGGCGGCGGCCACCGGGCCATCCACCGTTGCGCCGGCGGGGATGGAGAGGTCGCCCCACGTGAAGCGGTCGAGCGAGGGCAGTGAGCGCCCGGCGGGGGTGGCTCGCATGCTGTCGAGGATCGGCGCGAACGAGTCGCGTGCCGCGGAGGACGGCGGCACGGCGGTCTGCTGGGCATGCACGCGAGAGGGGCCACCGATCGCGAGGAGCGCGACGGCCGCCATCAGGACACGACGCATGGTCAGCTCCCGCGCTGGCGGGAGGCGGACGCGAGGGCGCGGAATCCGAAGGCGGCAGCACCCACCGCGGCCAACACGGCGACCGCTGCGGCGGCCATGGCCACCGCGCCGCTGGCCTGCAGGGTCTGCGCCGCGCTGGCGCCGAGCACCGCCTCGAGCCCCTGCTGGACGAGCGCCACGAGCGCGGTCCGCATGCGGCCGGTCACGACCGTCGCCGATCCGACGGTGAGATTTGCGCTCAGGGCGATCCAGACGGCGCCGGCCGAGATAGCCACCGACGTCAGTCCCACGGTCGCCAGCGCGACGACGCGCAGGGGGCGCGATTCGGGGACGAAGCGCTGGAAGGAGTTGAGCGCGGCCACGTGCCAGGGCTCGACGATCTGCACCCGGCTCAGGACGCGGTCGGCGAAGCCGGTGCGCGGGGCGAGGTGCGGGAGGCACTCCAACGCGTCGGCCACCACGCGCGCCTCATCGAGGCGTGCACGGCAGTCGGTGCACTCATCGACATGCGCGCGCAGCTGGGCGACGCCGAATCCGGCTTCGCCATCGAGCAGCAGGTCGATTTCGTTGGATAGCAGATGAGGGTGTTGCACTGGTCCTCCTGTCGTGCCCTACGGGGCGGTCTTCGGACGGGTTTCAGGGGTGGGGGTGGGGCGATTTGTCCCTCATTCCCTGAGGTGTTCAAGGGCTTCCCTGAGCTGGTGTCGGGCGCGGTGGATGTAGGTCTTGACGGTGCCGAGCGGCAGGTCGAGGGTTGCCGCGATCTCCTCGTACGAACGCCCCTCGACGTGGCGCAGCATGATGCAGGACCGGTACTCCGGCCGGAGTGAACCGATGGCCCGTTCGATGGCCGAGCCCAGTTCCTTGGCTTCCATGATGTCGAGGGCCGATTCCGACTTGTCGGCGATATCGAATGAGGTGGCCTCGACGTCGGCCGCCGTGGCGGCGTTCGGGGAGCCGTCCATGGAGATCGTATCCAACTGCCGGCGCCGGAGGTGATCGATGGCGACGTTGTTGGCGATCTTGAACAGCCAGCTCGAGAACTTGAACTCGGGGCGGTACTTGTCGACGTGGTTCAGGACCTTGATGAAGGTGTCCTGAGCCAGGTCCTCGGCGGTCGCGCTGTCGCGCACCATGCGGAAGACCAGCGAAAAGACGGGCCGTTCGTAGCGGCGCACGAGTTCGCGAAACGCCGCCTCACGCCCTTGTTGGGCCAGGCGGGCGACGTCGGCGTCGGGAAGGTTGGGGAGGTCGAGGGCGGGAGCCATGCGCAGCGGCGGAAAGGTAGCCGCAGCGCGACCGACCGACCAGCACGTGAGGCGGATTCGGGCCCTTGGCCGGCGATCCGGGTGCAGGGTGGATCGCTGCGCTTGCTCCGGTGCGGTGGCCCGGCGACCTTTCGAGGGTGATACCGACGACCGACCTCGAGGCGCGGGAGGCGAGCGCCGCGGCGGCCGGCGCCGCGGTGAAACGCGCCTATGTGCAGCGCATGTTTTCGGACATCGCGCCGCGCTACGACCTGCTCAACCGCGTGCTGAGCCTGGGGATTGACCGGTACTGGCGGCGCGTGGCGCTGGCCCGGCTCGGGTGGGAGCGAAATCCCGGCGGGACCTATCTGGATCTCTGCGCCGGAACCTTGGACGTGGCCGCCGCATTGAGTGCGCGGAGCGGGTTCTCCGGACATGTCGTGGGCGCCGATTTCGCGGAGCCGATGCTGCGGGCCGGGCGTGCCAAATTGTCGGGGCGTGCCATCGCGCCGGTGGTCGCCGACGCGCTGTCGCTGCCGGTGTCGTCAGATTCGCTGGCGGGGGCGATCGTCGCATTCGGCATTCGCAACGTGGCCGACTTGGATGCGTGCCTGCGCGAGGTGCATCGGGCGCTGCGCCCGGGCGCGCGGTTCGTGATCCTCGAGTTCTCGACGCCGCGGCTGGCGCTGGTGCGGGCGGTCTATCACGCGTATTTCCACCTCGTGCTGCCGCGGATCGGCGGCCTGGTGAGTGGGCACCGCACGGCGTACACGTATTTGCCCGACTCGGTGCGCAACTTCCCCGAGGGGTCGGTGCTGGCGGAGCGGATGCGGCTTGCTGGGTACGGTGACGTGCAGTGGCGGGCGCTGACGTTGGGGATCGCCGCGGTTCACGTGGGCACCAAGCCAGCTGATGGCAGACGGCAGATGGCAGAGGGTAGACAGGGACTATGACTCTCGATTCCGTAGCGGACTTTATTCAGGCGATTGACGATCTCGGCGAGCTCGTGCGCGTCACCGAGCCGCTGTCGGTGCATCTCGAGATGTGCGAGATCGCGGACCGAGCGATGAAGCTTCCGGGAGGCGGGCCGGCGCTGCTGTTCGAGCGTCCGGTGCTGCGCGACGGCACGACCTCCGCGTATCCGGTGGCGATCAACCTCTTCGGTTCGATGAAGCGCATGGCGCTCGCGCTCGGCGTGGAGCAGCTGGACGAGCACGGTGCGCGCATCACGCAGCTGATGGACCTCAAGGTCCCAGAAGGACTGGTCGGCAAGCTTTCGCTGCTGCCGAGGCTCTTTGAGGTCTCCAAGTTCCCGCCGCGCGTGAAGCACGGGGCAGCGCCGAGCCAGGAAATCGTCTGGCAGGGCGATGAGATTGATCTCGACAAGATTCCGGTCCTCACCACTTGGCCGGAGGACGGCGGGCCGTTTCTTACGATGACGGCCGTGGTCAGCAAGGACCCGTCGCGCGGCATTCGCAACGTCGGCATGTATCGAGTGCAGCAGATCGACAAGCGCTCGGTGGCGATGCACTGGCAGCGCCACAAGACAGGCGCCGCGCACTGGCGCGAGATGGCGGCGCGCGGAGAGAAGATGCCGGTGTGCATCGTCATCGGCGCCGACCCGGCGTCGATGTACTCGGCGAGCGCGCCGCTCCCGCCGGGCATCGACGAGTTCATTTTCGCGGGATTCCTGCGCCGCGATCCGGTGAAGCTGGTGAAGGCCGTGACGTGCGACCTTGAAGTGCCATGGGATGCCGAGCTCGTGATCGAGGGCTACATCGATCCGTCGGAAGAGCTCGTGATCGAGGGGCCGTTTGGCGACCACACGGGCTACTACTCCGAGGCCGACCTGTACCCGAAGGTGCACGTCACCGCGGTGACGATGCGGCGCGACATGACCTACGTCGCGACCATCGTTGGGCGTCCGCCGATGGAAGATTTCTACCTCGGCCACGCCACCGAGCGGATCTTCCTGCCGCTGCTCAAGTTGACGACACCGGAGATCGTGGACTACCACATGCCGGCCGAGGGCGGGTTTCACAACCTCGTCTTCGTGTCGATCAAGAAGAGCTATCCGGGGCAGGCGTACAAGGTGATGAACGCGCTGTGGGGCGCCGGCCTGATGTCGCTCGCCAAGGTGCTGGTGGTGGTGGACGACTGGGTGAACGTGCGCAACACGCAGGAAGCGTGGTGGGTGGCGCTCAACAACATCGACCCCGAGCGCGACGTGCGCTTCACGCTGGGGCCGATGGACGTGCTCGACCACTCGAGCCGGGCGTTCACGTTCGGCTCCAAGATGGGACTCGACGCGACGAAGAAGATGCCCGAGGAGGGGTTCACGCGCGCCTGGCCGACGGTGATCGAGATGGACGCAGCCACCAAGGCGAAGATGGACGCCGTGTGGGCAAGGCTGGGGCTCACGAAGTGAACGCGACGACGCGCGAGGGGCAGACGTACGGAGGCGCGTCGCGGCTGGTCCGCTACGTGAACTTCGTGAAGCTTCCGCACACCGTCTTCGCGCTGCCTTTCGCGCTCGTCGGCGTCACCCTTGCGAGCTGGATCGTTCCGGTCACCGCGGCGATGGTGGTTTGGGTGGTGGTGGCGTTCACCGCGGCGCGCTTTGCCGCGATGGGGTTCAATCGCATCGCCGACCGGCGCTACGACGCGCTGAACCCGCGCACCGCGATGCGCGAGATTCCGAGCGGCGCGATGGGCGTGGCTGAGGCGGCGGCGAGTGTTTTGGTTGCGTCCATGGTCTTCATCTTCGCGGCGTGGCGCATCAATCCGCTCTGCCTTGCGCTCTCGCCCGTCGCGCTCGTGTGGGTGTTGTTCTACAGCTATACCAAGCGCTTCACGCGCTGGTCGCATCTGGTGCTCGGCCTCGGCCTCGGCATCGCGCCGGCGGGTGGATACCTCGCGGTGACCGGCGCCTGGAGCGATCCGTGGTGGCTGCTGCCCGCGTTGGCGATTGCAGTGATGAGCTGGGTGGGTGGCTTCGACATCCTGTACTCGCTGCCGGACGCCGAGTTCGACCGGTCGCAGGGACTGTATTCGGTGCCGGCGACGATGGGCACGCGCCCGGCGCTTCGGGTGGCGCGCGCGCTGCACGCACTGACCATCGTGGCACTGGCGGCGGCGGGCGTGGCGTCCGGTTCGAGCGTGCTCTACTTTGCCGGCGTAGTGGTTGCGGCAGGCATCCTCGGCTGGGAGCACTCGCTGGTCTCGTCGGATGATCTGTCGAAGCTCGACGCCGCGTTTTTCAGCGTGAACGGCATCCTCAGTGTCACGTTCTTTCTCTTCGTGCTCGCCGAGCGGGTGTTCCTATGAGTGAGATGCGCCCGATCATCGTGGCGGTCACCGGCGCCTCCGGCGCGCCATACGGCGTGCGCCTGCTGGAGGCACTCGTGCAGGCGGAGCGAAAGGTGTCGCTGATCGTGAGCAGTCACGGGCTACGGTTGATCCAGACGGAGACTGCGCTGGGATCGGTGACGGGCCTGCGTGAGCACGTGGGCGCGGCCGGGTGGGACCGCTGGGTGACCGCGTACGACGACACCGATCGCGGCGCTGGCCCCGCGAGCGGCTCGCACCGCGCGAGCGCGATGGTGGTGTGCCCGTGCTCGATGGGAACGCTGGCGGCGATCGCCGCGGGGACGAGCCGGTCGCTGGTGGAGCGCGCGGCGGATGTGACGCTCAAGGAGCGGCGGCCGCTGGTGCTCGTGACGCGGGAGACGCCGCTGTCGAGCATCCATCTGGAGAACATGTTGCGCGTGACGAATGCCGGCGCGGTGGTGATGCCTGCGTCGCCGGGGTTTTACAACAGGCCGACGAAGATTGAGGAGCTGGTGGATTTCGTTGTGGCGCGGGTGTTGGACCATCTGGGGGTGGAGAACGTTTTGGCGCCGCGGTGGGGGGAAGGCTCTTAGGGGCAGGGGCACGGTGGGGTGCAGGGTGATGGGTGTGGTGCGCAGGCACGGGCACGGTGTGGTGCAGGGGGCGGGGGATAATGACGGGGCCGGCGTACGCTGGCCCTTTGTGTTGGCGGGGGGCATCTTCGTGCGATTCCGCGAGCCGGGCAATCGCGATCCCCATCGCGAATCCAAATCGCAATCCGAATCCGAGCTCCCAATCCAAAATCGCCTGTGACGCATCCCAGCCTCTTCGGCATCCTCTACTTCCCGTACGGCCTGATGGTCGGCGTGCCGGCGGTGATGCTGGGCTGGCTCGCCACGCGGGCCGGCCTGCCGGTGAGCGCGGCGGCGACGATTGTCGGCATCGCATTTGCGCCGGCGGCCTTCAAGTTCCTCTGGGCGCCGGTGGGCGATCTCACGCTGACGCGTAAGCGTTGGTACGTGCTCGCGAATGTCTGCTGCGCGGCGGTCTTCTTTGGCATGTGCACGATCCCCATGACCGCGAAGACGCTACCCATGCTCACGGGTCTCGTGCTTGCGGGCGCGCTCTCGGCGACGTTCATCGCCTTCTCACTCCAGGGGCTGCTGCTGCATAACTGCGACCCGTCGATGCTGGGGCGCGCCGCCGGCTTCTACCAGACGGGCAACATGTTGGGGCAGACGCTGGGCGGTGGCGCGGCACTGTATCTCGTGCGGCACCTGCCAGCGCCGTGGATGGCCGGCGCGGTGCTGTCGGTGGTCGTTCTCGCGTGCAACCTGCCGCTGCTCGTCCTCCGCGAGCCGCCGCAGGTCGGTCAAGGCCGTTTCGGCGACCGCGCTCGTGAGGTGTGGGGCGAGTTGCGCACAATGCTGTCGAAGATCGACGGCCGGCTGGCGCTGCTCCTCGCCTTCCTGCCGATCGGCACGGGGAATGCCCAGTTCCTATTCTCAGCCGTTGCGCGCGAGTGGAAGGCAGGACCGGACTTCGTGTCTCTTGTGCTCGGGCTCGTGGCGGGCATCGCGATTACCATTGGCACGCTCGCGGGCGGCTGGTTCGAGGATCGCCTGCCGCCGCGCCGCGCCTACTTCTGGGCCTGCGCGGCGCAGGGCGTGTTGGCCCTCATGCTGTTGTACTCGCCGCGCGAGCCGTGGGCATTCGCCATCCTCACCGCGACGTACACTGCGACGCTCGGCGCGTGCAGCGCGGCACTCACGGGCATGGCGCTCGCGCTCGCCAAGGGCGGGGCGGCGTCCACCAAGGTGAGCCTCTTCATCGCCTTCAACACGCTCGGATCGCTCGGCCTCGTCAAAGGCGCAGGCTGGGCGCACGACGCCTGGGGCATGACGGGGATGCTCGGCGCGGAGATCATCACCGTGACCGTGGCGCTCTTCGTTTTCAGCGGCGTGTCGCGCCGCGTACTGGCATGATCGAAATCGGCCTCATCTCCGACACGCATGGATTGCTGCGCCCGGAGGTGCATGATGCGCTGGCCGGGGTCTCGCTGATCTTGCATGCAGGGGATGTGTGCAGCGAGACGATCCTCGACGAGCTGGCGCTGATCGCGCCCGTCCAAGCCGTCTTCGGCAACTGCGACGCGCCGTGGGATCCCGGTTTTGCGCAGGAACGAGTCGTGACCGTGGAGGGCGTCCGCATTCACGTGTCACACGGGCACGAGGTCGGCCGCCCGACCGCGGCGCGGTTGATCGCGGCCTACCCGGGGTTCA
Source organism: Gemmatimonadaceae bacterium (assembly GCA_041661925.1). GTDB lineage: Bacteria > Gemmatimonadota > Gemmatimonadetes > Gemmatimonadales > Gemmatimonadaceae > PNKL01. The sequence continues at coordinate 31,618 of JBAZTM010000020.1, forward strand.
ACGTCATCGTCTACGGACACACGCACGTGCAGAAGGTGGAGCGTGTGGGTGACGTGCTCGTCGTGAATCCAGGGGCCGCGGGACACCGGCGCTTCGACCTGCATCCGAGCGTGGCGCGGCTTCGTGTTGACGGCACACAAGCGGACGTGGAACTGATCGAGCTGCCAGACTGACGGACGCCGCGCTAGCCAGCATTGCGCGAGAGGTTGCGTCGCAACTCTTGCGCGCGCGCCGGCGCCGGTCCGGGAGACCGCGGACCGACCGCGCCAGGCACCCGGGCGACGTCGAGCAGTACGAAGGTCGGCCCCGGGCCCTCGAGGACATGCGGAACGTGTCGCGCCCATTCTGCCGCGTTTGACCAGCGATGGAGCGACCGGAATCCCGCGGCGCTCGCCATGCCAAGGAAATCCACGCTTGCGCCGTCGGTGCGGGCGGCAGGGGAGCCCGGTGTGGGCTGGGCGCCGGTGACCTCGTACACGCCGTTGTCCGCGAGGATCAGGACGAGGTTTGCCGGCGCGGCCGCCGTGATCGTCACGAGCGAACCGAGGTTCATCAGCATCGCGCCGTCGCCGTTGACGACGATTACGCGGCGTCTCGGCTGCGCGAGCGCGATGCCGAGTCCGATGGCCGGCGCCGTCCCCATGCTCGAGGGCACAAGCGGGAGGTCGAGCGGCCCGGCCCCAAGCACCATCCAGTCGCGTGCGGCGCCCATGCTGGTGATGACCACGTCGTCGGCACGCCGCGCGGCGTGCAACGCGCGCAGGGCATCCATCTGGGACATGCGCGTGGCGTCGTGGCTCATGCCTTGCCCTCCGCAATCAACGCGGCACCGGGCTTCGACGCGTCGCGGCACGCGACGTAGTGCGCGCGAATCTCGTCGCGCTGCGTCGGCATGGTGATCAGGCGATAGTCAATGCGCCACGCGTCGAGCACGGGTTCGGTGAACACGAGGCAGGTGTCGCCGGGCAGCGTCTCCTGGTTGAGGTAGCTGCGATAGCCGATGACGGAGAAGATCGGCAGCTGCCAGTCGTGCAGGATGTTGCGCAGCGCGTCCCCCGACTCGAAGAGTCCGGTGCACTGGATCATGACGAGCGGCGTCGCGCCGCCGAGGTAAAGCCCCGCGGCGACGGCCCACGCCTCGCCCTCGCGGCAGACACGCACGAGCTGAAGGCCCGCGGTTCGCTCGATGGCCGGGTGCCAGGGCCCGATGGTGCTGTCGGCAATGGAGACGACGTGCGTGATGCCCATCTCCGTGAACAGCGCCGCCATCTCATCGCCAGAGAACATGTCGGACCCGTGGGGTGGACGGTTACACCAGTTGAACTCGGTGATAAACTGGCCGGGATCAGGCCGAACCGATAGTCGGTGCTGTCCTTTGTGCCTTGACCGCTTCGCTTCTTCACCTGAGCTGGCCTTATTCACCACGGAGCGCACGGAGGAAAAGCGGAGGGCCACGGAGTACAACCACTGCTTGGAGGAACGGCGCGCGCCGCGCAGAGATCTGCGTGGCGCGATGTCGTTACTCAAGTATTTGTAGTCCTCCGTGGCCCTCAGCCGTTCTCCGTGCGCTCCGTGGTAAAAAGGCCAGCGATGGGACGTGCGCGTGGTCGGCCGGCGCTCAGCTTCGGAGAAACGCCAACAGGTCGGCGTTGAGTTGCTCCTTGTGCGTGTCGGCGAGGCCGTGGGGTGCGTCCGCGTAGACCTTCAGCTTCGTGTTCCGGATGAGTGCCGCCGTGCGGAGCCCCGAGGCGGCGATCGGCACCATCTGGTCGTCGTCGCCGTGAATGACCAGCGTCGGCACGTCGATCTGCTTGAGGTCCTCGGTGAAATCAGTTTCCGAGAATGCCTTGATGCAGTCGTAGGCGTTCGCGTGGCCCGCGTGCATGCCCTGATGCCAGAACGAATCCATCATTCCCTGCGACACCTTGGCACCGGGCCGGTTGGCGCCGAAGAACGGGCCGCTCGCGAGGTCCCTGTATTGCTGCGACCGGTCAGCGATGGCGGTGGCGCGAATGCCGTCGAACACCTCCATCGGCAGACCGTCGGGATTGGCCTCCGTCTTGAGCATCAGTGGCGTCACGGCGCCAATCAACACGAGCCTGGCGACGCGCCTCGTTCCATGCCGCCCGATGTAGCGTGCCACCTCACCGCCTCCCGCGGAGAAGCCGACGAGCGTGGCGCCCGTCAGGTCCAGAGACTCGATGAGCGCGGCGAGGTCATCGGCATAGGTGTCCATGTCGTTGCCGGTCCAGGGTTGGCTTGACCTTCCATGGCCGCGGCGGTCATGCGCGATGCAGCGGTACCCCTTGGAGGCCAGGAACAGCATCTGCGCCTCCCACATGTCTGAGCTGAGCGGCCAGCCGTGACTGAACACGACCGGCGGTCCGGCGCCCCAATCCTTGTAGTAGATCTGCGTTCCATCCTTCGTCATGATCGTGCCCATGGCTGTCTCCCGAGTCATCGGTTGAAACGAAAGATCTCGGCGTCGGCATTCGGCGTGCCGGACACGAGATCGCGAATTATCCTGGCGGCGATCACGCTGAAGGTGAGCCCGTTGCCGCCGTAGCCCAACGCAAAGAGTCCATGTGGGAATGCGGGATTCGCCCCGATGTACGGCAGGCCGTCGGCGGTTTGCCCAAAGGTGCCGGCCCACGAGAATGCCACCGACGCCTCCACGGTCGGGAGCAGCTGGTGCAACCGCTTCTCCAGCTTCCGCGTCTGCATCGGCAGCACCACATCGCGCAGTGTCGCATCACGAAACGGCAGGTCGACCCCGCCGATGAGGATGCGTTCATCGGGGGTCGATCGCATGTAGGTGTAGGGTCGTGCGGATTCCCAGATGAGACAGCGATCCGTCCATGGACCGAACGTCTCGACGGGTTCGGTCACGAGCGCAAAGCTGCTGGTCAGCGCCACGAGGTCGTCGGCGACACCCGGCGGCGATTCGTACCCTGGCGCAAAGACGACCTTGCCGGCGGTGACGCGGTGGCCGTGCGAAGTGCGCAGGGTCACGCCGTCGGGGTGCGATGCATAGTCGACGACCGTAGTGCGCGAGTAGAGGCGCGCCCCGCGCGTCAGGGCGCGCTCGAGCAGGCGGGTGGTGAACTGCAGCGCGTCCACCTCCGCGCCTTGGCGCGAGCGAATGGCGCCATGCGCGGCAAAACCGTACGTGTCGCGCACCCGACTGCGATCCCAGAACTCGACGTCGAAGCCGTGTTGCTGACGAAGGGCGGCCTCCGATGTGAGGCGCTTGCCGTCGCGCCGCGTGCTCGCCAGGTACGTGCTCTCGCGCCGTGCGAAGCCGCATCGATCACCCATGGCCTCCACGAGCCGCTCCACCTCGTCAATGGCCTCGATCCCCAGTTGATAGGCCCTCACGGCCGCCGGCGCGCCGACAAGCTCGATGAGCGGGGCGAGTTCGACGTCTATCTCATATTGCAGCAGCGCCGTGCTGGCGCACGTGCTGCCAAGGCCGGCGTCCCGCCGGTCGATCAGCACGACGTCCCGCCCGAGCGCGGTGAGCGCATCGGCAACCAGCGCGCCGGTGACACCAGCGCCGATGATGGCGATGTCGCACCGCTCGTCCCGCGCGAGCACGGGATGGGACACGCCGAGTCCGTTGCGGACGAGCCAGAATGGGGCGCCGGAGTGCAGGTCCATAAAGTGAATGAACCGTCGGGCGGTCCGGTGCGCCTCCCTCAGAAGGATTACGCACTTCGGCCGAGTTCTTTTCTCGCTGATCTCGGCTATCGTGGAAAGAGTTCGGGCGCCGCCCGACGCGTACCCTTTCGCGGAAGCGTTGTCATGTTGCCACGCATTGACCTCAGATCGCACGCTGCCCGGCTGACAGCGCTGCTCGGCCTCGCCATCACGAGCGTGTCCTGCGCGATCTCGCAGCAGCAGGAAGTGGAGCTCGGCGCGCAATACGCCACGCAGATCGACACCCAGTTGCCGTTGATTCGAGACACCCGCGTGGTCTCGTACATCACGGCGCTGGGCAACCAGCTCGCCGCCGTTACCGACACGCGCGGGCTCACCTGGCACTTTGCCGTGGTGGACAGCAAGGAAGTGAATGCCTTCGCGGTGCCGGGCGGATGGGTCTACGTCAACCGAGGGTTGATTGCGCGTGCGCAGACCATGAACGAACTGGCCGGGGTGCTTGGCCACGAGATTGGACACGTCACCCGCCGTCACACCGTGCAGCAGATGCAGCAGTCCGACCAGATGAATGGCGGGCTCGTGGCGCTCTGCACCCTCACCAAGGTTTGTGACAGCGGCGCCGGTCAGGCCGCCATCAACCTCGGCGGCACCGCGTTGTTCGCCAAGTACAGCCGCGATGATGAGGCACAGGCGGACGAGGAAGGCGTGGCAACGCTGGTCAAGGCCCGCATCGACCCCAACGGAATCCCGTGGATGTTCCGGATCCTCCTGGCCGAACGGCAGTCGAATCCGTCCTCCGTGGACGCCTTCTTCGCCACGCATCCGCTCGAGGAGTCCCGCATCACGACAACCCTCAAGCAGATTGCGGCCTACACGCCGGCACAGCTGAAGGGCCTGCAGATCGACTCGGACGCGTACCAGACCATGCGTCGTCGGCTCAACGCCCTGCCGCCGTCGCCGACGCCAAAGGCGGTGGCGAAGTAGTCCGGGCGGCGGGAAACGGACGATCTACCGCGTCATCACTGACGCGTAGAGTCCGTTGAACAGGAACTTGAATGTCCCGTGTGGCTGCGCGCGCTGAAGGATTGCCGGCCCGAACAGCAGCACTCGCCCGCGACCCACGCGCGCCTCTGCCGCCACCACGCCGTGCTCGAGGTAATTCTGCCCCCACGCCCAGCCGCTGCGGAGCGGCGTCCTGGAGTCGAACCAGGCGATGGGGGTGACGCCCTGCGCGGCGGCGTCGGCGGTCAACCTGAACACCGGGCTGTCGTCGAAGAAGAAGTCGGTGTGCTCCGCCAAGCCCTGCGCGACCGGTTGCGACGTGTCGACGCGCGACGAGAGGACTGACCCGGGAACGTAGACCTTTGTGCGCGGCAATGGCGTTCCTTGCTCAGCGAGGTGATTCTCGAGCGGCAGCTTGAGGAACGCGGCGAGGTTTGCGGCGGAGGTGCCGATGGCGATCACGGTGCCGCCCTGCTCGATGAACTCGCGGATTCTCGGCAGCGTCTTGTCGATCGTCACGCGCCCGATTTGGCCGCGATACTCTGGGGGCAAGTTCGGGATTACGGCATCGTCGCTTGCCGCGCGGCCACCACCACGGCGCCCGGCGGCCGAGCCCGGAATGGCGCCGTCCACGAAGACCAGCACGTCGTAGGTGTTCGCGAGGTTGCCCGCGTCGAGCGCCGGCGCGAAGACGCGCTGGTATGGAAACTCAAACTGCTCGAGAATCCAGCGCGTCCACCCCGAGGGGATGGAGCCGCCGTACGCATCCCACAGCCCCACGCGTGGGGTGCGCAGCTTGATCGCATCCGCCGGCGGCGCGCTCGCCGTCCCGTGGAAGCCGACGCCGAGTGCCTTGGCGCTCTGCTGAATGCTCGCCACGGCAGCCGGTGTGGCGCGCACGTAGAAGGAGCCGGCGGGGAAGATCGTGCCGCCCACGGTCATTGGCGTGGTGAGGCGCAGCACCTCCTGGTTTGCGCGCAGGAGGCGGTTCAATGCGATGAACGAATCGTTCAGCCGGATGCTGGTGACGAAGCCACTCGCCCCGGCTGCCGCGACGACCGTGCCGGCCGGTGGCGCGATGTTCCACGCCGTGAGTCTCTCGAACGGGCCGGTGAACCCATCGAGGATGCGGTCGAACTGCACGCCCATCTGAAAGGCCAGCGTCCATCCGGCGTTGTCATAGGGTGGGGTCGGCGGCGAGCCGGGGAACGGAAAGACATCGGGATGCACCTGCGGCTCGAACATGTCCATCACGTGCGGGCGAAACGCTTGGGCGGTGCGCACGACGTACGATCCCCCGGGATAGGCCTTGCCAGCCACACTGAACGGCGTCGTCGCGCGCTCCACCGTGATGCCCGTTTCGAGCAGCGCGTTCACGAACTTCGTCGCGGTGGGGAAGTCGGGTTGGTCACTGGGGATGATGTATCCGCGCGGATCACGAAGCGCCGGCGCCTTCATGGCAGCCCAGCGCGCCGAGTCGCTCGCGTCCGGCATCGCGCTGGCGATGGCGCCGTCGCGCCGCGGGTTGGCGGTCCAGGTGTCGCGGCTGCCGCGCTCGATGCTGTGCCGGCCCATCATGTAGATGTTGAACAGCAGGTTCTCGCGCATGCGCGAGGCGTAGTCGAGCACCGCGCGGTCGAGCGAGACGGAGTAGTCGATGGACTGTCGGAAGTGCCATTCCTGCGGTGCGACGGGGAGCGCCAGATCGCTGGACGGGATCTGCCTGGCGAGCACGAGCGGAACGCGCATGGGCGTGGGATTGCCGATGATCTCGGTGAGCAGCGCGATGGTGTTGTGAAAGGTGGCCGTGTTGCGGATGCCGCCGTTCCACCAGCCGTCGTACGGCCCGCCGGAGCGCATCGTCGCGCCCCCCTTGCCCTCGACGGCGAGCCGCGTGTGCATGGCGGCGCCGACCGACTGCAGCCCGAGGACGAGCACGGGGTCAAGGTTGTAGTTGTACGGATCGCGCATCGGTGGCGAGTACACCACGGTGCCGGCCGGGCCGGTCTGGTGATGATTGTAGAGCAGCTGCGGAAACCACTCGCGATACAGCACGCGGTTCTCGTTCTCCGTCTCCGCCTGCGTCGACATGAAGTAGTCGCGGTTGTTGTCGTGACCGATGTACTTCTGGTACAGGCGCGGCAGTTGCGCCATCGACCGCTGCTTCGGGTCCGTGGTGCGCATGTACCAGTTGGACACCAGCTCATTGCCGTCGGGATTTGCATGGACGAAGAGGATGATCACGTCGTCGAGAATGCGCCGCGTCTCGTCGTCGGTGCCGCTCACCATGTCGTACACGATCTGGCCGAGCGATTGGGTCCCGACCGTTTCGGTGGCATGCAGTCCACCGTCGATCCATACGACGGCCTTGCCTTCCGCCGCCAGACGGCGCGCCTGAGCGTCCGTCAGCCCCTCGGCATGCGCGAGGCGGGCCGAGATCTCCTTGAAGCGCACCAGGCGCGCGTGGTTGGCCGGCGACGTGACGATCGCCATGAGCTGCGCTCGTCCCTCGGCGGTCTTGCCAATCTCCTGTATCCGGATGCGTCCCGATTCCCGCGCCAGGGTGCGCCAGTACGCCGACAGCTGCGTGTAGTTGGCGAGGAAGTAGTCGTCGCCGAAGTTGGCGCCGAATGCCTCCTTGGGCGTGGTGATATGGCCTTGGGCGCTGGCCGTCGACGCGAGGACGGTGCAGAGAGCAAGCGCGAGTTGAGGAACAGGAGCGCCACGGCGCATGGTCGTCAGCCGGTGGAAGGTGATGGTGCCCTTAAGCTGGACACGATCGCGTTGGGCGGATAGGCAGCGCGAGCGCTGCGGGCCTCGGCTACGCCGTGCGTGAGGCGAGCGCCGGCGAAAACGCCGCAGTGCGCTCGAACTCCTTCGGGAAGCGCGTAAACCAGCTGGAGACGAGCAGCAGCTCATCAATCTCGTGCGACGGCACGGTGCCGTCCGTGCGCTCGACGGGTGAGAAGATGCTTGTCACCTTGCCATCAAAGGCGCGCCGCTCCTCGGCAGTGCGTGGCGCGGGGAGTACGGCGCGCACGCGCCCGCGCCGGATGACGTAGCTCATCTCGTGGCCGTGCGTGGCGACCGGCGTGTAGACGAACGAGAGCGACTCCACCGCAAACCGCAGCCGCGCGAACTGCGCGCGCAACGACTCGAGCCGGGTGATCTTGTCGCGCAGGTTCGCCGCCCGCTCGAAGGCGAGGTCGTCACTCGCCTGTTCCATGGCGTGACGCAGCGCGGCCACCGGCACGTCGTTGGCCCCCTCGAGGAAGGCGCGCGCCAGCGCGAACCGCGCCGCATACTCGTTGCGCCGTACCGCCGCCACGCACGGGCCGAGGCACTTGCCGATCTCATGCCGAATGCAGCCTGGGGTGTGCGGGGCGGGGAAGAGGTCGGCCTGGTCGGCGAAGTGCATGGGTTGGTCGAGCGCGCAGTCCACCAGGCCGAGCGCGTCGTTGAGTTCGCGCAGCGCCTCCGTGAGCTGCACCGCGCCATGGAACGGCCCAAAGAAGACCCCGCCTTCATCATTGTCCGCGCCACGCACCACGCGGAACGACTCGGCGGCGCCCCGCGCCACGCGAATGAACGCGAAGTGCCGGGCGTCGCGCTTGCCAGCCACGTTGTGCCGCGGACGGTAGCGCTTGATGCGCTGCAGTTCCTCGAGCAGCGACGCGAACTCCGACGGCACGTACTCCCACTGGATCTCCGCCGCCTCGCGCAGGATGCGCGCCCCCTTGTCGCCGGGATACACGGCGCGGAAATAGCTCAGCAGGCGCGTGCGCAGCTTCTTCGACTTGCCCACGTAGATGATTTCGCCGTCCGCGGAACGCATCTCGTAGACGCCCGGCAAGTCGCGCGCCTCGCCCTTGACCCGCGCCAGCATCGCGGAGGCGCGCGCCCCCGCCTCGGCGGCAGTCGGAATGAACGACGGGCGCTGTCGCCGTCGCCTCATCGCTGACAACCCGCACACCAGACGGTTGCTCGACCGTCGATGCTGTGGCTCGACTTCAGGGCCGCACCGCATCGTGCGCACGGCTGTCCGCCGCGTCCGTACGCCTGTAGCTGTGACACGAAGCCGCCGCGCGCGCCGAATGCATCACGATAGTCGCGGAAGGACGTGCCGCGCGCCTCAACGGCGGCGCGGAGGACTGCAGTCAGTTCGCCATGGAGCGTTATGCGCTCACGCTGCGTGAGCGACGACGCCGGCCGTGATGGGCGGATCCCCGCGTGCCACAGCGCTTCGTTCGCATAGATGTTGCCGACGCCTGCCAACCGCGACTGGTCCATGAGCACCGCTTTGACGGCCCGTTTGGAGTCCCGAAGACAACCCGAAAATCGCTCGACGGTGAACTCAGAGTCAAGCGGCTCCGGGCCCAGGCCGCCGCTCCACAGGGCAAACGCCTCGGAGGGGAGGAAGGCAACTGTGCCGAGCCGACGCACGTCCGTGTAGCGCAACTCGCGCCCATCGTCGAGCCGAAGCCGCACGCAGGCATATGGATCCTCGGTCGCGGGCGCCCCGAGGATCAGCGCGCCGGTGAAGCGAGGCGTCACGACCAGGTGCTCCTCGGCATCGAGCGAGAGGATCACGCTCTTGGCGCGCCGCCAGGCGCGGGCCACGGTCCGGTTCGCAAGCGACCGCCGCAAGCGGGCCGCGCTTACGCCGCGCAGGACGTCGCGCCGCAGCACCTCGACGTCGGTTATGAGCGATCCGGCGATCGCCGCGTGCAAGTCGCGGGCGATCGTCTCGGTTTCAGGAAGCTCGGGCACGACGCGCGAGCTCGCGCCAGCCGATGTCGCGCCGGAACTGTTTCCCTTCGAAGTGCACCTGTGCCGCGAAGTTCGCGCTTGCCTCGCGCGCGGCGGCCAGCGTTGCGCCCAGCGCGGTGACGGCAATCACGCGTCCGCCCGCAGTACGGAGCGTGCCATCGCCATCGCGCTTTGTCCCCGCGTGGAACACCAGCACGTCGCGGGGAGGCGGCGGCACGGAAATGGCGTCGCCACTGCGCACCGTCCCCGGGTAGCCAGCGGCCGCAAGCACCGTCGTAATCGCCGCGCGCGGCTTCCAGTGCAGCGGGGCACCGCCGGCGAGCGACTCGCCGCGCGCGATGGCGAGCATGGGCGTGAGCAGCGACGACTCGAGCAGCGGCAGGATGGCCTGCGTCTCGGGGTCGCCGAATCGGCAATTGAACTCCACGACTTTGATGCCGCCCGGCGTGAGCATCAGTCCCGCATAGAGCAGGCCGGTGAACGGGCAACCCGCCTCGCGCATCGCGCGCAGCGTCGGCGTGAAGACGCGCGCCACCGTTTCATCCATCAGTGCTTGCGGTGCGATGGAGACCGGGGCGTACGCGCCCATGCCGCCCGTGTTCGGGCCCGTGTCGCCGTCGCCAATGCGCTTGTGGTCCTGCGCGGCGATCATCGGTAGCACGTGCGTGCCATCCGTCAGCGCGAAGATCGAGAGTTCCTCGCCGGACATGAACTCCTCAACGAGCACTTCGGCGCCGGCGGCACCGAAGGCGTTGTCCACGAGCATTGCATCAACGGCCGCCTCGGCCTCTTCGAGCGTCATCGCGACGATCACGCCCTTGCCGGCGGCGATGCCCGATGCCTTCACCACCACTGGCGCGCCGAGCATTCGCACCTCGGCCTTGGCAGCGGCCGCGTCAGTGAAGGTACGCGCCATCGCCGTGGGGACGCCGGCGGCGAGCATCAGTTCCTTGGCGAAGCGCTTGGATGTCTCGATGGCCGCTGCCGCCTTGGTCGGCCCGAATGCCGGAATCCCGAGCGCGCGAAGCCGGTCCACGAGACCCATCTCGAGTGGCGCTTCGGGACCGACCACCACGAGGTCGGCCTGCTCGCGTTGCGCGAGCGCACACAGCGCCGGTACGTCGGTGGCGGACACCGGCTCGCAGCGCCCGAGCGCCGCGATGCCGGGATTGCCGGGGGCGGCGACGAGCTCGAGGCGAGGATCATCCTGCAGGAGCTTCCACGCCAGCGCGTGCTCGCGGCCGCCGCCGCCGACAATCAGGACCTTCATCGCGATCCGGTCTTGAACGCGTCGGTGAAGGCGTCCTTGGCGCGGCCGAGAATCTCGCCCGCCTTGGCCGCCGCCGCCTTCGCCTGGTCGCCGTAGTACTCGCCGGCCGCGCGGAAATCGGCGCCGACTTCCTGCGCGGTCGGACGCACGTCGCTGCGCCGGTCGTACTCGCCGGCGATGATCTTGTCGTAGCGGCCGGCATCGATGTAGCGCTGCAGCTCGCCGGCGCGCACCGTGTTGAACGGGTGCTCGCGGAAGGCCGTGTTGAGCACCTGCAACACCTTGTCCCACGCGTCGCCCTGCGTCTCGTACTCCGCAGCCTGCTCCATGAAGGCCTCGAGGTCGATGGCGTGTCCGTGCGCCGGGCCGCCGGCGACCTTGAGGAAGGTCATCATCACGGTGCGACGGTTTTGCACCGCGAGCAGCGAGGCGCGGTCGGACGAGAGTTCGCTCTTCCGGAACCACTCGAGGAAGGCCATCTGGAACGGGAAGATCACCGCGATGGCGAGGAACGGAAGCGCGCCGAGACCAAACGTCATGAGGATCGTGGCAACCGTGCGGTACAGCACGTGCCCGCTCATGATGTGCCCCACCTCATGCGCGACGAGCACCTTCTGCTCCTCGCGGTCGAGGTGTTCGAGCGTGCCCGAGTTGATGACAATGAACGGCTTGTCGAAGCCGAGCGCCGCCGCGTTGACCAGCGGCGACTGCGTGACGTACAGCTCGGGGCGCTCCTTCCAGTCGAGCGTTTCCAGCACCTCGGTGAGCATCGCGTCGAGGTCGGGACGCTGACGAGGGCCCACGCGCACGGCGTTGGCGAGGAACAGCTGTCGCAGGCCGCGCTCGCCGAAGAAGGCGGCAATCTTGCGCACCACCGAGTCGAAACCCGGGATGGCGCGCAGGGCGTTGAGGGCGGCGCGGTCGGCTGGGTGTTCCCAGGACGTCGGCGCGATGTCGGTCAGGATGACGCGGGTAGCCATGTTCTCTCCTCGATGAACGGCGGGGACCAATCACCTCCCTACGGGTCCCCACCGTGCGAAGTGTCGGTCTTACAGCCCGGCGAACGCCTGTTCGAGATCGGCGATCAGGTCGTCAGCGTCCTCCACCCCGGTCGAGAGGCGGATGAGGCCGTCCGAGATGCCCATCTGGGCGCGCCGTTCCGGCGGTACGGACGCGTGCGTCATGGAGGCCGGATGGCTGATCAGGCTTTCGACGCCGCCCAGCGACTCGGCGAGCGCGTACACGTGGGTGCGGCCGAGGACCGTCGCGGCATTTTCCCTGCTTCCCGTTTCCACGCTGATCATCCCGCCGAAGCCCGACATCTGCTTCTTGGCCAGCGCATGCTGCGGATGCGTGGGAAGTCCCGGGAAGATCACGCGTTCGGCGCCCCACCGGTTGGCGAGCCACTCCGAAATGCGCTTGCCGTTCGCGTCGTGCGCCTTCATGCGGAGGGCGAGCGTCTTGGTGCCGCGCAGCGTCAGCCACGCATCCATGGGTCCCGGCACCGCGCCGGCGGCGTTGGCGATGAACTGGAGCCGATCGGCGAGGTCGTCATCCGTCACGACGGCGATGCCGCCCACGATGTCGCTGTGGCCGTTCAGGTACTTGGTGCTCGAGTGATAGACGATGTTCGCGCCGAACTCCAGCGGGCGCTGAAAGGCCGGCGTCGCGAAGGTGTTGTCGACGATGAACAGGATGCCGCGACGCTTGGCGATCTCGCCCACAGCGGCGAGATCGGAGATCCACATCATCGGATTCGTCGGCGTCTCGACGATCACCGCCTTCGTGGCGGCCGTAATTGCGTCCTCGATGCGCTGCGGGTCGCGCGTATCCACGAACGTGAAGGTCATGCCCATGCGGCGCAGGACCTTGTCGAACAGGCGGAAGGTGCCGCCGTAGACATTCTCACCGGAGACGATGTGGTCACCGGCGCTGAACAGCTTCATGATGGAGTCGAGACATCCCATGCCGCTCGAGAAGGCGAATCCGTGCCGTCCGCCCTCCAGAGAGGCGACGTTGCGCTCGAGGGCCTCGCGCGTGGGGTTCTTTCCCCGGGCATACTCGTAGCCCTTGTGGACGCCGAGCGCGTCCTGCACGTAGGTGGACGTCTGGTAGATCGGCGGCATGATGGCGCCGGTCGTGGGATCAGGGCGCTGGCCCGCGTGAATGGTACGCGTCGCAAAGCGCGCATTGAGGTCTTCGTCGAACACCCGCGTCATGCCGGCTCCAGGAGCGAAGGAGAAAGCGAAATGGATGCCGGGTAAGATAGCCGCCGGGCGCGCCGCGAACGAGTCAGGTCCGAGATGGCTCCTGGATGCCGCGCGCCACACGAAGCGGAACGCCGGTCAGCCGGCGCCACTGGCCCTGCAACGCGTCTGTCGGCGCCGTCCCGAGGCAGGTGCAGGTGCGCAGTGCGTCAGGTACGGTGGAAGGAACGCGGTGTTCGAGCGCATCCGCGATCGCCGCGTACATGGTCGCCTCTCCGACGAGGTGCGTGACGCCATCCTCCCGAATGCGGCGGACTGCCTCGGCGGTCTCAAAGCGCTGCATGGTGGAGACTCGCGCGCCGGCGAGAAGCGGTCCAGCAAATGCGAGCGTGAAGGCCTCGACATCGTCGGGCGGCATCACGGCGAGTGCGTGATCGCCGGTGCGCAGCGCAGTGGCGTTTACGGCGAAGCGCGCGAGCGTAAACAGATCGCGATGGGTGAACGTCTCTTTCTGCGCTGCGCCGGCGGCCGCGCTTGCATAGCGGATGACGCACTCCTCGTCGCGTCCTTCGTCCTCCTCGCCCTCGAGATCGAGCCCGAAGTGCGAGCCGAGGTCAATTGTCGTCTCGGTACCGCGTGCGATGACGGTCGCGCTGCGAGGAACGTCGTCGAGCAGGACAACGGCGCGATCGCTCGGCGGGAGTTGAGCTCCCAGAGCGCAGGTGGTGAAGACCGCGCCGACGTTCTCGTTGTCGAACATCGCGACCAGGGCGTCGCCGTCCGCAAGAGCAGGCAGCAGCACCGCCCCCCGACCATCGCTGGCGGCGAGTGCCGTGAGCACCGCGGCAGACGGCGGGAGCAGGATGGCGCTCCGACGCCCTGCCAGCGCGCGCACCAGGGCGGCGGAGCGCTGGAGGAGCGTGAAGCCGGCGGCGGCCGAGCTGGCGGCCGGGAGGCCGTCAATTCGGCCCTTCGCGGCAGCGAGGGCGATGGGGAGGAGCGCGAGGGGATTGGACAAGGCTGATGGGAGATGGGAGAGGTGAGATGGGAGATCGTAAGGAGAAGCGCTCACTCGAGAGCCCCCGGCTCGCGTGCTGGAAAATAGCGCCGAGCGAACCCCATGCGGCATCTCCCATCTCCCATCTCCCATCTCCCATCTGCATCTTTCACTCATGACCGCGCCCAGCAATCTCATGATCTCCGTCTCCGGCATCCGGGGACGTGTCGGCTTTGGCCTCTCGCCCGAAGTCGTGGCGCGCTACGCGGCGGCCTTCGGCGCGTGGGCCCTGCAGCAGAAGCGGGCTACGGCAGTGGTGCTGGGCCGCGATTCCCGCGTCTCCGGGCCGCTCTTCCATCAGGTGGCGCGCGCCACGCTCGAATCGGTGGGTGCCGACGTCATCGACCTCGGCATCACCACCACCCCGACGCTGCAGTTGGCGGTGGAGCATCATCACGCCGCCGGCGGCCTCAACATCACCGCGAGCCACAATCCCATCGAGTGGAACGCGCTCAAGTTCATCGGGCACGACGGCCTCTTCCTGAACACGGCCGACAACGCCGCGATGCGCGCGCTCATCGACGACATCCCGTACGCCACGTACGACAAGCTCGGCGTCACGCGTTTCGACGGCGACGCGGTGGCCCGGCACCTCGATGCCGTGCTCGCCCTGCCGATGATCGATGTCGCGGCCATTCGCGCCCGCAAGTTCCGTGTAGCGTACGATGCGTGCCGCGGCGCCGGCGGGATCATCATCCCGCGGCTGCTCGATCTGCTGGGGTGTGAGGTCGACGCCATCGAACTCGAAGCCGACGGCCGCTTCCCGCGCCCGCCGGAGCCGGTGGCCGACAACCTTGGTCCCCTGAGCGCACTCGTGGAGCGGTCGCGCGCCGACATCGGTTTTGCCACCGATCCTGACGTGGATCGCCTGTCCCTCGTGGACGAGAAGGGACGCGCGATCGGGGAGGACTACACGCTCGCGCTGGCGTCGCGCGTGGTGCTCAAGCACCGCCGTGGCGTCCTGGTCACGAACTTGTCCACGAGTCTCGTGGTGGACGACCAGGCGACCGACCACGGCTCCGTAGTCGTGCGCGCCCCAGTGGGTGAGGTGAACGTCGCGCTTGCGATGCGCGCGGAAGGGGCGGTGGTGGGCGGCGAAGGCAACGGCGGCGTCATCCTTCCTGACCTGCACTTGGGACGCGACGCGCCGCTCGGCGTGGCGTTGATCCTCCAGATGCTCGTGAACGCGGGTGAGTCTCTCTCGGCGGTCGTGGCGCGCTATCCGTCGTACACGATCATCAAGGAGAAGCTCGACCGGCCGGCGGCGCCGCTGGATGCGGTGTATGCCGCGCTGCGCGACGCTTTTCCCGACGCCGCCGTCGACACACAGGATGGCCTGCGGCTCGGCTGGCCGGGACGATGGGTGCACATCCGGCCGTCCGGTACCGAACCGATCGTGCGCGTCATCGCGGAGGCCGGAACGGCGGACGCGGCGCGCGCGCTCGTGGACCGCGCGCGCGCGTTGATGGCACAGTTCGCCCGCTGATCCCACCGAGAGGAGCCCCCCATGTGCGGCATCATCGGATATGTCGGCAGCAAGCCGGCGACGCCATTCCTCCTCGAGGGGCTCCGCCGTATGGAGTACCGCGGGTATGACTCCGCGGGCGTCGCCGTCACGAACGGGGGCGCGGTGGTCACCTGCCGTGCCGCCGGCAAGATCGCACGGCTGGAAAGCGCGCTCGCTGCCGCACCTGTGCACGGCACCGTGGGAATCGGCCACACGCGCTGGGCCACACACGGCCCGCCCACCGAACGCAACGCGCATCCTCACGCCAGCGCCGACGGCACGGTGGCGGTGGTGCACAACGGCATCATCGAGAACGCCAACGTCCTGCGCGCCGCCCTGCAGGCCAAGGGCTACGCGTTCCGCAGCGACACCGACACCGAGGTGATGGCGCACCTCGTGCAGGAACTGTTCGAGGGATCGCTCGAAGAGGCGGTCATCGGCGCCCTGCGCCAGATCGAGGGCACGTATGGACTGGCCATCATCAGCAGCCGCGACCCGGGCAAGATTGTCGCCGCCCGCAAGGGAAGCCCGCTGCTCATCGGCATTGGTGACGGCGAGCACTTCCTCGCGTCCGACGCGTCGGCGATTCTCGCGCACACGCGGCAGGTCGTCTACCTCGACGACGGCGACGTGGCGGTCGTGAAGGCCGATGGCTATCGCGTGCTCGACGGCGACGCCGCCCCGATGTCGCGGCGCGTCGACAGCATCGACTGGGACCTGAGCGCCATCGAGCGCGGCGGCTTCGCGCATTTCATGCTCAAGGAGATCTTCGAGCAGCCGCAGACCGTGGAGAACACGATGCGCGGCCGCCTCATCGTCGAGGACGGCACGTCCAAGCTTGGCGGGCTGAACCTGACGCACGACCAGCTGATGGCGATCGACAACATCATCATCACCGCCTGCGGCACGTCGTGGCACTCGGCGCTGATCGGCGAGATGATGATCGAGGAACTCTGCCGCATCCCGGTGGAGGTCGAATACGCGTCGGAGTTCCGCTACCGCAACCCGATCGTCACCGACCGGACGCTCTGCATCGTGATTTCACAGTCGGGCGAGACGGCCGACACGCTCGCGGCGATGCGCGAGGCCAAGCGCCGCGGGGCGCGCACACTGGGGCTCGTGAACGTGGTGGGGTCCACCATCGCGCGCGAGGACGACGGCGGCATCTACCTGCACGCCGGCCCCGAGATCGGCGTGGCGTCCACGAAGGCCTTCACCAGCCAGGTCGTCGCGCTCGCGCTGTTCACGCTCAAGCTGGCGCGCAAGCGCGGACTCAGCGTCACGCGCGGCATCGAGTTCGCCAAGGCGCTCGCCGCGCTCCCCGGCCAGGTGCGCGAGGTGCTCGACCGCGCCGAGCAGATGGAGCACATCGCGGAAGAGTTCAAGCGGGCGCCGAACGTGCTCTACCTCGGGCGCGGCGTGAATTTCCCGGTGGCGCTCGAGGGCGCGCTCAAGCTCAAGGAGATCTCGTACATCCACGCCGAGGGCTATCCGGCGGCGGAGATGAAGCACGGCCCCATCGCGCTCATCGACGAGATGATGCCGGTGGTCTTCGTGGCGCCGCACGACGCCGTATTCGACAAGGTCGTGTCGAACGTGCAGGAAGTGAAGGCGCGCAAGGGGACGGTGATTGCCATCACCTCGCGCGACGAGCCGGCGCTTGCCGGGCTGCTGAACTACGAGTTCCGCATTCCCGAAACGGTGGACCTGTTGATGCCGGTGCTGGCATCAATTCCGCTGCAGCTACTCGCTTACTACATCGCCGTGAAGCGCGGGGCCAACGTGGACCAGCCGCGCAACCTCGCCAAGAGCGTCACTGTCGAGTAGTGCTCAGCGCGGTTGCGTGGCGGCGATCACCTTGGAAAAGAACTCGTCCATCGCGCCGCCCGCGATCCACCGCACCACGACTACCAAGTCCTGGTCGGGTGCGACAAAGATCAGGTTGGTGCCATTCCCCTCGTGCCAGTAGACGTTCTCCGGCACGTTCGGCATCCGCTTGCGGCCGGTGTTGAGGAACCAGTTCATATATCCGTAAGTCGGCTGCGGCCCAGTGGGCGTGAGCGAGAGTCGCACCCACTCCTCGGAGAGGATGCGCTTGTCGCCCCAGACACCGCGGCGCGCGGTGAGGAGGCCGAAGCGCGCCATGTCCCAGGCGTTGATGAACAGCCCGCCGCCCCAGTGGCCACCACCGCTCACCACCTGTACCGGGCGACCGTCGAGCGTGATCCACGCATTGTCGTAGCCGTACCAGCGCCAGGTGCGCGAGGCGCCAATGGGGCCCATCACGAACTCCTGCGCCACTTCGGGGAGCGGCCGACGCCAGAGGTTGGTGGCGGCGAGCGCGAGGACGTTGACGCGCACGTCGTTGTACTCATACACGGTGCCCGGCGCGTTTCGTGCGCGCGTCGTCCACGTAGCCGGATCCTGTGCGGGACGATCGGCCCATTCCGGCTTTCCCCAGAGCGTGCCCTCCCAGTCGCTCGTCTGGCGCAGCAGGTCGTCCCACGTGATGGTGCGATTGTGCGGCGTGTTCCAGGGGTCGAGGAACATCGGCTCGCCGAAACGCGTGCCGGGTTCGCTCGGCGCATTCAGGCGCAGCAGGTAGGTCGGCGCCTGGGATTTCCAGACGGTATCGCGCACGCTCGGGAGCAGGCCGCGGTCGAAGGCGGCGCCGACGGTGGCCGAGAGCAGGGACTTGGTGACCGAATGCGTCATGTCCACGCGGTCGGGTTCTCCCCAACTGGCGATCACGTATCCGCCGCGCAGCACCACGCCGGTGGGCTCGCCGCGCGGCTTGAAGGGGCCGATGCCCTGGCCGAACGGCTCGCGACCGAAGGAGCGGTAGTGGCTCACCTCCATGTCGCGCGGGGCCCTGTTCGCACTCCGGATGGCGAAGGCAATGGCGTCGGTCAGCTTGACCGAGTCGACGCCCATGGCGGCCGGCGAGCGATGCTCCCAGACGGCGCCGGGGACGTAGGGCGCCGGGGCCGCGGGCCGCGGCCGTGACTGAGAAGAAGCAGGGACGGCGGCGACGGCGACGAGGAGAGTGAGAATGGAGAGCTTCATAAGGGCAGATGCGAGTTGGGCGACGGGAGTCGGGAGAGTTGTTGAGAAGCGCGAGTCATTGGGCGCGAATGCCGGCGGTAACCATTACCCGAGCGACCCGGGCGCCTGCTCGGCCTTGATGCGGGCAATCGCCGCCCGCGCCCCCTCGGCTTCACGTCCCTCTGGGAACATGTGGATGAACCGACGCAACTCCACCAGCGCCCGCCCTGCGTCGCCCCCGGGTGCGAGGTGGATGTCGATGATCTTCTGCGAGGCATACCGCACATGCTCCTCGCGGATGCCAGGCATGCGCCGCACGCGCTCGTAGAGCTCGAGCGCCGCCGGCGCGTCCTTGAGAAAGCGCAGCTGCAGGTCGGCGCCGCGCAGCAGCGGTGATGGGTTGCCCGGCTGCGAATCCGCCACCTGGAGCCAGGCCGCCAGCGCCTCGGCGTACCGCTCCTGCACTTCAAGCGCCTGAATGTTCGAGTACTGCGGGGCGTAGGTTCCCTTGGCGTCGGGCATCACCAGCTGCTTGGTCAGCTCCTCGCTGCCACTGAAAATCGCGCGCGTCACGACGCGGAAGATCGTCCACCCGACCACCGCACCGCCGAGCACCAGGAGCCAGAGCGGAACGCGGGGACCGATCCCCGCCACGTGCATCAGGATGGTGAAGAAAGCGCCAAGCAACGCGCCGGCCGCGGCCTGCAGCCAGCCGCCGTGCGCAAAGCGCGTGATGCGATTCTCGTGGGAAGTCACGCGGGAATCATAGCACACGCCCGTGTGCGCTCGCAGCACCCGAAACCAGCCGGGGAGGTAAGACGTCCTGCAGGCATGGCCAACTACTTCAACCGCCAGCGCCTGCAAGCCGCTGACATTCTCGTCCGTAATCCCTCCCGCGAACTCCGCGTCGTGCTTGGATTCTCGGTGGCGTACGTACTCGCCGCCGTGCTCACGGGTCTTGCGATGCGCGCCTGGCCGCACCCGCTCTTCGGCGCGACGTACCTGACGTCGGACGTCACGTACGTGGTGTTATTCAAGATCGGACTGCTGCTCGTCGTGCCGGCGATTGCCATCCAGCGAGCCGGCTACGGCATTGGCGATTTGACCCTGGGCTGGCGGCCAACCCAGGGCGCGGTGGCGCGCCTTGGCGTGCTGATGGCGCTGGGCGTGCTGATCAACGGGTCGAAGTTGCCGGCCATCTCGGTGGCCGCCGCAGCGCTGGCACCGAGCGAGGCGGCGCTGCGCATCGCGTTCGGAGCGGTCCTCGTCTTCTTCACCGCGGCGCTTCCCGAAGAGATCGTCTATCGCTGGGCACTGCAAACGCGCATCGAACGGCTCTGGGGACGCTTCCCCGCCATTCTCGTGGCTGCCGTCCTCTTCACTGCCTGGCATCTCCCCACGCGATACCTGCTGGCGAGCGGGGCGGAGGGACGCGCCGGCGATCTCGCGTCGGTGCTGCTGGGCACCGGCCTGCCCGTGCTCGTAGTCGGACTCGTCTTCGGCTGGGCCTGGGACCGCTGGCGCAACCTGCCCGCCCTCGTGGCGCTGCACTGGGGCATTGATACCCTGCCGTCCATTGCATCATTCCTGCAGCTCCCTCCCTGAGTGCGGCGTGGTCCGGTAGCTTTCGCGCCATGCGAGTGCTTCTTCAGCGGGTATCGCGCGCCGAGGTGCGCGTCGGCGATCGCGTTACCGGCGCCATCGGGCGGGGCTTCATGCTGCTCGTCGGCTTCACGCACACCGACACCGAAGCGGCCGTGGCGTGGATGGCCGACAAGGTGGCCGGCCTGCGGCTCTTCTCCGACGCCGAGGGGAAGATGAACCTCGGCCTCGAAGACGTCGGCGGCGCCGTGCTGGTCGTGAGCCAGTTCACGCTCTACGGTGACGCGCAGAAGGGACGGCGCCCGAGCTTCATCGACGCGGCGCGCCCGGAACTGGCCGTCCCGCTCTACGAGCGGTTCGTCGCGATGCTGCGCGAGCGCGGCCTGCGCGTGGAGACAGGCGAGTTCGGCGCGATGATGGATGTGGAACTCGTCAACGACGGGCCGGTTACGCTGAGTCTCGAGAAATGAGCGCTCCGCTCCGTGTCATTCTTGCATCGGCGTCGCCGCGCCGCCGCGACCTGCTCGACCTCATCGGCATCGCCCACGAGGTGAGGCCCGCCGATATCGACGAGACGGCGCTGCCCGCCGAGGCGCCCATTCCGCACGCCGAGCGGCTGGCCCGCGCCAAGGCGCATGCGCTGGCCGAGGGGCATCCCGACATCGTGGTGATCGCCGCCGACACGATTGTCGTGGTGGATGGCGACATCCTCGGCAAGCCGCGCGACGAGGCGCACGCCGCCGAGATGCTGCGCCGCCTCGCGGGGCGTGAGCATACCGTCTACACCGCCATTGCCGTGGCGCGCGACAGCCGCACCGAGAGTGCGGTGGAGGCGGTGCGCGTGACGTTCCGTGCGCTCACGGATGCCGAGATCGCCGCCTACATCGCGACGCGCGAGCCGATGGACAAGGCCGGCGCGTACGGCATTCAGGGCTACGGCGCGACGATCGTCGAACGCGTGGACGGCGACTACTTCAGCGTGATGGGGTTGGGCCTGCGGCGCCTGGTGGAGCTGCTCGGGCGCGTCGGCGTGCGCTACGACTTCGGGGCGGGCGTCACGCGATGAGCAGCTTGTGGAGCTTCTTTGGCGACCGGGTGAAGTCCTCGAGCGTGTAGCGGTCGAGCACTTCCAGGAACGCCTTCAGGGCCAGGTCGAGCGCTGGCGCCAGCCCGCACGCTGGCGCGATCGGGCACGTGTTGGCCGCGTCGTCGAAGCACTCGACGAGGCGAAAGTTCTCCTCCGTCGCCCGGATCACCGCACCGACGTTGATCTTGGCCGGCTCGACGATGAGGCGCACGCCGCCGCCGCGTCCGCGCATGGTCTCCACGTAGCCCAGGTGGGCGAGGCGCTGGACGACCTTCACCAGATGGTCCTCTGAGAGCGCCATCCGACGCGCGATGGTGCCCACCGTTTCCGTCTCCCCCGGGTGGAGGGCCAGATAGGTCAGGCAACGCAGGGCGTTGTCGGTAAACCGGGTCAGGTGCATGCGGGGCGGCCTCAGGGCGATCGGAAAGACGCGGGAAGGATACCGGAATGGCGGTCGCGCTTGGATCGGAGTTCTTCCGGACAGGGCACAGGGCGAATCCTCACACGATTTCAGGACCTTGCCTGACTATTCAAGTGGGTTCTAACATACCACTTTATCAAAGCGGTAAGTAAGTTACCACATTGAACGGGGCCGTTGCATCGCCATCGGCACCCTTCGTCTCCCCACTTCACGTCGCTTGAGGCACCTATGGCCACCTTCCCCAAGTTTCGCACTCTCGCCGGCGCCGGCATGCTCGCGTCGGCGGCCCTGCTGGCCTTCGCCTGCGCCAAGCGCCCGGCGAACAGCGGGCTCCTGAGCGCCGACGCCGCCAAGGCGGTGTACGTCGCCCCCGGGCAGTATGACGAGTTCTACGCCTTCATGTCCGGCGGCTTCAATGGACAGATCGGCGTGTACGGACTCCCGTCCGGCCGCCGCCTGAAGACCATTCCGGTCTTCTCGCAATATCCGGAGAACGGCTACGGATACAGTGAAGAGACGAAGGCGATGCTGAACACCAGCTACGGCTTCATCCCGTGGGACGACACGCACCATCCGGCGCTGTCACAGACCAACGGTGAGGATGACGGCCGGTGGCTCTTCATCAATGCCAACAACACGCCGCGCATCGCGCGCATCGACCTCACTCGCTTCGAGACCGAGGAGATCCTCGAGATCCCGAACGCCGGCGGCAACCATGGGTCGCCGTTCGTGACGCAGAACAGCGAGTACGTCGTGGCTTCGACGCGCTTCTCGGTGCCGGTGCCCAACACCGACGTGCCGATCGCCGACTTCAAGAAGAGCTTCAAGGGACAGATCTCGTTCATCCGCGCCGACGAACCGGGCAAGATGCGCGTCGCGTTCCAGATGCTGATGCCCGCCTTCAACTACGACCTGGCGCGCGCCGGCAAGGGGCAGAGCAACGGCTGGATGTTCCTCTCCATGTACAACACGGAGCAGGCCAACTCGCTGCTCGAGGTCAACGCGTCGCAGAACGACAAGGACTTCGTGGCCGCGGTGAACTGGAAGGCCATCGAGGCCTGCGCGCAGAAGGGCGTCCTGAAGAACGTCGCCGCGTCGTACGTGCACAACTTCACTGATGAGTTCACGCGCGAGGCGAAGAGCACGACGATCACCTCGGTTCCGCAGTTCGAAGCCAAACAGTGTCCGGGCGCCGTCTACTTCATGCCGACGCCCAAGTCGCCGCACGGCGCCGACGTCGATCCGACGGGTGAGTTCATC
>JBAZTM010000021.1:0-44428 GCA_041661925.1 Gemmatimonadaceae bacterium
GCTGACGCTCAGCTTGGTGGTGGGGCCGAACAGGTACGTGAGCTTGCCGAAGGCATTGCGCTCCGTCGTATAGCCCTGCGCGCGCCACCCGCCGAGCAGGTCGCCCGAGCTGATGGAGCGGGCGAGGGTGTCGCTCTGGAACGGCTCGTACACCTTGTTGTCGTACTCGAGCACTTGCGACGCGCCGCCGGTGGAACGGCCGGCCAATACGAAGCGGAGCTTGTTGTTGGTCGCGGGCACGGGGCCCGAGAGGAAGCCCTCGATGAAGTCGTAGCCCTTGAGGCCGTCCGACACTCCGCCGAAGGCCTTGCCCACCTTGGAGGTCTCGTAGTCGAGCGCGCCCTGGATGGTGGTGCCGCCATCGCGCGTGGCCGTGGAGATGACGCCGGAGAGGGCGTTGCCGTACTGCGGTTCCATGCCGCCCTTCACCGTCTGGACGCCCGCCACCGCCTTGTTGGTGATGTCGAGGGCCGGTCCGCCGAACAGGCAGTTGTTCACCGGGATGTCATCGATGAGCGTCATCGTCTCGCCGGCGCGGCCGCCGCGAATCTGCACGCCCGTGATGCCCTGGCGCCGCGCCGCGGTGAACGCGGTGAGGTCGGTGGAGACCTGCGGCACTTCGGTGAATCCCGCCTGCAGCTGCAGCGCGTCCTTGATGTTGCGCACCGGGAGCGTCTGCAGTTCCTCCTGCGAGATGGACTGCGTGGTGCCGGTCTGCTTCAACTCCACCAGGCTCTGCTGGTTCTCCACGATCTGCACGGTCTGCAGGGTGTTCGCGGCGCTGGAGAGTCGGAAGTTGATTTCGACCGTCTGATCGATCGTGACCGTGGCCGTCGTCTGCTGCGTGCCGTAGCCGATGCGCCGCGCCTGCACGGTATAGGTGTTGGGTGGAACACCGAGAATGAAGAAGCGCCCGTTCGCCGCGGACACCTGGCCGTAGCCGGTGCCTTGCAGCAGGACCTGGGCGCCTTCGATCGGCTGTCCGGTCGCCGCGTCGGTGACGACGCCGGTGACCTTGCCGGTCTGTGCTTCGGCGCGACCGGCGGCGAGGCCGCTGGCGAGCACGAAGACGAAGACCAAAGTCAGGCAGCGCATGACTGCCTGTAGGGGTGGGGTGGTACGCACGGACGACCTCCCGGACTGCGTATCGGTGAGAACCTGACAACAGGGCACCACATGCAACGACTGCACCAGCGACACACTAGGCTGTTTTGCTGAACCCACTTGCCCTTCATACCAGAAACGCAGCGGACGCGTCACAGACCCAAGCGTCACGAACGGCACTAAAAGGCAGGTCAGGGTGATTCCTGTCAAGTCCCGGGAATTGTGTCGGCCTTTACCTCACGCGGCGGATCGCCCTGCCTGTCCTGTGCGCATCGCTCTCAATAGATTGCGCGCACCATGTCCGACGTCGTCTCGCTTGCCGCCGAACTCCTCGCCGTTCCGTCGCCCTCGCGCGACGAAGGACGCGCCGTGGAGTTCGTTTCCCGCTGGCTCATCGCCCGCGGATGGAATGTCACGCTCCAGGAAGTCTCCCCCGGCCGCAGCAACGTCTGGGCCTCGCGCCGCGGGGGCGGCGTGACGCTCTCCACGCACCTCGACACGGTGCCGCCGTATGTGCCGCCGCGCCTCGATGCCGAGCGACTGCACGGCCGCGGTGCCTGCGACGCGAAGGGCATCGCCGCCGCCATGCTGGTGGCCGCTGATCGCCTCGCCGAAGCGGGCGAGGAGCGTGTGGACCTGCTCTTCGTCGTCGGCGAGGAGCGCGGCTCCGACGGCGCACGCGCGGCGAACCAGCTGGACGCGACGTCGCGCTTCCTGATCAACGGCGAGCCCACCGAGAGCCGGCTCGCCACGGGGTGTAAGGGCGCGTGGCGGGTCACCGCGCGCACGCGCGGCCGCGAGGCGCATTCCGCCTACCCGGAGCTTGGCGCTTCGGCAATCCTGCCGATGTGCGAATTGCTGCCCAGCCTCTCGTCGCTGGCGCTGCCGGTGGATGCAGCGCTCGGCCCGACGACCATCAACGTCGGCGTCCTGAAGGGCGGCACCGAGGCCAACATCGTGCCGGCACTGTGCGAGGCCGAACTGCTCGTGCGCCTCGTCGGCGAGCGTGCGCCGGTGCAGGCCGCGCTCGAGGGCTGGGCCGGTGATCGTGCCGAGCTCTCGTTCGGGTCATTCATTCCGCCGCAGCGTTTCCACGTGGTGCCGGGCTTCGAGACGGCGCCGATGGCGTACACGTCGGATATCCCGCTGCTCCCGCGCTGGGGGACGCCGCTGCTCTTCGGCCCGGGCTCCATTCACGTGGCGCACACGCCCAACGAGTTCATCGCCCTCGATGAACTGCGCGCCTCGGTGGACACATACGAGCGCCTCGTGCGCAGCCTGCTCGCGTCATGACCGCACCGCGCTCCCCCATCAAGGTCGCGGTCCTCGGCGCGACCGGCGCCGTCGGCCAGACGTTCGTGCGCCTGCTCGACGGGCATCCCTGGTTTGAACTCGCCGAGGTCGCGGCGTCCGAGCGCTCGGCGGGGCGTGCCTACAGTGAAGTGACGCGCTGGATCGAGGGTGACATGCCGGCCGCAGTGGCCGGGCTCACCGTGAAGCCATGCGATCCGTTGTCGGTGTCGGCGCCCATCGTCTTCTCGGCGCTCGACAGCAATGTGGCCGGCGAGGTGGAGGCGGCGTTTGCGGCCGCTGGCCGGCTCGTGCTGAGCAATGCGAAGAACTACCGCATGGAGCCCGACGTTCCGCTGGTGATCCCCGAGGTAAATGCCGATCACCTGGCCCTGCTCGACCTGCAGCGCGCGCGGCGCGGCTGGGCGGGCGGTATCGTGACCAACGCCAACTGCGCCGCCACCATGGCCGCGGTGGCGATGGCGCCGCTGCACGCGGCCTACGGCGCGCGGCGCGTCTTCGTGGCCACCATGCAGGCGGTGAGCGGGGCGGGGTACCCGGGCGTGCCGTCGCTCGACATTCTCGGCAACGTCATTCCATACATCGGGGACGAGGAGCCGAAGCTCGAACGCGAGATACAGAAGATGCTCGGCATCGTCGGCACGGCCGGCATCACGGACGCGCCGTTCGTGGTGAGTGCGCACGCCAACCGCGTGGCGGTGGAGAACGGGCACACCGTCTGCCTCTCTGTGGAGTTCGAGCGCGAACCATCGCTGGAGGATGCAGCGCGGACGCTGCGCGAGTGGACCGGCGCACCCGCCGTGCGCGGCCTGCCGTCGGCTCCGGCGGAGCCGCTCCATTTCTTCACCAGCGACGATCGGCCGCAGCCGCGCCGAGACGCGATGCGCGGCCGCGGAATGACGGTGTCGGTGGGGCGGCTGCGTCGCGACCCGCTCTTCCACCTGAAGTTCGTCGCCATGGGCCACAACACCATCCGCGGCGCGGCCGGCGGCTCCATCCTCAACGCCGAACTGCTCGTGGCCACTGGCCGCGCCGGCGTCGCATGATCGTCACCAAGTTTGGCGGCACCTCGGTGGGCGACACCGCGGCGATCGAACGCACGGCAGCCATCGTGCGCGACCGGCTTGCGCGCCATCCGGTCGTGGTCGTGTCGGCGCTGGCCGGCACCACCAACGCGCTGCTCGACATCGCGGCGCAGGCGTCCAAGGGGCAGTTCATTGTGGCCCTCCGCGGCATCGAGGCGCTGCGCGAGCGGCATCTTGGCGTGGTGCACGAACTGCTGGGCGCGGGCGAGGAGAGCGGGGAGGTCGGCGCCGAGGTGAGCATGCTGTTCGACGAGCTGGCGCATCTCGGTGAGGCGCTCTCGGTGCTGGGCGACGTGAGTCCGCGGTCGCTCGACGCGGTGGCCGCCTACGGCGAGCGCCTGTCGTCGCCCATCGTGGCCGCCGCCTTCCGGCAGCGCGGCATCCCGGCAACGTGGGTGGACGCGCGCAAGGTGATGGTGACCGACGGCGCCTTCGGCAAGGCGCATCCGCAACAGGACGCCATTGCCGACGCTGTGCGCGAGCATCTGCTTCCCATCGTGCGGGCCGGCTCCGTACCGGTGCTCGGCGGGTTCATCGGCGCCACGCCCGAGGGGCTGACGACCACCATCGGACGCGGTGGCTCCGACTACAGCGCCGCGCTGTTCGGCGCCGCGCTCGACGCCGAGGCCATCGAGATCTGGACGGACGTGGACGGCATGCTCACGGCCGACCCGCGCGTGATCCCCGGCGCGCGCCTCATCGAGCACATCCGCTTCGACGAGGCGGCGGAACTCGCGAGCTTCGGCGCCAAGGTGCTGCACCCGAGCACGATCGCGCCGGCGGTGCAGCGCAGCATTCCCGTGTTCATCTACAACTCGCACCGCCCGGAGGCGGCCGGCACGCGCATTACATTCGACGCGCCGCGGCTCTCGGTGCGTGCCGTCGCCGGCCGCGCCAACGTGGTGCTCGTGAACGTCAAGTCGAGCGCAATGCTCGGCACGCCGGGCGTGGTGCGCGGCATCTTCTCAGTCTTTGAGCGGTTCAAGCTGTCGGTGGACGTCATCGCCACGTCCGAGGTGAGCGTCTCGGTGACGCTCGACGCCGCCACGCATTTGGATGCGGTGCTCACCGAGCTGGGCGCATTCGGCGACGTCACGGTGGAACGCGGCCGCGGCATCGTCGCCATCGTCGGCTCGGGGCTGGGCGGCCACACGCCCTCCATGGCGCGCGCGCTCGCGGCACTCGGCGACCTGCGCGTGCACATGTGCTCGCTCTCGGCGAGCGCCATCAACCTTACGCTCATCGTGGATGGCGACCAGGTGCACGAGGCCATGCGCCGCCTGCACCGGGCGTTCTTCGAGGAGTCCGCATGATCACTCCGCGGTTGGCCATCATTGGCGACGGCAAGATGGGCCGGCTGTTGCACGCCCTCGCCGTGGAGCAGGGCGACGTCGTCGCCGCCTTCCTCGGGCGGGACGAAGTGCTGCGCTCAGGCATCAGCGCCAAGACGCTGAACGGCGCGACCGTGGCCATCGAGTTCACCGAGCCGTCGGCGGCCGCGGATAACGTGCGCGCGTGTCTGGCGGCCGGATGCGCCGTGGTCTGCGGCACCACCGGGTGGGACTCGGAGCGCATCGAGGTCGAGCAGGACGTGAAGGCGTCCGGCGGCGCACTGCTGTGGGCGCCCAATTTTTCGCTCGGTATGCACATCTTCACCGCGCTCGTGGCGCAGGCGGCGCGCCGCGCCCATGCGGCGGGTGGATTCGGCGCGGTGATTGTGGAGACCCATCATGCGGCCAAGCTCGACGCGCCGTCCGGCACCGCCCGGCAACTCTCGCGAGTCGCGGAGCAGGCGTCGGGCGAACCCGTTCCCATCACCTCCGTGCGTGTCGGTTCGGTGCCCGGCACGCATGAATTGGTGATCGACGGCGCCTTCGAGCAGGTGCGTCTCGTGCACGAGGCACGCGACCGCCGCGTGTTCGCGCTCGGCGCGCTGGCCGCGGCGCGCTGGCTCGCCGGGCGCCGCGGCGTTTTCACCCTCGACGACATGCTCGCCGCTTCCGGAGACTCCTGATGGGACAGTGTACCCTGCGTGGCGCCATCACGGCGCTGGTGACGCCGTTCACGCCGGACGGGCGGCTCGACGAGCCGGCACTGCGCGCCTTCGTGGCGTGGCAGGTGGAGCAGGGCATCGACGCCGTGGTGCCGGTTGGATCGACCGGTGAGGCCGCGACGCTCTCGCTGGCCGAACGCGAACGCGTCGTAGCCATCACGGCCGAGGTCGTGGCGGGGCGCGTGCCCGTGATCGCCGGCGCGGGGTCCAACGACACCGCAGCGGCCATTGAGAACTCGCGCGTTCTCGCCGGCGCCGGCGCCACGCACCTGCTGCACGTGTCGCCGATGTACAGCAAGCCGCCGCAGCGCGGACTCGTCGCACACTTCCGCGCCGTGGCGGATGCGGCGACAATTCCCGTGGTGCTATACAACGTCCCCGGACGCACGGCGAGCAACATGGAAGTGGAGACGCAACTGACGCTGGCCGAGCATCCCAACATCGTGGCGACGAAGGAAGCGTCGGGGAACATCGAACAGATCGGCGCGATCATTCGCCAGCGACCGAAGGGGTTTGCGGTGCTGTCCGGCGACGACAGCCTGACTGTCGAGGTGATGGCGCGTGGCGGCGACGGCGTGATCTCTGTCGTGTCGAACGCGGTGCCCGCTGCCGTGCACGGGCTCACCGCCGCTTCGGCGACGGGCGACGCCAGCGCGGTGCGCGTGCTGCAGGATCAACTGGCCGCGATCTTCAGCGCCGCGTTCGTGGAGTCGAATCCGATCCCGATCAAGGCGGCGCTCGCCATGATGGGACGCATCGGCAACGTCCTGCGGCTGCCGCTCGTCCCGCTGGACGCGCGCCACGAGCGCGTCGTGCGCGACGCGCTCGAGCGCGCGGGGGTCGTCCTTTCGTGACGCCCACCCTGGATTATGCCGCGCTCGAACGTCGCATCGAGGCGTTGTACGCGTTGCCCAATCATGCGCCGATGCCGGAGGACGCCGAGGTCGCCATTGATCTCCTGCTGACGGGGCTCGAGCAGGGGCACCTGCGCGCCGCGGTGCGCGGGGACCGCGACGAGTGGGTGGCGGTGCCCTGGGTCAAGCGCGGCATTCTCGCCGGCTTTCGCGTCGGGCGCATGATCGACCAGTCGGTGCTCGGCGACGCGCGCGTCAGCCGGCCCTTCACCTTCTTCGACAAGCACACCTACCCGACGCGCGCGCTGACGCTCGACGATGGCATTCGTGTGGTGCCGGGCGGGTCGTCCATCCGTCGCGGCGCCTTCGTGGCGCGCGGCGTGGTGTGCATGCCGCCTATGTTCGTGAACGTCGGCGCCTACGTGGGCGCCGGCACCATGATCGACTCGCATGCGCTCATCGGGTCGTGCGCGCAGGTGGGCGAGCGCGTGCACATCAGCGCCGCGGCGCAGATCGGCGGCGTGCTCGAGCCGGTGAACGCGTCGCCGGTCGTCATCGAGGACGAGGTGGTCGTGGGCGGCAACTGCGGCGTGTATGAAGGGACGGTGGTGCGCGAGCGCGCCGTGCTCGGGGCGGGCGTCGTGCTGACCCGCGGCACGCCGGTCTTCGACCTCGTGAACGAGCGTGTGTTGCGCGCGGAGTCGGGCGGCGTACTGCAGATCCCGGCCGGTGCTGTCGTG
This sequence comes from Gemmatimonadaceae bacterium, assembly GCA_041661925.1. Lineage (GTDB taxonomy): Bacteria > Gemmatimonadota > Gemmatimonadetes > Gemmatimonadales > Gemmatimonadaceae > PNKL01. The sequence continues at coordinate 7,148 of JBAZTM010000021.1, forward strand.
GTGCCGGGCGCACGGCAGGTGACCCGTGGATGGGGCAGGGAGCAGGGGCTTTCGTTGCAGACTCCGGTGATCGTGAAGTACCGGGACGACAAGACCGACGTCGCGACTGCCCTCGAAGGCTGGCTGCGGTGAGGCGCGCGCGCGCCGCCGGGACTGCCGCATGCGCATAGACGGCGTCGTCCGCGTTCCGGGCGACAAATCGATCTCACACCGCGCGCTCATGCTCGGCGCCTTGGGCGACGGCGTGTCGCGGGTGCGCGGCGTGCTACAGTCGCTCGACGTGCAGAGCACGGCCGGCGTCCTGCGCGCGCTCGGCGCGGCGGTGCCCGCGCTCGGCGAGGCGATGGTGATCCGCGGCGGCGGTCTGCACGGCCTGCGCGTGCCAACCGTGGACCTCGACTGCGGCAACAGCGGGACGTCGGCGCGCCTGCTCGCCGGCATCGTCGCCGGGTCACCGTTCGCGGGACGCTTCATTGGCGATGCGAGCCTCAGTCGCCGCCCCATGGGACGGGTGGCCCGGCCGCTCACGCAGATGGGGGCGCGCTTCGCCTTCGAGGGTGCCGGCGACGGCCTGCCCATGACGGTGCATGGCGGGCGCCTGCAGGGGCTTACCTGGCACATGGAGCACGCGAGCGCGCAGGTGAAGAGCGCCATCCTCCTCGCGGGGCTCGTGGCCGACGTGCCGGTGGAAGTGCACGAGCAGATGCCGACGCGCGACCATACCGAGCGCATGTTCGCGGGGCGCGGCGTGGACCTGCGCGTCGAGGACGGCGTCGTGACGCTCGTGCCGACGGGACGCCTCGATGCCGACGACCAGATGGTACCGGCTGACCCGTCGTCGGCAACATTCTTCGCCGCGCTAGCGGCCATCGCCGACGCCGGCCAGCTCGCGCTCGACGATGTCTGCATCAACCCGACTCGGGCCGGCGCCTTTCGCGTGCTGCGCCGCATGGGCGCGGCGCTCGCGTACGAGGACCGGCGCACCGAGGGCGGCGACGAGGTGGCGCGCGTGGTCGTTGGGCCCGGCGCGCTCCGCGGCACCGACATCGAGGGGCACGAGGTGCCGTCGCTCGTGGACGAACTGCCGGTGCTGGCCTGCGTGGCGGCGTGCGCAGAGGGTGACACGCGCGTGACCGGGGCGGGTGAGCTACGCGTCAAGGAGAGCGACCGCATCACGGCCATTGTGGAGAACCTGCGCGCGGTGGGCGCGGCGGCGGAGGAACTGCCCGACGGATTCGTGGTGCATGGCGGCGGCCGCCGGCCATTCGCGGGCCGAGTGACGACGCACGGCGACCATCGCATCGCGATGGCCTTTGGCGTGCTCGGAGCGATTCCGGGCAGCGAAATTGTCATTGACGACCCGGCCTGCGCGGCGGTCTCGTTTCCCACGTTCTGGGAGGAGTTGGCGCGTGTCGGCAGATAGGCGGTCCCCGCTGGTGGTCACGATTGACGGTCCGGCGGCGTCGGGCAAGTCGAGTACGGCGCAGATGGTGGCGGCGCAGCTGGGAATGCGGCACCTGGACAGCGGGATGATCTATCGCAGCGTCACCGCGGCGCGACTGCGACGCGGAGACGCCCCACGCGGAGACGCCCCCGAGCACTGGACCGAGCCGTCGGTGCTCGATGCGGCGGCCGGTGTCTCGCTGGCGCCTGGAGCCACGAGCTTTTCGCCACAGCTCGATGGCGTCGACTGCGAAACCGAAATCCGCGGCGCGGCGGTCACCGGCACGGTGAGCCTGGTGGCGAAGATGCCGCGCGTGCGCGCCTGGGTGAACGCGCTGGTGCGGGCCACGGCCGCGGCGCATGAGATCGTGGTGGATGGCCGCGACATGGGAACGGCGGTTTTTCCCGATGCCCGGCTCAAGGTCTGGCTGGTGGCGATCCCCGAAGAGCGGGCCCGGCGCCGCATCCTGCAGCGCACGGGGCGCGCGCCGACGCCGGCGGAGTTGGAGACGGAGGCGGCGGAGCTCGAGCGGCGTGACCAGTACGATCGCGAGCAGACCCAGCCGGCGGCGGATGCGGTGTGGATTGACACCACGGGCATCACGCAGGAGGAGCAGGTGGGGCGGATTGTGGGGTTGGCGAGGGAGAGGCGGTAGGGGCGGTGCACGGGCACGGTGGGGTGCAAGGGAAGGGTGCGTTGTAAGCCGCTCTCCCCCTGAGCCTTACCCCCCCCCCCGGCAAGTTGCACCCCACTGTGCCTGTGCCCCCGCACCCCACCATGCACCCTTCCCCTTTCTCTATAGAAGCCCCATATTATCTGGCTCCCGCCGAATGGCGGGACCCGGGACCTCGACGGCCCTTGTGCCCTCGTCTTCCGGAACACCACCACCCGCATCCTCGCGCGCGGCGAGCCGCAAAAATCCGCGCCCAGTCGACACCCATGACCAGCCCCACAATTCCTGAAGCCACGCCGCAGATGATCGAGCGTGAGAAGCGCATGGCCCAGAAGGCCGTTCTGCGCCCGCTCGCGAACCGCCGTCCCGAGCTCTACGAGGAAGACGAGTACACGTCCTCCGACTACGAAGCGATGATGGACCTGTACAACGGCACGCTCGCCTCCATTGAAGAGGGCGAGATCGTCAAGTCCGTTGTGCTCGAGATCCGCGACAACCTCGTCGTGCTCGACATCGGCTTCAAGTCGGAAGGCTCGATTCCGCTCGAAGAGTTCAAGGACATGCCGGAGCTCAAGGTCGGCGACGAAGTCGAAGTCCTGCTTGAGCACCTCGAGGACCAGGAAGGGTCGGTCGTCCTGTCCAAGAAGAAGGCCGACTTCATGCGCGTGTGGGAGAAGATCCGCGTCGCGTACGAGTCCGACCAGCCGGTCGAGGGCGTCCTCGTCAAGAAGATCAAGGGCGGCGTGGTTGTCGACCTCATGGGCGTCGACGCGTTCCTGCCGGGGTCGCAGATCGCGCTCCGCCGCGTCCCGAACATCGACGAACTGCTCGGCCAGAAGTACGAGTTCAAGATCATCAAGCTCAACAAGCGCCGCCGCAACATCGTCGTCTCGCGCCGCGTGATCCTCGAGACCGAGCGTGCCGGCAAGCGCGAGAAGCTGATGAAGGAGCTCCAGAAGGACCAGGTGCGGAAGGGCGTGGTCAAGAACATCACGGACTTCGGCGCATTCATCGACCTCGGCGGCGTGGACGGCCTGCTCCACATCACTGACATGTCGTGGGGCCGCATCCAGCACCCGAGCGAGATGGTCGCCATCGGCGCCGAGCTCGAGATCAAGGTCCTCGACATCGACTGGGAGCGCGAGCGCATCTCGCTCGGCCTCAAGCAGCTCCAGGCGTATCCGTGGAAGGACGTCGCTGCCAAGTACCCGGTGGGCACGCGCGTCTCGGGCAAGGTGGTCAGCATCACGAACTACGGCGCCTTCATCGAGCTCGAGCCGGGCATCGAAGGCCTCGTGCACATCAGCGAGATGAGCTGGACGCGCAACGTCCGCCATCCCTCGAAGCTCGTCAGCATCGGCGAGGCCATCGAGGCGGTGGTGCTGAAGGTCGATCCGAACGAGGAGAAGATCTCGCTCGGCATGAAGCAGACCGAGCAGGATCCGTGGATGGTGCTGCCGCTCAAGTACCCGGTGGGCACGCGCATCAACGGCAAGGTGCGCAACCTCACGTCGTTCGGCGCGTTCGTCGAGATCGAGCCGGGCATTGACGGCCTGATCCACATCTCGGACATGTCGTGGACCAAGCGCGTCCAGCACCCGTCGGAAGTGGTCAAGAAGGGCGACGCGGTGGACGTGGTGATCCTCAACATCGACAGCGACAACAAGCGCATCTCGCTCGGCCTCAAGCAGGCCGAGGAAGATCCGTGGCTGAAGATCGGCGAGACTTATACGGTCGGCACCGAGCTTAAGGGCCACGTGGTGCGCCTGATGGAGAAGGGCGTGGTCGTCGATGTCGGCAACGACATCGAGGGCTTCGTGCCGATCTCGCAGCTGAACCTCACCGGCTCGACGATCCAGAGCCCCGCGGAAGTCGCGTGGGAGAAGATGGCGCTCGACCTGCGCGTGCTCGAGGTCGATCCAATCCATCGCCGCATCGTCCTGTCCGTGACGAACATCCCCGAAGGCCAGGAGCGCCCGGCCGAGCCGTCCAAGGTGCACACCGAGGAAGGCGACGCGATCCCCGAAGTTCCGGCGGATCTGTCGGCGGTTATTGAAGAGATCGACGAGGCGTAAGCGCTTCGCGAAAAGCAGAACCCCCGCCGGGATTTCCGGCGGGGGTTCTGCTTTTCGGGGTGGAGGAGGAGTGCAGCGGCTTGGCAGGGGGGAGGAGCGGAGGGAAGAGAGATGGGTGGGGAGGCCTCATTCCTTCTCACTCCTCTCTCCACTCCTCCCCCTGCCAAGCCACTGCACTCCTCCTCAACCCCTTGAGACCGAGTGCAGCGCTCCGTAGTCTCCTGCTCCATGCGCCGAACTCTCCCAGCGGCTGCGCTGATCGCGGCCGCCTGCTATCAACCCAGCCGCCTCGTTGATCCCACGCGCTTCGCCCCGCCGGCGACGGCCGGGCTCAGCGCTCCCGATCCGTCTACGCCCGGCACGCTCAAGGTGCGGCGTCTCTACTATGGAAGCGGCACCGACCGGCGTCGCCCCGAGTATCGCGATTCGGTGACCCTGCGCACCGGTGTCGTGAATGGGACGCCTTTCATCAAGGGAGCCGACCCGAAGCTCCTCAAGGAGCGCTGGAAGTACTGGGGCTTCGATGCCAAGCGCATGCCGGTCAACGGTCGCGTCTGGTATCCGGAGGGGCCGGGGCCGTTTCCGCTCGTGCTGATCGTGCACGGCAATCACGGAATGAAGGAGTTCTCCGATCCGGGCTACGCCTACCTCGGCGAACTGCTCGCCAGTCGCGGCTACATTTTGGCGTCGGTGGACGAGAACTTCCTCAACGGCAACCTGCGCGCCGAGAATGACGCGCGCGGATGGATGCTGCTGCAGCACCTCGTGGCGTGGCGCCACTTCAACGCCGACAGCACGTCGCCGCTCTTCAGGAAGGTGGACCTCACGCGCATTGCGCTGATGGGGCACTCGCGCGGCGGCGAGGCGGTGGCGGTGGCCGCCGCCTTCAACCGGCTGCCGCGCTATCCCGACGATGCGCGCGTGATCTTCAACTTCGGCTTCGACATTCGCACGCTCGTCGCCATCGCGCCGGTGGACGGCCAGTATCGCCCCGCCGATCAGGGGACGCCGCTCACCGACATCAACTATCTGGTGCTGCACGGCGCCCACGACTCGGACGTGTCCACGTTCATGGGTCAGCGTCAGTTCCAGCGCATCCGCTTCACCGGACAGGGATCGTGGCGCAAGTCGGCCATCTACATCTATCGGGCGAACCACGGGCAGTTCAACACCGTGTGGGGCTCCAGCGATGTCGGACCGGAACTCGGCCTCCTGCTCGCCAAGAAGAACTTGCTGAGCGGCGGGGAGCAGCGGCGAGCGGGCAAGGTCTTCATCAGCGCCTTCCTCGACCTCACGCTGCGCGACGCCCGCGCCTACGAACCGCTCTTCCGGGATGCGCGCAGCGGCGGCTCGTGGCTGCCGCTCACCATTTACCTCACGCGTTACGAGGATCCGAGCACGCGGCGGCTCGCCGCGTTCGAAGAAGATGTGGACGTCACCACGGGTACTCTTGCTGGCGTGAAGATCGAAGGGACGCGTCTCGCGGCGTGGCGCGAGTTGGGGCTGAACATGCGGTCGCGCGCCAGCGCGCCGTACGAGAACCACGCAGTGCGCGTGGGATGGACGAAGCCGCGCTCCGGCGAGGCGCCGGCTGCGTATGGCATGCGATGGTCCGACTCAGTGGCGACGTCGCTCGGTGTTGATAACCGCAGCAGCCTGGTCTTCGAGGTGCAGGGCGAGTCGGAGAAGCCAAGGGCACTCGCGGCGGCCGATACCGCGCCGGGCAAGGGCGCGATGCCGCGCACGCCGCGATTCGGGTGGTTGCCGGCGTGGCTGCGCGGCGGACAGGCCGATTCGGCGTCGCGCGCGGCGGCGGATAGCGCGAAGAAGGCGAAGTCCCCATCTGACTCGGCGGCGACGGGCAAGGCGACGGACACAGCAGCGGCGAAGGCCAAGGCGAAGGCGAAGGCAGCGAAGGACTCGGTGATCGCGCTCGACTTCCGCGTCGAAATCGAGACGGCGGATGGTACGAAAGCGTCGGTGGCTCTGTCCGACCTCTCGCCACTTCCACCGCCCCTCACGATCCGGCTGTACAAATGGGCGAGATCCGAGCGGCGGTTCGGCGCCAGCTCGCGCGACTACGACCAGGTGCCAACGCGCTATGCGGTGCCGCTGGCGCTGCTCGAGAAATCCACGCCGGGCTTCGATGCCACGAAAGTGCGCGTCGTGCGGTTTGTCTTTGATCGCACAGAGGCGGGGAGTGTGCTGATTGATGGGATTGGGTTTGAGAAGGGTGCGATTCCGTAGACCGGATGCCGATTGAGGGGAAGGGTACAGGGTGGGGTGCAGGGGCATGGGCACGGTGTGGCGCAGGGTGCGAGGGCTTTCGGGCAGGCCCGGTGCGCCTCGATGCACCCCCCGCGCACTCGCCAAGCGCGCGCCCCGTTCCCGTGCACCCCACCGTGCCCGTGCCCCTGCACCCCACCGTGCCCCTGCACCGCAGTTCGTGGCCTTTCGGCCAACCGCCCGCCGCGTTTGTTTACTTCCCATGAGCATGCGCGATAAACTCGACCTCCTCGAGCGCCGGCGCGCCGAGGCTGAACTGGGCGGCGGCGAAGCCCGCCTCAAGGCCCAGCACGACAAGGGCAAGCTGTCGGCGCGCGAGCGGCTCGACCTCCTGCTCGACGAAGGGTCGTTCGTGGAACTCGACCGGTTCGTCGAGCATCGCTCGCACGATTTCGGCCTCGATGAGCAGCACTACCTCGGCGACGGCGTCGTGACCGGCTCGGGTCGCATTGACGGCCGCCTGGTCTACGTCTTCTCGCAGGACTTCACCATCTTCGGCGGCTCGCTGAGCGAGGCGGTCGCCGAGAAGATCTGCAAGGTGATGGATCTCGCGATGCGCAACGGCGCGCCGGTGATCGGACTCAACGACTCGGGCGGCGCGCGCATCCAGGAGGGCGTGGTCTCGCTGGGCGGCTACGCCGAGATCTTCCTCCGCAACACGCTCGCCTCGGGCGTCGTGCCGCAGATCTCGGCCATCCTCGGCCCGTGCGCCGGCGGCGCCGTGTATTCGCCCGCCATCACCGACTTCGTGTTCATGACGCGCCACACGAGCTACATGTTCGTCACCGGCCCGAACGTCGTGAAGACGGTGACGCACGAGGACGTGACGATGGAGGCGCTCGGCGGGGCCGACACGCACGGCGCAACGTCGGGTGTGTCGCAGTTCACGCACGACAGCGAGATGGCCACGCTGCAGGGGATTCGCGACCTGATGCGGTTCCTCCCCTTGAACAACGTGGAGCCGCCGCCGCGCGGTTCGTCGAGCGATCCGCGCGACCGGCGCGACGAGGCGCTGCTCGACGTCGTCCCGGACCATCCGCACAAACCGTACGACATGCACGACGTGCTGCGGCGCGTCGTGGACGACGGCGAGTTCCTCGAAGTACACAAGGATTTCGCCGGCAATATCCTCTGCGGCTTCGCGCACCTCGGCGGCTTCTCGGTGGGAATTGTCGCCAACCAGCCGGCGGTGCTGGCCGGCGTGCTCGACATCAACGCCAGCACCAAGGCGGCGCGGTTTATCCGCTTCTGCGACGCGTTCAACATTCCCATCGTGACGTTTGAGGACGTGCCGGGTTTCCTGCCGGGCGTGGCGCAGGAGCACGGCGGCATCATCCGGCACGGCGCCAAGCTGCTCTACGCCTATTGCGAGGCCACGGTGCCCAAGCTCACGGTGATCACGCGCAAGGCTTACGGCGGGGCGTACGACGTGATGAGCTCCAAGCACATCCGTGGCGACTTCAACGTGGCGTGGCCGACGGCGGAGATTGCGGTGATGGGGCCGAAGGGCGCGGTGGAGATCCTGTTCAAGAAGGAGATCGCCGAGAGCGCCGATCCGGCCAAGGCGATGGAACAGCGCGTGGCCGAGTACACGGAGAAGTTCGCCAATCCGTACGTGGCCGCGAGCCGCGGGTATGTGGACGACATCATTGACCCGCGCGACACGCGCCTGCGGCTGATCGACGCGCTCGAGACGCTGCAGGGCAAGCGCGACCGGAATCCCGCCAAGAAGCACGGAAACATCCCGCTGTGAAGAAGGTCCTGATTGCCAACCGCGGCGAGATTGCGCTGCGGATCGTCCGTGCCTGCCGTGAGCTCGGAATACAGTCGGTGGCGGTGTACTCCGACGCCGATGCCCGCGCGCCGCACGTGCGCGAGGCCGACGAGGCGGTGCGTCTGGGGCCGCCGCCCTCCGCCGAGAGCTACCTGCGCGGCGACCGGATCATTGAAGTCGCGCAGCGCGTGGGTGCCGACGCCATTCATCCGGGCTACGGTTTCCTCTCGGAACGCGAATGGTTCGCGCGCGCGGTGCGCGATGCGGGGCTCATCTGGGTGGGACCTCCGGCGGAGGCGATTGCCGCGATGGGCTCCAAGACGGCGGCGCGCACGCTGGCGCTCGCGCACGATGTGCCCGTGGTGCCGGGCACGACGGAGGCCCTGCGCGACGCGGCGGAGGCCGCGGAGGTTGCGGCGCGCTTCGGCTATCCCGTGCTGCTCAAGGCGGCGGCCGGCGGTGGCGGCAAGGGCATGCGCGTCGTGCGCGAGGCGTCGGCACTGGCATCGTCGCTGGAGGCGGCGCGCCGCGAGGCGCAGAACGCCTTCGGCGACGACGCAGTGTACGTGGAGAAGTACATTGACGGGCCGCGCCACGTGGAGATCCAGGTGCTGGCCGACGCGCACGGGCGCTGCATCTCGCTCGGCGAACGCGAATGTTCCGTGCAACGGCGGCACCAGAAGATGATCGAGGAGGCGCCGAGCGTCGCGGTGAACGCCGAGCTGCGGAAGGCGATGGGCGCCGCCGCGGTGCGCGTGGCCAAGGCCGCCGGCTACGTGAACGCGGGCACGTGCGAATTCCTGCTCGCGCCGGACGGGCAGTTCTACTTCCTCGAGATGAACACGCGCATCCAGGTGGAGCACCCGGTGACGGAACTCGTCACCGGCATCGACCTGGTGCAGTGGCAGCTGCGCATCGCCGCCGGCGAGCGGCTGCCGTTCACGTCAAACATCGACCCGCGCGGCTGGGCGATGGAGTGCCGCATCACCAGCGAGGACGCGGCGAACAATTTCCTCCCGAGTGCCGGGCGCGTGTCGTACCTCCGGCTGCCGGGCGGGCCGGGTGTGCGCTGGGACGGCGCCATCGGCGTCGGCACCGAGGTCAGCCTGTTCTACGATGCGATGCTGGCCAAGCTCATCGTCTGGGCGCCGACGCGCGCCGAGGCCATTGCGCGCATGCGGCGCGCGCTGGACGAGCTGACCATCGACGGACTGGAGACGTCGCGCGAGTTCCACCTGCGCGTGATGGAGGACGATGAGTTCCGGCGCGGTGCCATTGACATCCAGTGGCTCGAGCGGCGGGTGGACTCGCTGGTGAACGCGCCGGCGCCGCGCGAGCAGGTGGAGGCGGCGGCCATCGCGGCGGCGCTGCTCGCCGAACGCGATCGCCAGCGGCGCGTCCCTCAGGCGGCGGGTCCCCACGCGGTGGGTGCCCCCGCCTCGACGGGCGGAACGCTGCCGGAACATCAGCCCTGGGCGCGGCTTGCGCGGCAGCAGGGTCTGCGCGGCGAGTGAACGCCGACGTCACGACGCTCGACATCACCTCCATCGCCGCCGGCGGTGACGGCGTGGCGCGTCACGAGGGCATGGTGGTCTTCGTGCCGCGCACGGCGCCCGGCGACCGCGTGCGTGCGCGGCTGCGGGCCAAGGGCCGCTTTGCGCGCGGCGCGCTGATCGCTGTTGAACAACCGGGGCCGGGGCGCGTTGCACCGGTGTGCCCGCACTACGAGCGCGACCGATGTGGCGGGTGCCAGCTGCAACACCTGTCACTCGACGCGCAGCGGGCCGCCAAGGCGCAGATGGTGCAAGACGCCTTCGCGCGCATCGGCAAGCGCGAGGTGCCGCTGCCGGCGGTGCAGGGGGCAGGGGAGCCGTGGCGGTACCGCCGCAAACTCACCCTCGCCCTTCGCCGCGTGGGAGATGGTTGGCGCGCGGGACTGCATCGCGCCGGCGCACCCGACGAGATCTTCGCCCTCGACGACTGCCACATCACCGATGCACGCATCGTCGCGGCCTTTCGTGATGTGATGGCGCAGGGTGCCCACCTGCTGCCGCAGGTGCCCTCGCTGCGCGCGTCCATTCGGCGCGACGACCACGACGTGCTGCTCGTGATCGAGGGTGGGATGCAGTGGCCGGAGGGGAAGGCCTTCGCCGCGGCCTGCGCATCCGTGTCGGCAACCTGGTGGGTGAACGACGACGGCCGCCGCCGGCTGCTGCTCGACCGCCGCGGCCGGAAGGATGCCGGCGCATCGTTCGTGCAGGTGAACGCGGCGGTTGCGGCGGCACTGGGCGCGCGTGTCGAGGCGCTGGTGATGGCGCATGCGCCGTCGAGCGTGATTGACGCGTACGCCGGCACCGGCGAGGTGGCGGTCGCACTCGCGGGGCGCGGCGTGCAGGTGACGGCCATCGAGTTCGACGCCGACGCGAGCGCCGCGTGCGCCGCGCGCCTCGCCGCACCGTCGCGCGCGGTCTCGGCGAAGGTGGAGGATGTGCTCGCCGACGTGCTGCCCGCGGACGTCGTCCTGTTGAATCCGCCGCGCGCCGGCGTGGAGGCAGCCGTCACGGCCACGCTCGCCGCCGGCGAACCACGGCCCCGTGCCATCATCTATGTAAGTTGCGATCCGGCCACGCTCGCCCGTGATGTCTCTCGCATGCCCGGATGGCGCGTGGCGTCGTTAGACTGTTACGACATGTTTCCCCAGACCGCGCACGTGGAAACGGTGTGCGAACTGGTGCCGGAGGGCGTGTGAAGTACATCGTGGACATCGGCGGCGAACGGCTGGAGGTGGAACTCGACGGTGAGACGGCGCGCGTCGGCGGCCTCGAGCGCGCCGTGCACCTGTCGGATGTCGAGGGTACGCCGGTGCATCTCGTGGGCATCGGGGACCGCGTACATCGCGTGGTGGCGCGGCGGCATAGCGACCGGGGCCGCTATACCTTGCGCCTCGACGGCTGGCGGTTCGAGGCCGAGGCGCTCGACGAGCGCACGAGAGCGATCCGCGACCTCACCGCCGCGCGCGACGCGCACGCCGGTCCGCAGCCGGTGACGGCGCCGATGCCGGGCATGATCGTGCGGGTGCACGTCCAGCCCGGTGACACCGTGACGCAGGGGCAGGGTGTGATTAGCATGGAAGCGATGAAGATGGAAAACGAACTGCGCGCCACCACCGCGGGCACCGTCAAGGCGGTGCTCGTGCAGCCCGGCCAGGCGGTGGAGAAAGGCGCCGTGCTGGTGGAACTCACATGACGCGTTGCGCGCTCTTGACGACGCGCGCACGGACGGTCGCGGCCCTCACGGGCGCGCTGGTCCTTGCCGCGGGCTGCGCGTCGGCGCCTCCGGCGCGCATGCGCCGCGCGCTCGACGCCTCGATGGAACGCGTGCTGCGCACGGAGGCCTATCTCCGGAACGTGGCGGGCATCTCGAGCCATCCATCGCGCCTGACGCGCGGTGACGGCTTCGTCTACCTCTCGGACGTCGCGCCCATCCTGCGCTACCTCGCGGAGGTGCGGGACACCGCCCGGTTCCGCACCCTGCGGGTGTTTGCAACCGACAAGATGATGCGTCGAGGCCCGTCGGGATTCGAGGTGGCGCACCGCTACCGCGATGGCGCTGCGTTTCAGGCGGGGACACCATACGACTACGTCTGGACGACCCAGGCGCTGGCGGAAGGATGGCGACTGCTGGGGGACACGGCGTCGGCGTCGGCGCTGGCGCAGTTGGCCCCGCAGGAACCGGCGTCGCTGCAGGGCCTGTCTGAGCCGTACCGGTTGTCGATCGCGTGCGGTGACGCGATGGATGTCGTGACGACCGATCCGGCGCCGGCGCGTGTCGTGCTGAAGCGGGCGCGAACCGTGGTCGGCAGCGCTCGCGCGACCAGATTGCAGTCGGCGCGAGGTGTCACCGCTGCGGAGGGGGAAGCGGATCTCCTTTCTTGCCTCACGCGGGCGGGGATCGCCGCGCAGGATCCGGATGCGACGGTAGGGTATCTGGACCGGCTTCTCGACCGAATGGAACCGCTCGTCAGAAATTCAGGACGTCCGGACATGGGCACGGCGGCGGACATTCTGCTGACGCTGAGGCGGGTGAGGGAGGCGGGGCCGGAGTACGCCAGATAGGACTGCCGGTCGGAACGAGGAGGGGGTCGAGACTTAAGAACGAGGAACGAGGGGTGGAACGAGGAGGGAGGTCTCTGAGCATCCTCAGGATCTCCCTCCTCGTTCCGACTCCCATCCCCCCTCGCCAGGCCTCTACCCCCTCCTCGTTCCGCCGCAACTAGCCTCTGTACCCTTGACCCCCCGTAAGTCGTTGCCTAGCTTACATGTCTGTCCGAAAACAGCCCTACGCGGCGGCCGAGACCCGGGTTGCATTCCGCACCGGTGAGGCGAAGACCCACGCAGTCCTGTACTGCCCACTCGTTAGAGATGAAGACTTTCAGCGCAAAACCTCAGGACATTGAGCACCACTGGTACGTCGTTGACGCCAGCGGGATGGTCCTGGGACGGCTCGCCACCGAAGTCGCACGCATCATCCGTGGCAAGCACAAGCCGATGTTCACGCCGCACATGGACACCGGCGATTTCGTCATCGTGATCAATGCCTCGAAGGTGAAGGTCACGGGCCGCAAGGCGGAGCAGAAGCAGTACTTCCGCCACACCGGCTACATGGGCCACGAGCTCTACACGCCGTTCGCGACGATGCTCGCCAAGCACCCGGAGCGCGTCATCGAAAAGGCCGTGCACGGCATGCTGCCGAAGAACGCCCTCGGCCGCGGCAAGCTCCGTCTCAAGCTGCGTGTGTACGCCGGTGCCGACCACCCGCATGCTGCCCAGCAGCCCACCCCGCTCACCTTCCCGTCGCTCGAGGCGAAGTAAGCAATGGCCGACCAGACCATTCATACCATCGGCCGTCGCAAGGAAGCGGTGTGCCGTCTGTACCTGAAGCCCGGCTCGGGCAAGTGGAGTGTCAACGGGCGCACGCTCGGCGACTACTTCCCGCGTCCCGTGCTCGTCTCCGCCATCCAGCAGCCGTTCACGGCGACCGACACGCTCGGCCGCTTTGACGTGCAGGCGAACATCGACGGCGGCGGCGTCACCGGCCAGGCCGGCGCGCTGCGCCTCGCCGTGGCGCGTGCCCTCGTGATCGTGGACGAGTTGCATCGCCGCAAGCTGCGCGACTTGGGCCTGCTCACGCGCGATGCGCGTGCGGTGGAGCGCAAGAAGCCCGGCCGCCCGAAGGCACGCAAGCGGTTCCAGTTCAGCAAGCGCTAACGCGCGACGGGAGATGGGAGATGGGAGACGGGAGATGTCCCGCTCCGGCGACGACATCTCCTTCCCATCTCCGCTCTTCCATCTCCCATCAGCCGTTCTTTCATCCCTCACCTCGAGGGAGCCCGTCAGTGGTCCGGTTCACCGGTCTGTATGGGCGCTGAACTCGAGGGACGATCAAACCAGTTCAAGGAAGAAGCACACTCATGGCTCAGCCAACGCTCGACGATCTCCTCAAGGCCGGTGTCCACTTCGGGCACCAGACGCGCCGCTGGAATCCCAAGATGCGCCGCTTCATTTTCGCGGAGCGCAACGGGATCCACATCATCGACCTGCAGAAGACGCTTCGGCAGATCGAACTCGCCCAGAAGCTGGCCCGCGAAGTCGTGCTGCGCGGCGACCAGGTGCTGTACGTCTGCACCAAGCGTCAGCTCGCCGCCATCGTGACGCAGGAAGCCGAGCGCGCGGGTGCGCTCTCGGTGACCGAGCGCTGGCTCGGCGGCCTGCTCACCAACTTCTCCACCGTCAAGAAGCAGATCCGCCGGCTCAAGGAGCTCGAAGCGGGCGCTGAGGCGGGCGGCGGGTTTGAGAACTACACCAAGAAGGAGCAGCTGATGCTCACGCGTCAGAAGGACAAGCTCCTCAAGAACCTGTCGGGCATCAAGAACATGGGACGCCTGCCGGGGCTGCTGTTCGTCGTGGATGCGAAGAAGGAGCGCATCGCGGTGGACGAGGCCAAGAAGCTCGGCATCCCGATCATCGCCATCTGCGACACGAACTCCGATCCGGATCTCATCGCCGTGCCGATCGCCGGCAACGACGACGCCATCCGCTCGGTGGAGCTGCTCACGGCGACCGTGACGGATGCGATCATCGAGGCGCGCCGCGAGGCGCCGGTGCGCGAGGAAGTCGAGGAAGGCCAGTCGTACACCTACTCGTCGGATCGCGGTGCCGAGCCGCAGGATCGTGACCGCAATCGTCGCGGCCAGGGTGGTGGTGGCGAGCGTGGCGGGGACCGCCCGCGTCGCCGTCGCGCCAAGCCGGATGCCATTGCGGCCCGCCTCAAGGGCGACACCCCGGAAGCGGCGGACAAGCCCGCCGAAACGCCGGACCAGCCGAGCGCGTAAGCGCGCGGGCGTGGTCCTCACGCCGACCAGCGCGTATTTTCCCGACGCCGCCGGCCGCAAGAGCCGGCGGCGTCTTCACACCGACTGAATCACAGAGAAGGCATATATGGCTGCGATCACCGCGAAGGACGTTGCCGAGCTCCGGGCCCGCACCGGCGCCGGCATGATGGACTGCAAGAAGGCGCTCGAGGAAGCCGGCGGCGCGATGGACGCGGCCGTGGACATCCTGCGCAAGAAGGGCATCGCCAAGGCGGACAAGCGCGCCGACCGCGCCGCCTCCGAGGGCCAGATCGTGACGTGGGTGGCGCCGGACAGCTCGGCGGCCGCCATGATCGAGCTCAACTCGGAGACCGACTTCGTGGGGCGCAACGACGAGTTCATCGCCGTGGCGAAGACGATGTGCGATCAGGTGGCCAAGGACGCGAGCGTCGAGGGCAACGTGAAGGTGGGCGCCGACGGCGCGTACCTCGCCACGCCCTGGTACGCCGACGCGTCGCGCACGGTGGGCGAGATGGTGAAGGCCGCTTCGGCCAAGACGGGCGAGAACGTCGTGCTCAAGGGCATCGCGCGCTTCACGGCGAAGGCGGGCGGCGCGGTGGGCTTCTACCTGCACTTCAATGGCAAGGTCGGCGTCCTCGTCGAGGTCGCCGGCATCACCGGTGAGGCGGGGACGGCGCTGGCGAACACCATTGCGGAGCACGTGGCGGCCGGCGTGCCGGCCCCGGCGCTGGCGGTGGACCGCGCGGGCGTGGACGCGGCCGTCGTGAAGCGTGAGCGCGACATCTTCGTGGAGCAGGCCATCGCCAGCGGCAAGCCGCAGGCGATCGCCGAGAAGATGACCGAGGGACGCATCAACAAGTTCTTCGGCGAGATCGTGCTGACCGAGCAGCCGTGGGTGCGCGAGGACAGCAAGACCATCGGCCAGATCATCAAGGAAGCCGGCGCCGGCGCCTCGGTGGTGCGCTTCGCCCGCTTCAAGATGGGCGAGGGCTAATACTCATGACGTCGGCGCTCAAGTATCCACGCATCCTGCTCAAGCTCTCCGGCGAGGCGCTCGCCGGGGAGAAGGGCTTCGGGTTTGACTTCGACGCCATCACGCGCTTCTCGCACCAGATTCGCACCATCCACGCGATGGGCGCGCAGGTGGCCGTGGTGATTGGCGGCGGCAACATCGTGCGCGGGTCGCAGATTTCGCGCATGGGCATGGATCGCGTGAGCGCCGATTACATGGGCATGCTGGGAACGGTCATCAACGCGCTGGCGCTGCAGGACGTGCTGGAGCGCGACGGACTCGATACGCGCGTGATGACCGCCATCCGCATGGAGGAGCTGGCGGAGCCGTTCATCCGGCGGCGTGCGATGCGGCACCTGGAGAAAGGGCGCTGCGTCGTCTTTGCCGGGGGGACGGGGAACCCGTACTTTTCAACGGACACGGCGGCGGTGCTGCGGGCCATCCAGATGAAGGCTGACGTCATCATCAAGGCCACCAGCGTCGACGGCATCTACTCGGCCGATCCCAAGAAGGTGCCCGATGCCACGCGGTACGATCGCATCAGCTACCGTGACGTGATGCTCGAGGAACTTGGCGTGATGGATCAGACGGCGATCACCCTGTGCAAGGAGAATTCGCTGCCGCTGATTGTGCTCAACATCAACACTCCGGATGCCGTGGCGGATGCGATCCACGGGAAGCCGGTGGGGACCCTCGTTTCATGACCGATATTCCGAACATCCTGAAGGACTGCCGCGCCTCGATGGAAAAGGGGACTGAAGCGGTCAAGCGCGAGTTTACCTCGGTGCGCTCG
Organism: Gemmatimonadaceae bacterium; assembly: GCA_041661925.1. Lineage (GTDB taxonomy): Bacteria > Gemmatimonadota > Gemmatimonadetes > Gemmatimonadales > Gemmatimonadaceae > PNKL01. The sequence goes on from JBAZTM010000021.1 coordinate 23,596, forward strand.
GGCAAGGCGGCGCCGAGCATGCTCGACGCGGTGAAGGTCGAGGCCTACGGCGCGCTGGTGTCGCTGAATCAGGTGGCGAGCGTCAACGCGCCGGAGCCGCGCGCGCTGATCGTGACGCCGTTCGACAAGGGGCAGATCCGTGCCGTGGAGAAGGCGATCCGCGAGTCGGGACTCGGCTTCGACCCGGCGATCCAGGGGACGTTCATTCGTGTGCCGCTGCCGGCCATGAACGAGCAGCGCCGCAAGGAGCTGGTGAAGCAGATGCACAAGTACGTGGAGGATGGCCACATCGCCATTCGCCACGCGCGCACGCATGCCCGCGAAGTCCTCAAGAAGATGGACGGCGTCTCCGAGGATGACGTGAAGCACGCGGAGAAGGAACTGCAGAAGCTGCACGACGACTACATCCACAAGGTCGACGCGCTGAGCAAGGCGAAAGAAGCCGAGATCATGGAGGTCTGAGCGCCCATGGGCGCCGCCGACGATCTCCTTGCCCGGGTGAACGAGCACGGCGCGATTCCGCGCCATGTGGCGATCATCATGGACGGCAACGGCCGCTGGGCGCGCGAGCGCATGCTGCCGAGGCCCATCGGCCATCGCCATGGCATGAAGTCGGTGCGCGAGGTGGTGGAGGCGTCCATTGCCGCGGGCGTCGAAGTGCTCTCGCTCTTCGCCTTCTCGCAGGAGAACTGGGGGCGGCCGGCGGGCGAGGTGTCGGCGCTGATGTCGCTCCTCGAGGAGTACATCCAGAAAGAGGCCCGCGAGCTCGACGAGCAGGGCGTGCGCGTGGTCTTCCTGGGCGACCTCGACCGGCTGCCCGCGCTGCAGCGCGGCGCGGTGGATCGCGTCATGGCGCTGACCGCGCACAATGCCAAGCTGGTGCTCAACCTGTTCATCTCGTATGGCTCGCGGGCCGAGCTCGTGCGCGCGGCGCGGCTGATCGCCGAGGACGTGGCGGCGGGCCGCCTGACGCCGGCGCAGGTGGATGAGGAAGCGCTCTCGAGCCGACTGTTCACCGCGGGGTGCCCCGATCCGGACCTGCTGATCCGCACCTCGGGCGAGATGCGCATCTCGAATTTCCTGCTCTGGCAGCTGGCGTACACCGAGCTGCACATCTCGCCCAAGCTGTGGCCTGACTTCGGGCGTGCCGAACTGTACGAGGCGATTCTCGATTACCAGAGCCGCGAGCGCCGCTTCGGCCGCGTGTCGGCGTAGGCTGACCGCCTCGTGAGCGAATTCCCGAAGCGGCTGCTCGTCGCGATCGTGCTCATCCCGATCGTGGTATCGTGCGTCTGGTTTGGCGGCCCGGCGCTCGTGACGCTGCTCGCGCTGGCGTCCGGTCTTGCCGCATGGGAGTTCTACCGGCTGGCCGAGGTGCGCGGCGCGCGCCCGCTCAGCGGCGTGGGCATCGTGGCGAGCGTGCTCATTCCCGTCGTGGTGCACGCGCGTTTCCTGGGCTTCTGGGTGCCGCCGGTGAGCGTCGTTGCGCTGCTGGTACCGCTGCTGCTCACCGTGGCACTGTTCACGCGGGGCAGTGACGGCGGCCCGATGGCGGCGGTGGGCACCACGCTCGCCGGCATCGTGTACACCGGCGGCATGCTCAGCTTCGCCTACGCCCTGCGCTACCACGAGTTCGTCGTGGACGCGCGCGGCGGCACGGCGCTCGTGCTGCTTCCCGTGGTGGTGACCTGGCTGAACGACACCGGCGCGTACGTCGCGGGGCGCGCCTTCGGGCGCGCCAAGCTGATGCCGACCGTGAGTCCCGGCAAGACGTGGGCCGGCGCCTACGGCGCCGTCGTGGCGAGCGTGCTCACCACGTGGGTGCTTGCCGCATTCGTGCTGCCGCCCATGGCGCATCTCTCCATGCGCCCGCTGGGCATCGTGGTCGTGGGCGTGGGCCTGAGTCTCGCTGCGCAGGTGGGCGATCTCGCCGAGTCCATGTTCAAGCGCGAGGCGGGCGTGAAGGACAGCTCGCACCTCATCCCCGGGCACGGCGGCGTGCTCGATCGCGTGGACTCGCTGCTCTTCACGCTTCCCGTCGGGTTCGTGCTCCTCGGCAGCTTCCTCGTCTACCGGCCCTGATGACACCGCAGGGTGTCGCCATCCTCGGCTCGACCGGCAGCATCGGCACCACGGCGCTGCGCGTGCTCGCGCGGCATCGTGACCGGTTCGCGGTGCGCGCGCTGACGGCGCACGCCAACGCGGCGCTGCTGCGCAAGCAGGTAGACGCGTGGACGCCGGATTTCGTGGCGCTGGTGGAAGGCGACGGCGATGCGCCGGACGCGTGGCACCGTGGGGCGAGCGCGCTCGTGGAGGCGGCGACGCGGGCAAACGTCGATGTGGTGCTGAACGCCGTGGTGGGTGCGGCGGGGCTCGATGCCACGCTGGCCGCGCTGGGGGCGGGCAAGCGGGTGGCGCTGGCCAACAAGGAGTCGCTGGTGGTAGGCGGTGCCCTCGTGGCGGCGGAGGCGCGCCGCGGCGGCGGCGAGGTGGTGCCCGTGGACAGCGAGCACTCTGCCATCCTGCAGTGCCTCGCTGGGCGCAGCGCGGCCGACGTCCGAAAGCTGGTCATCACCGCCTCGGGCGGACCATTTCGCGAGTGGTCCGCCGAGCGCGTGCGGACGGCGACGAGGCAGGACGCGCTGAATCACCCGACCTGGTCCATGGGACGGAAGATCACCGTGGACAGCGCGACGCTGGCCAACAAGGCGCTCGAGGTTATCGAGGCGCACTTCCTCTTCGGACTGGGGTACGACCAGATCGAGGTGGTGGTGCATCCGCAGAGCATCATTCACTCGATGGTGGAGTTTCGGGACGGCAGCGTGCTGGCGCAGATGGGCGTGCCCTCCATGGAACTCCCCATCCTGTACGCGCTTTCACATCCGGAGCGCATCGAGGACGCCGGCATTCCGGCCTTTGATGCCGTGGCGGCGGGCCGGTTAACGTTCGAAGCGGTTCGGCATGAGGCTTTCCCGTGCCTCGGGCTGGGCATCGCGGCGGGGAAGGCCGGCGGAGCCGCACCGGCCGTGTTCAACGGCGCCAACGAGCAGGCCGTGGCGCTGTTCTTAGAGGGACGAGTGGCCTTCGGCGCAATCGCCGAGGCCGTGGAGGAAGCGCTGGCGCGTCACGCCGGGTTGTCCGGCGGCGACCTGCCATCGCTGTGGCACGCCGACGCCCAGGCGCGTCGAACCGTGAGGGAGAAGCTCGCATGATTGCATGGCTCGCACCGATACTCGTGCTCGGGATCGTGATCTTCGTTCACGAACTCGGCCATTTTCTCGCCGCCAAATGGACGGGCGTCTACGCGCCGCGCTTCTCGCTGGGCTTTGGTCCGGCGCTCTGGAAGCATCGCCACGGCGAGACGGAGTACGTGCTCGCGGCGCTGCCGCTGGGCGGGTACGTCCGGATGGCCAGTCGGGAAGACGAGACCATGGCGATGATCGAGGGCGGGAAGCCGGAATCGCAGGGGCAGGGGAAGGGGCACAGCGGACTCCACGTAGCGGGCGGGGATGGCGCGGTCGCCGAAACGCTCACCGGTGATGGTCGGCCCGCCGACTGGGACGAAAACGCGATGGTGCCGTTCGGCCCCAAGCCCGTGCCACCCGAGCGCTGGTTCGAGAGCAAGCCGTTGTGGGCGCGCGTGGTGATCATGCTTGCGGGCGTCACGATGAACGTGGTGCTGACACTCGTGGTCTCCACCGGGGTGTTTTCGTACTACGGTCGGCCGTACGTGCCGGCCGTGGTGGACTCGCTGATCATGGACATGCCGGCGCAGAAGGCCGGGCTGCTGCCAGGCGACTCCATTGCGTCGATCAACGGCAAGCAGATCCGCGCCTGGAGCGACCTGCTGGCCACGATCACCGCGTCGGCGGGCAAGGAAGTCGCGCTGGGCGTCGTGCGTGGCGGGACTCCGCTGACGCTCACGATGACTCCGGTTGCCCAGGAGGGCATGGAGGCGGCGACTGGGAAGGCCGTGACGGTGGGCCGAGTGGGGGCCTACCCGAAGGACAAGGTGGAGCGGGATCCCATGAACCTTGCCGCCGCGTCGGTAGCGGGTTGGCGCGCTACCTGGGCGATGGGTAGCTCAGTGATCGGTGTCGTGGGCGGCCTGTTTCAGGGGACGATTAGTGTCAAGAATCTAGGCGGTCCAGTAGCAATCGCCCGTACCTCCGTGAATGCCGCGAAGACGGGGATGGAATCGCTATGGGCGCTTATCGCCTTTCTTAGCATCAATTTAGCCATCTTGAACCTGCTGCCGATTCCGATATTGGATGGCGGGCAGGTCATTATGACCGTTGCCGAGTCGGTCAAGGGATCGCCGTTCAGTGTCCGGACCCGGGAAAATGTGATGCGGGTGGGGTTGGCGGCGATTGTGGCGCTGTTTGCGGTCGTCATGTTCAATGATCTGGTGGCGCTCTTCAGATAGGGGATTGGGAGCTCGGATTGGGATTGAGGATTGGGATTACTGATTTGGATTGGGGATTCGGATTCCGGATCGCAAATCCCAATCGCAAGTCCCAATCCCAAATCCCAATCCCAAATCCCAATCCCAAATCCCAATCCCAAATCCCAATCCGAGCTCCCAATCCCCAATCGCAGTCTGGGACTTTACATGTAAGGAATGTCAGGCTAACTTCCTCTGCTACAACGGAATTGGCCTAGTCACCGAAGTACGCAGGGATCACAGGAATGCCTTTTGACAAGAAGCCGGCGGTCGTCAAGCACCGCCGCCACGAGACCGACACGGGCTCATCGTACGTTCAGGTCGGCGTGATCACGGAACGGATCAACTATCTGACCGATCACTTCCGTCTCCACGCCAAGGACCACCACGGCCGCCGCGGGCTGCTGAAGCTCGTCGGACGTCGCCGTCGTTTGCTTGATTATCTCAAGCGCACGGACGTCGATGGGTATCGCAAGATCATCGCAGACCTGGGCCTGCGTTACTAAGAACCACACAGCGCATCTCGCGCGGGCGCATCATGGCGGCCCGCGCGTTTTGCGTTCTACCGAGAAACACCACACATGATGCATCGCATTGAGCGGACCTTTGCCGGCCGTCGCCTGGTCATCGAGACGGGGCGGATGGCCAAGCAGGCCGCGGGCTCGGCGCTCGTCACGTTCGGCGAGACCATGGTCCTCGCGGCTGTCACGGTGAGCGACAAGCGCAGCACGCTCCCGTTCTTCCCGCTGACCGTCGAGTACAAGGAAAAGACCTACGCCGCGGGCAAGATCCCGGGCGGCTTCATCAAGCGTGAGGGGCGCCCGCGCGACGAGGAAATCCTCTCGTGCCGCATCATCGACCGCTCCATCCGGCCGCTCTTCCCCGAGGGCTTCCAGAACGAGGTCCAGGTTTTCATCTACGTCATCTCCGCCGACCAGGAGAATGACGCCGACGTGCTCGGCCTGGTGGCCACGTCGTTCGCGCTCAGCGCGTCGCGCATCCCGTGGGCCGGCCCGATTGCCGGCGTCCGCGTGGGCCGCGTCGAGGACAAGTGGGTGCTGAACCCGACGTTCCAGGCGCTCGAGTTCTCCGACATGGACCTCGTGGTCGCCGGCTCGCAGGACTCGATCATGATGGTCGAGGGCGGCGCGCTCGAGATCAGCGAAGACGACGTGATCGAGGGGCTGGGCATCGCGCAGCGCGGCATCAAGGAACTGATCGCGATGCAGGAAGAGCTGCTGTCGAAGATCACGGTCGAGAAGATGGATTGGACCAAGGCCGAGACGCCGGACGACGTGCTGAAGACCGTCACGAAGGCCGCCAAGTCGAAGATCGAGGCCGCGATCAACCAGAAGGAGAAGCACACGCGCATCCAGGCCGTCGAGGCCGTGAAGGACGCCGTGAAGGCGGAACTGGCCGCGACGCTCGAGCCGGAGAAGGTGCCGTTCATCGGCGCCGTCCTCGGCGACCTCGAGTACAACGCGCTGCGCGACCAGGTGCTGTCGACCGGCCTCCGCGTGGACGGCCGCAAGCCGACCGAAGTGCGCCCGATCAGCATCGACCTGGCTGAGCTGCCGCGCGCCCACGGCTCGGCGCTGTTCACGCGCGGCCAGACGCAGGCGCTCGTGGCGGCAACGCTTGGCACGGGCAACGACGTGCAGCGCATGGACAGCATCGACACGGCCAAGGAAACCACCAAGGCCTTCATGCTGCACTACAACTTCCCGCCGTTCTCGACGGGTGAAGTGAAGATGATGCGCGGCACGAGCCGTCGCGAAATCGGCCACGGCAATCTCGCCGAGCGCGCCATCCAGGGCGTGCTCCCCGACTTCGCCGACTTCCCGTACACCATCCGCATCGTGTCGGACGTGCTCGAGTCGAACGGTTCGTCGTCGATGGCGACGGTCTGCGGCGGCTCGCTCTCGTGCTTCGACGCGGGCATCCCGCTCAAGGGCGCGGTGGCCGGCGTGGCGATGGGGCTCATCAAGGAAGGGAAGAAGTACGCCATCCTCACCGACATCCTCGGCACCGAGGACCACCTCGGCGACATGGATTTCAAGGTGGCCGGCACGAAGGACGGCATCACGTCGATCCAGATGGACATCAAGATCCAGGGGCTCGACCTCAAGATCATGGGCGAGGCGCTGGCCCAGGCCAAGCTGGGCCGCCTGCACATCCTGGGCGAGATGAACAAGGCGCTCGATACGCCGCGTGCCGAACTGAGCAAGTGGGCGCCGCGCATCGTGACGATGCACATCAACCCCGAGAAGATCGGCGACCTCATCGGTCCGAAGGGCAAGACGATCCGCGGCATCCAGGAAGAGACGGGTGCCGAGCTGACGGTGGACGATACGGGTCTCGTGACGATCGCCGCCGTCGGTGGCGAGGCGATGGAGCGCGCGCGCCAGATGGTGGCGGCGATCACCGCCGAGCCGGAAGTCGGCCTGACGTACCAGGGCACGGTGAAGAGCGTCACCGCGTTCGGCGCGTTCATCGAGATCATGCCTGGGACCGAGGCGCTGCTGCACGTCTCCGAGATGCGCCACACGCGCGTCGAGAAGCCGGAAGACGTGGTGAAGAAGGGCGAAGTGGTGACGGTGAAGCTGGTGGAGCGCGACGAGCGCGGCCGCCTGCGCCTGTCGATGAAAGCGCTGATTCCGAAGCCGGGCGCAGGCGAAGCCGGCGCGGCGCCGGCCCCCACGGTCGCGCCCGAGGGCGATGCCTACGCCACGACCGAGGGCGCGCCGGAAGCGGCGTCGCCGGCGGTCGAGGGCGAGGAGCGCCACGAGCGTCCGCGGCGTGACGGCGGCGGCCGTGGTGGCCGTGGTGGGCGCGGTCCACGCAAGTAGCCATGACGCAGACCCCCGCCCCTGAGTCGGGGGTGCAGCGCACCGTGCTGCCCAACGGACTGACCGTACTCTCGGAGTTCTATCCGGGAGTGCGGTCAGTTGCTTTGGGCGCCTGGGTGCGCGCGGCGTCGGTGCACGAGCCGCCGGAAGTGATGGGTGTGTCGCACCTGCTCGAGCACCTCGTCTTCAAGGGCACCGAACGCCGCAACGCGCACGAGCTGGCCCTGTCGCTGGAATCACTGGGCGGCTCGTTGGACGCGTACACGTCGCGCGAGCACACGTCGTTCCAGGCGCGCGTGCTCGACGAGCACCTGCCGCAGGCCGCGGACGTCATGTTCGACCTGATGTTCCGGCCGCTGCTGCGCGCCGAGGACCTGAGGCTCGAGCGCAAGGTCGTGCTGGAAGAGATCTCCATGGTGGAGGACACGCCGGATGATCTCGTCTTTGAGATGCACAACGAGGCGCTCTGGGGCACGCACCCGATGGGCTACACGATCCTCGGGACGCGCGAGACCGTGGCCAACATGAAGCTGGACGACCTGCGGGCGCTGCATGCGCGGGCGTACCACCCGCCGCACGTCGTGGTGTCGGCAGCCGGCAACGTGACGCACGAACATCTCCTCGCCGTGCTGGCCGAGGCCGGGTGGGCCGACCTGCCGCGCGGCGACGACACGCCGATGGTGGAGGTGGCCGCCGTGCCGCTCGCGCCCTCGGTGCGGCACGTGGACCGCGATGGTGCACAGTGCCACGTCGTGCTCGGGTCGGCCACGGTGCCGCATCGAGACGAACGGCGTTACGCGTTGATGCTCGTGGACACGCTGCTCGGCGGCGGGATGAGCTCGCGGCTGTTCCAGCGCGTGCGCGAGGAACTGGGGCTGGCCTACAGCGTCTACACCTTCCAGAGCTTCCACTCGTTGGCGGGCGCGCACGGCGTGTATGTGGGGACGGCGCCGGAGACGCGCGCCGACGCGCTCGCGGCCGTGCTGGAGGAGCTGCGTCGCGTGTCGGATGCCGGCATCAGCGAGCAGGAACTGGCACAGGGACGCCAGCAGCTCAAGGGGCAAATCACGCTCGGACTGGAAAGTCCGTCCGCGCGGATGTACCGCCTGGCGTCGGTGGAGCTCTACCACGAACCGTTCCGCCCGCTTGACGAGGTGCTGCGTCGCGTCGATGCCATTGACGTGGAGGCGGCCCGCGCGGCGTGCGCGGCGTTCTTCGGGCCGGAGCGGCAGACGGTGGTGAGTTTGGGGCCGAAGGGCTGAAGGTAGACGGCAGACGGCAGACGGCAGACGGCAGAGTGTCGCGCCGCACCGATCGGTCAACGGGGATTTGCCTGACTCCGTTTAGGGGAAAGACGAGTATCCCCGCACCGCGAAAATGTGGTAAAATTTAGGCGCTGTATTTCCCTGACCATTCAACTCGCGATCATACCATGCGCATCGGCATTCCGAAGGAAATCAAGACGAACGAAAACCGCGTCTCTTGCGTCCCCGCCGGGGTCGAGGCGCTCGTGTCGGCCGGCCACTCCGTGTACGTCGAGAAGTCGGCGGGCGAGGGCAGCGGCTTCAGCGACGAGCAGTATGTCGCGGTTGGCGCCAAGATCCTCAAGACCGCGGACGAGGTGTGGAAGGAAGCCGAGATGATCATCAAGGTGAAGGAGCCCATCGCCGTCGAGTGGCCGCGGATGCGCAAGGGGCAGACCATCTTCACCTACTTCCACTTTGCCGCCGACGAGAAGCTGACGAAGGCGCACCTCGACTCGGGCGCGACCTGCATCGCGTACGAGACCGTCGAACTGACCAACGGCGACCTGCCGCTGCTGATCCCGATGTCGGAGGTGGCCGGCCGGATGGCGGTGCAGGAAGGCGCGAAGTACCTCGAGAAGCTGTACGGCGGGCTCGGCCTGCTGCTGGGCGGCGTGCCGGGCGTGACGCCGGCGAACGTCGTGGTGCTGGGCGGCGGCATCGTGGGCATCAACGCGGCGAAGATGGCGGCGGGCATGGGCGCGAAGGTCACGATCCTCGACCTGTCGCTGCCGCGCCTGCGCTACCTGAGCGACGTCATGCCGGCGAACGTGACGCTGATCCACAGCAACCGCCACAACATCCTCGAGCAGATCGCGACGGCCGACCTGGTGGTCGGCGGCGTGCTGATCCCGGGCGCCAAGGCGCCGAAGCTGATCCGCAAGGAAGACCTGAAGCTCATGAAGAAGGGCTCGGTCATCGTTGATGTCGCTATCGACCAGGGCGGCTGCGTGGAGACGATCCATGCGACGACGCATGAGAACCCGGTGTACGTGGTGGACGACGTGATTCACTACGGCGTGGCCAACATGCCGGGCGGAGTGCCGCGCACCTCGACGCTGGCGCTGACCAACGCGACGCTGCCGTACGCCCTGACGCTGGCGAACAAGGGCTGGAAGAAGGCCTGCAAGGACGACCACGCGCTGCTGATGGGCGTGAACGTCGTGGACGGCAAGGTGACGTACAAGGGTGTCGCCGAAGCCTTTGGGATGGAGTATGTGGCTCCGGAGTCGTTTCTCTAAGAGAAACAACAGAGAGACAACAGAGAAAAAACAGAGAGACAACAGAGGGTCCGGCGCTTGGGTGCCGGGCCTTCTGGCAATTCGGGGGAGGGCGCGGGCGACGGCGCTCGCGACGAGCCTCGGACAGCGGGGGGCGGCGGCCCCGGGCGGCGGATGTGGGGCGTAGGACACTCACGCCTTGTCGCCCCCCGACGCGCCGCCTAACTTTCCCCGCGTCCGCCGCCCGCCTTCAATAGTAGCCCGCCCCCAGCCGATCGCGCTTCGCCGTGATCGCGCGTGAGTGTCAATGCGCTGGAATTTCCCGTTCTTCAAGCACGGATCCCTGTTTCCCGCGAACGCGATCGCCGTTGACCTCGGAACGGCGAACACGCTCGTCTACGTGAAGGGCGAAGGCATCGTGCTCAACGAGCCGTCGGTAGTCGCGATGGATCGCGAGACGAAGAAGATCAAGGGCGTCGGCCTCGAAGCGAAGCGCATGCTCGGCCGCACGCCCGAAGGCATCATCGCGGTGCGCCCGATGAAGGACGGCGTGATCGCCGACTTCGAAGTCACCGAGAAGATGCTGCGCTACTTCCTCGAGCTGATCATCGAGAAGCACGTCTTTCGCGTGAAGCCTCGCGTGATCGTGTGCGTGCCGTCGGGGATCACCGAAGTGGAGAAGCGCGCGGTGCGCGACTCGGCGCTCGGCGCCGGCGCGAAGGAAGTGTTCATGGTGGCCGAGCCAATGGCGGCGGCGATCGGCGTGGGACTGCCGGTGGAGACGCCGACGGGCAACATGGTGATCGACATCGGCGGCGGCACGACGGAGATCGCCGTGATCGCGCTGAGCGGCATCGTGAGCGACACGTCCATTCGCACGGGCGGCGACGAAATGGACACGAGCATCGTGCAGTTCATGCGCTCGTCGTACAACCTGCTGATCGGCGAGCCGACGGCGGAGATGATCAAGATCCAGATCGGCTCGGCGGCGCCGATGGGCGAGGAGCGCGAGATGGAGGTGAAGGGGCGCGACCTCGTGTCGGGCATCCCGAAGACGGTGCGCGTGCACAGTTCCGAAGTGCGCGACGCGATGCAGCAGCCGATTCAGCAGATCGTCGACGCGGTGCGCCGCGCGCTCGAGATCACGCCGCCGGAACTGGCGAGCGACATCGTGGACCGCGGCATCGTGATGACGGGTGGCGGCGCGCTGATCCGCGGCCTCGACGTGCTGCTGACGCAGGAGACGGGGCTCCCGATCCACGTTGACGAGGATCCGCTGACGTGCGTGGTGCGCGGCACGGGCCGGATTCTCGACGACGAAGAGAAGTACTGGTCGGTCCTCTCTACCTAGCGCACGGTGCCGCGGCCGGCACGCACATCCTCCCGCGCGGACCAGGCGATGCTCGTCGCCTGCGTCCTGCTGTCGCTCGTGGCGCTCGTCCTGCCGCCACCGATCCGGTCGGCCGTCGCCGGCGCGCTGCGCGGCACGGTGGTGGTGCCGCTGGCGTCGCTGCAGGAGCGTGCCGAGGTCTCGCGCCGCGCGGTGCTTGCCTATGACGCCTCCGTGCGGGTGGCCGACAGCATCCGCCTGCAGGCTGGTCAGGCCGACGTATCGGCGGCGGAGAATGAGCGGCTGCGCCGCCTGCTGGGCCTGGGTGCGGCGCTCAAGTGGGGGTTCGTCCCCGCGGAGGCGCTGCACGGGCGCGGTCTCGGCGACGACTACACCATGACGCTCACGGTGGGACGCAACGAGGGCGTCGAGCCGTTCAGCGCCGTCGTCGCACCCGATGGCCTCGTGGGAATGATCGAGACGGTCGATGCGCGCTCGTCCGTGGCGATCGTGTGGCCACACCCCGATTTTCGCGTCAGCGCGATGTCGGCGGACGGCACGGCATTCGGCATCGTCTATCCGCATCTCGGGGCGGGGGCGACGCGCTTCCTGCTCGAGTTGCGCGGTGTCGCATTCCGTAACGCGCTGCGTCCCGGGACGCTGATTGTGAGCGCCGGCCTCGGCGGCGTCTATCCGCGCGGCATCCCGGTGGGCACCGTGCTGTCGGAACTCAAGACCGCCGAGGGGTGGGCGCGAAACTACCTCCTGCGCCCGGCCGTCCGGCCCGTGGACGCGACGGCGGTCATGGTGGTGCAGCCGCGTCGCGCCAAGGAAGGCGTGTCGGCCGCATGGCAGACGGCGGTGGACAGCGCCCTGCGCATGGTGGTGTCGGCGGGCGACTCGCTGGCGAAGCACCGCGCCGATTCGCTGGCCACCGCGGAGCGGCAGCGACTGGACTCGCTGCAGGCGTTGCAGCCTCGCCCGGATTCGACAGGAGCGGCGGCGGGCGCCGTCCCGGCGATGGGTGCGCCCGCACCCAGGGTGAAGTTGCCGGTGACGCCGCCGGTGAAGCCGCCGGTGAAGCCGGCAGCGAAGCCACCCGTCAATCCGGTCGTCATTCCGCCGGCCGGTTCGAGAGCCACGCCATGAACTTCGCCCGCGGGTTCTGGTTTACGCTTGTCTTCCTGACGCTCGTCGTGCTGCACTACACCCTGCGGCCGGTGCTCGACTGGCGCGCGTCCATCGACTTCCTCGCCATCGCGGTGCTGCTGGTGGCGGTGCGGGCCCGTCCCGGCGTTGCGACGATCGTTGGGTTTGCGGTGGGGATCACGTCGGATGCGATGATGCCGAGCGCCTTCGGCGCCGGCGCGCTCGCGTTCAGCGTGGTGGCGTACACCGCGTCCTCGCTGAAGGCGGCGTTCTTCGCTGACAACATTGCGTTGAACGCGGTCTTCGTCTTCCTCGGCAAGTGGGTGGGCGACCTCGTCTTCCTCGCCGCCGAGCATCGGCTGAGCGGGAGCGAGTTCCTGGCGCAGGCGCTGCTCTGGTCGCCGCTCGCGGCCGCGGTGACGGCGGTCGTCGGCCTGGGCGTCCTGGTGGTGCTGCGCCCCGTCGTCGGGACGCCGCGCGGATGAGCTTCCATCCGAACGAGATGCAGCGCCGCGCGCGGCTCGCCGCCGCGCTGCTCTTCCTCGCGTTCGTGTTCCTGGTGGGCTCATTCTTCCGCACGCAGGTGCTGCAGCACGCGCAGTACGTGCTGCAGTCGGAAGAGAACCGCCTGCGCGAGGTGCCGCTGCCGGCGCCCCGCGGTGTGATTTACGACCGCCGCGGACAGATCATCGCCGAGAACCTGCCGGGCTACTCGGTGTCACTGCTCGCGCCCGGCGTGGACTCGCTGCGCGCCGCGCTCCGCCGACTGGCGGGGACGATCACGATGTCTCCCGAGCAGATCAATCAGGCGGTCCGCCGCTTCCGTCGTGCGCCCAACCGACCGGCGGTGATCTTTCCCGACGCGTCGTTCGACGTCGTGTCGGTGCTCGAGGAGCACCGCGTCGAGTTTCCCGGCTTGATCATCCAGAGCGCGCCCAAGCGCTACTATCCCGACGGTCCGGCGATGGCGGCGTTCGTCGGCTACACGGGCGAGGTCAACGAGGCCGAACTCGGCAGCGCCAACTTCCGCGGGTACAAGGCCGGCCAGCAGGTGGGCAAGGACGGGCTCGAGCGGCAGTACGAGCACCTGTTGCGCGGCCGAGAGGGGACGCGGTTCGTCGAGGTGGATGCGCGCGGGCGCGTGGTGCGCGAAGCGGGCGCGCGCCAGGACCTGCTTCCCGAAGCGGCGCCGCCGCTGTACACGAACATCGATCTCGACCTGCAGAAGTTCGTCGTGGAGCTATTCGGGGATTCGCTCATCGGTGGCATCGTGGCACTGGAGCCGAAGACCGGTGCGGTGCTGGCGCTGCACTCGGCGCCGACGTTCGACCCCAATCGGTTCATCGGCGGGATACCGGCCGATTATTTGCGCGCGCTGAATGACGACGGCCGACGTCCGCTCTACAACAAGGCCATCAAGGGCGCGTATGCGCCGGGGTCCATCTGGAAGCTGGCTACCGCCGTCACCGCCATGCAGGCGGGGGTCGTGTCGCTCGACGATCAGATGCCGGTGGCGTGCACCGGCGGCTACCAGTACGGCAACCGGCGTTTCAAGTGCTGGGACAAGAAGGGGCACGGCCACATCAACCTCGCGCGGGCAATCGAGGTGTCGTGCGACGTCTACTTCTACCAGTTGGGGCTGAAGATCGGGCTCTCGCGACTGGTTGCCGGCGGCGTGGAGCTCGGCGCGCGCGAGCGCACTGGCATCGACCTGCCGTGGGAGACGCGATCGTCGTTCCCGAGTGCGCCGGCGATGGACTACTACAACCGGCGGTTCGGCGCGCGCGGGTGGAGCAACGCGGTGTCGCTTAACCTGGCGATCGGCCAGGGCGAAAATGCTCAGACCGTGGTGAACATGGCGCGCTTCTACACCGCGCTCGCCACCGACGGCTACGCCGCGCAGCCGCGCATCGTACGCGGCGAGAGCGAGCGCGTGCAGCTGTTCCAGCTGGATGATGAACAACTCGCCGGCGTGAAGAAGGCGCTGGCCGGCGTGGTGCAGTCCGGCACGGCGGCCGCGTCACAGATCCGCGGCGTCATGCTGGCCGGCAAGACCGGCACGGCGCAGAACGCGCACGATCCCACACGGGACCACGCCTGGTTCGTGGGCTTCGCCCCGGCGAATGACGCCAAGATTGTCGTGGCCGTGATGCTCGAGTTCGGCGGCCACGGTACGCGCGCGGCGCGCATCGCGTCCAAGATCATCGAGCACTACCTCGGCGTGCAGACGACGCAGGCGATTAACACGGAGGGGGAGTGAGTTCCGCGCGCCGACGCATCGCCGACCCGACGCTGGTGGGGCTCGCCATGGCGCTCTCGCTGTTCGGCATTGCCATGGTGTACAGCGCGGGACAGACCGACGTCCCGACGGTCGTGGCGAAGCTGTACCGGCAGCAGATTGCCTGGTTCATCCTCGGGGTCGGCGCCGCCTATGCGGTGAGCCGTGCATCGGTGCGATTTCTCGACTGGGTGACGGTGCCGGCGTACTCGGTCTCGTGCGTGCTGCTTTTCCTGCTGCTGTTCATCGGCGCCGGTGCGGGCACGGCGGCGAGCACCAAGAGCTGGCTTGCCATTGGCGGCGTGAGACTTGGTCAGCCGTCGGAACTCGCCAAGATCGCGGTGATCCTGATGCTGGCGCGCATCCTCGCGTCGCGCAAAGTGGCGCCGCGGTCGCTGATGGATCTCTGGCAGCCGGCGCTCGCCGTCGCCGTGCCGTGGATCCTGATCATGCGGCAGCCCGATCTCGGTACTGGCATCGTCTTCGTGGGGATCTTCTTCGCGATGCTCTTCTGGGCGGGGGCGTCGTGGCAGCTGCTGGTGCTCGTGGCCAGCCCGGTGGTGAGCCTGATTCTCGCGTTCAGCACGGGGCTGTGGGGGGCGTGGTTCCTCGTGCTGATCGCCCTCGTGCTCTGGTACCGACCGTATCTCGTGGAAGGGGTTGCGGTGGTGCTCGCAAATGTCGTCACCGGCGTCGTGGCGCCGGTCCTGTGGGACCAGCTGAATCCGTACCAGCAGAAACGCCTGCTGGTCTTTCTTGATCCGAGCACCGACCCGCAGGCGTCGGGCTACCACGTCATCCAATCGCAGGTGGCCATCGGGTCCGGCGGATGGCTGGGCAAGGGCTTCACCCTCGGCAGCCAGAAGCGGCTGGCCTTCCTCCCGGCGCAGCACACCGATTTCATCTTCCCGGTGGTGGGAGAGGAACTGGGCTTCCTTGGGGTGACCATTGCCCTGAGCCTGTTTTTGTTCCTCCTGCTGCGCTCAGTGCGCATTGCCGCCCGGTCCACCGACCCGTTCCCGAGCCTCGTCGCGTTCGGCCTGGCTTCCGCCTGGTTCGTGCACATCCTCGTGAACGTGGGCATGACGCTGAACCTCATGCCAATCACGGGCATTCCGCTGCCGTTCTTCAGCTACGGCGGGTCGTTCATGCTGGTATGCTGGATCGCGGTGGGGATACTGGTTCGGATTTCGGGAGAAGGTAGAGGACCCTCCGACATGCTAGTGATTTGACTGCGAAGGAGGGGGAGGAGTGCAGGGGCTCAGGAGGAGAGAGGAGTGGAGAGAGGGGGATGAGAGAGGCGGCTGACGGCCTCGCCACTCATCCCCCCGCACTCCACTCCTCCCCCTACCAAGCCTCTGCACGCCTCCTCCAAACCGCCCCTAAGTCCTTGCCCCCTCGTGTGATCCGTATCACATTTGGTGTCTATGGCTTGGTTCCGAAAGGAGAAGAAGGTCCGCGAACCGAGACGTGAACGGCTGGAGATTCCGCCGGACGTCTGGGAGAAATGCGAGGCCTGTGGGCATACGGATATCCGGGAGAAACTCGTCCGGAACTGGCACGTGTGCCCGTCATGTGATTTCCATCGGCGCATGCGGGCCCACGAATACGCGGCGCTGCTGCTGGACGAAGGGTCCATCGAGGAGACCGAGGTGGACCTCAGGTCCACCGACCCGCTCCAGTTTCCGGATTACCCGGCGCGCCTGAAGAAGGCGCTGGGCACCGCCGGCGATACGGACGCCATTTTGACGGCGACCGGCACGATGGAAAAGATGCCCGTCAACCTCGGTGTCATGGACTTTGCCTTCATGGGCGGGTCCATGGGTTCGGTGGTGGGGGAGAAGATCGCGCGGCTCGCCCAGCGCTCGATGGAGAAGAAGTTCCCGCTCATTATCGTGTCGGCCTCGGGCGGCGCCCGCATGCAGGAGGGCGTCCTCTCGCTGATGCAGATGGCCAAGACCTCGGCGGTGCTGTCGCAGCTGCACGACCGGGCCATCCCGTACGTGTCCATCCTGACCAACCCGACGACGGGCGGCGTGAGCGCCTCCTTTGCCATGCTGGGCGATGCCATCCTCGCCGAGCCGGGCGCCGTGATCGGTTTTGCCGGACCGCGCGTCATTCGCCAGACGCTGGGGCAGGACCTCCCCGAGGGATTCCAGACGGCTGAGTTCTTGCTCGACCGCGGCATGGTGGACCACGTGTCGCACCGCCACCAGTTGAAGCAGACGGTCGGCCGACTCCTGCGGCACATGAGCCTCAAACCAGTGGCGTCCGGGTGGGACACGGCCTGAAGACGTACCACGACGCGCTCGACTTCCTGTACGCGCGCACGACCGGAAAATGGAAGCTGGGCCTCGAACGGGTGCAGGCACTGCTGCACGCGCTCGGAGATCCGCACCTGACCCTGCGCGCCCTGCACGTAGCCGGCACCAATGGCAAGGGAAGCGTCTGCGCTACGCTCGACGCCGTGCTGCGCGAACGCGGCCTGCGCGTGGCCCGCTACACGTCGCCGCACCTCGTGGACTTCCCCGAGCGATTCCTGCTGGACGGCGCGCCGGTGGCGAGCGAGCGGATCGTGGAGTGGGTGGAGCGGTGGACCCCGGAAGTGGAGCGCCTGGGCGCCACGTTCTTCGAAGCGACCACGGCGATGGCCTTCCAGTTCTTCAGCGAGGACCGCGCCGACGTCGCCGTGATCGAGACCGGATTGGGCGGGCGGCTCGACGCCACCAACGTCCTGCGTCCGCTCGTGGCCGGCGTCACCAACATCCAGATCGACCACGTGGAGTACCTCGGCGCGACGCGCGAGGAGATCGCCTTCGAGAAGGCGGGGATCTTCAAGGAGGGCGTGCCGGCGATCGTCGGGGAGCCCGAACTCGGCATCCGCGACCTGCTCGTGTCGCACGCGCGGACGCACGGCGCCACGCCCATACGCACCGTGTTCGGCGAATCGGCCATCGAGGACGTGGCGGTGACGGCCGAAGGCACGCGGTTCAACCTGCGGCGCGAGAACGACGTGCGGATGGTGCGTACGCCGCTGATTGGGCGCCATCAGGCGTCAAATGCGGCCGTCGCGCTCGCCATGCTCGACGAGCTCCCCGCCGACCTCCGGCCCGATGCGGCCGCCGTGGAAGCCGGGATGCGCCGGGTGAGCCTTCCGGGGCGGTTTCAGCGGGTGGGGAAGTACGTTTTCGACGTCGCGCACAACCCCGATGGATCGCGCACGCTGGCGCAGACGCTGGCGGAGACGCGGATGCCGCGCCCCATCGCGGTGGTCTTCAGCGTGCTCAGCGACAAGGACTGGACCTCGATGATGGCGGCGCTCGCCCCCCATGTGGACCTGTTTGTCCTGACGAATTCGCCCACGGCGCCGGCGAGCCGCGCGTGGAACGTCGCCGACGTCATGGCGCACGCCCGGGTCCACGGTTGGGCGGCTGAAGTGGTGCGCGATTTCGACCGTGCGCTCGTCCGGGGGGCTGAAGAGGGGGCCACCGTGGTCATTACCGGCAGTTTTCACACGGTGGGAGATGCGATGACGCGGTTGCAGGTATCGCCCACCGCCGGGTAATTTCAATGGATGCAACCGAAAGGCCCACTTCCCGGCTTTCGCGACTTCTATCCTGAAGACCTCGCGCGCCGCACGGCGATCTTCCGTGCCTGGCGCGCGGTCGCGCGCCGGTACTCGTTCGTGGAATACGACGGACCCCCGCTTGAGCCCCTTGAGCTGTACACGGCGAAAAGCGGCGATGAGATCGTCGGCCAACTCTACAGCTTTGAGGACAAGGGCGGCCGCAGTGTGTCGCTGCGTCCGGAGATGACGCCGACCTTCGCCCGGATGGTGGCGGCGCGCGCCAACGCGCTGCCCAAGCCCGTGCGATGGTTCTCGCTGCCGCAACTGTTCCGCTACGAGCGCGCCCAGCGCGGTCGCCTGCGCGAGCATTTCCAGTTGAACGTGGACATCGTAGGGGAGCCGAGCGAGCTGGCCGACGCCGAGCTGTTGTGTGTGGCCATCGACATCATGCGCGAGCTCGGACTCGGTCCCAACGGCGTGCGGGCGCGGGTGAGCGACCGGCGCCTGCTCAACGCGCTCCTGGCGGCGATTGGCGTCACGGAAGCGCAGCTGGGCGCCGTCTACGGTGTTCTCGACAAGATCGAGCGCCAGCCGCACGAGATCTCGCAGGAGAAGCTCGAAGCGGTCGGCCTCGTGCCGAACCAGATCGAGCGCGTGATGGCGCTGCCCGACATTTCGTCGATGGACGACCTCGACCGCGACTTCGGGCATGTCGAAGCGGCGAAGCCTGCCATCGCGCAGTTCGGACGGTACCTCGGCCACCTGCACGCGCTGGGCGTCGAGGCGTGGGTGGATGTTGACCTGTCCATCGTGCGCGGGCTCGCGTATTACACCGGCACGGTCTTCGAGCTGTTCGATGCGCGCGGCGAGCTGCGCGCCATCTGCGGCGGCGGCCGCTACGACAACCTGCTCGGCCAGCTTGGCGGAGTGGACCTGCCGGCGCTCGGCTTCGGCATGGGCGACGTGGTACTCGGTGAACTGCTCAAGGAGCACGGCCTGTTCGACGACGCGCTCGCTGATGGACCGGACTTCTGGGTGGTGAGCAGCGAGCACAACGAGCCAGCGACGGTGCTGAAGGCCGCGGCGGCGCTGCGTCGCATGGGCTACGCCGCCGAGTACGTATTGAACGAGGAGAAATTGCGCACGCAGAAGTCGTCGGCACAGATCAAGTCGGCCGAGCGCGCCGGCGCGGCGTGGCTGATGGTGCTGCGAGACGACGCACGGGCGGAGGTGCGCCCGCTGTCGCGCGCGCCGGGCGCACCGGCGCGTGACGGCGCCGAGATCGTGCTGCACGACCTGCTGGATCCCGAGCGCGGATTCGCCGCGCTTGCCGAGGCGGGGGTTCCCGCCCCGCGTGAAGACTGACCCCAGGACCGATGGCTGACGACAAGAAGCTGACCACCCGCGCCGAAGACTTCAGCGCGTGGTACAACGAGCTGGTGCTGCGCTCCGAACTGGCCGACTACTCACCCGTCAAGGGATCGATGGTCATCCGGCCCAACGGGTACGGTATCTGGGAACGCATGCAGCGCGCCCTGGACGACATGTTCAAGGAAACGGGACACCAGAACGCGTACTTCCCGCTGCTCATCCCCGAGAGCTTCATGAAGAAGGAGGCGCAGCACGTCGAGGGGTTCGCCCCCGAGTGCGCGGTCGTGACGCACGGGGGCGGCAAGAAGCTCGAGGAGCCGCTGTTCATCCGGCCGACGTCCGAGACGATCATCTACCACATGTTCGCCAAGTGGACGCAGTCGTACCGCGACCTGCCTATTCTCATCAACCAGTGGGCAAATGTGGTGCGCTGGGAGATGCGCACGCGGCTGTTCCTGCGCACGCTCGAGTTCCTCTGGCAGGAAGGGCACACGGCGCACGCAACGCATGACGAGGCGGAGGAAGAGGCCGTGCGCATGCTCGGCGTCTATCGCACGTTCATGGAACAGTGGATGGCGATGCCGGTGATCACGGGGCTCAAGAGCGAGAGCGAGAAGTTCGCCGGCGCGCTGCGCACGTACTCGTGCGAGGCGATGATGCAGGACAACAAGGCGCTGCAGGCCGGCACCTCGCACAACCTCGGGCAGAACTTTTCCAAGGCATTCGAGCTGCAGTTCCAGGACGAGAAGGGCGAGATGGCGTTTGCGTGGAACACGTCGTGGGGCGTGAGCACGCGCATGGTGGGCGGGCTGGTGATGACGCACGGTGACGACAACGGGCTGTGCACGCCGCCGCGACTGGCGCCGATCGAGATTGTCATTGTCCCCATCTGGAAGAACGACGAGGAGAAGGCGCGGCTGACCGCGGCGGCGCTCAAGGTGAAGGCCGAGCTGACCGAATGGACGGGACGCGGCGCAACGGACCGCCTGCGCGTGCACGTGGACCTGCGTGACGGCATGCGCTCGGGTGCCAAGTACTACGAGTGGGAACTGCGCGGCGTCCCGCTGCGCTTCGAGCTGGGGCCCAAGGACCTGGAGAAGCAGGCGGTCTTCGCGGCGCGCCGCGATACGCGCGCCAAGCAGTCGCTGCCCATGGACGGGCTGCCAGCCGCCGCCGCGGCGCTGCTGGAGCGCATCCAGAACGACATGTTCCAGGCAGCACTGGATCGCCGCGAAGCGAACAGCGTGCGCGGCAACATCTCGTACGACGAGTTCAAGGCGCTGATGGACGGGAAGGGCGGGTTCGTGTTCGCCGGCTGGG
>JBAZTM010000021.1:44438-51311 GCA_041661925.1 Gemmatimonadaceae bacterium
CGGGGACGCGGCCTGCGAAGCCAAGGTCAAGGAGGAAACGAAAGCCACGATCCGGTGCATGCCGGACGCGGAGTTCAGGAGCCCCGTGGCGCCGGCGACTTGCCTGCACTGCGGAGGTCCATCCAAGGCCGAGGCCGTGTGGGCGCGCGCGTACTAGGACAGCCGTACGAGCGGCGTGACGGGGCCCTCTGGTGTGAGGGGGTCCCGATGGAGGCAATCGCCTCCGCCGTGGGAACGCCGGCGTATGTATACAGCGCCAACGCCCTGCGCGAGAGGTACCGCGCGCTCGATGCAGCGCTCGTCGGCGTGCCGCATCGCGTCCATTACTCACTGAAGGCCAACAGCAGCCGCGGACTGCTCCACGTGCTGCGCGCCGAGGGCTGCCGCGCCGACGTCGTGTCGGGCGGCGAGCTGATGCGGGCGCGCCGCGCCGGCTTTGCGCCCGAGGACATCATTTTTGGCGGTGTGGGGAAGACCCGCGCCGAGATTCGCGCGGGCCTCGCGGCCGGTGTGCTGCTCGTGAACGTCGAGTCGGGCGCCGAGCTCGCCATCGTGGAGGAGGAGGCCAAGGAGCTGGGCGTCCGCGCCCGCATCGCCTTCCGGGTGAACCCCGAGGTGCACGTCGCCAATGCGCACGAGTTCATCGCCACGGGCTCGCGCGGACACAAGTTCGGCATCCCGTGGGGCGACGTCGCCGCGGTGGCGGCGCGCGCCCTGGCGTCGCCCCACATCGAGCTCGCTGGGCTCGACATGCACGTCGGATCGCAGCTGACGTCGCTGGAGCCGTACGAGGATGGCGTGGCGCGTCTGGCGCAGCTTGCGCGGGACCTGCAGCGGCAGGGCGCGCCGCTTCGCTTCTTCGACGCCGGCGGCGGACTGCCGGCGCGTTACGACGCTGAAGAGGCGCCCGATCTTGCCCGCTTCGCGGCGATCGTCGTGCCCGTAGCGTCATCGCTCGGCCTCGAGCTCATCGTTGAACCGGGGCGCTTTGTGGTGGCCGAGTCGGGTGCACTGCTGACGCGCGTGCTGTACCGCAAGCCGAGCGGCGGCACCGACTTTGTCATCTGCGACGCCGGCATGTCGGAGTTGTTGCGGCCGTCGCACTATGATGCATATCACGCCATTGAAGCCGTTCGGCCGCGTGGCGGCACGGCCACGGTGGACGTGGTAGGCCCCATCTGCGAGACCGGCGACTTCCTCGCGCGCGACCGCGAGATGGACGACCCGGCCCCAGGCGATTTGCTAGCGGTTCGCACCACTGGGGCGTACGGTTACGTGATGGCGCTGACCTACAACACGCGGCCGCGCGCCCCCGAGGTGCTGGTGGACGGGACGAGGTGGACCGTCATCACGCGCCGCGAAACGCTGGATGACCTGGTCCGGCTCGAAGCCGAGACCCTTGAATGGACGGAGGGGTGATGCGCATTGGTCTCATCAGCGACACCCACGATCGCGTGCCAGCCATCGCGGCGCTGCTGCAGGAGTTCCAGGCGCGCGGCGTGGAGATGGTGTTGCACGCGGGCGATTACTGTTCGCCGTTTGCGCTGCAGCCGTTCCTGGACTATGCCGCGCCGATGGTGGGCGTGTTCGGGCGCAACGACGGCGACCGCGAGGGGCTGCGCGCCACGGCAGCGCAGGCGCTCGCGTGCGAGCTGTTCGAGGCGCCGCACTCGACGCAGATCAACGAGCACAAGATCCTGCTCGTGCACGACCTCGCCGACGTGTCGGAGCGCTCCCTGGCGACGCACACGCTCGTGGTGCACGGCCACGAGCACAAGCAGGAGATGAAGACGCGCGGCGAGACGCTCATCGTGAATCCCGGCGAGGCGTGCGGATGGGTGTACAGCGCGCCCTGCGCGGCGATCATCGACCTCGACTCGAAGCATGTCGAGTTCGTGAAGCTCGACGGACCGGAGTGGAAGCACTCGTGAAGCGCATCCTGATCCTCGACTGCGGATCGCAGTTCACCCAACTCATCGCCCGCCGCGTGCGCGAGGCGCACGTGTACTGCGAGATCCACCCTCCCACGCGCTCGCTGGCGTGGATTCGCGAGTGGAATCCCGCGGGCATCATCCTCTCGGGCGGCCCGAGCTCGGTCACAGACGAGGGAGCGCCCTCTTTCGAACCGGGTATCCTCGACGTCGCGCCGCTGCTCGGTGTCTGCTATGGCATGCAGTGGATCGCGCACACCGAAGGCGGCGAGGTCATTGCCGGCGGCGGCCGCGAGTACGGGCGCGCCGAGGTGCAGGTGGTGGAGCCGGCCGGCCTCTTCGGCGGTTTCGGTGCGGATGAGCGCACGACGGTCTGGATGAGCCACGGGGATCATGTGGAGGCGGCGCCGCCGGGTTACGTGGTCACGGCGCGCAGCGATCGGGTGATCGCCGGCTTCCGCCACGAGCGCAAGCCGGTGCACGCGGTGCAGTTCCACTCGGAGGTGGCGCACACGGTGCGTGGCGCCGAGATCATCCAGAACTTCCTCTTTGGCATCTGCGGCTGCACGCCCGACTGGACGCCGGGGCATTTCATTGACATCGAGATCGCCAAGATCCGCGCCCTCGTCGGCGACAAGCACGTTATCTGCGGCCTCTCCGGCGGCGTGGACTCGTCGGTGGCGGCGGCGCTGGTGCATCGTGCGATTGGCGATCAGCTCACCTGCATCTTCGTGGACACGGGCCTGCTGCGTCTACACGAGCGCGAGCAGGTGGAGCGGCTGATGGGCCGGCACCTGGGCATCAAGCTCGTCACCGTGCGGGCGGAGGAGCGCTTCCTGACGGCGCTGGCCGGTGTCGAGGAACCCGAGCGAAAGCGCAAGATCATCGGGCACACGTTCATCGATGTGTTCGAGGACGCTGCCGCTGAGGCGGGCAAGGGCGCCGCGTTCCTGGTGCAGGGGACGCTCTATCCCGACGTCATCGAGTCGGTGAGCGCCAAGGGCGGCCCGAGCGCAACCATCAAGACACACCACAACGTGGGCGGATTAAAGCCCGACATGGTGTTCACACTCATCGAGCCGCTGCGCGAGCTGTTCAAGGACGAGGTGCGCAACGTCGGCCGCGAACTCGGACTGCCCGAGGAGATGGTGGGCCGCCACCCGTTCCCCGGACCGGGACTCGCGATTCGCGTGCTGGGCGCCGTGGACCAGCCGAGTCTCGACACGCTGCGGCAGGCCGACGCGATCTACCTCGAGGAGATCCGCGCCGCGGGCCTCTACGACACCATCTGGCAGGCGTTCGCGGTCTTCCTGCCGGTGCGTTCGGTGGGCGTCATGGGAGACGGGCGCACGTATGAGCACGTGGTGGCGCTGCGCGCCGTGACCAGCACCGACGGCATGACCGCCGACTGGTTTGCGTTCCCGTCCGATGTGCTCGGCCGCATGTCGAGCCGGATCATCAACGAGGTGCCAGGCGTGAATCGCGTCGTCTACGACATCAGTTCCAAGCCGCCCGCCACGATCGAGTGGGAATGACGGCGGGCGCCAATTGGCGCTCCGGAGAACGTGCGGTCTGCGTCGCTAGGCGTCGAAGAGTCGCCGCCGGCGCTTTTCCCAGGCGCTGAGCCACGGGGCGAGCTCGGAGGCGGTCATGGGTGCGCCGATGAACCATCCCTGCGCCAGTTCGCACGGACTGGCGCGCAGCCACACCCAATCCGTGGAGTCCTCTACACCCTCCGCCACCGTGCGCATGCCGAGCTGCCGCGCGAGGTCGATACTCGCATTCACGATGGCGCCGAGGACGGCATTGCTCCCGGCGCCGTGCACGAACGAGCCGTTCACCTTGACGGCGTTGAACGGGAGGTCGCGCAGCTGGACGAGCGACGACGACCCGATGCCGAAGTTGTCTATGGCCATCGTGATGCGGCGCAGGCGAAGCCGACTGATTGCGGCGACGGCGGTGTCGGGGTCCTGCGCGAACCGCCGCTCGCTCACCTCGAGTACCAGGTGGCTCGGCGGCAGGCCGCTGCGTTCGAGCGCGTCGAGCACGAAGTCGGCGAAATCGGCGCGGGTCAGGTCGCCCATCGAAATGTTGACGGCCACGAAGACCTCGAGTCCCTGATCGCGCCACACGCGTCCCTGCGCCACGGCGGCGCGGAGCATGAGTTCCGTGATGTCGCGAATCAGGCCGCGCTCCTCGGCAACCGAGATGAACTGTCCGGGCATCACGAGCCCGTCGCGCGGATGCTGCCAGCGCACGAGCGTCTCGGCGCCGGCGAGCGCACCCGTGGCGAGATTGACGATCGGCTGGAAGTAGGGCACCAACTCGCCGTCGAGAATGGCGCGGGCAATTTGCTCGGCGGGATACTGCCTGGGCGGTGCCGGCTCCGCGGTGGGCTTCTCCCAGTGCTCGAGCACGGTCTTGAGTTCTGCGGGCAGCACCGGCTTGGTGATGGCGCCCAGAATCTTGATGTTCTGCGACGCGCCGAATCGCGCCGCGCTTTCGATGAGGCGCTCGTCCTCACCGCTCACCAGTACTACAGGCACCTCGGCGCGCCGTTCGCTGAGCAGTTTGAGAAAGGCGACGCCGTCCACTCCGGGCATGTTGAGGTCGAGCAGAATGAGCCCGATGCGCCGCTCGGGCGACTTGAGGGCAAGCAACGCCGCGGCCGCCGAACTGCACCCGAGGAGTTTCGTGTACCCGAGGCCGTTCAGGGTGCGCGCCAGCAGCTTGAGCTGGAGCGGATCATCGTCGAGGAGCAGGATCTCGGTCACGGAATCTTCCTGGACAATCGCTGATCAGGCCGCGCGTGGCCGGCAGTGTAAACCGGAGGGCGGGGGGCCATGGGATGGTGCCGTGCCGCCCACTCGTGCGTAAAGGATAGCCCAAGACCGGTCCATTCGCATCCTGCGGACGAAGACCGCACCGCATGTTGGCGTCGTTGCGTCACGAACGCGCCGCGCGCGTGTTATTCTGCGTGACTGCCATGCTGCGCCCGACTTTTTCCTGGCCGACCCGCACCGAACTGCGCGAGATGCTGTCCATCGCCGCGCCGGTGGTCGTCGTGCAGGTCGGCCTGCAGGTCATGGGGTTCGTGGATACGCTGATGGTCGGGCGCCTCTCCGCGGACGCACTTGCCGGCGTGGCGCTGGGCAACTTCTACTTCTTCAACATCGCCATCTTCGGCATGGGCACACTGATGGCGCTGGACCCCGTGGTTTCGCAGGCCCTCGGGGCCGGAGATCTCGGCGGGGCTCGCCGCGGCATCCAGCGCGGCGTCCTGCTGGCGCTCGTCATCAGCGTAGTGGTGGGCGCCGCCTTCGCGTTCAGCGGACCGGCATTCGAGATCCTGCGCCAGCCGCACGCCGTGGTGCCGATGGCGCGCCGGTATGTGGAGATCAGCGCCGTTGGCCTTCCGGCCTTCTTCATCTTCGTGGTGCTGCGGCAATCGCTGCAGGCCATGCTGGTCGTGCGTCCGGTACTGCTCGCCGTCGTGATCGCCAACGCCGTCAATGTCGTTGCCAACTGGGTGTTCATCTTTGGCAACCTCGGCGCGCCGCCGATGGGAGTCGCCGGTTCGGCGTGGGCCACGGTGCTGGCGCGGTGGGTCATGCTCGCGGCGCTGCTGGTGGCGGGGTGGCCCGCGCTGAGGCCGCATCTCAGGGGATCGTGGCGTGCGGCCACTGCCCTCGGGCCGCTCTGGGCCACCGTGCGGCTGGGAGCACCCATCGGATTCCAATGGTTCTTCGAGGCAGGGGCGTTCGCGATGGCGACGCTCATGTTTGGGTGGCTCGGCACCGTGCCGCTGGCGGGGCACGAGGTGGCGCTCAGTCTTGCCTCGCTCACGTTCATGGTGCCTGTCGGGTTCTCAGTGGCGGCGGCGGCCCTCGTGGGGCAGGCGGTCGGGCGCAACGACATGCCGTCGGCACGCCGTCACGCGGCGGGGGCGTGGGTGCTTGGCGTCGGCTTCATGGCCATGAGCGGCGCCCTGATGCTGCTCTTCCCAACGTCGATTGCACGTTGGTTCACGCCCGATGTGGCCGTCATCGCCGCCGCCGCGCCGCTCATCGCGATCGCCGGCGTCTTCCAGGTCTTCGACGGGACGCAGGCGGTTGCAAGCGGTCTTGCCCGTGGCACCGGTGACACCAAGGTGCCCATGCTACTGCACCTGTTCGGATTCTGGGCCCTTGGGGTGCCGCTCGCCGCGATCCTCGGCTTCCGCACGCACCTGGCCGGCGCCGGAATCTGGTGGGGATTGACGCTCGGCCTCATCGTGGCAGCCGTGCTGCAGGCCTGGCGTGTGCAGCGCCGCCTGCGGCGCGACATCGCGCGGGTGGTGGTGGAGCATCCTCCAACCGAGGCTCACTGATAACAGCAAGGGCGGCGCGCGCCTGCGCACCGCCCATAGGCGATCCCCCCTCTGTCGCGGGGCGTCACCGTCACCGGCCCGATTGCCCGGCTCGCGACAGATCCGCGAGCCGAACGCGATTCAACTAGATGCCCTTCTCCTCGAGCAGCTTCATGAACTGCGCCGCGGTGTCCAATGCGAGCAGCCGGTCGGGCAGGTCGGGCTCCTTGGAGAACTGGGCGATCTTCCCCAGCACCGGCAGGTACTGGTTGGAGACCTCCAGCGGCGGTGCGACGATGAGGAAGAAGAAGTGCACCGGCTGGCCGTCCATGGCCTTGAAGTCGAGGCCGTCCTTCTTGCGGCCGAACGCCACCCGCAGCTTGCTGACCACGAGCGAGCGGCAATGCGGAATGGCGATGCCGCGTCCGATGCCGGTGGAACCGAGGTTTTCCCGGCGTTTCAGCATCTTGAAAAGCATCTGCTCGTTCTTCTCGTCCAGCGCGAGCAGGCCGATGAGTTCCTTGAGGACGTCGTCCTTTGTGGTGCCGGCCAGGTTCAGCTGAACGGCATCTTCGGAAAAGAATTCACGCAGTT
>JBAZTM010000022.1:0-50060 GCA_041661925.1 Gemmatimonadaceae bacterium
CGCGGTTCTGCGGACGGTCGTCGCCGGGACGAACGCGACGGTGACGCAGAACGCCACGACGATCGAAATCGCCGCGGGAGTTGCCACCGTCGCGAACGAAGGCGGCGGGGCCCAGGTCTATGACACCGTGAACAGCACGCCCGGCAATGCGGTTCTGCGGACGGTCATCGCCGGGACGAACGCGACGGTGACGCAGAACGCCACGACGATCGAAATCGCCGCGGGAGTTGCCACCGTCGCGAACGAAGGCGGCGGGGCCCAGGTCTACGACACCGTGAACAGCACGCCCGGCAACGCGGTTCTGCGGACGCTCGTCGCCGGGACGGCGACGACGGTGACGCAGAACGCTACAACAATTTCGCTTGCATCTAATCCCGGATTCTACACCCGCACGGTGGTGGCGGTGCCCGTTTATGCCGTGTTGGCGACGGACGACATCCTTGCCGTGACCGGGACGACCACGACCAACGTGACACTAAATCTCCCACAAATTGCCGCACTGAGTGGTCCCAAGCGGTATTCGATCGTCGATGAGGGCGGCAACGCGTTCGTGCACCCGATTATTGTGGTGGCGTTCGCCGGGGACACGATCATCGGCCAAACCACGGTGCGGATAGAAAATAACCACAACTCCATCAATATCTACCACAACGGGACCACCGGATGGTTTATCGCGTAGTTCTCAGTTGTTGTTCTCCTGGCGTTTCTGGAGATTCTTGATGTGTTTCGCGCTTTTTGCGTGGCGCTCCGCGAAGGACGCGGCGAGCGTCTGGCCGCACGCCCGGCAGTGGACGCGGCTTCCGTCGGGGACGATGACGCTTTGATCGGTCGCTGGCGGCGCGGCGGCCATCGCCGGGGCCATCAGGAAGACGCGGCTGCCCGCCGGGGTCACTTCGATCTGCAGCGGGCGCTCGACCCGCATCTTCAGCGCCTCGACGTGCGAGACGATGAAGATGAGGCGCGGGCCGTCGGGGGCGCCAGCCAGCGCCTCGAGCGCGCCCGTCATCAGCTCGAGGTAGTCCTCGTCGCAGGCCCCGAACCCCTCGTCGATGAAGAAGGCGTCCGGCCGCGGCGCGGCCGCGAGCCGCCAGATCGCCAGCCGCGCGGCGAGGCTCAGCACGAACTTCTGGTAGCCGCTGCCGAGGCTCGCCGGCAGCCAGTCGTCGCCGACCATCCGCTGCTCGACCTCGTACTCGGGCGTGATTTGCGCCTCGAACCGGGCGCCGAGCTCGCGCAGACCGTCGTTGATGCGCCGCTCCAGGGCCGCGCGGCTCTGCTCGAGGAGGCGGTCCGCGATCCCGCCGTTGGGCCGCAGCACGGCGCGGTAGGCCTTCAGCGTCCGGTGCCGCGCTTCGGCGGTCGCGGCCGCCGCGGCGCGCGACTCCTCGACCGCGGCCTCCTGCGTGAGCTTGCCCAGCTCCCATTCGTCGGCCGCGAGCGCGCTCGCGGCGGCGCGGTGGTCCTCGCGGGCCTTCTCGGCCGCGGTGCGGGTCACTTCGAACAGCTTCGCGAGCCTGTCGTGGCGGGCCGCAGCCTCCTCGGCGACCGCCGCCGCCGCGGCCGCCGCCCGGATGTCGTCGGCGGCCTCGGCGACGCGCAGCCAGCCGCGCCGGAGCGCGACGGCCCGCTGCCGCCGCCCGACCGCGTCGTCCAGCGCCGCCCTCAGGGCGCCCTCGGCGCCGGCCGCGCGCGACGCCTCGGCCTGCGCCGCTTTGAAGCGGCGCTGCTTCTCCGCGGCCGCCTCGGCGCTCCGGCGAGCCTCGGCGTGGCCTTGGGCCGCCTCGCGCCGGCGGGCGTGCCAGTAGTTGGCGATCTGCAGGGTCTTTTCGCAGACGGCCCGGGCCAGGTTCTGCTCGTGTACCTGTGCTCGCCTTCCCGCCGCCGCGGCCAAAGCGGCCTCGGCGACATGGATTTCCTCGCGGATCTCGCGGCGCGCCGCGAGAACGGCCGCCGCGTACTCCGCGGACGCTTCGACGGCGTCCTTCTCGGCTTCGGCGGCCGAGGACTCGTCGAGCAGCGTGCAGGCGTGGTCACAGCCGGGGCACCCCGTTTGCGGCCGCAGCCGCGCCCGGATCGTCGCGAGGTGGGAGACCGCGGCCGACCAGCTCTGCGCCTCGGCGAGGATGCCGGCGAGCTTCGTGATCAGCGCCGGGGTCGCCTCGCCGCGGCGGTACGCCGTCGCCGCCGGAGCTCCGACCGCCGGGAGCTTGGACAGCCGCACGACCGCGGCTGCCCGCGCGCGCTTGGCCGCGTCGATCTCGCCCGAGAAGTCTTCGACGGGCGCCGCGACGCTCAGCGTCGCGACCGCCGCCAGCACGGATGCTTCATCCGGCTTCGCCCCCTTCAGCTCGCCGGTGACCCCGACGGGCTCGCCCGGGGGCGTCGCTTCGGGCTCGGCTTCGTCAAGGGCCCGCGCTTGCCGGCGGGCGCTTTCGTTGAGGGCGCGCGCCGCGGCCAGTTCGAGCTCGGCTTGCCTCGCCGCGGCTTCGGCGGCCGCCGAAGCCACGGCGGCCGCGGCGAGCTCTCGGACTTGGCGTTCGAGCTGCACCGGTGTCGGGACCTGCTCGCCGGGGCCCGGCGCGACGAGCTCGTCGGTATCTGGCGCGGCGCGATCTTCGCCCGCCGATACGCCGCCCAGGAGCTCGTCCCAGCGCCGAAAGGCCGACTCCGCTCGCTCCGCTTGCTCCGGGTCTGTCCGCGGCGGCACCGCCGCGGCGAGGCGGGCCGCCTCGGCCGCGGCCGCCGTCCGCCCCGCCGCGGCCTCGCCGAGCTCCTGGGAAGCCAGGAGCAGATCCCGGCCGAGCGCCTCGGCCGCCCCGGCGAGGTTCCCGATGCGCTGGCGGCGCTCGTCCCGCCTCGCCGCCACGGCGGCGAGCGCCTCGGCGATCGCGGCCAGGGTCCGGCCGCGGAACTGCGAGGACAATGCGCGGACTTCGCCCCCGGCCTCGGTGAGCTCCCGCGCGGCGGCGCGCTCGAGCGCCTCGAACGAGCCCAGCGAGAGCGCGTTCGCCAGGAGCTTCTTGCGGTCGACGGGGCTCAGCGCGACGAAGCTCCCGACCTCGTTGTTTTGGAGCTGGAAGCTGCTGGCGAGCGCGCCGGCCGGGCCGCCGACGACCGAGGCGATCTCGGCGAGCGTCTCCTTCGTCCCGCCCTGGGTCCGGTCCTCGCCGGCGAACTCGAAGCGGTAGGACTGCGTGACGGTCTGGCGCCGCGCGTTGTGGAAGCTCTTCTCGATGCGGCCGCGGCGCCCCTCGAGCTCGAACTCGAGCACGAGCCGGCAGGTGTTCGCCCCGCGGTGGATGACGTCCTTCTTGACCGGCGCCCGCGGGTGGTCCTCGTAGAGCGCGAACAGCAGCGCCTCGATCAGCGAGGACTTGCCGGTGTGGTTGGGCGCGACCACGCCGCTGACGCAGCCTTCGAGCGCGGCGAAGTCGACGACGTTGCCGGGGCCGAACGCGTAGACGTTGTCGAACTCCAGCCGCAGGATCCGGAAGCGGCCGCCGCTCTCGCCGGCCGGCGCGCCGGCGAACCGCTCGCGGTGCAGCGCGACGACCGAGTCGACGACAGACGCGGGCTCGGCCGACGCCGTGAGGATCTCCCGGATGATCTCCTCGTGCCGGTCGAGCGCCTTGGCGGCGGCCTGGGCGTCGACGACGGCCTCGGCGCCGCCGTCTTGCGGCGCCGCCACCGCCGCGCCGTCGCGCCGCCGCTGGCGCACGACCCGAGGGGGGACCTCCTCGAAGAGCGAGGTGTACTCGGCGACCAGCGCCTCGACGAGCTCGGCCGGCGCGGCCTCGTCATGAACGACCTCCCAGTACAGCGGCGTCTCGGGGATCGGGCGCGCCGTGACGTCGCGCCCCGCCGCGTCGATCTCGACGCGGAGGTAGCCCGCGGGGTTGCGGATGTCGATGCCGCGCATCGACGGCAAAGCCGTGCGGTGCGGGACGGCGGCCCCGTCTTGTATTAGCTCCCAGAGGATGTAGCCGTGGCCGCGGTGCGGCTCGCCGATGTTCTGCTGCACGAGGCTCCCGCAGTACGCGGCGCGCGGGGCGAAACGCTGGCGCAGGTGGATGTGCCCGCCCAGCGCCAGGTCGTACTCGGCGAAGCTCGACGCCGAGAGCTTGAAGTCGCGCAGCCGGGCGCCGTTGAGCAGCAGCCTCCCGTTCACCTCCTCGTGGAACAAACAGACGTGGGGGGCGCCGGCCGGCGCCGCGCCGAGGGCCGCGCCCTCCTCCTCGGCGCTCGGGCGCGCGCCGTCGGTGGCGATGACGGTCCAGACGATGCCGTGTGCGATGTAGACACCAGAGTTGCGCCAGTAAGTGAGCCTGGGCGGCTGCAACGTGCGGTGCTCGGCCACAAGCGGCGTCAGCAAGTCGAGTGCGCCCGGGGTGAACACATTCAAGTCGTGATTTCCGGGGATCATCACAACGGGTGCTATATCCGTCAGAGATGTCAAGAGATAGAGAACATCTTCCATATTATGTGCAGATGCACGCATCTTGTTGTCAAAGACGTCTCCAGCCACGACGATCAGGTCCGGCGCCTCCGCGCGCAGGCTCTCGTAGAGCCGCGCGAACACGCCGGCGTACTCGTCCCGGCGCCGGTCCTGAACATGGATATCAGCCAAATGGGCGATTTTCATCGTGGTAATGTTGTTTTTGGGAGGCGACTCAAATATGCTTGCGGGTGTGAAAAAGCGTCGATATGGGCGTATTATTCGTCCAGTTTTGGGCTCTTGACATCAACGACCGGTCGGGGTCTGTCGGCGATTTCGAACTTCGTTTCGGTCGCCGCGAACCAGATGACGCGTTTGCAGTCCGACCACACTGGGACGTTCTTGAACGGCCCGTGGCTCTCGTTCACAACGCGCATCCGGAATGTCTCTTCATGGTCCATCTTGATTGCCGAGACGAGTCCGGCATCATCCTTGACTAGCTCGACAATCCTGGAACTGGGCGCTCGGTTGCCGTCGGCGTCCACGCAGTAGCAGTAGTCGCGGACCGCCGCTGAGCGCCCGTATTCGAGGTGACGCCGGCGCATCTCGACTCGGCGGCGCTCCATCATCGGGTCGAGAGCGAGCGATACCGCGTCGCCCAGGTACACTTCGGGCGTGCTCGCGTCCAGCCGACACTCGACCACGGCGTCGGCGCGGCCGTTGATGTCGCGGCTGCGTGGCGAGCGGATGGTCGGGACCCACTCGAGGAACACCACATTGCCCCCTGTGTTGGATTCGCCTCGCGCGAGCCAGACCTCGCGCGAGGCGTGGACGGGCCGGCCACCGGTCAGGCGGGTGAGCAGCGCCGTGTGGACCGCCGCACTCAAGACGAGTCGCCGGATGAAGGGTGTAAACGAGACGCCTTGGTAGAACTCGAGCGGGTCCTCGATGCGCGCGAGCATCGCGGCGTTCAGTTCGCTGCCAAACCGCTTCTTCCGGTTGACGTAGTATCCGGCGTGACGCTCCGCCAGATGGACGATGTCGCCGTACTCGAGGCCGTACTCGGAGATGACCCGCGACGCCTCGGGCTGCTGGACGTTGGCGTCGTCTTCGCTGTCGTGGGTGGGGACCCACTCGACCACACGTGCGCGCTCCCCGGCTCGCCGAAGGAAAGACATACTTCAAAGGTTCGTCTTATCTTGTCGCAATGGTGCTTTTCAGTTCTGCGCTCGGTTATCGAAATAGAGCTTCCCAAAGAAAATGAAGCCTTATTTCGACATAGGCGCGCACTTTGGTCGGCTCTCGAGAGCCCTCGAGAGCGCAACTTCTTTAACACTTGCCCTAGTCTGAGTCCGAGCTGTCCGAGTCGTCATCATCGGACGTCCAGCCAATTCGGCCGATCGTCGTCGCCAGCCGTTTGTCCACAAACGGTTCGCCTCGAGCGAACATCATGTCCAGGTAGCGGTTCCGGATGAAGATCGACAGATGTATCTCCGGCGAGGTCAGCACGCGGATCAAAGCACGTATGTACTCAACTCCGGAGAACTTCCCGAGATCAGGCAGCGGCCGAAAGTCGACGAAATCCTCGCGCAGCCCACTGATTCCAGCTTTGATCACATCTGCGTGTGGTCTGAGCTTCTGCGCGAGGCCAAAGGCCTCACAACGCAAACGGTAGTTGACGAGCTGCTCGTTCCGCTTTGAAGTCCAGTCTGGTGCGACTGCCATTTGATGATCTCCGGCGATTGGAACAAAAAGAAGGCATTCAATTTTGGATCAACCACTTGACCATGTCAAATTCACTTTTTCAGTCAGCGGCGACATTGCCGAGGGGGACCTCTTTTCAAAGAGAATACGAGCATGGATATTTGTGGATACTCATAAAGCGGTGGTAATAGCCGTAGATGATGATCTGACATGTTGGCGTCTCGGTTGCTTCCGGCGGCGACTGCGTGTCCTCGGGCGCGCAGTCGTGGGGGTCCGGGCGTGGGCCCGAAGTCGTCGGCTGCTCCATGAGCCTGCGTGGCGTATTCTGGTGCGGAAAAGAGTTCAATTCTAGGCCGGCCAGGGCCGCGGCGTGAAGTACGGACTCGCCTCGGTGATAACCTGGCGAATCCGGCCCTCGCGCGCCCCGTCCGCGATCGCCGAGTAGTACACGACCCCGTCGCAGAGGCGCTCGAACGTCGCGCTGCGCGAGATCGAGTGCAGCATCAGCTTGATCTCGGCGAAGTTGACGTCCGGGTTGAAGAACAGCGTCCCGTAGCCCTTGACGGCGACGGCGATCGATTCGCTCGAAACCAGCTCGCTGAGGAAGGCCGGCGGTGCGAGGGCTTTCCACTGCTCGCTTTGCTCGCTGTGCTCGCTCGGCTCGCCGCCGACGCGCATGAAGGGGCCGGCGCGCAGGATCTTCCCGACCTCCTCGGCGGTCAGCTCGAGGCCCTCGTGCCTGGCCAGGCGGCGCGCGATTTGCGCCGCCGTCTTCGGGATCTGGCGCCCCTTGCAGTACTCGAAGATGATCTGCTCGGGCGTGCGCTGCATTTCGTCGGTTGTGGAGAAAAAAAGCCGTCTTTCAATTTTGTTTGGCCTCTGTGGTTGAAGAGCCGAACTAGGGCTCCCTCGTGGTCGCGAGGAGACCGCTCCGCAGCGCGGTGATGACAATGTCCAGCGGGCGTTTCGCGAGCCTCCTGTGTTGTTCGACGGTCTCCGGATCGACGCCCTCAATCTGCTCCGTTGAACGAAACTCGGCGACGATATCATCGATTGACATGACTCGGCCGCCGACGACGGACAGGAGTTGGCCGATGTCGGTCGTGTAATCTTCGTAGTTTTCGCCGGCTTGGGTAATTGCGACGTGCATGGTTTGGTTGGCTCGAATATACTTGATCTGATTGCGATTCAATTTTGGCAAAAAACACCTCAGTTATACGGCGATAAACTGCCGATTTTGCTCGGTCGCTTCGAGAGCTTCGAGAGCTTCGAGGGTCTTGGCCGCGCGCTCCGAGCCGCCCACGGCCGCCCAGGCGGCCGCGAGCTTCGTGCGGCGCGCGCCCCAGGCGTAGCACGTCCGCACCAGGTCGGCGCGGTCGCAGAGGGCCGCCTTAGCCATCGCCGTGTCGAAGTCCGTGGCGCCCCAGAGGCGGAACAGCGCCATCAGCTTGCTGTGCCCGCCGAGCGCCGCCGCGGCCATCCCGCGGTCGAAGTCCGTCGCGCCCCGGTTCCGGCAGCAGCGCACGGTCTCCTCGTCGCCGGCGCGGGCCGCCTCGACCATGCGCGCGTTCAGCTCGCTCGATTCTTCCATTCCGCGGTGATGGATACGGCCAGGCGCAATCAATTCTGCGCACCTATGGCAAAAGAAGGCTTCCCGAAGCAAATGAAGCCTTCTTTTGCCATAGGTGCGCACAAGTTACACCGCGAATGCGGCCTCGGCGGCGACGTCGGTCAAAGCCATTTCGACCAGGAGGTGGCCGCGGGCGCGCGCGTGCTGCCTCGCCGCCTCGACCGCGCGAGCCCCCCAGGCCAAACACAGGTCCACGGCGACCGACTGCCCGGCGCCCGCGGCCGCGATCAGCGCCTCTTCGAGCGCCGCCGCGCTGCCGTCCCACCGCCGGAGCACCCCCATCGCCTCGATGTTCCCCGTGCAGGCCGCCACGACGAGCGCCTGGCCGAACTGGGTCGCGCCGTGCGCGCGGCACCAGTCCAGCGACTCGGAGACGCTCATCGGCCTCTCCGAGTCGCTGGCGTGCGACGCGACTGACGAGGAGACCCTGGTCGCGCGGCAGTGCGCCGCCTCGCGCATCGCGCCGTTGTAGTCCCGCGCGCCCCACGCCGCGCACATGTCTGCGCCGTCTCGGGACCCCCACCGGACGGCCACCGCCATCGCGCGGTCGACCGCCGCCGTTATCCTGGCTTCATCGATGCTGCGGAGCCAGTGCATGACGCGCGTGCGCCCCCACGCCGCGGCGCTCAGGAAGGCGCGCTCGGTGTTGCGCGCGCCGAAGGCGTAGCACACCGCCACCACGGGGATGTGGCCGCCGAGCGCCGCGCACGCCATCACATCGTCGAGGTCTTCCTTGGTGATCGCCCCGAGCCGCCAGCAGCACAATACGATCTCGGCGTGGCCCATCACCCCGGCCAGCGCGGCGGCGTTCTTTGCCACTGTCGCGCCGCCCCGCAGGGCGGCGGCGAACCCCGTTTCGTCATTGCGGCGCGCGGCTTCGAACAGTCGCCAGTTGAGTATGCGTGTGTTTGTGGCCGGGGCAGCCGCTTTGGCCGGGGCCTTTGTCGTCGGTTCTAGTTTGACGCGGACGACTCGCGGGGACTCCTGCGCCGCCGCATGAACTCGCGGGGACTCTTCTTTCGTTTCGGCTACACCCATTGTGCCAAGTATTTATGACCGGTTCTCGATTCAAAATTGGCGAATTTATTCGTCTTTATTCGATGTTTTCACGCCCGGCGACGCCCGGCCTCGAGACCCACCCCAGGCACAGCTTCAGGACCTCCTCGCGCCCCGCCTCGGCGGCCCAGGCCATGGCTCTGTGGACGTTGGTGGCGCCCCAGCGCCGGAACTGCTTGACCAGGTCCACGTGGCCCCGCTCGGCCGCGGCCGCCATCGCCTCGTCGCAACTCGTCGCCCCCAGCCGCCGCAGCCGCCGGACGACCGCCGCGTGGCCGCCCCGCGCGGCCCAGACCATCGCCTCGTCGAAGTCGCGGGCGCCCCACTCGACGCACAGCGCGACGACGCCGTCGTGGCCGCGGCGGGCCGCCCACGCCATCGCGGCGTCCCACGCCGTCGCGCCCCAGCCGCGGCTCAGCCGCACGAGCGGGACGTTGCCGTGCTCCGCGGCGATGATCATCGCCCAGTCGAGGTCCGCCGCGCCCCAGCGGTGGCACGCCTGGGCGATCTCCGTGTTGCCCTCCTCGGCCGCGACGATCATCGACCAGTCGACGTCCCGGGCCCCCAGCTCGCGCGCCAGGTAGACGATGCGGTTGTGACCGCCCCGGGTCGCCTTCGCCATGATCTTGTCGAAGTTCCGCGCGCCCCACCCGACCAGCTGGCGCACGACCGCCTCGTGGCCGTTCCGCGCCGCGGCGGCCGCCGCCGCGTCGACGTCCCGGGCGCCCCAGGACCGGAGGTGCACCACCAGCCTGGCGTGGCCCTTGGACGCCGCCGCGGCCAGCGCCCGGTTGAGGTCCGCCGCGCCCACGGCGCTGAACTCCCGGACGAGCTCCTCGTCCCCGGCCCCCGCCGCGGCCTCCAGTGCCGCGTCCCACGCCGTCGCGCCGCGCTCGCGGCAGAACGCGACGGCCGGCCGGTCCCCCCGCCCGGACGCCGCGACCATCGCCGCGTCCCACGCCGTCGCGCCGGCCTCGTGGAGGTGCCGCAACACCGACGTGTCTCCGTTCGCCTCGCCCGCGGCCAGGACGAGCGCCGAGTTGAGCGTCTCGAGCAGCTTTCGCGACTTGGGTTGGGCGCTCATTTGCTCTATTAAGCCCGCACGGAAAAAACGGCTATTCTTTCGTCGCCATCTCCTCGCAGAGCTTGGCCAGGTCCGCGTGGCCGTTCGCCTGGGCGCACCGGGCCGCCATGCGCATGCGCGTGACGGTCGCGATAGCACGTCGGTTTTCGCAGATGAACTGCACCGCCTCGGCGTGTCCGCAGCTGGCCGCGAGCAGGAGGGAAGTAACCTCGGCGTTCTGGTCGGCCCCGCGCTGGAGGCATACTTGCATCACTTCCACTTGGTTCGTCTGCGCGGCCGCGGTCATCGCCAAGTTGACACTCTTGGCGCCGGAGTCGAGACACCGGATCACCTCGGCGACATTCCCGTCGAACGCCGCCGAGCACATCCGCGGCTCGAGATATTTATCGTCGCCGGCTGGCGTCTTTTCCTTCTGCGGAGCGTTTCCCATCCGTTGTATGCAAACAAGGAATTGGATTCAGTTTTTTGATAAAATTGAAGACGAACCACTGCCAATTATACTGCCGGCATGTCGTTGCTCGATTCCTTGCCCGACGAAATGCTGGCGCGCATCGCGTGGTTCGCCGCCGACTACTCCCCGGCGCTGCGGGCTGTCTCGCGGCGCTGGCGACGGGTCGTCCGCCGAGCGCGGTGGCTTGGCACCCCATGCTCTATCGCAACTCTGGGGGAGCGAAGGCACGGTCGGATTCTGAACTGGCTGGCTCAGAACGTTCGAGCCAGCAACACGGTCTGTCTGAACAAAATCTTTGTCGCGGCGTCGCACGGAGGAATGGTTGACCTCGCCGTGAGAGTCGGTGTGCAGATTGGTCCAGAAAAACGCCACACAATTGATGCGATGCATGCCGCAGTACAAGAAAAACATACCAAGTTGGCTAAAATTCTCTTTCGATGGGAGGGTGCGTCATATATGGATGCATTTCTGTCGAAGGTGACGGAGACAGGGAATGAAGAATTGTTTCAATGGTTTATAGCCTGTGATACATATTCCACCGAAGACTTGACGATCGCGGCCGCTGGGGCCGCGCGAGGTGGTCATTTGCACCTGTTGCGACAGATTATCGCGGCTGGCGCGCAGCGCGATTCAGAAAGGTATCTATTCAATGCGGCATTCAGTGGTTGCATGCCGATCTTTGAGTTCCTATCGCGCGAGGGTGTGAATTTGTCTTATCCTGGAGTTATCGCAGAGTATGCCGCCGGGCATGGGCATCTGTCTGTGCTTCAGTGGTGTTATGATCGAGGATGGCGTGATTTCAATAACGCTTTGGCGGCCGCTTGCTCCGGTGGACATCTCCAAGCTGCACACGTGTGTCACGGGTGGGGCGCGACGGCCTTCGATGAATCCATGCGAAAATCGGCACGTAATGGCCACGAAACGATCGTGCGGCTCTGCCACCAGTGGGGTGCTACAGATCTCAATGGCACGATGGCGTATGCCGCAGAAGGTGGTCATGAGCATATCATGCGGTTCTGCCAAAGCCTCGGTGCGGCCAATTTCAACCAAGCACTGAAGTATGCATCCTGCTGGGGGCAAGTCAAGGCCGCTCAGCTCTGTCGTAGTTGGGGTGCAACGGACATCGAAGGAGCCTTTCTTCAGGCCGCGGTGAATGGGTCGATAGAAACATTGCGGCTTTGCCGCGGCTGGGGCGCAGTCAATACCACCGGAGCCCTGCGCGAGGCGATGCGATGTTGCCGCCGTGGAGTGATAGAGCAGTGCCTAGAATGGGGCGTTGCAAATGCTCACCGCCACTTTGAACGTGAACACTGGCTGTTCGAACAATATGAAGCCTACCTTGATCGCTCAGTTGCGTCCATCGACGAGATCCTTAGCTGGCAGTAGATCTCGCTGCATTTGACCCATCGTTGGAGTTTCGCTTGCGTGAAGCTTCTTTTGGCGTGGCTTCCGGGACTTGAGTCGGGTTCGGCTCTCATTTTGCGTGCCGACATTTGATTGCTCTCGTTTATTCGGATATCGATATCCGAATGATAGTTCTGGACGACCTCCCGACGGATTTGCTGACGCGCATCGCGTGGTTCGCCGCCGACTACTCCCCGGCGCTGCGCGCCGTCTCGCGGCGCTGGCTGCGGGTCGTCCGCCGCGCGCGCTGGCGCCGCGTGATCGGCCCTCCGTGCTCGCTCGACGCCCTCGCCGACTCGGGCCACGAGGACATGCTCAGGTGGGTGTATTCGACCGGCCTGCAGCTCGGACGCCACGAGCTGTCGCAGCCGTGGTGCGACCGGATATTCACCGCGGCGGCGCGACTGGGCGACATCCCGTTCCTCTGCCGGGTCGAGTCGACGGTTGGAAAAGATCGACTCGATTTGGACGCCGCGCTTGCCGCCGCGGCGTCGCGCGGCCACCTGCTCGCAATGGACCTGTTGTTCGCTAGCATAGTGAACGGAAGTGTGTTTCCCCGTGAAGCTAGCATGGTGAACAAGAGTTTGATCGCCGCGGTCGGATTCGACCAGTCGAAATCGGTCTTGTGGTGTCTCGAGCACGGAAAGTGGCTCGAAAGAAGTAACCTCGAATGTGCGAGGCGGACTGCGGCCTGGCGCGGACGCGGAGACATACTCGAACTGTTGACCGAGGGGTATGACTCGTTGGACTTTCCGTCTTACGCGAAAAGCGCGGCGGGAGGCGGGCATGTCGACTTGCTGAAACGGCTGCTTCAGAGCTGGACGATTAACATATTGACCGACATTGCTGAAAACGGCGCCCAGGCGGGTAATATGGAAATCGTCCAGCTCTGCCTTGATCGAGGGCTGAACTCGTTGGACTCCGCCCTCGTCGGCGCGTGCCGCGGGGGTCACAAGGATCTCGCGGTGACCCTATATTCGATGGGCGCGACGAGCTTCGACGAGGCGCTCATCGAGGCCGCGAGTCAAGGACATGAAGAAACCTTTCGGCTCTGCGTCGCGTGGGGCGCTTCAGCGAACTCCTTTGACGTCGCACTCAGAGCGGCTGCCCGCGGTGGTCACGGATCGATTGTTCGTCTCTGTTGCGAGCTCGGCGCGACGGACTTCGACTGGGCATTCGCCGCCGCGGCCGAGGGCGGCCACAAGCAACTGCTGGAATTCTTCTATGACCGAGGAGTAACCAGTGACGCCCTCAATATCGCGCTGGGTGAGGCCGCGCTCAACGGCCACGTCGATGTGATGAAAATGTGTCACGAGTGGGGCGCGACAAATTTCCACGAGGCCTGTAACAGAGCGGTAACCGAGAGCCAACTCAAAGCGCTCGCGCTCTGTCTCGAGTGGGGCATGCCCGCTCAACACATGGACTTCACCCGGAGCTCGATATTCTTGAACGAGGATTGTGAAAAAATCATCGATGACTACTTGGCGTACCTGGACCGATCGGTCGCGTCAGTCGACGAGATTATCGCTCGCCTGTGAGCGCCGCAGCTCGTTCGCCGTGGCGCTCTGGCCGGCCTCCGTCGCGGCGAGGATCGCCGCCTCGACGCCGGTCGCGCCCCACTCGAGGCAGACCAGCGCCTCGCGCCGCCGCCCGCGGCGCGCCGCCGCGACGAGGGCGCGGTCGTAGTCGCGGGCGCCCCAGTCGCGGCAGAGCCGCATGATGTGCTCGTGGCCGCGGCCCGCCGCCTCGGCGAGGGCGCGCTCGTAGTCGTGGGCTCCCCACTCGCGGCAGAGCCGCAGCGCGCCGGCGTGGCCGCCGTAGGCCGCGGCGGCCATTGGCCAGTCGTAGTCCACCTCGTCGTCGCAGTGGCTGTGGATCAGGTGCATCACGCCCATCCGGCCCGCGCGCGCCGCCGTGGCGAGCGCCCGCTCGAAGTCGCGGGCGTCGTGCGCCTGCCACAGGATGCACTCGCTGACCACGTCTTCGTGCCCACCCGCCGCCGCCGCGGCCATCGCCGTGCCGACGCCTTCGGCCCCCCAGCCACGGCACGCCCGCAGCTGGTTCATGTCGCCCCGCCGCGCGGCGTCGACGAGCTCCGCGTCGAGCCGCCCCTGTTCCTGGCGCATTCGAGTATACCTTCTGCGTGAATAAGATCAAATCTGCGCGCCGCGCGAAAAACGTTCGCGCCCCACTCAGGAGACGTCAATCGACCGCAGCAGCGCGTCGACCGTGGCGTTCTTTTCGGTCAGCTCGCTGATCGACCTCGCCAGGTCCGGGTGCTCGAACATGAGGGCGCAGTCCGCGGCCTTTTCCAGCAGCTTCGCCCCGGCCGCGATGCACAACTGCACGACCTCTTCGTTCCCGGCCGCCGCGGCCTCGATGAGCGCCTCGTCGAAGCTCGTCGCGCCCCACGCCTGGCACCGGCGGACGATCTCGAGCGAGTTCTGCCGCGTCGACGCGGCCGCGACCATCGCCGCGTTGACGTCCGTCGCGCCGCACTCCCGGCAGCGCTGGACGAGCTCGACGTGGCCGCCCTCGGCCGCCGCGACCAATGCCGAGTCGACGTCCGTCGCGCCGCGCTCCCGGCAGCGCTCGACGAGCTCGGCGTCGCCGGCGCGCGCCGCCGCGGCCATCGCCGAGTCGTTGTCGCGCGCGCCCCACTCGTGGCACAGCTCGACCGCCGCCCGCTGCGCCCGCGTCGCCGCGGCGATGAGGGCGCGGTCGTTGTCGCGCGCGCCCCACTCGTGGCACGCCCGCATCATCGCCAAGTGCCCGTTCTCGGCCGCCGCGGCGAGCGCCCGGTCGAAGTCCGTCGCGCCCCAGTTGACGAGCCGCCGCGCGATCGCCTCGTGGCCTTCGCGCGCCGCGGCGACGAGCGCCCGGTTGAAGTCCGCCGCGCCCCACTCGCGGCAGAGCGCGACGACGGCCTCGTGCCCGCCGGCCGCCGCCCGGGCCATCGCCCAGTCGTAGCTCCGGGCGCCCCACTCGCGGCAGAGCCGGACGGCGTCCGCGTGCCCGCGGAACGACGCGGACGCCATCGCGGCGTTGTAGTACATCTCCCGGCGGACGACGTCGTCGCGCCTTTTCTTGGACGCCTCGTCGGCCGCGCGCATCCGGGCGAGGTCCCCCGTTTGGGCCCCGTCGATCAGGTCCTCATCGAGGCTCCTTTCCATCCGGTATTTCGTGTTCGCACTCTGTTCAATTTCCAGCGGCGCCGCTGACCTTTTGTGGTTGGCGGTGGCGCCGCCTGTCGTTTGACCTTTTGTGGTTGGCAGCCCGTGAAAAAAGCCGCCTCAGACTTTGCGCGGGCCGCCGTACGCCTCGATGACCTCGACCATCGCTTCGAGGTCCTGGGGCGTGGCACCGTGGCCCAGGCACCACTCGGCCGCGGCGGTCTGGCCGTTGATCAGCGCCCGGACCATGACGTCGTTGATGATCCGGCCGCCCCATGTCTCGCCGAACAGCCGGATCCCGTTCGCCCACGCGAGCTCGGCGAGCTCGGTGTTGCCGCTGTCCACGGCGAGGTGCAGCGCCTCGTTGACGTTGCCGGCGCCCCACTCGAAACAGAGGGCCGCCGCCTCCTTCTGCCCGGCCGCGGTGGCGGCGAGCAGCGCCGCCCGGACGTCGTCGGCGCCGCAGGCGCGGGCGAGCCGCATCAGGTTCGGGCGCCCCTCGCCGGCGGCGAGGACCAGCGCGTAGTTGACCTTCGAGTTCACCACCGGGCTCGCCGCGGCGAGTCGGCTCCCCCCGTCGCGGGGAATCCGTCGCATAGTTGTTTGAGTAACCTTCATGCGGACACTTTCAATTTTACCTATAAGCACGATGCCCGTCGACGTTTCACCGGACGAGGCGCGAGGCGTCGGCAACGCGCTCAGGGTCGACTGGCGGGTCGTGCCCGAGGAGACCTTCCGGCGGGCGCTCGAAGTCGAGCTAGAACACTCGGATGTCACCCACGGGGACCTTGATTTGACTGGGCGGATTGTCCTCGGGCATTTGCGCGAGTTCCCTGACTACTACACGCGGCTCGCCCCCATGGAGCGGC
This sequence comes from Gemmatimonadaceae bacterium, assembly GCA_041661925.1. Classification (GTDB taxonomy): domain Bacteria; phylum Gemmatimonadota; class Gemmatimonadetes; order Gemmatimonadales; family Gemmatimonadaceae; genus PNKL01. Next base: position 15,807 of record JBAZTM010000022.1, read on the forward strand.
GGGCCGAGGCCGACTGGGCGGGGCGCCCCAAGCCCTCGCCGACCCTCGGCGGCTGCGGCGGCCGGTCGCTCGGCACCGCGCTGATCGTCGTCGGCGCGCTGCTGATCATCGCCGGCGTCTGCATGTTACTTTGGCACCGCAGCCGCCGCGGACGGTTCCTGGCGGCCGCGCCCGGCACGTTCCAGTTCTGGAGTTACGATCCGGCGCGCTCGTCCTCGAACCAGCTCGACTACTGCGAAGTCGACCCGGACGCCTGCCCGTGGACCCGCGGCGGTTGAAAGGTCGACCCCGTGGACGCGCGCCGGACCGAGGTGGAAATGCGGTGCATTTTTCCCGTAAATATAGCGCTGACTGTGAAAACATGGATCGAATGGGTCTGGCCATCGCCGGCCTCGTTGTGCTCGCAATCATCCTGGCCGGGTGGTACGCCTGGCGGCGAAAACACGAAGACACATTTGTCACGGCGCTTGAGATGCTCGGCCCGCCCTCGATGGTCCCGTCGCCGCGGTTCTATGACGGATTTGCCGGTAATGAAGGCCCGCCCTTGGGGGTTCCGGCTGGCATCGAGGACTCTGAAAACTTCGTCTCCGACCTCGACGTCTACGGCCCGCCCGTGATGGGCGCTCCGGCCGGCATCGAGGACTCCGAGAACTTCGTCTCGGACCTCGACGTCTACGGCCCGCCCGTGATGGGCGCTCCGGCCGGCATCGAAGCCTTCGGCGACTTCGAAGGCCCTTCGATGGCGACGCCCGGAGGTATCGAAGACTTCGAAGGCCCTTCGATGGCGACGCCCGGAGGTATCGAAGACTTCGAAGGCCCTTCGATGGCGACGCCCGGAGGCATCGAAGGGTTTGACGCCGGCGAATACGCCGCGCCGCCATACTACCCGACGGACAAGGAAATCCCCCCGCCAACCCATTTGAGCTCTTCGTTGCCGCGGCAGGAGAACTTTGGTGGTGGTCGTGGCGGCGGCGGTCGTGGCGGCGGCGGTCGTGGCGGCGGCGGTCGCGGCGGCGGTGGTCGCGGCGGCGGTGGTCGCGGCGGCGGTGGTCGCGGCGGCGGTGGTCGCGGCGGCTGGGGAGGCCGTGGCGGCTGGGGCGGCCGTGGTGGCTGGGGCGGCCGTGGTGGCTGGGGCGGCCGAGGAGGCTGGGGCGGCCGAGGAGGCTGGGGCGGCGGTGCCCACTGGCGGCGCCTCCACAGCCGTCCGTTCAACCGGCCCGGCTGGTGGGACCGAAACTTCTACGGCCAACCATGGTGGTACTGGTGGCAGATGAACCCGGAGCTGGCGAACACGTGGGTCGTGGGCTACCCAGGGTACTGCGAGTGGTGCCGCGTCTGCGACAACCTCGACCCGGACTCGGACTCGGCGTTCTGCGCCGGGTGCGAGGCGAACTGCCCTTACGGCGCCCTTCGTCCGTACGGGTTGTAATGGCTAATTTGACTTTTTTCGGTCAAGTCAGTATCTGACTTGATTTTCGGTCAAGTCAGTATCTGACTTGATTTTCGGTCAAGTCAGTATCTGACTTGATTTTCGGACAGGCCAGATACGCCGACCGAAAAAAACATGGACGATTGGATCAAGGTCGGGGGTGGCCCCGGGCAATACCGGATGCCGTCCGTTGCCGTGATGACATGCGCGACTGTTGACCTCACCTTGGCGTTCTTTCTTGGGCTCGCTCTGTACGGTGTTTGGATTGGAGATTTCGTTGCGGTCGAGGCGATTACGCGATTTCCGTACGCCGCGGCGCTCTTTCGGCTGACGCTGATGTCGGACGACAGACTTCGCAAAATACTTCGCTGCGAAGACCGCTGGGATACGCTTGGCGCTGCCGCGTCGGCGCTCGTTGTTGTTGCGCGAATCACCGCGGAAAATAACACATTGGTCACCTTATCTGCTCTGACGTTCGCATTCTCGGCCCGCGCCGCAATGGGCCTGCTGTTTGGGCATGCGCTTATTCGAAATGATGTCCTATAGACGGTTCGATGAGTGTCACCCGCGTGTCATCCGGGGCCCAAGACCCGCATTTGCAAAGCAGCGAGGCGTCCGAGATCAGCGAGTTGAGGTGGTCGATCTCCGCACGCATGTCGGCGATGAGCGCCTGGACCGACGCCGCGAGGTCCGCCTCGGAGTGCGTGGTCGAGACGAACGGCCGCTCGTGGTCCGAGCAGTCGGGGGAGCAGCGCGACCGCCGCCGGGCCGGGTGGAACGACTCGCCGCTGCGGTACCCGAGGAGGACGCACCACCGGCAGTACCCGTTGAAGATGTGCTGCAGTGCGTCTTTCGACCGGAGCTGCGGCGTGATCGTCGCCCGCAGCCTCACGGTTTCGCCGCTCTTTTCGATCCGCCTGCGGCACAAGTGCACCCCGCCGATGCGCTGGAGCGGCAACTCCGTCGGCGGGATCGGCTGCGCGGCTTGGAGCTCGTAGACCCGGACCAGCCGGGTCGAGAGCACGCTTTGGACCAGCTCCGGCGCCACCGGGGCCATCGCCGGGCGCATCGCCCGGTTGACGATCCGGTCGACCGCCTTCTCCTTGCTGTCCGGCAGCGAGTCGCCGTGGCTGTCGTAGACGGCTACGAGGAACCACCAGGGGACGAAGTGGGGCGGCAGCGTCCGCGTGACGAAGGTCTCGTAGGCCAGCGGCTCGAAGTTGACGACGAGGAAGCCCGGGTACGCCGGCGACTCCCAGACGGACCCGTGCGGAGCGTCGGCGATTCCGACGAAACTTTCCGGACAGTAGCCGGGGACGTCCAGGAAACTCCCGTCGGCGAAACTGGTCTGGACGTGTTGGAACCCGGCGAACCGCGTCAGCGGCCAGCGCGGGATCTCGGCGAGCTCGGACCGAGGGACCAGGACCAGCACGGCGCCGTCGCGGTCGTGCCAGTCGGGCGCCGGCGGCTCGTCGTCGTCGCCGGGGCGCGGCCCCTCCGCGGCCGACAGCGGGGGGCCGAGCCAGAGGGCGCCGTCGCTGTTGGCCTGCGCGTAACAGGTATAGCACTCGTCGCCAATGAACTCGACTTCGTCGTCCGACATCGCCGCTGCCGTAATATGAAAATGGAAAATCATTTCAATTTTTTGCCGACGGGTCGCTGAGGTAGTCGTCCGGCGTCTTGTCGGAAAGGCGCTCCTCGTCACCCGGCGACCGGGTGACGTACAGTCGCCAGCCGTCGCCGTAGTTGTTCGCGTGCACGGTGCGTGACGCGTGCACGTCGCGCCCGCCCGCGGCGCGCCGGATCAGTGCCGCGTGCGCCGACATATCCAGCAGCATGAGCGAGATGTCGGCGGCCATCAGCGCCGCGTTGTCCGCGTAGAACTCAATCGGGTCCTCGATCAGCCGGGTGATGTCCGCCGTGAGCATGCCGGAGCCCTGGCCGATGTCGGCGACGCGCTCCGGCTCGCCCTGGGCGTCCACGAAGTACGTCTTGAGCGCCCGGTACCCGTCCTCTTCGTACAGAATGTCTCCGTACTTGAGCTTTTCGCGCTCGACGATCGCGCGCTTCCGGAACTTCTCGTCTGGCCCCCGGGCCACAAAGCGCGCGTGCTCGCCGGTACGCCGGAGGAAGGGTTTTTGTTGGTCGCCGGACATTCGATCTGTTCTACCGGAGATGCACTTTCAATTCTCAGACAACGTCGTCGTTAGAGACGTCGACTTTAGATAACTTCAAAATCGCAATGTCTCGAAGTTTTGGTACCGGCGGTTTCGGTCCTCTGCGCCTCGCCGGTCGGCGCCGGTCGACGCGATCGGTTTCGCGGGCTCGTCGCTTTTCCAGGCCTTCGACGGGTTGATGGGCGTCGGCAGCGGGTTGCCGTAGGTTCGCGTCCGCTGCTCGCCGAAGTACCCGAGCCTTTCCATCGCGTTGACGAGCCAGCTCAACTTCTCCGCGACCAGGCACGCGGGGACGCTCAGCACCATGGACGACTCTTTGGTATCCTCGTACCCGAGCACCTGCGAGATGAAGTGCATGCGGGCGTGCAGGATTTGTATCTTCACGTCCGGGCTGATGGACAGCGAGTCGCCTTCGCGACACTCGGCGAACTCGAGCAGGCGCTTGTAGCCGATCACGACCGGCGTGAAGATGTCGAAGCCGAAACGTAGGCCGTCATCGGACGTAACGACGATGCTGATCATCCAGCACCGGAATTGGTCCGGAGTTTCGCCGGAACGGGGCGCTCTTGGCTTGCTTTCTAGCACGACTGACAGCACCATTTTGCGACGCCTCTATCTACAGCGCTGGGCGAATTCATTTTTGGCTTTTTTCGTGTATTTTCCTCGGGAAAAGCGAACCTCGGTTGGGGGTCCCCGGCCGATTTCGTCGCTCCTTTTCGGGCTGTCGTCGCTCCTACTCTGGCTTGTTGTAGAACTTGTCGTCGATGTGGCACCGGCGCCGCTCCTACTCGGGTTTGCTGTAGAACTTGTCGTCGATGTAGTCGAACGCCTTCCGCAGCTCGGGCAGGACATCGGCCGCCGGGACCGTGAAGCGGCTCGCCACGTCGCCGCCGGCGCCGCTCGGGGCCGCGCGGAACGTGATCTTGCCGTCACGCAGCTGGACGGAGCCCTCGCCGTTGCCCTGGTAGCAGCGAATGTAGACGTCCTCGCCCGCGGCCATCTGACGGAGCTTGTCGCCCACCAGATAGGGCTCTTCGACCGTGAAGTCGAAAGCGACGCCCATCTGGAACTCGACTTCGAAGCCCAGGGCCCACGAGTGCGACTTGTCCTCGGCGAAGGCTTCCTCGTTGTAGCTGGTGGTGACCTTGACGGTGTAGAGTGGCTTGCTCGGGTCGTATTGCATTTTGCGCTGGGTATCAGTAAAAAAGGCGGCTTTCAATTTTTCGGTCATCAGCTCACGTGGATTTCGAACCCATACTGCGCGCGCGACGGCGAACTCATGGGGTCGTCTTCTGCATCGAAGCTGCGGTCGGCGTCGTCCGCGATCGCGGGGCCGACGGCGCAGGTTTGCTCCGCGAAACGGTACCAGATTTCGTGCCACGGTTCCGGCGAACCGTTCTTGAAGAGCCGTCTGATGATCTGCGCGTGCGCCCGCCGGTCGAGCTCGACCGCGGCGATCGGGTTGCCCGCCGGATCGGTGATGTCGCCGTAGAACTCGATCGGGTTCTCGATGCGCGAGGTGACCTCGCGTCCGATGTAGAACGTGTGCGACATGTCGTGGCACATCCGGCACACGACTCGGCCGCCGGTTTCAAACGTCCCGTCGACCCCGTCGACGCGCGGGTCGAACAGCACGTCCCCGAACTTGGCCGCGACGCACTCGTTTGTGCGGACGAAGGGCCGCGCTTTTTCGCCTCGTGTTCGAATGAAGGCCATCCGCTTATTCATCCGCTGCCCTGTGATCAAATGTGGAAAAACGTCACCTACCAGCGGACGGACAGGCTCATCCATCCGGGCCTTTGGATGGCGCCCTTGACGCCCTCTCCCCCGTTGGGGCGTTCCGTTGCAACCAACGGGTCGTCCTCTGTCAAAGGGCCGAAGTGGATCGTCTCGGTCAGGATGGCGAACCAGATCTGCACGTGCTGGAGGTCGACCTCCGGCCGGCGGTGGACGGCCGGGTCGAGCTCGACGTACTCGAAGTCGCAGTGGGTGCCGACCTTGCGGTAGAACTCGACCGGGTCTTCGATCGCGCGCGAGACGTCGCGCGCGACGCACCCGACGCCGCTGTTGTCGTAGGCGAGGACGTCCCAGTGATCCCCCACCCAGACCCGGTTGGCCTCGCTCACGCGGGGGTTGATCAGCACGTCGCCGTATCGGGGTACGATGTCCGGAGGTGTCCACCCTCCGGGGACCGTGTAGTACTCCACGGCTTGTTCGCCTCGCGCGCGGATGAAGGTGTGTTGCATTCTCAGCCGTTGATGCAGGGTGTTTTCGCGATTCAATTTCGACCGCGCGCGACAGCGAAAAAAGAGGGTTACTGCCGAATTAACCCACCGCTGGGCCTCGAAATCATTTCGTCGTCCCGGCGGTGCCGGTGCTGCCGAAGCCGCCGGCGCCGCGGGCCGTGGCCGCGTCGCCGAAGAGGGCCTCGACCATCCCCGGCGGGAGCTGGTTCGTGATCACGTAGACCCGCGCCGGCTTCAGCGTCGGCAGCGTGAGCTGGAAGAGCGAGTCGCCGCGATTCGCCACCGCCGTGTAGCTCGACAAGTTGTGGACGGCCACCCGGAGGTTGCCCGTGTAGCCGCGGTCGATCGTCCCCACGGAGTTGGCGAGGAGCAGCGGCGTCTTGGCGATGCTGCTCCGGGCGCGGATCTCGTAGGGCACGAAACGGCTCCGCCGGATGCAGCGCACGCGGACTCCGAGGTCGACCATCGTCGGGCGCCCATCGTTGTCACGCGACGGCCCGAACTTGACGTCGTCCGGGAAGCGGAGGTCCACTCCGGAGTTGCCCTGGACGCCGCCGGGCTCCTCGATGTTGCTGTAGAGCGACGCTTCGCTGACGGCCCGAATCAGGAAGATCGGGCCGGTTGCCGAAGAAACGCCGAGCAGTTCTTCCACGTCTTGAAGGAGGCTAAATTCGTCCATAGTACCAGGTGCTATGGTACTGTAGGGGGCTTTCAATTTTCGAAAAAGTTGATCGGCGGGTGCACCCGGCACTCGCTTATCGGTCCGCAGTCCAGCCGCTCGATTCTGAACAGCGACGCGCCTTTGCTCAGCGTGAACGGCTGCACACCCGAGTTCGAGCATGTCACCCGGATTCGCCAGTCGGGCGTGTTGATGCGCGGGTCCCAAGTGGACGGCACGGGGACGATCGGTGTGTCGAGCAGCTCGGGGCGCGCCGCCAGCCGAAAGGGGACCGAGACGCCGTCGTGGTCGACGCACGTCGCGGACAGACCGAACGACAGGACGCGCCGCATCCTCGGCTCGAAAGTCACGTCCTCGCCGAGGACGAGGTTGACGGCGTTGCTGCGTTGCGTAAACGCGTACGGTCGCGCCCAGTTTCGCTCGAGCGGGACCAAGTTGAGTACGACCTGCTGCTGAAGCTGAGTCATCCCGCACTGTATCTGGAGTATTTTCCTGCCGGGGGCTTATTCAGCGATTTTTTGGAGTCAATTATGACAGCCGCGCAATGTGCTCGTCGAGCCGCCGTCGCGACGCTGCGAGGACCAGCGCCGCGACCATGAGGACGACGAGAACAATGACCGCCCCGGAGTCCATTCGCCTCGGGTGCCGGCGGGCGAAAATGCGGGGGCCGGCGGGCGAAAAAGCGGGGCCGCTCCGGAGGAATTTCGCCGTGGTGTATATTTGTCACTCGCGCGAATGGACGAAGTGGGCGAAAGTTTCAACATGGCCGACTACATTGAGTCGGCCCCCGAGGGCGGCGCCGCCGCGCACAAGCGGCCCGCCGCCGCCAAGCACGGCGGCGCGGGCGGCCAGCGCGACTGGGTCTCGGCCGCGCTTGTCGCGGCCATCGTCGTGCTGGTCCTCGTGATCGGCTTCCTGATGTGGCGCCGGCGCTACCGCTCGCGCCCGAAGTGCTCCAAGTACTCGGGGGGGCCGCAGCAGGCCTGCGCCGGGCTCAGCGCCGTCTGCTCCGACGACGCGTCCTGCCTCAACGCCGTCGCGCACTGCATGCCGCTGATCGACTCGGCCAGCTCGGCCTCGGCGGCCGTCGGCGGCAAGAGCGTCCCGCTGAGCGCGCTCGACCCGAAGGCGATGCGCGCCTGCGCGAGCGCCGTCAGCCGCGTGGACCCGGCCGTGATGGCCGGCCTCGCGACGAAGTACGGGCGCGCCTGCGTGCCGCCCGAGATCGCCTCGGCGCTGGCGAACCCGGCCGAGCTCGCGATGATCCAGGGGGGCGCCGCGGCGGCCGCGACCCTCCTCCCGTACGCGGTCGACGTCGCGCAGAAGCTCCCGGCGTGCAAAAAGTAAGCCGCCGCCGTGTTCACTCGTCCCAGGTCTTGCTCACCTCGTCGATGAAGTCCTTGATCTCTTTTTCGAGCCAGGCCAGGTGCGGCAGGGCCGCCAGCCAGTCCTCGGGCAGCGCGCCCGCCCCCAGCGCCGCGCCGAGGACCGCCCCGGCGACGGCGCAGTTGGCGCTCGCGTCGCCGCCCTCCGAGGCGAGCTCCCGGAGCGTCTCGCGGAAGAAGCCCGCCGTGTAGTCGGTAGTCTTGATGAGCCGCCGCAGCGCCCACATCGCGCACGCCAAAGTCTTGAGCGTGAACGAGCGGCCCTCGCGCTCGCCCAGCGCCATCTCGGCGAGCGCCTTCGTCGCGATGAGCCGCCGCGAGTAGTCCTCGCGGTGGGCCTCGTCGGCGAGGCGCCCGCGCCCCGCCCGGACCGGCTCGGTCGCCGTCCCGGGGTCGACCGCCGCGCCGGGCGGGAGCCGCACCAGTGCCGCGCACATCTCGGCCAGCGCGACCGCCGACGCGGCGCAGCGGGGGTCGTGGTGCGTCGCGCGGCAGTAGAGGGCCGCCCAGTCGGCGGGCGCGATCGTGGCCGCGCAGGCCACGATGCGGATCAGCGCGCCGTTCTCCGGCCGCGCCGCCGACACGACGCGCGACGCCGCCTCGGGGTCGCGCATGAAGCCCGGGGCCGCCGCGGCCCGCGCGACGACGCCCTCGGGGGTGAGCCCCCCGGTGTCGCCCAGCTCGGGGAAGCCGTTGCGGTGCCACCGGACGACCCGGACCGCGAAGTCGGCCATCGGCGCGTCGGTCGCGCCGCTGAAGTACGCGGCGAGCGAGCGCATCACCAGGACCGTGAAGTCCGTCGCGTCCGTCCAGTCGTTCGACTCGTAGCCGCGGTAGGCCCCGCGGTACGGGAGCGCGACGCCCTCCGGGTGCCGCTCGGCGATCGCGAACTTGTCGTCGCCCTCGACCTGGAGGCCGAGCGCGTCGCCAAGCGCGAAGCCGAGGATTGCCCCGCGGATCCTGTCCGGGTCGGGCCGCGTCGGCGCGGCCTGCTTTGGCGTCGGCGTTGGCGTGGTCTGCTTTGGCGTCGGTGCGGCCTGCTTTGGCGTTGGCGTCAGTGCGGCCTGCTTTGGCGTTGGCGTCGGTGCGGCCTGCTTTGGCGTTGGCGTCGGTGCGGCCTGCTTCGGCGTTGGCGTCGGCGCGACTTGCGTTGGCGTCGGTGCGGCCTGCTTCGCTGTTGGCGTCAGCGCGGCCTGCTTCGGCGTTGGCGCTGATGCGGCCTGCCTCGGTGTTGGCGTCGGTGCGGCCTGCCTCGGCGTTGGCGTCGGTGCGGCCTGCTTCGGCGTTGGCGCGATTTGCCTTGGCGTCGGCGCGAATGTGACCGATTTTCGCGAGGCTCTTAGCTCCATCGCCAAATCCGATACTGGTTGCTCCTCCGTTGTCGCTGCGGCGCGTGCCATTGCCGCGGCTGCGGCGCGTTCGGCACGTTTCTTTCGTTCGTCCATCTCAGGAGTTTCCATTCGGATTATGTGATCAAACGGTCGTTTCAAATTCAAGGCGGACAGCGGACCAAGCGTTTTTCTCGATTACAAAAAAGCAAGTCAAAAGCCGCCACTTCTGGGCTCATCCATTGGTTGAGCGTCGTCTGAATCGTCGGTCTGGAGTGGGTGCGTCGTCGCGGCTGTCGCTACGACTGGGATCGGCGTCGCTACGACTGGGATCGGCGTCGCTACGACTGGGATCGGCGTCGCTACGACTGGGATCGGCGCGGCTGAGATTGGCACCGCCGCATCGTCGGCGTCATCGGTATCATCAGAATCAGCTTCGCCCTGTTTCTTCGCAAAGTGGGGCTTAATGCTTATCAGTTCGTCCGGCAAGGCGAAGGCGCTAAAGAGACCAATCGCGGACAGCGCCGGATACTTCTCACTGTTGTAGTAGTTGCAGCCCTCCGCCCAGTTTTTCCCCCAGACTGGGTCGAGACCCGCCACGGCTTCGACCGCGCGGCGGATTCCGGTCGGGAAGGCATCCAGTCCGAACCCCCGCGCGCGGTATTTCAGGATGACGTCCAATGGCGTCGTCTTGCGGCTCGCAAAGTAGTAGTAGTTCGGCGTCGCGAGGTTCGCCATGCTGCTGACCAGGCGCGCCGACATGTAGAACTGTGGCGGCGAGCCGAACGCCGCCGTGTACGCCCCGCTGACCATTCCGACGTGGTGCGTGACGATGTGGTCGAAGCTCGCCCGGTAGATCTCTACCGATCGGAACTCGCTCAGCCGCGCGACGTTCGCCAGCGTGGGGTCGATGGACGGGTCCCACGTGACGGCCCAGTTGTGCCGCGGGTCCGTCGGGTCGTCGACCGACCGCGGCACCTTGGTCAGCACGGCGCAGGGCCACTTGGCCCGGATCGTCTCGTAGTGCTGGCGCGCGATCCGGTCGAACTCCTCGTTCGTCTCGACGTCGACGGCCATGTCGACGTCGGCGCCGCCACGGATGTCCAGCGTCGCGTGGAACAGCGTCGGCGTCGGGTCATTCGTCGTGGTGTACAGCACCGAAACGTCCGCGACGTACTCGGAACCCTCCTTCATGACGATCACCTGCGGCATCGTTTCCTTCTGGGGCGACGGCTTCATGAAGTGCGCACACGTCGCCACCGCGAGGACTTGGTGGTAGTCCTTGAGGTTTCGAGGCGTCGTCCGCAGCGTCGGGTAGAGCGACCGGATGTACTTCGTGTAGTCCCGCAGGCGCAGCGATGGGCTCCGGTTGTCGGAGTGGCGGGTGTGGCAGCCGAACTCCCCGCGCTCGACATTCGTCACGATCAGCGAGGCCGCGATGGACGACCCCGTGATGAAGGTGCGGCTCAGGTCCAGGTCGGCGAGGTAGCCGCCGACGAAGATGTCGAGCCGCTTGGTCGCTTCGGCGACGCTCGCGGGCGCGTTGTTCACGCCGAGCGCGAGGACCTCGTCGAGCGTGAACACGAACGGAGACGCCCCGGTGACGCGGCCACTCTCCGACCGGGCAGCCCGGTAGGTCGCCCGCGTGAACTCCTCCGCCAGGAAGTACTGGAGGAGCTGCGGGCCGAATGCGTGCCACGATTTGCGCACTTCGAGCCGGTTCGGGATGATCCCGTGCGCGAGGCCGGCGAAGATCGGCGAAGACAAGGCTTCAATCATCAGGCGCCATTCGAGCGTCCGCAGTTGCGACTCCTGGTCGATGAGCATGTTGCGTTCGCTTATCGGCGTCGACTGCGCGTCGAACGTGCCCAGAATCACACGCAACTCCTCCTCTTCGGTCACGGCGCCGCTGAGCTCCTTCGTGAGCGCGTCCGATCTCTCTTTGCACTGGCTGCGGCGCCGCTGGCGGGCGTCCCGCCAATCGCGGTGGGTGGTGACGCGCGGCACCTGAAGCGTCTCCGATTCCGGAGGCATCCCGTCGATCCGCGCCCGCACATTCGCGGCCATGGCGAGCAGACGCTCGCGGACCGCGAACAACGCCTCGACCTCCGACGCGGACATCTCGGGGAGCCGCGGGCAGACCCGCATAGACCGCGACGCGAACGCCTTGATCACCAGCGAGACGCGGTCGGTCGACGGGATCGCGGCGGTGCCGGCCCCCGCGACGTAGATGTCCCAGTCGCTGGTCGGCGGGGCGATCTCGTTGTCGCGCGATATGAACGCGGCTTTGGCCGCGCCCAGGTACCGGATGGCGTCCTCGATGATCGCGGTGATCCGCTCGAGGTCCAGCGCGAGGACCAGGTCGAGCGACTCGATCTGGGCGCGCTTCGTCGCGAAGAACTCCTCCTCGCTCGTCGCCATGCTGGCGAGCATCATCGTCTGGTTCCAGTCGGCCGGCGCGGCGCAGACGAGGACGTCCTCGCGACCTTGGAAGTAGTCGGCGTCGTCGGCGTCGAGCCGCTCGAGGGCGAGCCCGGCCGGCACCGCCTTGATGAAGCGCGCGAGCACGCCGTAGCGCACGATGGCGACCGTCGTCACGACCGCGACCAGGTCGGCGCCCGCGCGCCCCATGAGCACGAGGTGCTTCCCGTACTCGGCGCGCAGTCTCGGGTAGTCTTCGGCCGTGAAGACCGGATCGCCTACCCGAACGGTGAATTCGCTGGGGAAAGTCGCTTCGGAGTCGAGCATTCGTTGCTTCGTGTATTTTGGTTGGCGTCTTTCAGTTTTATTGCGAAAAAAGAGCCATCAGATTGGTTCATTCCACGCATTTCGGGCTCACTCGGCGCGTGCCTTGGTTCGGTTCATGAACGACCACTCGTCACCGCGGAGAACCTCAGTCATCACCTGGATGGCTGAGGCTTTTTGCACAAGCGTAAGGTCCTGGACGAAAGATGTGTTGAACGTCGGTCCGCAGATATTGACCTCCCATGCGGAAACTTCTTCGACTCCACCACTGTGACCCTGGCAGCGCAGTGCGTAACTGCAGCGGAAGATCAAGTCTTGAGCGCGGCCCGCCTCGTCGTGGACTCGGCAGAGAACCTCTTCGAACGCCGAATCGCGAGTGCTGTTTCCGTCCGCGGTAAACTCTCCAGAGCCGCCGAAGATCTTGTATCCGACGCCGTGGACGCCCTCGGCCAGGAGGCGGTCGCACGCGGTCAGCTCGAGGGTGAAATCGGCCTTTATCGGCGCGGCATCGACTGTTGCCTGGTTCATTAACGAGTCCATGTCGTCGTGGAGGACCACCGCGAGCGAGTTGGCGACTTCGTCGCTTTGTTTGAGACTGTCGAACTCTCGCATCGTGTTCGTGGCGGCGTCGACCAGCTTGACGTGCCACTTTGTGACATCCACAAACTCGTCACTGGGCCCGGAACGCGCCAGTGCGTAACTGACCAGGAACTGCGCGAGGTGTTTCTTGTGGTGCTCGTCCTCAATCTGGCAGAACACGAGCTCTGTCGCCGAATCGTGATTGCCGTCGGCCGTAAATTCGCCGCGGCCACCCTGAATCGCGTACCCGACGAGCCGGAGGCCGTCGGCCAGGCGCCGGTCGCACTGGGACAGGTTGAAGGTGAAACTCGCCGACATCTGCTCGGTATTCCGGTAGAAACGAGTTTTTCAATTTTATCGGTCGAAAAGAGTGACGAAACAATCGACTATTTGTCGGTCGGCGACCCGGACGGTGAATTCGCTTCGGAGTCGAGCATTCGTGCCTGTGTCTTTCAGTTTTTGGTGGCAAAAAAGACCGTGTGCGTGCGTGTGTGCGTGTCGGCTAACCGCCCACCCGTTTCATCAGCGAGTTTTCGTCGCCGCGGAGGATCTCCACCATCGACCGGATGGCTTCCTTTTTCAGCTCTTCGGAGTCGAACCACATCGTGTGCAGCGCGTCGTTGAGCACGCTGGCGCTGTAGTCGGGGACCGCCTCAATGCCGCCCCGGTGTTCGGCGCAGATGATCGAGTAGTTGAAGAGGAACTGCATGGGTCTCTTTTCGCCGCGGCCATCCGTGACCTGGCAGAACACAAACTCCGCGACCATGTCGTAGATGCCGTTGTCCTTTCCCGTGTGCCGGTCCATGCTGTTCAGGATCACGTACCCGTCGAGCCGGACGCCCTCGGCCAGGCGGCGGTCGCACGGCGTCAGCTCGAAGGTGAAGCTCGCGGTGAGTGTCGCCGCTGCCGCCGCCATGCTTCGTTATTAGGGCGGCTCACGGTTTCAATTTTGCGAAAAAGTGCGTTCGAGCTCGACGTAACTACGAGAGGTCGAAGCGCGTCGCGCCGCCGACGGGGATCTCGCTCGAGAGCTGCGGGACCTGGCTGAACCCGGCCGCGGCGAGGCGCGACCGCAGGTCGCCGAGGAGGTCGGTCGCGAGCGGCCAGGTCTTCTCGCCGAGGGCCCGCTCGAGCGCGGCCCGCAGGAAGAAGGTGAGCGCGCCGTTCGGCCGCCCGCCGAAGGCCGCGTCGGCGCTCGTCTGGTCGTCGGCGCAGCCCGAGACCACGAGGACGTCGGGGGTGGCGGCCCGCGTGCGCGCCCCCGCCCGCCGCTGCTCGACCGCCGCGGCGCTCAGGAAGATCTGGGTGTCGCCGCCGTCGGTCCACTCGACGAAGCCGTCGCGGGAGGCCGCCGCCGGGCGCGCCGGCAGCCGGGCCGCGACGGCGGCCTCCCCGAACCAGGCGACGAGCTCCCGGTGGACCTTGTCGGCCACGAGGGCCTCGACCAGGTCGTTCAGCCGGCTCTCGGCGCTCGTCGGCGCCGCCGAGCGCGCGGCCGAATGCACCGCCGAGAGGTTGTAGCGCAGGTCGACGCCGGTGCCGGAGTGGCAGCAGTCGAGCACCGCGCGCAGGGTCGCCCGGCTCTCGTACAGCGGGTCGACCAGCAGCTCGCGGAGCTCGTCGTCGCGGATCATGCCGGCCCGCGCGTAGTCGACCGGCGCGATCGTCTCGTCCAGGCCGTCGGTTTCGCTTGCGGCCGCGCCCGAAAGAAGCTGCCCGCCGTGGCCCGAGTAGTGCAGGAAGAGCCGGTCGTCGGCCTCCGCGCCGGCGACGAGCCAGCCGAGGGCCGCCGTGATCGCGGCCCGCGTCGGCGACTCCGGCACGGCCGGCGCCGCGTCGTCGGCGGGCCAGGCGCCGTCGTGCAGCACGCGGGTCTCGTAGCCGAGGCTCGCGCAGAGCCGCCGCATGTCGGCGATGTCGTCGACGCAGCCGGCCAGCTCCGAGGGCTGGCCGACGTAGTTGATCCCGATCAGCAGCGCGCGCTTTCGCATCCTATTCTCGCCGCGCATTTCGCGCCGCTACATACGGAATTCCGGGACACGCATGTGCGCGCGTGCGTTCTCGACGCTCGCGGTGCCCGTCACGATGCTCGTCACCGTGCTCGCGGTGCTTGTCCTCATCGTGCTCGCGCTCGTGCTCGCCGCGCGGCGCCGCCGAGGCGTCGTCGGCGGCGCGCCGCCGCGTGGCGAGCACGTCGTCGTCGACACGCTCAACCTCGCCCACTGGCTCCAGGGGCCGCAAAGCGGTCAGCCGCGGCTGACCGCCGAGGCGATCGTCGACGCCGTCGACCGGACGGCCCCGGCGCTGAAGCTGCGCTGGCCGGGCCGTGTGATGTACGTGCTCAAGGACCGCGAGACGGCGCTCAACGACGAGGGCGTCCGCGCGCGCCTGGCCGAGGCGGCCAAGCGCAACGGCGTCTACATCATCGTCGCCGAGCGGTACGCCGACCCGCCGTCGTCCGCCGCGGCGCCCGCGGAGCACAGCAGCCGGGGGCGCGACGACTTCCTGATGGCGCTGCTCGCCCACCAGTGGCGCTGCCCGGTCCTCACGGACGACCGCCTGCGGGACTTCGACCGCTTCCGCGCGACCGTCTCGCCCTTCCAGTACTACGAGTTCGCCTTCTGGCGCGAGCTCCCCGCGCGCGAGTTCGTGCGCCCCGACTCGCCGGCCCACGCGCGGCTCCGGCGCCCCCGGACGCTGCGGTACGATTCGGCCGGCCTGCAGCGCTCGACGGACGGCGAGCCGAAAAAATCGTGACGCACTGCCGAGAGTGCGCTTTTCGAAGTTACTCCTTTCCGAGACTTCGAAGTTACTCCTTTCCGAGACTTCGAAGTTACTCCTCGTCTTCGTCGTCCGAGTCTTCGTCGTCCGAGTCTTCGAAGTGGTCCCAGACCGCCTCCTGCATGCCGAGGTCGTAGACCGACGCGATGGTCTCCAGCGCCTTGTCCGCCGAGAACTCGACGGCCGCGGAGAAGGGGGGCGCCTC
Source organism: Gemmatimonadaceae bacterium (assembly GCA_041661925.1). Taxonomy (GTDB): domain Bacteria; phylum Gemmatimonadota; class Gemmatimonadetes; order Gemmatimonadales; family Gemmatimonadaceae; genus PNKL01. Next base: position 31,361 of record JBAZTM010000022.1, read on the forward strand.
GTCCTCGACGGCGCACGGCATGTTCTTCAGGAACACGACCCAGACCAGCGCCGAGCTGAACGAGAAGATCCGCTGCCGCAGCGGGAGGATGAACAGCTGGTTCAGATCGGTGCAGGCCTTCAGGTCGTCGACGACCGGCTTGAGCATCGTCGACGACTCGAAGTTGGTGTTGGATTGCACGAAGCTCTCGACGGCCGCCGAGAGCGACTCGTATGCCGCCAGCGGTGCGCCCGACTTTGTTGTTGGCTTGCTGCTCTTCTTGGAATGTCCTGACATTTCTGGCAAATAGAGATTGGGGCGTTGCCTCTAACTTGATTTTGAAGGCCGGTTTGATTGTGCGCTGACATAGGCTGCCGACCGGGAATGGACCAACGTCAGTGCAACATCTGCCTCGGCGCCATCCTTGTCCTCGTGCTCGTGGCGCTGGTCGCCTGGGCGCGGTTGCGCCCGGGCAGAAAGGCCCACTTCACATACGACACACCCTCCACGCCCCGCCTCCGCGAGGCCGCCGGCGGCCTCTATGAGGACTTGCGCTTGATCGTCGTGTCGGCCGAGGGGCTCGAGCGCGTCGCCGCGGGGCTCCCCGACGCGACCCGGCTCGCCGGGGTGCGCCTCAGCGCCGGCCAGCTCGCGCGCGTCCTCGCCCGCACGCGCGCGACCCTCGCCGCCGCGCCGCCCACCTACGCGAACTACCTCGCGGTCTACCGCGGGCTGGTGAGCACCGACGGCGCGCTGCTCGACGCGGCCGACGCGTACGTCAACGCCGGCCACGAGGTCCACCAGGAGATCGCGGCCGCCCAGGGCGACGACATGCCCGAGGGCGACGTCGCGATCACGGACATGGGCCGCGCCGGGAACTACCTGCTGTGGCTCGGCCGCGACCTCCGCCGCGCCGTGGCCTCGGTCCACCGCCTCGGCGCCGCGCTCGACGTCGAGTAAGCCTGATGGAGTCCTTTTTGCGGGCGCCAAAAATGAAACGCCGCAAACTAGCGAATAGCAAGCGAATAGCAAGCGAATGTCAGCCAAGCCGCAGGAAGTCAAGAACGACGCGTTTGTCCGCGTCCCGTGCCGAATCAAGATTCCCCGCAAGATCCCCAAACACGTCGGGGAGAACACGCTGTTGGTGTTCGAGGCCCTGGGCGCCGGCGCCGAACTCGTCGAGTTCGACGACGAGGAGGAGTTCACCCTGCTCGCGAGCGGGCGCGGTGACTTCTTCGAGCCGACGTCCGTCACCCACCACTGCGCGTTCTGGACGCTGTCGGACGAGGCGCTCGAGCTCTACCGCTGCCTGGGGGTTTCGATGGTGCGCTGGTTCCCGCGGCTCAACATCGGCGAAAAATGCGCGATCGACACCACGCGCCTCGAAATGGCGCGCGTCGTCATGGACAAGTACGCCGCGGACGGGGTCGACGAGACGTTTCCCAAGGTGACCACGGAGATAGCCCTCCGGCTCCGCCCGTCGTACGACGACGCCGTGCCCGACCTGGTCCGCAAGCTGCTCAAGTACTGCTCGACCGCCGACGGCGGCCAAGTCAAGTACGAGAAAGACCCCGACGTCGAAGACAAGTGGAACCTCGTCATCTGAACGAGCGAAACCTCGTCATCTGACTGAACGAGCGAAACCTCGTCATCTGACTGAACGAGCGAAACCTCGTCATCTGACTGAACGAGCGAAACCTCGTCGTCGGAAACTGACGCTTCTGCTTTTTCCCGGAAACAATAAGATGGACACGAGCACGATCGCCATCGGCGGCGCCATCGTCGTGGTCCTGATCGTGGCGGTCGTCGCGATCATCTACCTGGTGGGCAAGCAGGCCGAGTGCCCGTCGTCGCCCAGCTTCTGGTCGACGCCGGACCGGGCCGCGGTCGACACGGTCGTCGAGTGCCCCGCCGGGTCGGCGATCTCGGTCGCCGCGGCCGACTTCGGCGCGCCCTGGTCGCGCTGCCCCTGGGTCGACGTGACCGCGGCCGCGCAGAACCTCATGAACGGCAAAAACAGCTACCAAGTTCCCGCGGGGACTTCGTTGGGGCCCGCGCTCGGCGTCGCGACGCCGTGCAAGGGCGGCGCCACGTTCGCGGGGGCCTACACGTGCCGGCCTGTCGCATGAACGCGGGCCTACACGTGCCGGCCTGTCGCATGAGCGCGGGCAATCATTTTTCCCGTACGAATACGCGCGGATGGACACCAACAGCGTTATTCTGGGCGCCATCGTGGCCATCGTCGTGGTTGTCGTGGCGGTTCTCGCCTACCGGCGCCGCCAAAAAGACAACTTCAACTACTGGGCGGACGCCTGGCGCCTCGCCGGGACGAGCCGCGAGAACATGTCCACGGCCAAGTTCATCCGGCTGAGCCGCGGCGAGGGGTTCATCAGCGCCGCCTACCCGTGCGGCGAACGCTTCACGCCCGACGCGCCCGGCGCGTGCGACGGCGGTCGCCGCCGCGCTGCCGAAATCGAGCTGTCCGGCCTCCTGGCGATGCAGCGCTGAGGACTGAAGGCTCTACTCCTCCCGGAGCGTGTCGTGCGTCCCCTGCATGATGGCGAGCAGCGACGGCGGGACGTTCCCGCGGGGCGGCCGGTTCTTGGGCGCCTCGCGCGCGACGAACGTGGGCGTCCGCACGACGTCATCAGCTCGGAGTGGCTTCTTTTTCGGCTTCGGCTGCGCGACGGGCGGCGGCGCCCGCTGCGCGACGGGCGCAGCCGTGTAGTCCTCGTTCGTGCCCGAGTACAGCATGTCCGTGACGCCCTCGTGCCACTCTTCGTGGGACTCGATGACGGCGCCGTCGCTCATCGTCGCGTAGTATCCGAGCGTGTGCAGGATCGGCTTCAGCTTGGCGACCAGGTCGCTCACCGTCTTCGCCTCGTCGAGGGCGTCGATCTGCCGGCTGAGGGTTCGGTGGTTGTGCTGCTCCATCCGGCGAGTATAACAGGGTCGCCGGACATCTTCCAATTATTCACCGGCCTTTCATACTCGCCGGATGGACAGCACCGTGGCGGCGGCGTGCATTCTGCTCGCGATCCTCGCGATCGCGCTGGTCGCGCTCGCGGCCCGGCGGTCGCGGCGCGACCACTTCTACACTTTGTACGCGCGGGAGGAGCCCACGCGCTCGTACGTCCCCTACGTGGGCACGATCGCGAAGGGCGTCTGGGGCGGGAACGGCCTCCCGTGGGCCGAGGGCACGGAGGGGCCTTCGGGCGGCGTCGGCGCGCGGGCCTTCGTCGGCCCCCTCGACAACGCGGGCGCGGCCGATGTGGACCCGGCCGCTCTCGCCGAGGCGCGCTCGCTGGTCGTGTCGCGGCTCGACTGAGCGCTCGCCAAGGCGCGCTCGCTGGTTGTGTCGCGCATCTTTTCGCGCCCGAATAAGCATGCGGCCGATCATCATCGCGGCGGTCATCTTCCTCATCATCCTGGTCGGCGCCTATGCCGTGACGCGCCGCCTCCCCGGGCCCGCCCCGCCGGTCGGGCCCTGCGGCGCCGACGCCGACTGCCCCCCGCCGCAGTCGTGCGTGAACGGCGCCTGCATCGACCTGGGCCTCCCCGGGCTCATCAAGAACGCCCAGGGCGCGATCTCGGGGCTCTACACGACGCTGAGCGGGCTCGCCGCCGACTTCGCGCATCGCTACCCGCGCTACCTCCGCGACCTCCGCGTCGCCGCGCTCGAGGCGGGCCTCAGCGACCTGCCCTCGACCAGCTTCCGGGCCTCGCTGGCCGCGGGGCGGGCCGGCCTCGCGAAGGTCCTCGGCTACTACGCGGTGCCCGGCTGCGACGCGACGCGTTCGGCCAGCTGCGGGTACTACGCCCAGATGATGGCCGCCTCGGCGACGACGCCCTCGGGCACGCTGCTGGCCGTCGCCGGCCTCGCCGGCCCCGCGGTGTCGTACCTGCCCGTGGCCTCGTCGACCTTCGGCCAGATCGCGACGACGCTCGACACGATCGTGCAGTACGTCAAGCGGGACGAGGAGGAGCACGGCATCGGCGTGATGAGCCCGGGGCTCAAAAAGTACGTCAACCTGCTCGCGGACGAGGTCTCGCGGCTGAACGACGCGGCGAGCCCCTCGGGGGGGCTCGCGCGCCAGGCCGCCGCGGTCCGCCAGACCGGCTACGACCTCTACTCGCACATCCTCGGCAACTGACCCGGAGCGCCAGTATCTGGCGTCGAGCCACTTGACGACATCGAGGTGTCATTCCTCGAACACACGATCGCTGATCGAACCCAAGTTGAACTTTTTCCGCAGCAACTCCGAGACGGGCAGGTTCCCTTCAGAACAGGCCCAAGTCAACGCTGAGTGGGCGCCGCCGTGAAGATCTTCCAACTTGCACTCGTCGACGAGCCACTCGATGACCTCGGAGACCGTGTACGGCCCCTCGGGCTCATCCGAGTAACGGCCGATCACAACCTCGACGAGGAGCTGCCAGATCGAGCCAATCTCGGCCGGCGTGATGTCGAACTCTTTGATCAGCCAGCGGGCGACATCAAGGTAACCCCTTCTGATTGATATTTTGAGCGCCGATGCGTGGAAATCAATCCCGTCATTAAACCCCTTGGCGTTCGGCGAGTCTTGTGTGCGCAAGATGCGGTCGTCTGCGCGGATGACCTCCCCGCGCCGCATTACATGCTCGCGGTGGATAGCCTTGGCTCCGTCCAGGTCGCCCCGACCGCAGGCCGTGTCGAAGGCCTCGAGGATCGGCCACCGCGCGTCCTCAACCTGAACGGCAAAGATGCTCATGCTTTGAGTATCTGTCCTAGCTTCAAAATTGAACGCTTTTAGACGTTACATAAGCGATGTCGCAGCCAATTCTGGGGATTAGCGGCGTCATGGGCGCGGGAAAGGACACGCTGGCGGAGCGTATCTGCCATGTCTTCCCGGGGTACTCGCGGCGGAAGTTCGGGACGATCCTGCGCGAGGCGGTCACGACGCTGACCGGGTTCGCGTTCACCGGCGACGACGCCGCGGACAAGGCGCACGACCTGTCCGCGGTCGCGATGACGTGCACGCGGTGGGTCGTGCGCCTCAGCGACACGATCCACGGCGTCGTCGGCAAGTCCGAAGGCGACGTCTCGGTGCGGATGTTCCGCGTGCTGTTCCCCGGCGAGCACCGGTCGTTCGAGACGGTCGCGCTGCGGATGACCGTCGGCCGGCTCCTCCAGGTCCTCGGCACCGAGTGCTTCCGCGAGCTCGTCGGCCCCGACGTCTGGGTCGACGCGCTGTTCCGCCGCTGGGAGGCCGAGGGCCGCCCGCCGATCGTCGTCGCCGACGTCCGCTTCCCGAACGAGGTCGCGGCGCTGGTGCGCCGCGGCGGCGTCGTGATCCGCGTCGAGCGCGTCGCGGCGCGCCGCGACGACGGGCGGGTGGTGGCGCACGCGAGCGAGCACGCGCTCGACGGCGTCCCGCCGGACGTCACCATCGCGAACGACGGCGCCGTGCCCGACCTCGACCTCGGGCTGATGGCCGCCTGGCCGCGCATCCTCGCGCTCGCCGCGGCGCGCCGGTAGTGCGACCAACTTTTTCGGGCCAGTATAACAATCGTGCCGGGATGTCGTCGCAGCTTGCAGTCGTGGCCGCGGCTCTCGTCCTCGTCGCGCTGGTCATCATCGCGTGGTTCGGGTGGCGCCGACCCAAAGACAAGGACGAAACCACGACGCTCGTCTCGGACCTCGCCGAGGGCGCCTCGGTCACGATGAAATGCCCCCACGTCGAGGTGCTTTCGGCCTTCTACTCGGCGCCGGGCGGAGGGCGGGCCGACGTGGCAACGAAACTCTCGAAGATTTTGAACGGCCCCGGCGGGCCCTCCTACACCGTTGTCGCCTCGGCGCTCGGCCAGCCCGGCGGCGGCTCGCTGACCTTCCGGTACCGGTGCTCGACGAAGGACCGCTTCCGGCCCGTGCCGGTCTCGACCTGCGGCCGGCCGCGCGACCCCGAGTACGCCGTCGACATGACGCGGCGCGGGGCCGCGGGCACCGTCGTGTGGTACCCCTGGAGCCGCGAGTCGAAGGTCTCGCTGCGGCGCGCGGCCGAGTCGAACGAGGCGGCCGAGAGCCTGAACCCGTTCACGGGCGTCGGCAAGACCTCGTCGGTCCGCACGATGCGCGACCGCTACCGCCGCGGCGAGGCGCTGTCGCGCATCTCCCAGTACGAGCTGCAGCCGGGGGAGCCCGGCTTCATGGAGGAGGCGCCGGCCGACGGCGAGATGAGCCTGCTCCGGACCCTCGTCGGGCGGCCGCCCGCGAACGCCGCCGGGGCCGGGACACGTCCTTTGTGCTACGTCGGCGCGGTCGACGGCGACACGGCCGAGTTCCTCACGGACGGCTTCTATGACGAGGCGGTGCTCCAAGAGAGCCGCCAGACGCCCGTGAAGGAGGGCCTGACCTCGCGGCGTGCCGCCGCCGCCGCGAACACGCTGACGGCGACGAAGACCGGCCTCGGCAGCACGCGGCGGGACCCGCGCTTCGAGCCGGAGACCCCCGAGCGCGTCCCCGGCGGCGACTCCCAGTGGGCGCACGGCGGGCACGCCGGCGGGCCGACCTTCGGCGCCTACGCGCCGGCAGTCTTCGCCCCGCAGCCGGCCTGGGACTCGACCTACGTCTACGGCTTCGGCGACTTTGGCGCAGCCGTCCCCGAAGTCCTGGAAACCTCACCTCAATAGAGTTCTACCTCGTGTTTTTTGACATTCCGACACAAAAGAAAGCAATGGGCGAGCTGTCAAGAGACCTCGTTGTCATGTCGACAGCTTCGACTGTGCCAAAATTGAACTGTATAGTGTTCTTGGATACGCTTCGAATTCAGCAGCCATGAACTCCCAAGCCATCGCAAACAGCATCGAGCAAGCCTGTGCAAATCCCGGCATCGGGTACGTGGCCGACCTCGGCAACGGATACACGGCGACCGTTGTGGTCGTCAAGACGCCTATGGCGCCGCCCCGACCGCAGGAAGTCCGAGGCTGTCTGGTGGACGCATGCCGTTATGGCGACTCGTCGAACTTGCTTCCGGAACTTCACCGCAGTGGCGCCCTCACGAAGGAACTCGTGCGAGAAACGAAAGCGCTGGGCATTGCCTGTGCGTACGGCCACCTGCCCGAAGCGAAGTGGCTCGCGGAGACCTTCAAGCTGACGGCGGAAGACGCGAGAGCTGACAACAACTATGCGCTGCGCCGGGCCTGCGCGAATGGACACCTGCCCGTGGCGCAATGGCTCGTGGAGACCTTCAAGCTGACAGCGGACGACGCGAGAGCTAGCGACAACTACGCACTGCGCTGGGCCTGCGAGAACGGGCACCTGCCCGTGGCGAAGTGGCTCGTGGAGACCGTCAAGCTGACAGCGGACGACGCGAGAGCTAGCGACAACTACGCGCTGCGCTATGCCCGTGAGCATAAGCACCTGCCCGTGGTGCAGTGGCTCGAGAACGAGGTCTTGAACGAGGTCTTGAACAAAGTCTTGAATGACAAGAAGTCCTCGGCCGAAAAGTCGAAGCCGGCCGAAAAGTCGAAGCCGAGCGTTTCGCACACCAGTGTCTACCTGTCCTGTCGCGAGGGGGATCTGGGTCGGCTCCAAGATCTCCACGCGAACCACGGCTTGGCCGCACCCGATGTGGTCAAGTTCAACGCGCTGCGCACCGCCTGCGAGTATGGGCACTTGTCCGTTGCTCAGTGGGTCGTTTCGATGTTCGGCACCGATTACGCCTCGGAAGAGCTCGTCTTCGTGCTGGAGCTGATCAGCGGTGCGGGCCGGTTGGACGTCCTCCGCTGGTTCTGCGAGACTTTCAAGCAGATCACGCAAGACGACTTTATCAGCACGTCGTGTGATACTGGCAACTGCGACGCGCTGCAGGCGGCCTGTGGGAACGGCTTCCTGGAAACGGCTAAGATTCTCGCCAAGCACTACGGCCTGCAGGCGCACAACGCCCGGGCGTTGAACAACCAGGCTTTGCGCAAGGCGTGCGCGAAGGGCCATCTTGAGGTCGCCCGCTGGCTCTACACCGAGTTCGGGCTGACCCCGAAGGATGTGTACGTCGCGCTGTCCCAGGCCCGCGCGAACGGACACGCGGCGGTTGTGGAGTGGCTGGCCGCGGTGACCGCCGACGACGTCCGGGAGGCCCTGCTGGCGGCGTGCCGGGCGGGACAACTTGACGACGTCCAGAAACTCCACCGCGACGGTCTGCTGACCCCGACGCTGGTCCGCGGCGCCGCGGCGCTGCAGATCGCGTGCGTCGGCGGCCACCTGACCGTGGCGAAGTGGCTCGCGGCGATCTTCGGCCTGACCGCCGAGGACGCGCGCCGCAACCTGGCCGAGACAATCGGGGTGGCCGCCGTCCAAGGACACGTGGAGGCCGTCCGGTGGCTGCTCGCGATGAGCGAGCTCGACAAGCCGTAGGGTGGCGAGACAAGCGCGGGTAGTCGCACAAACGGTCTCGTTTCTTTTCCACTATGGCGCACCTATGCCGAAATAAGGCTTCCCACGTCAAATGAAGCCTTATTTCGGCATAGGTGCGCCATATTTGAATCCGGTGGAGACCAAGGATACGCCGCACAATGGATCAATCAGCTGTCTCCGTGGCGGTCACTATCGAGAACAAGGGGCCCAGTGCTATCCGAGTTGGCGATAGCGGCAATGAAATCCCTCCGGGCGGCGTCTACCGCGTGATGATGCGGGAACTCGTTTCGATCCGGCTCGACTCTGGTGTCACTTCGGTAGTGTTCTCGTCGACAAGCGCTTCGACAAGCGCTTCGACAAGCGCTTCGACGACGCTCGTCGAGGAGTTGCCCACTGGCAAAGTTCTCAGCTTGCTTTGCGACGCCTGCGCGGCCGGCGACCTCGACGTGGTGGCGGCGGCGAAAAAGGTCCTCTCGGCCGACGACCTCCGCCGGGACAACAACCGGCCGATCCTGTACGCGAGCGCCAACGGACAGCTCGCCGCGGCGCAGCGCGTCTTCGAGACGTTCGGCCTCACGGCGGCGGATCTGCGCGTTCGCGGCGACAATGCACTCTGGCTGGCCTGCAGCAACGGCCACCTGGCCGTGGCCAAATGGCTCACCCGCACCGGCCGACTCAAGGTCGAAGACGTGCTGGCGGTCCGGCGGACGTTTGAGGACGCCGCGGAAGCCCAGACCGACCGCGAGTTCCGGTGGCAAGTCGGGTTGAACACGATCCGCGACCTCCTGGCCGAATTCACGATCGGCACCGAGTGAATCTTTTTTGTTCGGAATCTGCGACAACGAAATGCATATTTGAACTTCCGGGTCGGCAACATACAAATGGACGAACTCCCCGACGAGATGGTCCGGCTCGTCCTCTGGGAGGCTCGCGCCTACACTCCGGCACTCCGCTGCGTTTGCCGGCGCTGGCGCGGGCTCGTCGCGACGCAACGCGAGCACTTCCGCCGACAACAGCTCCTCGGCAGCGTGTTCGACTTCACCGACCTGGCGTATAACGGTCATGTGAGCCTCATCCGGTGGATCATCGCCGAGAGACCGCTCTCGACCGCGGAGCTGAACCAGATTCTCGACGGCGCCGCGAGCGGCGGCCACGAGTCGCTCGCAAAGCTTGCGTGCGAGCTGGGGGCGACCGACTTCGACTCGGCGCTCGTGTCGGCGACGCAGGGCGGCCACATGGCGATCACGGAGTGGGCTCGCGAGCGGGGCGCGACCAACTTCAACCACATGCTGTACGCCGCGGCCGGGGCAAACCGCCTTGAATTTGCCTCGCTGGCACGCGAGTGGGGCGCGGATGACTTCAAAAGACCGGCGTACGCGGCCGCTCGCGCCGGCCACATCGAGATGGTCAAGCTTATTCAGCTCGAGTGCCAGCAGCGGGTGGAGCACTGGGTGTTGTGCGGGGGCGCGTATGGCGGGCACACATCGATAGTCGACCTAGCGCTCGCGTGGGGCGCCGACAACTACAACCGCATGCTGACCGAAGCGACGGGCGGCGGGCAGCTCGCGATGGCTCAGCGCGCACGCGCGCTTGGCGGCGGCAGCGACAACTTTGGTGTCGAACTGGTGCTCGCGGCCAAGACGGGCCGGCGCGACATGGTGGACCTCGTGAGCTCGTGGCAGACCACCACGGACCCCTCGGATATTCTCCGGGGCGCCGCACTGGGAAATCAGTTCGAAATGGCGGTATATGCCCGCTCGCTGGGCGCGCGGAACTACGACGACATGCTGGCGTGCGCCGCGCGAATGGGCCATCTCGCGGCGGCCTGTCTCGCCCGCGCGTGGGGCGCCACCGACTTCAATGATATGCTATACGCAACAGTCGAGTCACGCAACATTCGGATGGCAAAACTTGCTCGTGCGTGGGGTGCTGATGATCTGGACGGAGCTCTGCGTGCGGCCGCATCAATCGGCAGCGTCGAATTGGCAGAGTTGGTTCGCTCGTGGGGCGCCACTGCCTTATTTAGCATGGTGATAGCCGCGGTACAGAGTTGTCACGTATCGATTGTGAAACTTGCGCGAAAATGGGACTATCAGTTCGACAGCAACTGGCTGCTAATCCAGTCAGCCGCGAATGGCTTTGCAGATGGAGTTCATCTGGCGCGCGAGTGGGGCGCTCGCGACTTTGCCCGGGCTGCCATGGCGGCCGCGCAGCGCAGCAACACCATGCTCGAAGCGACGCTCCGGGAGTGGGCCCAAGCCGCTGCGGACCCTGAATCTCCGGACTAAAAATTGAACCTTTTTTCGATTCAGATAGACCCTCGAACGAATGGACGAGCTCCCCGACGAGATGGTTCGGCTCGTCCTCTGGGAGGCTCGCGCCTACACTCCGGCACTCCGCTGCGTTTGCCGGCGCTGGCGCGGGCTCGTCGCGACGCAACGTCGCCGGCGGCCCGTCGACGCGTGCTCGCTGGAGGACCTGGCGCGCAACGACCGCGCGGATCTCATCCGGTGGATCGCCGCCGAGCGCGCACTTGCTGACCGATCCGGGTTCTCGGCCGCGGAGCTGGACCAGATTCTCGACGGCGCCGCGAGCGGCGGACACCTCGCGATCGCCTCGCTGGCTTGCGAGTGGGGCGCGACCGACTTCGACTTGGCGCTCGTGTCGGCGACGCAGGACGGCCACATGGCGATCGCGGAGTGGGCCCGCGATCGGGGCGCGACCGCCTTCAACCACATGCTGCACGTCGCGGCCATAAAGAATCGCCGCGAATTCGCTTTGCGGGCGCGCGAGTGGGGCGCGGATGACTTTAAAAAACCGGCGTTCGCGGCCGCACGCGCCGGCCACATCGAGATGGTCAAGCTTATTCAGCTCGAGTGGCTGCAGCCGGCGGCGCACGAGCTGATGTGCGGGGGCGCGCGGGGCGGGCACGCGCCCGTCGTCGACTTCGCTTTCGCGTGGGGCGCCAACGACTACGACTTGATGCTGGCCGAAGCGGTGAACGGCGGGCAGCTCGCGATGGCTCAGCGCGCGCGCTCGCTCGGCGGCGGCACCAACGGCAATCTCGGCGTCGAATTGATGCTCGCGGCCCGGACCGGCCGGCGCGACATGGTGGACCTCGTGAGCTCGTGGCAGACCACCACGGACCCCTCGGATATTCTCCGGGGCGCCGCACTGGGCAACCAGTTTGAGATGGCGGTTTACGCCCGCTCGCTGGGCGCGCGGAACTACGACGGCATGATGGCGTGCGCCGCGCGAAAGGGCCACCGCGAATTGGCCGGACTCGCCCGCGCGTGGGGCGCCACCGACTTCAACGAAATGCTGATGGCGACTATCGAGTCAGACAATGTTCGAATGGCGAAACTTGCTCGCGCATGGGGCGCCACCGACATGAACGCGGCGTTGCGCACGGCTGCGGCGCATGGCAGCATTGAATTAGCCGAGTTGGCTCTGGAGTGGGGCGCCAATGATTTGTTCAACATGGTGCTGGTCGCAATACAACACCACCAGATTATGATCGTGACGCTGGCCCGGCGGCAGCGCGGGTATGCCGTCGACCCCAACCTGTTACTGATCCAGTCGGCCGCCTGGAACTTTGCCACGGGCATCGACGTGGCGTGCGAGTGGGGCGCGACCGACTTCGCCCGGGCTGCCACGGCGGCGCAAAATCACGGCCACACCGACCTCGCAGCGTCGCTGTCTGGGTGGGCCGCAGACGCCGCGGCTCTATCCAGGCAAAGCCAAGACTACACCTTCTTCGCAGAGATGTTCCAAGAGTGATGTTCCGGGAGTGATGTTCCGGGAGTGATGTTCCGGGAGTGATGTTCCGGGAGTGATGTTCCGAAAGTGAGGCGCGGACAAGAAAATTGAACCTTTTTTCGGTCCAGATAGACTCTCGAACGGATGGACGAGCTTCCCGACGACATGCTCCGGCTCATCCTCTGGGAGGCTCGCGGGTATCAGCCAGTGCTGCGTGGGGTCTGCCGGCGCTGGCGCGAGCTCGTCTCAGCGCAGCCGCGCATCTTTGGTTGTCCAGTCGCCGTGCTTCGTCTCCGGGAACTTGCGTCAAACGGCCACGCCAACCTGCTCGCGTGGGTCCGATCGCAGCGGACGGAGGCTGTCTCATCGAAGACGCGCGACTGGATGCTCTCGGGCGCCGCGCACAACGGTCACATGGTGCTCGCCGTCGAGCTCGTCGAGGTATGGGGCGCCACCACGTTCAACGCCGTGCTCATCGCGGCGGCGTCTCGCGGCGACATTAAGATGGTGAGCCGGGCTCGCGCCTGGGGCGCGACCGACTTCAACACGATGCTCGCGTGCGCCGCGCACGGCGGTCACGCCGACATGGTGACTTTGGCCCGCGCGTGGGGCGCGACTGACTTCGACCGGATGCTGGCCCAGGCCGCGCGCGGCGGGCACGTCGAGATAGCGACGTTGGCCCGCTCGTGGGGCGCGACGAGGTTCAACCGGATGCTGGCCTCGGCCGCGATGGCCGACCGAGGCGACATGATGGACCTGGCCCGCGTGTGGGGCGCGACCGACTTCGACTTAGCTTTAGATTACGCAGCCTGCGAAGGGCGTTTCGAATCGGTGAACGTGCTGCTGTCGTGGGGCGCCACCGACTACAACTCAATGCTGGTGGCCGCGGCGCGCGGCGGCCACCGCGCTATTGTCAACCGGGCACTAGCGCTGGGGGCCACCCACTACAACCGGATGCTGGCCGCGGCGGCGGCCGGCGGCAACCACGACTTGGTCGAGCTGGCGCTGGGGCTCGGTGCCACCGACTACGACAGTATGTTGACACGCGCCGCGGTTCGAGGGCAGGTCGAAATGGTTCAATGGGCCGTTCGGTTGGGCGCGACCGACTTTGAACAGATGCTGTTCAACGCGATGCGGGGCGGGCACCAAAAAATAGCGCAACTGGCCATCGAATTGGGGGCTCGTGACCAAAATTTGCTCCTGGTCCGCGCCACATCGGCCGGGATGATCAAAGCAGCACATTATGCCCGCAACTGCGGGGCCACTGACTTCAACCGGATGCTGATACGCGCCGTGGCGAAAAACCGCCTCGACATGGCCGAGCTGGCTCTCACATGGGGCGCGACTAATCACCGGGCTGCCGCTCGGTACGCAAGTCGAAAAGGATTTCCCAAACTGGGCCAAGCTATCTTTCGATGGGTCTCCGACGCGGAGTACGTCGGAGTGGCCGATATGTTCCGGACGGACGACTGACCGGAATCGCCCGCGTCCGCCGATGGTCGACAGTCTTTTTACTGTGCGCCGGAGCTTTCCCGACGCTAACTCGATGCGCCAAGCGCGACGACCGCCGTATCCAACCCAAGTGCGCCAACGCGGACACTTCAACGCTTTGTGCACGCGGAGCTGCCAATAGATTGTGCACTGTGTCGAGGCTGCACGGCTGCTCGTAGTTCATGAGCCAGCTGGTAACGGCCGGGCGGTCACCATCGCCGAGTATTTCATTCAACCAAGACATTTTCTTCAGTTCTGAGTATTCAGCGAGTATTCCCGAATCAAATCTGGCGAAAAATGCTCATAACCACGGCCTTTTTTGAATATGCTCGATGGCCCTCATAAGATGGGTGACTGGGCGCACGTTCGCAACCTGCAGTTCCGCCGGGGCTCGTTCGACCCGGCGCTGCCCGTCGCCGCGTTCGACCTCGACAGCACGCTGCTGCCGCACCGCGGGCGCGGCCCCCCGGCCGAGCTCTCGCGGCGCCTCCTCGTCTCGCTCGCCGACTCGTTCAACCTCGTCATCGTCACGAACCGCCGCGTCTGCGCGGCCGACAAGCTCGCCGAAGTGATGGCGCCCGTCCACGAGTACGTCTCGGCGCTCGACGCCGACATAGGCGCTGCGTTTGCCGCTCTCGGCGCGCGCGCCACCGTCTACGCCTCGACGGCGTGCGACCGCGACCGGAAGCCGCACACCGGCGCCTGGGAGCACTACCGGAGTGTCGTCGCCGTGGGCCTGCCGATACGGTGGGCCTTCTTCTGCGGCGACGCGGCCGGGCGCCCCGGCGACCACTCGTCGGACGACTACGCGTTCGCCCTCAACTGCGGCTTGGCGTTCGTCACGCCGGAGATGCTGTTTGGCAGCGAGCCGCCGTGGACCGACCCCGCGTCCGTCGGCTGCCGCGCGCCGATCCCGGCGATGCCGCCGGGCGACGACGCGTTGCCGGCCGCGCTTGTCGAAACGCTTGTCGAAACGCTCGGCCTGCGGACCTCAACCGAGGAGTTCCTGGACCGGGCTTTGCTCGCCAAAGAACCGAAGCGAATCTGCGTCATCATGGTCGGCTCGCCCGCGAGCGGCAAGTCGCGCATCGCCGAGGCGCTCCGGCGCCAGCACGGCTTCGCCGTCGCCAGCCGCGACCGGCACGGCCCGAAGTTCGAGGCGGCGTTCCACGAGCTGCTCCGCGGCGAGTCTCCCCGCGTCGTCGTCGACAACACGAACCCGAGCGCCGAGGAGCGCGCGCGGCTCGTCGCGGCGGCGCGGCGCACCGGGCACGAGACGGTCATCGTCCACGTCACGACGCCCCGCGACGTCTGCTTCCACCTCAACGGCGCGCGCCGGCAGCTCGGCGCCGCGTCGGTCCCGCCGATCGCGATCCACACCTACTGGAAGCGCCTCGCGGCGCCGGCGGAAAACGAGGCCGACGCGCTGGTGCGCGTGCCGTTCGCGCTCGCGCCCGACGCCCCGGTCGAAGTCACGCAGTTTCGGTACGCGACTCGATGAGCTACTCATTCGAAGCGACGTCGATGAAGCAGATGTGTCCCCCGACCAGCGAGCCCTCGCGGAGCGTCCCGGTTTTTTCGTCCCAACCCGAAAGCGGCGAATTCGTCTGGAGGAGCACGGTGCAGTACCCGGCGCTGTCGTGGAGGTGCGTCAGGGTGTCTCCGGGGCGCGGGACCCCCTTGATCAGCAGCAGGCTGCGCGTCATCGAGTGTTCGTAGCCGCAGCGGGTCGTCTCGCCGCTCACGCGGAACTCGTACGTGTACCGCGTCCGGGCGTAGGGGACGGCCCAGATGTTGGGGTCGTCCGGGGGGCGCTCCTCATCGGACAGGGCCCACACGTAATCCATCTCCGGCATCAGGAACGAATCCCGGATCAGCCCGGTGATGTCCCCGGGCCGAATGTTCACGGGGTCGAAGTACGCGACCAGGAACTTCTTGTCGGGCGCCACGAACGGGGGGGTCTCCATGCGCCGCGAGTTGATACGCTTTGGATGTTTCACTTTTGTCAATGCACCTTGGTAGAAGGTCGCCCAGTGCAAAATAAGCCTTCTACCGGCATAGGTGCGCCCTCGCGTCTGACGCGGTCGCGATGGGGCCCGGTTTGGCGCGCCGCGACCGCATCAGACGCTCGTCGCGATGGGGCCCGGTTTGGCGCGGTAGAGGCCCGCCCTCGCGTCAGACGCTCGTCGCGATGGGGCCCGGTTTGGCCCGGTAGAGGCCCGCCACGTATCGGCGCGCCGCGACCGTGACCACCGCGATGAGGCAGATTGCGATGGCGAAACCCGCCGCGGCAAGTACACCCAGCCCCGCCGTCGCGGCGTTCCAGGTCGGCACCGAGTAGATCGCGTACATGATCGCCACGCCGACCAGCTGCATCATGACAATGAACGCGAACCAGACGCCGACGGTTATCCACGCCCGCGCGCGAATCGAGAGGTTGTCCGCGAATGAGTTTACGGCATTTATGACGACCGGTCCGACCAGCACATAGAGCAAGCAGGCGATCGCCCACTCGTAAGGAATCGCGGCCGCGTAGTCGATGCCGACGATCACGAACACGCTTGCGGCGAAGACCAGCGACACCCCGCAGCAGTTAACGCCGCAGAGGAGGTCCGAACACAGGCGCGACCGGTCGATCGCGACGAGCGAGTCGCCGCAGGCCCGGCAGCGCGCGTCGGCGCCGTCTCGCTCGACGACCCGGGCCTGGCACTTCGGGTGCCACCCCGCGTCGCACCGGCAGACTCTGCGGACTTCTTCGTCCGGCGCCGAACAGGCATTGTATGCGCACCGCTGCTTCTTTTCCTCGATCGGGGCCGCTGCAGACATGGCTTAGAGCAGTATTATCGCCATGGATACATTCAATTTTGACGTTATCTGAAAATGACGGCATTAGTTGATTGTCGCCAGCCATTGCACGACTTCCTGGTGGCCTCTCGCACTGGCTTGGCGCAACGCGTCGTTGTTGTTAGCTCTCGCGTCAGTCGCCGTCAGTTTGAAGTACTCGACGAGCCATTTGGCGAGTTCCAAGTGGCCGTTCGCGCAGGCCTCGCGCAGCGCGTCGTTGTCGTCGACTCTCGCGTCGGCTGACGTTAGTTCGAAGCGCTCGACGAGCCATTTGACGAGTTCCAGGTGACCGTTCACGCAGGCCCAGCGCAGCGCCCAGTTATTGCAAGCTCTCGCGTCGGCTGCCGTCAGTTTAAAACGTTCGACGAGCCATTTGACGACTTCCAGGTGGCCGTTCTTGCAGGCCCGGCGCAGCGCCTCGTTGCTGTCGGCTCTCGCGTCGGCTGCCGTCAGTTCGAAGTGTTCGGCGAGCCATTTGGCGAGTTCTAGGTGCCCTCCCGTGCAGGCCACGCGCAGTGCGAAGTTGGCTCTCGCGTCGGCTGCCATCAGTTTGAAGCGCTTCACGAGCCATTTGACGAGTTCCAAGTGGCCGTTCGCGCAGGCCCCGTGTAGTGCTCCATTGTCGCGGGCCCTCGCGTCGTCCGCCGTCAGTTCGAAGCGCTCGACGAGCCACCTGGCGAATTCCAGGTGGCCGCGAGCGCAGGCCCTGCGCAGTGCATAGTTGTCGTCCGTTCTCGCGTCTGCCGCCGTCAGTTCGAAGCGCTCGACGAGCCACTGCACGAGTTCCAGGTGGCCGTTCATGCAGGCCTGGCACAGCGCCCCATTGTCGTTGGCTCTCGCGTCGTCTGCCGTCAGCCCGAAGTGCTTGACGAGCCACTGCACGAGTTCCAGGTGGCCGCAAGCGCAGGCCTGTTGTAGCGCCCGGTTGTCGCCAGCTCTCGCATCGTCTGCTGTCAAGATGAACTTTTTGACGATCCACTGCGCACGCGACAGATCACCACGCTGGCAGGCTGCCTGCAGCACGCGCTGCTTCGCGATGGGGCTTTCGGTTTTCCATACCGCGACGTTGCCGTCCAGCTTGGCTTTTAGCTCTTTGCTTACTAGCCTTAGGCGACACTTCTCCTTTAGTGACAGGTGCCGCGCGATCTCGCCGACGAGGTCTCTCGGCAGCTCGTCCATCCTTGGTTACTCACTGTTCTTTCTTTCAGTTTTGCGCGTGGCTCTTTGGTTGGTGCCGGAGATATTCGATACGCCTCCAACAGGGGTTTCCCGCCAGCTTCTGCGCTTTCGACCTGTTCGTGCTCTTACGTGAAAAATGGTGGCTTTTAGTTGATTGTCGCCAGCCATTGCACGACTTCCTGGTGGCCTCTCGCACTGGCTTGGCGCAATGCGTCGTTGTTGTTAGCTCTCGCGTCGGCTGACGTCAGTTCGAAGTACTCGACGAGCCATTTGGCGAGTTCCAGATAACCATTCTTGCAGGCCATGCGCAGCGCCCAGTTGTCGTCGGCTCTCGCGTCCGTTGTCGTCAGTTTGAAGCGCTCGACGAGCCATTTGGCGAGCTCCAGGTGGCCATTCGCGCTGGCCCAGCGCAGCGCCTCGTTGTTGTTGGCTCTCGCGTCTGCTGCCGTTAGTTCGAAGTGCTCGACGAGCCATTTGGCGGGTTCCAGGTGGCCGCACATGCAGGACCAGCGCAGCGCCCCGTTGTTGTCGGCTCTCGCGTCTGCCGCCGTCAGTTCGAAGTGCTCAACGAGCCATTTGGCGAGTTCCAGGTGGCCGTTCGCGCAGGACCAGCGCAGCGCCCCGTTGTTGCAAGCTCTCGCGTCGGCTGCCGTCAGTTTGAACTTTTCAGCGAGCCATTTGACGGCTTCCAGGTGGCCATTCGTGCAGACCCCGCGCAGCGCCGAGTTGTCGTCCGCTCTCGCGTCCGTCGCCGTCAGTTCGAAGCGCTTGACGAGCCATTTGGCGAGTTCCAGGTGGCCGTTTTCGCAGGCCTCGCGCAGCGCATAGTTGTCGCGAGCTTTCGCGTTCGTTGTCGTCAGTTCGAAGCGCTCGACGAACCATTTGACGAGTTCCAGGTGGCCGTTCGCGCAGGCCTTGCGCAGCGCGTAGTTGTCGCGAGCTCTCGCATCAGCCGGCGTCAGTTCGAAGCGCTCGACGAGCCATTTGGCGAGTTCCAGGTGGCCGTTTTCGCAGGCCTCGCGCAGCGCGTAGTTGTTGTCGGCTCTCGCGTCAGCCACC
>JBAZTM010000023.1:0-48349 GCA_041661925.1 Gemmatimonadaceae bacterium
CGAGCTCGGCACGACGTTGGGTTGGTCGCCGCCATCGGAGATCACGTAGTGCGACCGTTGCGGCAGTTCGAGGTGCTCACGCCGCATGTCCCATCCCATACCCATGAGCATCGCCGCGTCGAGCGCGCTGCGACCTCGCCACGGTGCACCGGCCGCATGCGCGCTCTCTCCCTTGAAGCGGAACATCGCGCTGATCAGCGCCGTGCTGCTGCTCTGGCCCCACGACACGCCGAGGTCCTGCCCGACGTGCGTGAAGAGCGTGACGTCCACGTCCTTGAAGATGCCGGCGCGCACCAGGAACGCCTTGCCCGCCATCTGCTCCTCGGCCACACCGGGCCAGAGCACCAGCGTGCCCTGCATCTTCTTCTCCATCATGATTTCCTTCACGGCGAGCGCGGCGGCGATGTTCAGCGGTACGCCCGAGTTGTGCCCCTCGCCATGGCTCGGCGCGCCCTCGAGGTACTCCTCGCGGTAGCCAACGCCCGGCTTGGTGTTCGTCTTCGGGATGCCGTCAATGTCGCTGCCGAGCGAGATCACCGGCTTGCCGCTGCCCCACCGTGCCACCCACGCCGTCGGCATGCCGCCCACGCCGCGTTCCACCTTGAAGCCGTTCTGTTCGAGGATGCCCGTGAGGTACTTGGACGTCTCGAACTCCTGCATGCCCAGCTCGCCGAACGAATAGACCTGATCCACCATCTGCTGGATGAGCTTGGCCTTCGCGTCGACCCGCTTGACCGCGTCGGCCTTGAGGGCGTCGAGGGCGGGCGATGCGGGGTAGATGTACTTGAGGGAGTCGGCCGCGCTGCTGCTCGGCCGCTGGGCGGAGAGCGAGAGCGGCACGGTGAGCGCCAGGCCGGCGACGGCCAGCGTGCGTGCGATCGAACGGGTCATCACGATCCTCCGGTGAGATCGGCGTACGGGAGGGTTACGCACACACCCCGTGCGGGGTTGTAGGCGGAGGGGGGCACCATAAGCTACGATATAATGAGAGGATTCACCGTCGGGCGGAATGTCCGTCCTGGCCAACCGGAGATGTGATGTCCAAGCTGCTCGGGTTCGCGGGGTCCCTTGTTGGCAGCTACGCCGGATGGTATCTCGGCGCGCCGATGGGCATGTTCACGGGGCTCCTGCTCAGCATCGTGGGCGGTGGCGTCGGCATCTACTACGGTCGCAAGTACGGCAAGCGATACGAGTAACGAATGTCCGCCGTCCAGGTCACCGTCACCTACCTCGAGATGGAGCATCCCGCGATGCTGCGCGCCAAGCGCAGCACGCGGGACGACGTTGCGCTGGAACGCGTCGATCCCCCCGATCCGGAAATCGCCGCGCGCTTCTATGCCGACGTGGGGAACGCCTACTTCTGGTTCGATCGCGCGGAGTGGAGCGACGAGCAGTGGCGCGACGACCTGGCACAGCCGGGAACCGAACTCTGGATCCTGAAGCGCAAGGGCGAAGAGGTCGGGTACTTCCAGCTCACCCAACCCGCGGCACGGACGCGGGAGATCAAATACCTCGGCATGCTGCCAGGGTGGGAAGGTGAAGGGCTCGGCGCGCACCTGTTGACCCTCGCAGTGGAGCGCGCCTGGGAAGCGGGGGCCGAGCGCGTGCTCGTCAACACCTGCACGCTCGACCATCCTGCGGCGCTGCCTAACTACCTCGCGCGCGGCTTCGAGGTGGTGCGCGAGCGCACCGAGTGGCGTGAAATGCCACCGGGGGTCTAGCGAGGTCGCGCGCCTTCACCAAGGAAGACTCCGACAACTGGGGCGACCCCGGGAAGCGCTTCTTCCTGCCGCCCAAGGATGATCCCGGTTTTGACGCCGCGGCCGCGGAAGCGCTGCTCGATGCGGCGCGCACGGGAGACACCGGCAGCGCTGAGATGGCCACGGGCTACTACTGGGGCGAGCCCGCGCTGCGGCCGCACGTGGAGCGCATCCTGGAGCGAGCGCGACAGGAGAAAGACGACCGTCTGGAACAGCTGGCGGAGCGGTTTCTCAGGTAAGGGTGAAGGGGTTTCTTACCACGGAGCACACGGAGAACGGCTGAGGGCCACGGAGTACTGCAAAACCTGGGGTTAACGACATCGCGCCACGCAGATTCCTGCGTGGCGCGCGCTGTTCCTCCAGGAAGTGTGGTTCTCCGTGGCCCTCCGCTCTTCCTCCGTGTGCTCCGTGGTGAAAAAGGTCCAAGGGCGCGAGCCAAGCCTGCCCCGGCATCGCTAGATTCAGAGTATGCAAGCCGAGCCAATTGCCACAATTGCCCACGTCATCCAGCTGTCGGTGGCGCCGGTCTTTCTGCTCACGGGCATCGCCGGGCTGCTGAACGTGCTGACGGGCCGCCTGGCACGGGTGATTGACCGGGCCCGCGTCATCGAACGGGACCTGATGTCGGGTGACGCCGCAGAGGAGAGCGCGGCGCACGAACGGTTGCGCACGCTGGCGGTCCGGGCGCGCTGGATCAACATCGCCATCAGCCTGTGCGTGGCATCGGCCATCTTTGTGGCCTCGGTGGTGGCGGTGCTCTTTTCCAGCGCGTTCTGGGGTTCCGACTATCGCGGTCTCGTGGCCGGGTTGTTCATCAGCGCGATGGCGGCCCTGATTGTCGGGCTCGTCTATTTCCTGCGCGAAATCTCCCTCGCGACGTCCAGCCTGCGCATCGGCAGGCAGTAGCACGGTTATCTTTCACGTGGGCGCGCCGCGCCCGCTCCCCCAAGCCAATAATTCGTGGCCTTCGCCTCATTGAAGTTGCATGCCTCCCTCCAGCGGGGGCTCAAGGAACTGGGCTTCACGCGTCCGACGCCCATCCAGCTCGACGCCATTCCGCCGGCCCTCGAAGGGCGCGACCTCCTCGCCTGTGCCCAGACCGGCAGCGGCAAGACGCTCGCCTTCCTGCTCCCCATCCTGAACCACCTGATGGAGAAGAAGCGGGGCGTCACGCGCGCGCTGATCATCACGCCGACGCGCGAACTGGCGGCGCAGATCGTCGAGGACATGAACGAGGTGTCCACGCACACACCGCTGACGGCAGCGGCCGTGTACGGCGGTGTCGGCATGGGGCCGCAGGAGCACGCCTTCCGTACGGGCGTGGACGTGCTCGTCGCCTGCCCCGGACGCCTGCTCGATCACTTCCGTCAGCCGTATGCGAAGCTCGAGCACCTCGAGTACCTGGTGCTCGATGAGGCCGACCGGATGCTCGACATGGGCTTCCTCCCCGACATCAAGCGCGTGCTCAGGCACCTTCCGCCGCGCAAGCAGACGCTGTTCTTCAGCGCCACAATGCCGGCGCCCATCGCCGCGCTTGCGCACGAGTTGCTCAAGCATCCGGCGACCATCAACCTCGAACGCAAGTCGGCGCCAGCGTCAGGGATCACGCAGGCGGTGTATCCGGTGTCGCAGGAACTGAAGGGCGAATTGCTCCTCAAGCTCCTGTCGGGCGGCGCCATCAAGGAGGCGCTCGTCTTCACGCGCACCAAGCACCGCGCCAATCGGCTGGCGGAATTCCTCTCGAAGCGCGGCATCAACACCGAACGCATCCACGGAAACCGCTCGCAGCAGCAGCGCACCAAGGCGCTCGAGGGCTTCAAGAACGGCGAGTTCCGCGTGCTCGTCGCCACCGACATTGCGGCGCGCGGCATTGACGTCGAGGCCCTGGGCCACGTGGTGAACTTCGATGTGCCCAACGTCCCAGAGGATTACATCCATCGCGTCGGACGCACGGCGCGCGCCGAACTCACCGGCGAGGCGTACACGTTCGTGTCGCCGGACGAGGAAGAGGAGTTGCGGGCCATCGAGAAGGCGATCAGCCGGCGCCTGCTGCGCGTGACCGTGCCCGATTTCGATTACAAGGCGCGGCCGGCGGCGAAGCTGGAGATTCCACTCGCCGAGCGCATCGCGGTCATTCGGGCGAAGAAGGCGGAAGACCGCGCGCGCGCGGCGGCCAAGCTGGCGCGGCAAGCGGGCGGTCCGGTGAACCCGGCGGCACGGGGCGACGCGCGTCGCGATCCGCGACATGACGCACGGCCAGGAGCACGGCCGCCGCAGTCGGGAGCTCGGCCGCAGTCGGCGCGCCCCGGCGCCCCTCGCGACGAATCGCCGTACGCCGGTTCGTCGTCGTCGGACCAGCGATCGGGAGCGGCCGGGCGCGTCCGGAAGCCGTTCCGGGGCGGGCGTGGCCGCAGCGGACCGTCCCGTGGGCCACGTTCTTGATGCGCTGAACCTTCGGCCGGGGTGGCGAACACGGTTCGCCCCCGCGCCGACGGGCTTTCTGCACCTGGGCCATGTCGTCAACGCCATTTACGTGTGGGGCGTGGCGCGCGCGCACGACGGCCGCGTGGTGTTGCGCATCGAGGACCACGACCGCTCGCGGTGGCGCGCGGAGTACGAGCAGGAACTGCTTGAGGATCTCGACTGGCTGGGCTTCACGCCGGACGAAGGGACGACGGCGGAATTCCGCGCCGGCACGAGTGCGCTGCGGCAGAGCGACAACGACTGGCGCTACGCAGCCGCGATCACCGCGCTCGAGATTCGCGGCCTCGTCTACACTTGCCGCTGTTCCCGCGGCGACATCGCCCGTCTCGTCGAGGACCGTCCCAACGAGGAGATGCGCTACCCCGGCACCTGTCGGGATGCCGCGCTTTCTCCCGATGCATCCATGCAGCGGCGCGTGAAACTCGGCCCCGAACGCGAGCGGTTCTTCGATCTGCTGCGCGGCCCGCAGGAACAGGTGCCCGCCGAGCAATGCGGCGACGTGCTCGTGCGCGACCGGCTGGGGCAGTGGACGTACCAGTTCGCGGTGACGGTGGACGATCTCGACCAGAAGATCGACGTCGTAATCCGCGGCGAGGACCTGCTCGAGTCCACCGGACGCCAGCGCGCGCTGGCGCGATTGCTTGGGCGCAAGCGGCCGTTGCACTTCATGCACCACCCGTTGGTGCGGCATCCAGACGGGGCCAAGCTGAGCAAGTCCGCCGGCGATTCGGGCGTACGTGAGCTGCGCGCTGCAGGTGTTTCTCCATCCGACGTGCTTGGGCAGGCGGCACATGCCGCTGGACTCATCGAACAAGTCCGGCCACTCACGCAGGACGAGATCACAGGGTTTTTCGCGCACCAGTAGTCGCGAACGCAGCGCTCAGCGACGCTCCGCAGCACTCCTGCGCGTTCCATGACCCTGCGCAGTGCGGCGGCGAGCGGCGAGCGGGCATCGTATGTTGGTGGTGACTCCCACCCCCGCTCCGATGCGCTCAGTCATTTCGTTCGTGCTCGTTGCCGCACTCGCGGCCTGCTCATCTACTCCGCCGTCGCCGCAGGTCACTCCAGCCGCCGCGACATACGTCTATCCCGGCACCGACTGGGAACGCGTGAGCGATCCCACGGCCGTCGGCTGGTCACGCGAAGGGCTCGACAGCGTGCGCGCCACACTCAGCCGCATGGCGACGACGGGGATGATGGTCACCGAGGGCGGCCGAGTGGTGTTCGAGTACGGCGACCTCACCAGGCAGAGCTATCTCGCGTCGGTGCGAAAGAGCGTGCTCTCCATGTTGTACGGCATCGAGATCGCGCGTGGCAAAGTGGATACATCCAAGACGCTCGCACAGCTCGGCATCGATGACATCGGCGGCCTGCTCCCGAGCGAGAAGGAAGCGACGGTGCAGGACCTGCTCTCGGCGCGATCGGGCGTGTACCACCCCGCATCGAACGCCGGCGACAACCTGGCCGACGCCCCGCCGCGTGGTTCGCAGAAGCACGGCACCTACCAGTTGTACAGCAACTGGGACTTCAACGCCGTCGGTCACATCTTCGAGATACAGACCGGGCGGAACATCTACGACGCCGTCGAGGCGGAAATCGCGCGCCCCATCGGCATGCAGGAATGGCGTCGCGACCTGCAGCGGAAGTCGGGTGACACCACCGCGTCGAAGTACCTCGCATACCACATGTACTTCTCCACGCGCGACATGGCGCGCATCGGGTACCTGATGCTTCGCAATGGCGTGTGGAACGGCAAGCAGATCGTCCCGGCCGACTGGGTGAAGAAGAGCACGAGTGCCATCACGCCGGTGGCACAGATGCACCCGTCTTCGGTGCGACGCGGTCGCCTTGGGTACGGCTACCTGTGGTGGCCGTTCGACGGCGACTGGAACACGGGGCCCTATGAAGGGGCCTACTCTGGCGTCGGCGCGGTGGGGCAGTACATCACCGTGATTCCGAAGCTCGACATCGTCATTGCGCACAAGACGGAACCACGAGCCGGCAGTCCCGGCGTGCAGCACCCGCAGTTCTGGGCGCTGGTGGACAAGGTGATTGCCGCGCGCACCGGCGCACTGCCGCAGCCGAAGCAGGCCAGCGTTCCGCCGTTCGACGTCATCATCCGCAACGGCACCGTGCTCGACGGCACCGGCGCGCCCGGCGTGAAGGCCGACGTCGCCATCCTCGGCAAGCGCATCGTGCGCGTGTCGCCGACGCCGCTGAACCCGGCCGACGCGGTGCGGGTGATTGACGCCACTGGTCTCGTTGTCGCGCCGGGTTTCATTGACCTGCACGTGCATCTCGAGCCCTTGCTGCAGCTCCCGGGCTCCGAGAGCCATGTGCGACAGGGTGTCACGCTCGCGCTCGGTGGTCCCGATGGCGGTGGTCCCTGGCCGTTCGGCACCTATCTCGACTCGGCCGATCGCTCCGGGCTCGGCATGAACGTCGCGTTCCTCACCGGGCACAACACCATCCGGCGTACGGTGATGGGAACGGAGAACCGCGCGCCAACCGCTGAAGAGCTTACACGCATGCGCGGAATGGTCGCGACGGCGATGGGCGAAGGGGCGTTCGGCATCAGCACCGGCCTGCGCTACGTACCCGGCTACTACTCGAACGTCGAAGAGGTAATCGCGCTCTCGGAAGAAGCAGCGAAGCGCGGCGGCATCTACACCTCACACCTGCGTGAGGAAGGCGTCGGGCTGCTCGACGGTGTCGGCGAAGCGCTCGAAATCGGGCGGCGCGCCAGAATCCCCGTGATCCTCACGCACCACAAGGCGATCGGCCGTCAGGCGTGGGGCAAGAGCACCATCACGCTCGCCATGGTGGACTCGGCGAGGAGAGCCGGCACCGACGTAATGATTGACCAGTATCCGTTCACGGCATCGTTCACCGGACTCGACGTGCTGGTGCCACCCTGGGCGCTGTCCGGCGGGCGTGAGGCGCTGCGGAAGCGGCTCGACAATCCCGTGCTGAAGGACAGCATCACGCGCGGAATCATCGATCTCATTCTCAACGACCGCGGTGGCGGCGACCTGAGCCGTGTGCAGTTCGCGATTGTCACGTGGGACCGGTCGCTGCAGGGGAAGACGCTTGCCGACTGGGCCGCGCGTCGCAACCTGAAGCCGACGCCGGAAAACGGCGTGGACCTCATCCTCGAAGGCGTGCTCAATGGCGGCGCTGGCATGGTGTACCACGTCATTGACGAAGCCGACGTGCGGCGCATCATGGCGCACCCCATGACAATGATCGCCAGCGACGGTCGACTGACCGCGCTGGGTGACGGCGTGCCGCATCCGCGCAACTACGGTACCTTCCCGCGCGTGCTCGGCAAGTATGTGCGCGACGATCACGTGCTGACGCTGCCGCAGGCCATCAACAAGATGACCGGCATGCCGGCGGCGCGGCTCGGCCTGCGCGACCGCGGCTGCCTGCGCCAGGGATGCGTGGCCGACGTCACGATATTCGACGCGTCGACGGTGCGCGACATGGGGACGTTCACCGATCCGCACCATTACCCCGAGGGCATTCCTTGGGTGCTGGTGAATGGCGAGCCGGTGATCGCGAACAACGTCTTCACCTCAGCGCGGCCGGGACGTGTGATCCGGCGGCCAGCGCCGGCTCGGCCGTAGAACGCTGGCCTTCTTCACCACGGAGCGCACGGAGAACTGCCTGAGGGCCACGGAGTACGGCAACCCCTTGGGTGAACTACTCGCGCCACGCGATGCACTGCGTGGCGCGATGCTGTTACCTCCAGTTTTGTAGTACTCCGTGGCCCTCTTCTTTTCCTCCGTGTGCTCCGTGGTGAAAAAGTCCAAGACCCGCACACCACGCATAGCGCGCTAACGCCCGCGCACCACCTCTATCCGCTCGATCACGTCCCCCTCGAGCACGCTGTCGGCCACTTCAATTCCCTCAACGATCTCGCCAAAAACGGTGTAGTCGCGGCCAAGATTCAGGTTGTCCTTGAGGTTCACGAACCACTGCGCGTCGCCCGTGTCGTGGCCGCGCGTGCTCATACCGACAGTGCCACGTACGTGCGGCACGGCGCCGAGTTCGTCGCGCAGGAAGCGGGGATGCCCGACGTACTCGTTGTCGCCGGGGCTCGGCCCCTGGATCACGAAGTTCGGTTCCACGCGATGCCAAGCCTGCCGGTCGTAGTATCCCGTTCGTGCCAGCGAGAGGACGCGCGCGGCCATGATGGGAGCGACGTCACCGCGCAGGCGCACCACGAACGACCCGCCGCCGCTCGATGGGGACATCACCACGCGCAGTCGGACATCGGCGCCCAGCGCGAGGCGCACCGCGTCGGCAGGAAGGCTGCGAACGAACGGGGTGCACTGCGGTGCGGTTGGCTTGCCCAGCGCGGTCGCGATGTCGGCGGCCTTGGCGGCGATGACGCAGTCGAAGTCCGTGGCGAGCGTGGCGACGTGCGCGGCCATCTGCGCATCGGCCATCTCCGCGAGGCGCGCCATGACCTCGGTGCGGGCGTCGCGCGAGGTTTCGCTCGAGTCGGCGCGCAAGCGCTGCGCGGTGGTCACCAGAGCGTGCCGCATGGGACGTGTCGGTGTGGCACCCTTGAGCGCGAGTGCCGCACTTCGCACGGCTTGATATCCCTTGGATTGCAATGCGGCAACGTACAGCGAATCGTCCGCGTGCGCCGTGAGCTTCGAGAGCGCATCAATCGCTGCTTCCCTCACGTTGTCATTGCGGTCGCCGGCGAGCGCGCGCAGCGCCTG
This sequence comes from Gemmatimonadaceae bacterium, assembly GCA_041661925.1. GTDB lineage: Bacteria > Gemmatimonadota > Gemmatimonadetes > Gemmatimonadales > Gemmatimonadaceae > PNKL01. Next base: position 8,981 of record JBAZTM010000023.1, read on the forward strand.
CGTGTCCGTCAGCACGGCAGCAGCGCGCGCCGCGTAGACGCGCACCCAATGCGTGTCGTGGCGCAGGAATGACGGGAGTTCAGCGCGTGCGACCTGGGGCGCCGCACGCGAGAGTGCCACGATGGCGTGCGCGGCCGGCTGCCACGCGGCATCATCGCGCGCGCGTACCGCGTTGCCGGAGGTTGCAAGCCACGCGCGCATGGTGGCGGTAAACGCCACATCACCTCGGCAAGCCGTACCCGCGAGGTCCGCGGCGCGCAGGCGCACGTGCCACGATGCATCGGTCAGTGCCGCGCCCAGGGCAGTGCAGTCTGCGTTGCGCGTGGCGAGCGCCCGGTAGCGCACGCGCCAGTCGGGTTCGGGATACGCGGGCGGAGCAGGGAGTGCGCCCAGCGAATCTCGTGCAGCGAACTTGGCGTCGCGCATACGGGCCATCGCGCGCCGCGCGATCAGTGCCACCCGGGCGTCGCGACTCGCCATTCCCTCGGCGAGCGCCCGGTCGGTGGTATCGCGCCGGTCCTCGGCAAAGAGGATCCGACGCACGAGACTCGTGTCGGGGGCCTGCGCTGAAAGCGCGGAGGCGGCAAGCACGGAAACGAGGAGGGCTTGGCGTATCATGGCAGGCAATCGACGCCTTCCCATCGGGCGCCGCAAGGGTGACGGTAACGAGTCAGGGGCGCTTGGGAACGGGTCCCCCCGGGGGGCCTCCCGGGCGCCAGCGGAGCAGGCGCCGGACGCGTATCTATTAGTTGGCAGGTAACCCCGGGGAGCGACGTCTCACCCGGATCAGGCCCCGGACCTCAACGCCAGACTCCCGTGCCCACTCGCTCCTATCTGTTCCGTGCCGGACGCCTCGCGGCGCTCCTCATGCTCGTCGTCTCGCCAGTGCTTGCGCAGCAAGCTGGCGGCGGCAATGCCGATGCCACGATCACCGCCCTGCGCGAGACGCTCGCCAAGGAAGGGTACATCGCGCCGGCGGGCGACATCGCCAAGCTGGTGACGGCGCCGCGCCACCTCGTGGTGTCGCTCACGACGCCAAGCCCGGACCGAAAGTGGTTTCTGCGCGAGCAGACCGACGGCCTGCCCAGCGTGCAGACGTATGGCAAAGCCCACGTCTACCTCGGCGGCTTGCAGGTGGACCCCAAGGCCAACCGCGCCCGCGCGCTTACCGCGCGTGGCGCCATCGCACTGCAGTTGATCGATGCGCGCACCGGCAGCACGGCCGCAATTGAAGCGCCCAAGGGGGCGACCATCACGGCGCCCGTCTGGTCGCCCGACAGCAAGAAGGTGGCGTACATCGGCAACTTCGAAACGGCGTCGCACATCTTTGTCGCCGACATCGCCACTGGAAAGTCGGTGCAGATCACCAAGACGCCGCTGTTGGCCACGCTCGTGACGTCGGTGGACTGGACGGCCGACGGCAAGAACATCGTCGCCGTCCTCGTGCCGGAGCCGCGCAGCGCGATGCCGCAAAAGCCGGCAATCGCTACCGGCCCGCAGGTGCGGCTCTGGACCGACGGGGCCAAGGCACCCGAGCGCAACTACGCGTCGCTGATGGAAGAGCCGTGGGAGTTCGACCAGTTCGAGTGGTTCGTCACGGGCCAGCTTGCCGTGATTGACGTGGCCAAGAAGACGGTGAAGAAAATCGCGGCGCCGACCATGCTGTCGTCGGTGGACGTCTCACCCGACGGCCGGTTCTTCCGCGTCTCCACGGTGGAGAAGCCGTTCTCGTACGTGACGCAGTACAGCGCCTTCGGCAGCCGCGATGTGGTGTGGGATGCCGACGGCAAGCAGCTCACCGAGATCTCCAAGCGCGCGCTGCGTCTGGCGGGTGATACGACGGGCGGACCCGGCGGCTTTGGCGGCCGCGGCGGCGCCGCCGCCGGCAAGAAGGGACTCTCGTGGATGCCGCAGGGCGAGGGCTTCTATTACATCGCGCAGGATTCCGCGGTGCGCGGCGACAGCACGCGCCCGGCGGGCGGACCGCCTGCGGGCGGCGCGGCTGGTGGCGGCCGGCCCGGTGCAGGCGGTGCCGCTGCGTCGCGTCCCGAAAAGGTGGTGCAGTGGCTGCCGCCGTTCGGCGCCAAGGACATCAAGGTCCTCTACCAGCACTCGTCCGCAATGGCGAGCGCGGTCTTCACGAATGACGCGCAGACGCTCTTTGTCGCGACCAACAATGTGGGCATGGGCGAGATCTTCGCGGTCAAGCTCAGCGACCCGACCAAGCGCATGAGCATCGTGCGCCTGCGCGGATGGACTCCCTCATTTGCGGGTGGCGGTCGCGCGACGGGCTTCCCCGGCGGCGGCGGTCGCGGCGGGGCCGACACGCTGACGTTCTACACGAACCCCGGTTCGATGCTCACCAAGCGCGGCGCCAACGGCGGCGAAGTGGCCGTCGTCACGGCCGCGGGCGAGGTCTTCCTGAAGGGGACGCAGTACTCGCGCGACTACCTGGCCAACGCGCCGAAGGACTTCCTCGACAAGGTCGAGATGGCGACCGGCAAGAAGACGCGCGTCTTCGAGGGGGCCACGGACGTCGCCGAATCACTCGGCGCACTGCTCGACGATGACGGCACGGCGGCGATTGTGACGCGTGAGTCGCCGACCACGGTGCCGAACGCGTATCTCAAGGATCTCAAGTCGGGCACGCTGACGCAGCTGACCAAGAACGTGGATCCGGCGCCTGAGTTCACCGCGCTGCAGCGCAAGCGCATTGTCGTCACGCGCGCCGACGGCATCAAGTTCGTGGTGAACGTCACGCTGCCAGCCAACTACACCGCGGGGACGCGTCTCCCGGGCATGTTCTGGTTCTATCCGTACGAGTACACCGATCAGGGCGGCTACGACCGCTCGCTGCGCAGCGAGAACGTGAAGCGGTTCCCGTCGTCAGGTCCGCGCACGATCGAGTTCCTCGCGTCGCAGGGGTACGCCGTGGCCAACTTCAATCCGCCCATCATCGGCGACGCCGGGCGGATGAACGACAACTACGTGACGGACCTGCGCATGAACCTGTACGCCGTCATCGACGAACTCGACCGGCAGGCGATCATTGACCGCACGAAGCTCGGCCTTGGCGGCCACAGCTACGGCGCGTTCAGTACGTTGAACGCCATGGTGCAGACGCCGTTCTTCAAGGCGGGCATCGCCGGCGACGGCATGTACAACCGCACACTCACGCCCAACGGCTTCCAGAGCGAGCGGCGCGACCTGTGGAGTGGTCAGCGCACCTACCTCGAGATGTCGCCCATGCTGAACGTGGACAAGTTGCAGGGCGCCATCCTCATGTATCACTCCATCGAGGACCAGAACGTCGGCACCGATCCCATCAGTTCGATCCGCATGATGCAGGCGCTGCGCGCCAACGGAAAGGTGGCGTCGCTCTACATGTACCCGTACGAGGATCACGGCCCGGTCACCAGGGAAACGCTGCTCGACCAGTGGGCGCGGTGGACAACCTGGCTCGACCTGTACGTCAAGAACGACGGCATGGCGTTGGCCAAGAAGAAGCCGGTCGCGGCGGCCGCGACGCAGCCGTAGTACGGGCGTCGCTGGGTTTTTTCACCACGGAGCACGCGGAGAAGTGCCGGAGGGCCACGGAGTACCACAACTTCTTGGGGTAACGACAGTGCGCTACGCAAGGATTCGCGTGGCAAGCGCTGTTCCCCCAGGAAGTTGCCGTCCTCCGTGGCCCTCCGTTTCACTCCGTGAGTTCCGTGGTGAAAAAGCCCAGCGTCCCAGCAAAGATCCAGCCTGACACCGCCCCACCCCCGCTTCCGTAGAGAAGGCGCACGCGCCACAATTGCACGATCCCGTGCGCGCCCCCCAAATCCAGCCGCGCGATCGCAGCTCTCCACACATGGATGAGGTACGCATGACTCGCATTCTCGCCCGCTGTGTTGCGCGGTCGGTCCTCGCCCTCACGCTCGCCCTGCCGGCCATTGCCCTGGCGCAACTCCCGGCCGGCATCAGGAAGGGGGCCACCGTCGAGGGCATCACCGAATACAATCTCGACAACGGCCTCAGGGTCCTCCTGTTCCCCGACGCGTCCAAGCAGACGACCACGGTGAACATCACCTACCTCGTCGGCTCGCGGCACGAAGGCTACGGCGAGACGGGCATGGCCCACCTCCTCGAGCACATGGTGTTCAAGGGAACGCCGAAGCACGCCAATATTCCGGCGGAACTCACGGAACACGGTGCACGCCCCAACGGCACCACGTGGTATGACCGCACGAATTATTTCGAAACGGTGCCGGCCACCGATTCCAACCTGGTCTGGGCGCTCGATCTCGAAGCCGACCGCATGGTGAACTCGTACATCGCCAAGAAGGACCTGGAGAGCGAGTTCTCCGTGGTGCGCAACGAGTTCGAGATGGGCGAGAACAGCCCGCTCGACATTCTCATGGAACGCACGGCGTCCACCGCCTACCTCTGGCACAACTACGGCAAGAGCACCATCGGCGCACGGGCCGACATCGAGAACGTTCCCATTGAGCGCCTCAAGGCCTTCTACCAGCGCTACTACCAGCCCGACAACGCCGTGCTCGCGGTCGCCGGCAAGTTCGACGTCAATCGCACGCTGCGCCTCATTGCCGAGAAGTTTGGCGCGATCCCCAAGCCGATGCGTGCGCTCGATCGCGGCAACATGATCTACCCGACGTACACCGCCGAGCCGGTGCAGGACGGCGAGCGCTCGGTCACGCTGCGGCGCGTCGGCGACATCCAGGCGATCATCGCGGCCTACCATATCCCCGCCGGCACGGACAAGGACTTCGCCGCGGTGGACGTGCTCTCCTCGATCCTCGGCGACCAGCCGTCGGGGCGCCTCTACAAGGCGCTGGTGGAGAAGAAGCTCGCCGCCGAAGCGTCGGCGCTGAACTTCCAGCTCAAGGAGCCGGGCCTCTTCCTGGCGTATGCCAATGTGCGCCTTACGCAGTCGCTCGACAGCGCGTCGCGTGCGATGCTCGCCACGCTGGACGGCGTGACGAGTTCGCCGCCGACGACGGAAGAAGTGGAACGCGCCAAGACGCAACTGCTCAAGCAAATCGAACTCACGCTCAACAACTCCGAAAACGTTGGCCTTGGCCTGTCGGAGTGGGCCTCCATGGGCGACTGGCGCATGCTGTTCATCCACCGCGACCGCCTGAAGGCGGTGACGCCCGCGGATGTGCAGCGCGTCGCCAGGGCGTACTTCAAGCCCGACAACCGCACCATCGGAAAGTTCATCCCGACGGCGAAGCCCGACCGCGCCGAGGTTGCGTGGGTGGGTGACGCCGAAATCGTGGCAGCCACCAAGGATTACAAGGGGAGCGCCGTGCTCGCCGAGGGCGAGGCGTTTGATCCGTCCGCCGAGAACGTGGAGAAGCGGACGACGCGCAGCGCGCTGTCGAACGGCTTCAAGCTCGCGCTGCTGCCCAAGCAGACGCGCGGCAACACCGTGAATGTGGTGATCGGCCTGCGGTTCGGCGATGAGAAGTCGCTCTCCGGCCGCACGACGGCCGCGGGGTTGATGGGCTCCATGCTCGACAAGGGGACCAAGACCAAGACACGGCAGCAGGTCAAGGACGAATTTGACAAGCTGAAGGCGCGTGTCAGCATCGGCGGCGCGGGAAACAACATCCTCGTCACCATCGAGACCACGCGTCCCAACCTGATCCCGACGCTGCGCCTCGTTGGAGAAGTGCTGCGCGAGCCCGCTTTCGATGCCAAGGAATTCGAACTCCTGCGCACCGAAGGACTGGCCGGGCTCGAGCAGAACAAGTCCGAGCCGCAGTTCGTGGCCTTCACGGCGATCCAGCGCATCGTGAACCCATGGCCGAAGAACCATCCGCTGTACGTGGGCACGATAGACGAGCAGATCGCCGACCTGAAGGCCGTAAAGGTTGAGGATGTCCGGAAGGTCTACACCGACTTCGTTGGGGCGTCGTATGGCGACATGGCCATGGCGGGCGATTTTGATCGTGACTCCGTGACCGCGGTCGCGCAGCAACTGTTTGGCTCATGGAAGAGCCCCAAGCCGTTTGCGCGCCTCAAGCGCAAGGCGTTTGACGTGGCGTCGGTCACCGAGTCCATCGAGACGCCGGACAAGGCGAACGCGTTCTACATCGGCGCCATAAACCTCCCGGTGCGCGACGACCAGCCGGAATACGCGTCGCTCGTGGTCGGCAACTACATCCTCGGCGGCGGCTTCCTCAACTCGCGCCTCGCGGTGCGCATTCGGCAGAAGGATGGCATCAGCTACGGCGTCGCGTCGGGCTTCAGCGCGCAGGCGCTCGACAGCGCTGCCGTGCTGCAGGTGCTGGCCATCTACAACCCGGAGAACATCGTCCGTCTCGAGAGCGCCTTCGGTGAGGAAATCGGCCGCTGGGTGAAGGAAGGCGTAACGACCGAGGAGCTCGAGAATGCCAAGAAGGCATGGTTGCAGCAACGGCTGCAGGCGCGTGCGCGCGACGCCGAGCTGGTGACGCGCCTGTCGCAGCAGAGCTTCCAGGAGCGTACGATGGCGTACGACCAGGCGCTCGAGGCGCGCGTCGCGGCACTCACTGCGGAACAGGTGAACGCGACGATCAAGAAGTATGTGAACCCGGCCAAGCTCTCAGCGGTGAAGGCCGGCGATTTCAAGAACAAGCCGCCCAAGCCGATGCCGGTGAAGCCGTAGTCATCCGCTGCCTTTGTCACCACGGAGCACACGGAGGAAGAGCCGGAGGGCCACGGAGTACGACCACAACTGGGGTTAACGACAGCGCGCCACGCAGACAATTGCGTGGCGCTTGCTGTTCCTTCAAGCAGTTTCCGTACTCCGTGGCCCTCAGGCCGTTCTCCGTGTGCTCCGTGGTGAAGAAGACCTAGGATCTTGGCACTACAGCCTTCCGCCGCGCCACGAGTGCGCGCAGGATCTCCGTGCGCAGGTCACCCTTCTCGAATGCCGCATAGCCCTCGAGCGCCTCAAACATCCTGCGAGCCTCCAGGCGGTCGCCCGTGCGCACGAGGGCGAGCACGCCCGCATGACTCAGGATCTCAATCGGCAACCACGTGTGTCCCGCCACGCGAGACTTGAGTTGCGGCGTCACCTCGGCGGCAACGCCCGGCCAGTCGTACGTACCGGCCGCGCGCATGAAGCGCCACGCCGAACGCGCCGCCTCGGGCGCCTTCCAGCGCACCGTGTACCGCTCGATGTCGTTGTAGAAAACGGTATCCACCACGCCGCTCAGCCCGGCATGATGGTCGCCCTCCACCTCAATGGCCATCCGAAGCCACGTAAACCAGTCCACCGGCGCACGCGGCGCCGCCAGCAGCTCGCGCAGCACCGACTGCCTATTGAGGGCAAGCCGATACAGGCGGTCGCTCTCAATCGAGTCGCTCGCCGGCGAGGGCTCGCCGGCACGCAGGCGCGCGGAGCGTGCGCGCAGGATCGCGCGCGGCAAGTCGAGGCCCTCGCGCGTTTCGGTGCCGAAGCCGATGCGCCGTTCGTCGAGGGCGGCGAGCAGGTCGAACCGATCACCCGTGACATCCATGAAACCGCGCGCCGCGTCCTTCTTGTATCGCGTGCGCTCGGCGCTGAGGTCGAGCACAGGGTAGAAGTCCGAGTTCACCAAGTCCCCCGAGAGCACGATGGGCGCCAGTGACCGGTTGGTCGCGACGACGGTCCCCTCGAGCGCCTCCGGTGTGATGCGGCGGAATCGGCGCAGGTCGGCGGCTACCTTGGGATACTCGAACACCGACCAGTCCGGCTCTGGCAGCACCGAATCCGTCGACGCGACAATGAGAATGTCCACGTCGTTGGTGAGATAGATGCGATACGACGGGAAGTTGCGATGCACGGCGCGCACGACGCTGAGCACCAAGTCGTCGTTGATCTCGTACAGGTGCAGCCACTGCCCGAAGATGCCCTGCGGCGCCAGATACTGCCGCGCGCGGCGGTAAAACTCATCGGTAAAGAGGCCGCTCACCCCGCTGACCCACGGATTCGATGGCTCCGAGAGGATGAAGTCGTACTGCCGGCGGGCCGACGCGAAGACCGACCGCGCGTCGTCGTATACGAAATGCGACCGCGGATCGTCGAAGACACGCCGGTTCACCGGGTAGAACACGTGCGATCCGCGCACCATCTCCGGTTCAATGTCGATGGTCGTGAGTCGCTTGAGGTACGGGCTCCCGAGCAGGAAGTGCGACGACATTCCCGATCCCTGCCCGATGACCGCCCCCTCCGCGGCACGCGGCACATGCGCGAGCACCACCATGGGCAAAAGCAGCTGGGTGCTTTCGTCACCGGTGATGACGCGTTCAGCTACGGCGGAGGTATCGAACCAGATCTCCGACAATGACGCATCGGGTTTGCCGTTGGTGGACAGCGCGTACTGCTGCTTGCCCGGCGTCTTGCGCACGCTCACCGTGGCGGTGCGGCCGTCGCGATAGAACACGACGCTGCGGCCGGCATGGTCCACGCGGCCATAGCGATACACGCCGCTGGTGAGGATCTCACGGGTGAACGGCGCATTGAGCGTGGCGCCCAGCACGGCGAAGACCGTGGCGCCGGCGAGCCCCACGGCAAACTTGCGCGTCTCGCGCGACGACGCCCCGGCCAGCCACATCAGCCAGACGCCGAGCGCCATGTCGATGACGGCGCCGCTCACGAGGAGCGCCTTGAGACCGATGAGAGGCATGAGCACGAGCGCCGCGAGCGCCGCTCCGACGATGCTGCCAAGCGTGTTGATGCTGTACACGGCGCCGATGGCGCGCTCGCCGGCGCCCGCGCCGAGCAGCATGCGCGTGATGAGCGGCAGGGTGATGCCCGCGCAGAACGTGGCGGGCAGCATCACGGCCAGGCAGATGGCGTAGCGCGCGGTGGAGAAGGCGCGGTACCCCTCGTCGGTCTTGGCCAGGGTCTCGAGCAGTGACGCCATCCAGTCGAAGCTCATCATGTAGACCGACATGGTGGCAATGGCGAGTGCGCCCATGATCCACTGCGTCACGGCGAGGGTGCGCATGGGGTCGCGGAAGCCGTCGGCGCGCGTGCGCACCCAGAGTGCGCCGAGCGAGAGCCCGAGGATGAACGCTGACAGCATGAGCTCGAACGAGTGCGTGGCGCTCCCGAGCACGAGCGAGAGCATGCGCACCCAGGCGATCTCGTAGATGAACGACGACACGGCGGTGCCGGCGGCGACGATCAGCAGCGTGCGCCAGAGGTGTGCGGGCACCGCCGCCGCCTCGGCAGTCGGCGCCGGATCCACCGGTGCGTCGGTCTCCTCCTGCGCAAGCTGCACCGCCGCCACGACCATCGCGGCGACGACGACGTTGAGGATGGCAGCGGTCTGGAGCGTACCTGGCAGGCCGAAGGCGCTGATGAGTGCGAAGCCCGCAATCAACACGCCCACCGCCGCGCCGAACGAGTTGGCGAAGTAGAGATTCGCCAGCACCTTGCCGCTCCCCGTATGCCCGTCGGGCGACGTGGCGCGCAGAAAGCCAGCGCTCATCAGCGGGAAGGTGGTGCCGAGCAACACCGACTGCGGCAGGATCAGCAGTGCGGCGATGGTCCACTTCACCACCAGGAGTACGGTGCCGCCGGGGAGGGCGGGGAAGAGCGTGTCGTAGCAGAAGGCGGTCACCACGCCGAACACGCCATGGAAGGCAAGCCCGATGACACCGCACGCGGCCTCGGCGCGCGCGTACCACATCAACGGTGATTTCAGTGTTGCCGAGCGGCGCGCCACCCAGGCCGCGCCAGCCGACATCCCGCCCAGGAATATCACCAGGACGATGGTCTGCGCGTACGCGCTATGTCCGACGAAGAGCCCGAGGTAACGGCTCCAGATGGACTCGTAGATGAGCCCCGCCGCGCCCGATAGCACAAACGCGACGGTGAGCATGAGTTGCAGCAGGGTCATGGGTGCTGAAAGTAGCAGGCGGCCGCGAGGACTGCACGGCGCGACCAAGCCTTCTTCACCACGGCGCTCGCGGTGCGACGATACCTTCTTCACCACGGAGCGCACGGAGAACGGCATGAGGGCCACGGAGTACTGCAACTTCTTGGGTCAACCGCGAGCGCCACGCGCACACTTGCGTGGTGCGACGTCGTTAACCCCAGCAGTGGCAGTACTCCGCGGCCCTCCAGCAGTTCTCCGTGTGCTCCGTGGTAGAGAGGGCCATCTCAGTACTCCAGAACCGGCCCCACCCGCTCCGCCCAGTCACCGACTTCCGTCCACGAGCGCACCTGCTCCGCGTCAATGTCCTGCGGCGCCTTGTCGAACACTCGGCGGATGTCGCGTCGCCCGACGAGCCGCTCAAAATGCCCTTCGCCACTCGGGTTGGCGGCGGTGGGATAACGCGTCCACTGGAAGCGCAGTCGATGCGTGCTGGCGACGGCCGCCATGAGCAGCAGGCCCAGCGCCACCGGTCGAAGCGCGCCCGCCCACGTGACCGTGATGCGGATGCCATGGCACTCCTCGCCCGCGTATGGACCAGTGGCGGGAACAAAGGTCGTCTCGCTGAACTCAACGCCCTTCGGCACGCGGCGGGCGAGGTCGGCGAGCACCGCGCCCACGTCGAGCCACGGCGCGCCGACCTGCTGAAACGGCGCATCGGTGCCGCGCCCGACGCTGAGGTTCGTGGCCTCGAACAGGCACGTCCCCGCGTAGAGCTGGGCGCTTTCAAATGACGGCATCGCCGGCGACGTCGGGACCCACGGCAGTTGCGTGTCCGGCCAGCGCATGGCGCGTGCCCAGCCATCGCACGCTATGACGTCGAGCCTGACCTTCGGAAAGTGATCGCGCTGCCAGAGCCGTGCGAGTTCGCCGAGCGTGAGCTGGTGCCGAATGGGAATGGCGTCCTCGCCGAGGAACGACCGGCAGGCGAGGTCGAGCACCGGACCCGCGGCGCTCTGGAGATCGCCACCCAAGGGATTCGGCCGGTCGAGCACCACAACGCGGGTTCCCGTGCGGACGCACGCCGCCAGCAGGTGATAGAGCGTCCAGGTGTAGGTGTAGAACCGCACGCCGACATCGGGAATGTCGAACAGCACCGCATCGAGGTCGCTCAGCGACTCGGCGTCGGGCCGCACGCGCTCGCCGTAGAGCGAGATGACCGGCAGGTGCGTCAGCGGATCGGTGCCATCGGCCACCGCGGCTCCGTCGTCCGCGGCGGCGGTGAGCCCGTGTTCGGGCCCGAAGAGCCGCACCAGCGGAATGCCGGCGGCGATCAGCGCCTCGCGCGCATGACGCCCAGCGTCCGACGCGAGCCGTGCGGCGTCGTTGGTGACAAGACCGACTCGCGCGGCAGCGCCGAGCAGTGCAGCATCCGCGATCAGGCGGTCAACGCCGAAGGAGACTGGGGGCATCCAATTCAAAGGTATGCACCGGCCGTCCCACCGTCAGGCGTTGCCGCCCTTATCGCACCCCGGTTACCGCGCCAGCCACCAGTTCATCTTCACCAGGAAGATGTTGTCGGGGCGGGTGGCCGTAAGCGCACGCGCGTCGTGCCCAAGGTCGAACTCGCCAGACGGGTCACTGCTGCTCCGCGACTGCGTCCAGACGAAGAAGAGCGTGGAGCCCGGCCGGTACTCCCACCGGAAGACCGCATTCCCGCGCAGCGACCGGACGCTGAAGTTCGGGTTGGCGATGCTGAACGACGAGGCCGCGCCAGCGCCGTCGGGATCCACCGTGTACGACGTCACTCGGCCTTCGGTGTTCCGGTTCTCGGCAATCGTCCCCGCGTCGCGACCGTACACGACGACGTCGCGCGAACGTGGAGCCGTGTACTCCTTGAAGCCGTAGTACTTACCGGTGGCAAAGAACGGCTGCGCGTACAGCTCAAAGGTCATGCGCGGTGAGAACGTGACGCTCAGTCGCGTGTCCATGCCGAGGGTGTTCTGTTGGAGCCCTGACAACACGTAGCGCGTGCCGTGGAAGGCGGTCGCCGTCGGGTCGCCCACCGCCTGCACGTACTGCCGCACCGCGCGCGTGAGGTTGTACGACGGGCCGGCAGACACGGCAATGAATGAGGTCGGACGGTAGCGCACCGTGGCGTTGAACTGGTTGCCGAAGCCACGCTCCGTGTTCCAGCTGTAGCTCGCCTGCACCTGGCCGTTCACCCGGCGCGCGGTGTTGGTGCCGTAGTTGAGGTTGAGGTAGCCGCCGCCGGGCACGTACACCGCCGGACCGCCGCGCAGCAGCCGCTCGTCCATGAGCGTCGGGCGGAGAATCAGGAAGGTGTTGAAGAAGCCGCCCGACAGCGTGTTGCCAAAGACGCCGGCATGCACGTCGCGCCCCGTCACCTCGAGTCCCTGATAGTTCCGCTGATACTGCCCGCCGGCAATCAGGGACAGCGTGCGGTACCACTTGCTGGGCTTGCTGAAGAAGCGCGCAATGTTGCCATTGAACCACGCGTAGTCGGCGCGGCTCTGGAAGGCGATGTCGTTCACTTCGTAGCCCGGCGTGCGCGTGTTCCCCATCAGCTCCCAGTTCCAATCGCCGCCATCTTTGCCCACTCGCACGAACGCGCCGTACCCCTGCATGGAAGTCGCCGTCGTGTCCACTTCGCGACGGTCGTCGGGGCGCTGGTAGTATCGGGCGCTCGACTTCTGCCGCGCCGTGATCACGCGCGGATCGCCGCTGACATTCGAGGCCATGAGCGACGCCCGCAGCGAATAGGCGCGGTTCTTCCAGTACGATTCGAGGTCCCACCCGAACATCTCGGAATGGCTGTTGAGCATCGGCCGGAACTCGTCCGTCATCCGGCGCGTCACCGATGACCCATACAATCCGGTCACGAGATTGCCGCGCTGGAAATCGCGCTTCAATCGCCCGACGAGGAAGTTCGTCAGCGGTTCCACCGTGACGTCGGTGCGCGATCCGTCGTCGCGCTGCACCCGCGCCTGCTCCTGCCGCGTGGTGGCGTTCAGCAGGCCCACCGTCCACCCGTTGCCGGTGCGTCCGGTGATCTTGGCCGCGCCGAGGATGGTGGAAGCGTCCGGCATGTCGGCGTACGGACCCTGCGCATAAGCGAGGCTTGCCCCACTTGGAGCGCGCCCGATGCGCCGCGAGTAGAACGACTCCACCCCGGTGAAGTTGCTGCAGAACTGGCAGCGGCTGCTCCCGAAGCGGAACACACCCGCCCCTTCGATGAAGAAGGGACGCTTTTCTTCATAGAATGTCTCGAACGCGCTCAGGTTCACCTGCGCGGGATCCACTTCCACCTGGCCGAAGTCCGGCTGGAACGTCGCGTCGAGTGTGAGATTGGGCGTGAGCAGGTACTTCAGGTCAACGCCGGCCCTCACGTCCTGCGTGCGCCCGTCATTGAACGGGTCGCCCGGCGCAGCGCGCACGGCCTTGGCGCGCGCCACCGTGTACGGGAGCACCTCGAGATGCCGCGGCTGCGTGGCGATCTGAACGCCCTCGAGATGACCAAAACGCGCCGCGCCGCCCACCTCGGTCTTCTTCCAGAAGCTCCACATGTCGAATTCCTGCCGACGCTGGATGAAGCGCCACATCTGCAAGCCCCACGTCTGCATCGAGTCGCGCGAGAAGCGCAGCTGGCTGAGCGGAATGCGCATCTCGGCGCTCCAGCCGGCGCTGTCCACGTGCGCCGCCGTTTCCCAGATGGGGTCCCATCCACTGTCGCAGCACGAATTGCCGGTGCCAATCTGGTCCTGGCGACTTCCGCTCGGATTCACCGTGAAGAAGGCGCGCGACTGGTGATCGTGATAGCCGTCAATGACGATCGAAAACCAGTCCGAGTCGAGGCTTGCGTCACGGCGCGTGAGCTGCGTACGCACGCCCTTGGCCCCCTCCGTGTCCCACATGCGGGCGCCCACGTAGAGCGCGTCGTCGTCAAACACGAAGCGCACCTCAGTGCGCTGCGACGCCGGCTGACCTTCCTCGGGATCGGTCTGCGTGAAGCCGGTGAGCGGCTCCACGCCCGCCCACGCCGCGTCATCGAGCCGGCCGTCGATGGCAATCGTTCCGGCGAGCGCTTCGGCGCGCCCGATGGGAACGGGAATTGCGTGCCCGTTGGTGGTGGTAGTGCGCCGGGACGCCGATCCGGACCCGTTGGCGCCCTCGGCGTTGGCGGCGGGCTGCTGTGCCGGCAGCGCCAGCGCGAACATCGAGCACGCCATTGCCGCAAAGGCGCGAAGGCGGCCGGAGACCGCAGGGCTGGGAGTGGTCATGGTCCGGGGGGCGGGAAGTGGTCGTGCGACGGGTACGTCCTGTTTGATGCCGGAATCCCCGAATTGGTTTACACGAGCACCCGGCTCGGAACGGGGCGCCACGGGGGCTCTCTCACCACGGAGCGCACGGAGAACGGCCTGAGGGCCACGGAGGACTACAAAACCTGGGGTTAAAGACATCGCGCCACGCAATCATCCGCGTGGCGCTCGCCGTTCCCCCAGGAGGTTGCCGTACTCCGTGGCCCTCCGTCTCCTCCGTGAGCTCCGTGGTGAAAAGGGCCAGTGTTGCGGCAGCGACGTCCCTATGCTGTGACTGTCTCCACCATCTTCCCGTCGAACAGCGACACCTCGCGGTCGGCGTAGTGCGCGTAGCGCGAGTCGTGCGTCACCATGCAGATGGTCGCGCCGTTCTGGTGGAGCTCGCTGAGCAGCTCCATCACCGCCTCGCCATTCTTGGAGTCGAGGTTACCCGTCGGCTCGTCAGCGAGCAGGATCGCCGGATCGCCGGCCACGGCGCGCGCCACCGCCACGCGCTGCTGCTGGCCGCCGCTCAGCTGCGCCGGAAAGTGCTTGGCGCGGTGTGACATCCCCACGCGCTCCAGCGCCTTCGCCACCCGGTCCTTCCGTTCGCTCGCCGCCATGTCGCGATACGTCAGCGGCAACTCGATGTTCTCAGCGACCGTGAGATCGCCAATAAGATTGAACGCCTGGAAGATGAAGCCGATCTGGCGGTTCCTCACGCGCGCGCGATCGCCCGCGTTCAACCCCGCCACATGCTGGCCCGCCAGCAGGTACTCGCCACCACTCGGCGTGTCGAGCAAGCCGAGGATCGACAGCAGCGTGGTCTTGCCACATCCCGACGGCCCGCTGATGGCCACGTACTCGCCCTTCGCCACGTGCAAGTCCACGTCCGCCAGCGCATGGGTTTCCACTTCGTCGGTGTAGAAGACCTTCTTGATGCCGCTGAGGCTAATCAGCGCACTGTTGTCAATCATTCCAAGCTCCCGTGAGTACTGTTGTCTCTCTGTTGTCTTTCTGTTGTCTCTCTGTTGTTTCTCTTACTTGATTCTGACCCTTGCAACATTGGCATACTGCGACATGTCCGAGACGATGATCTTGTCGCCAACGTCCAGCCCCCTCAGTATCTCAATCACATTCACTGAGCTCCGTCCCAGCTCCACCGGCACCCGCACCGCCGCGTCGCCGCCGTCCACCAGCTTGAACAGCGACACCGAGCCCGAGCCGGAGCTGAACGCCGGACGTCCGCTGAACAGCACGTTGTTGAGCTTCTCGATCACGATCGTGCCATCCACGCTCAGGTCGGGCACCGCGCCGTTGGGCAGCGCGCCGTCGAGCACCACGTCCACGGTGACCGTGCCGCCTTGCGCCGAGGGATCCTTGCGGCTCACGTGCCCGGCCACGAGGCCGTTGCGCGTGTCGATACTCGCCTTTTGCCCGAGCACCACGTCCTTGGCCTGGCTCTCGGGAATGCGGAGCACCGCCTTGAGCTTGCCGGGCTGCACCACCTTGGCGAGCGTCGTTCCCTCGGGCACCCACTGACCGAGTTGCAGCGTGAGGTCCTGCAGCACGCCGGCATCCGGCGCGCGCACACTCAGCGACCGCAGGCGCGCCTGCTGGTTGTCAGCGATGGCGCGCAGCTGCACCACCTGGCTCTGCTGGGTGGCGATCTGCGAATCAATGGCCTGCTCCATGAGCGTCAGACGCTCACGTTCGACGCGCAGGCGCGTCGTGTACTCCTCGGCCGCCGCCTTCTTGTTGGCGAGCTCGAAGCCGGAGAGCAGCTTGAGCTTGGCCAGCGAGTCGGCGGCCATGGCTTCCTGCGACGCGTTCACGTACTGGGTGCGCGTGCTCGCCACCACGCCCTGCTGGGTGAGCAGCTGGCTGCGCAGCGATGTCTTGAGGTTCAGCAGCTCGATCTGCGCCTGACGCACCTGCTGCTCGGCCTGCATGGTCTGGATCTGCAGGTCGGGATTGCTGAGTTCGAGCAGCACGTCGCCCGCGTTCACGCGCCGGCCGCTCTCGCTGGCCAGCCGCTCGACGCGTGCACTCGCCTGTGCCGTGATGAACCGGATGTGCTCGGGCACCAGCGTGCCGGGCCCGCGCACTTCGCGCACCACATCGCCGCGGCGGACGCTGTCGATGAGCACGGCCGACCGCTCGATGGACTGCGAGGCCGGATCGAGCGTCAACGTCCACACGGTGATGAGCACCAGAACGAGAATGCCAGCACCGATCAACAGGTTTCGTTTTGTCTTCTTCTGCGGGGCTCTTACAATGTCCATAAGTCAGTGATAGAGAAACAACAGAGGGAAAACAGACAAACAACAGAGAGAAAACAGTACTTCTCGGCTTCTACTAGTCATACCTTAGCGCGTGCATGGGGTCCACCATGGCAGCGCGTCTGGCGGGAATCCACCCGGCGCCGAGCGCCACGACAGCCAGCAACACCACCGCGATGGTGAACGACAGCGGGTCATGTCCCTGCAGTTCGAACAGCAGCGACCGCGCCGCACGCCCCGCGCCGAGCGCGAACCCGATGCCAATTGCCCCGCCGATGAGCACCATCCAGCCCACCTGGCGCAGTATCAGCGCGCGCACGTTGGCGCCGTCGGCGCCCAGCGCCATGCGCACGCCGATCTCGCGCGTGCGCTGCGCCACCGAATACGACAGCACACCGTACAGACCGACGCCGGCCAGCACCGTCGCCAGCAGGGCAAACGCGCTCGACAGCACCGAGATCATGCGGTCGAGGAAGACGTTCTCCTTCACCTGCTGCTGCATGGTCTTCAGTTCTTCCACCGGCAGGTTGGGATCAATGCGCTTGACGACCGTGCGCAGCGTGCCGAGCATCTGCTCGGGCGCCACCGCCGACCGTACGTAGAAGTACATCGCCCCGATATTCGGATCCTGCCGCCACGGCCGGTAATAGACGGGCGGCACCGAGTCCTTCACCTGGCTGTACTTCACGTTCGGCACGAGGCCGACGATCTGCACGTTCAGCGAGTCGCCCGGATCGATCGCTCCCGGCACCGGCGGGCCGCCGCCCTCGCCCATGAACTTGCCCACTGCGTCGGCGCCCAGGTTGAACTTCTTGGCGAAGGCCTCGTTGACGATGGCCACGCGCTGCGCGCCCAGCTGGTCGGCGTCGGTGAACTCGCGCCCGGCGCGCAACGCCACGCCGAACGTCTTGAAGTAGTCGGTGCTGATCTCGTTGAAGCGCGACCCGCAGTCCACGTCGGGACCGCAGTCGAAGCCCTGCACCTTCACCGAGTTGCCCCAGTTGTCGCCGCTCATCAGCGGCACCATACCGCCCGTCACATGCGACACGCCCGGCAGCGCCTTGAGTTCACGCTCCACCTGGGTGAGCAGCACCGCCGTGCGCGCGCTGTCATAGCCGGCGCGCCGCGGCACAATGAGGAACGTCGAAATGCCGTCCACCGTGACGCCAAGGTTCACGCGGCTCACGTTCATCAGCGACTTCAGGAAGAGCGCGCTCATGATGAGCAGGCCCATGGAGAGCGAGATCTGCACCGTCACCAGCGACGCGCGGAACCGCGCCGCCGCCCGCCCGCCGGTGAGCTGGCCGGCGCCGGCGCGAATGGTGCTGATCAGGTCGGACCGCGTGCTGTGCAGCGCCGGGAACAGGCCAAAGGCAATGCCGGTGGCGACGCTGAGCAGGCCCGAGAACGCGATCACCATGGGACTGATGCCGAACGTGATCGTCTCGGCGGCCTCAGGCGGCATGATGCTCATGATGAGACTGAGCGTCCACTGCGCCACGAACAGGGAGGCAAGCCCGCCCACGAGGGCGAGCAGCACGCTCTCGGTGAGCAGCTGCAGCACGAGGTGGCGACGCGTTGCGCCGAGCGCGAGCCGCACGCCCATCTCGGTGGCGCGTCCCGCGCCGCGGGCGAGCAGCAGGTTGGCGATGTTGGCGCAGGCGATGAGCAGCACGATGGCCGTCACCGAGAAGAGCAGCAGGATCGGCGTCTTCGCCTCGCGATGGATGGAGCTCTGTCCGCGGGCCCCCGGCTCGAGCAGCACCCGCTTGGCCTTGAAGCTCGCCATCGTCTTGTCGCTCATCCCCTTCTGCAGCGGGGCTTCGACATCGGTGATGATCGGCGAATAGACGGCGTTGATGCTGGCGCGCGCGGCATCAATGCTCACGCCCTGCTTGAGGCGCGCGAACAGATAGATCCAATAGACCTGGCGGTCTTCCCAGCGCGCGAAGCGCTGCACCTCGCCGCGCATCGAAATCGGCACGTACACCTTGGGTTTGTTGCCCGCGGTGGTGCCGTTGAAACCCTCGGGGGCGACGCCGACGATGGTGAACGACTTGCCGTTGATCACCATCGACTGGCCGACGATGTTGGGGTCCTTGCCGAACGCGTCCTCCCAGAACGAATAGGCGAGCACGGCCACGAAGTTTGCGCCGATCACCTGGTCGTCGTCGGGGCGGAGCAGGCGTCCCTTGGCCGGCTGGATGCCGAGCACCGGGAAGTACGACCCGCTCACCATCATGCCGTCGCCCGTCACCGGTTCGTTGCGGACGCCCAGCGAGACGCTGAACCCGCGGTGCGCGGCAATGCCGGTAAAGGAGGTCTGCGCCTTCTCCAGGTCGCGGAACATCTGGTAGCTGAAGATGATGTCGCAATTCCCCGCCTGATTGCACGATGTGCTGCCCGGCATCGGGCCGGGGGCGGAGATGTTGACCAGCTGCCCGGGTTCCGGCACGGGGAGCTTGTGCATCAAGAGCTGGTCGAACATCGAGTAGATGGCCGCGTTCGCCCCAATGCCGAGGGCCAGCGACAGGATGGCGATGGCCGAGACGAACGGCGTCTTCAGCAGCATCCGAATGGCGAGCGTGATGTTGCGCATCAGGGCATGGGTCGAGGGCGCAGGCAAACCAATGGGCACCAGTCTTTTGGACAGTGCCCGGGGGACGATGGTTTGCCCTGCCTTCCGCTACGGCCGTACCCGACGGTCGGTTTCAGTTCAGTAGGGACTGACCGAGCCAGAAAACACAAAGGGCGCCGCATCGCGGCGCCCTTCAATGTCACTTGAGGCGAAGCGGCACCTGTGCCGCTATCGCTGGGTGGTCAGACCGACTTAGGGACTTCCGGAATCGACGGGGCCTGTGCCGGACCTTGCACCTGCGGAGGACGGCGTCCCCACTGGCCGCCCCGTGGGGTCGGCTGGGAGCGCTTGAAGACGCGGTTGTTGTAGTACTGGAGCACGCGCTCCTGTACCGACGCACGCGTGTCGGATGACGACGCCTCAAACGGGGCGTACATCGACTGATCGCCGGTGACGGTGAACCACCACCAGAACTCGCCGCTCGCGCCTCTGCGCTCCTCGACACTGCACACGTAGTTGCGCCCTTCGGCTGCGAACTCGAATCCCTTGATCATCTGGTCCTTGTCTTTGGGGGCTACCGTAATCTAACCAATTGAGGGGCCTGCTGTTGCCTCCAGGCCCAATTCAACCCGCACGATCGCGCGAAAAGACCCGAAAACACCCGAATTGCCGCCTACGGCCTCATTCTGTCGGCCCCTGTCGCATTCCGTCGTACTCTACCGCCGACGGGCGGTGATGAGCACTCCGATCTCATCGTTTCTGCCGTTAATGAAATCGAGCTGTACCCGCCCGTCCCGACGCGTCGATACGATCGCCGGAATGGACGAATTAGTCAGCGCCCAACCCGCGGGCAGCACCACGATGTTCGACGGCCGGCCGAAGCCGCGGTCCCACACGAGTTCGCCGTCCTTCACCGTGTAGCGCACCGAATCGGTGTACGTCTCCGACATCCGCAGGCGCACCGACGTGCCGGGCTGCACCGGCGGGAATCGGAAGACCACGGCCTCGGTCTGCGGCGTCACGTTCGACACGTCGAGCCCAGCCTTGGTGATGGCGTCGCCCTTGAGCACATCGAACGGCACGGGCTCTCCGGTATCGAGATTCACCGCACTCGGCGCGCTCACCGTGCTCCCGGCGCGCACGACGTTGATGTAGGTGGAGACCCCGGGGCGCGACTCGGTGTAGTCGTGATACAGGTCGAACGCGTGCGTCTCGGGCTGGCGCAGGAAGTAGACGATCTCGCGGTTCTGGTGCGCGCGCTCGCTGAGGCGCGACGCCATGGCGCCCGCGCGCCGCGGCGCCGCGGGGAACGGCGCTGCGAGCCGCACCGCCTTCATGGTCACCGCCGCCTCGCTCGGCGTGCTGTTCCAGAACGAGATCCCCACGCGCCCATCGGGCTCCTGCAGCACCTGCGACGGAAATGTCGAACTCACCAGCTCGTAGCCCAGGGGTAGGACGACCGCGTTGCGCTTGATGCCGAGTGGGCGGGTGAAGACGAGCGTGTCGCCGCGCAGGAAGTACGATGCCGTGTCCTCGTAGGTCTTGAGGATGAGCACTCGCTGCTCGCCGCCGTTGGGTGGCACCGGGCGGGCGAGTGTCACCTTGATGTAGCGCTGGGTCTCGTTGTTCACGCGCATCCCACCGGCGCGCGCCTCCGCCGCCCCCACCTCGGCGAAGGCGAGCGGCTGACCCGACGCACGGTCGAGTACCTGCTCGTCGCTCGCCTTGCTCCCCATGCGGATGGAGTTGAAGTAGGCGGTCGCGCCGGCCGTGGTGGCCGTGACTTCGTACAGGATGCGGAACTTCGCCGACCCCGGCGCGAGCAGCTCGTAGCGCGTGTAGTCGTCGTCGGCCGTCTGGCGAGGAGGCTGCTGCGCCGCGAGAGGGAGCGCGGCAATGGCGAGAATCAGGAATGGGCGCATGTCAAATACTGCATCTCACCGTGGTCTTGGAGATAGGGTGGAGCACGATGGCTTTTTCACCACGGAGTTCACGGAGGAAAGGCGGAGGGCCACGGAGAACTGCAAACGCTGGGGTAAAGACATCGCGCCAGGCAGATTCTGGCGCGCCGTTCGCAGTTCCGCAAAGAAGTTGCCGTACTCCGTGGCCCTCCGATTTCCTCCGTGTCCTCCGTGGTGAAAAAGGTCAAATGCCGCCCGAATGCCCGTCTCCAAGTAGCAGTTTGCAGGCCTCGCGCGTAATCGTATGAGGCCCCCAGAGCCACCCGCACCGGAGCACGCATGTACCGCCGTTACGCCTCTGCACTCCTCCTCCTTGCCGTTGGCGCACTCGATGCCGCCGCGCAGAAGACAGTTCCCGTGTTCACCAACGGCCAGGCACAGGTCGTTCCCGGGTTTGCCGATCCCGCGCTCTGGATCAAGGAGCGGCTCTGGGTGGAGACGCAGTTCGACAGCGACTTTGACGGCAAGATGGACCGCATGCACGTGGACGTCACGCGCCCGCGGCAGACCGACACCGAAGGACTCAAGGTCGCGGTGGTCTACGAGAGCTCTCCGTATTTCGCCGGCACATCTGGCGATCGCAAATATCTGTGGGACGTGAAGCAGGAAATCGGCGCGCCGCCGCCGCCGCGCACCAACCAGCCCGCGCCGCCGTTCAAGCCCGATCGCTCCGCTGTCAGTAACAGCGAGGTCAATAACTGGGTGCCGCGTGGCTTTGCCGTGGTGCACAGCGAAGCGCCGGGGACAGGACTCTCGCAGGGCTGCCCCACGGTGGGTGGCATGCCCGAGGAGTACGCGCCAAAGGCCATCATCGACTGGCTGAACGGACGCGCCAAGGGCTACACCGCGCGCGTTGGTGGCGAGGAAGTGAAAGCCACGTGGAGCACCGGCAAAGTCGGCATGACGGGGACGAGCTACAACGGCACCATCCCGCTCGCCGCGGCTACCACGGGAGTGGACGGTCTCGAGGCCATCATCCCGATTGCGCCCAACACGAGCTACTACCACTACTACCGCAGCAACGGACTCGTGCGGCACCCGGGCGACTGGCTCGGCGAAGACATCGACTTCCTCTACGACTTCATCTTCAGCGGCGCGCCCGAGCTGCACGATGTCTGCAACAAGGCCATTCGCGACGGCATGTACGTGGCGGGGCGCGACCGGCAGCACGGCGACTACAACGACTTCTGGGCGGCGCGCGATTTGCTCAACAAGGTGAAGGGCATCAAGGCCGCCACCCTGCTGGCGCACGGCGAGAACGACTGGAACGTCGTGCCCGAGCACAGCATCCGTATCTTCGAGGCGCTGCGCAAGCAGGGCACGCCGGCGCAGTTGTACCTGCACCAGGGCGGCCACGGCGGCCCGCCGCCTATGGAGATGCGCAACAAGTGGTTCTCGCACTACCTCTACGGCGTGGACAACGGCGTCGAGCGCGACCCGCGCCTGATGGTGCTGCGCGAAGGACAGCCGCGCACCGGCACGCCCACCGCATATGACGATTTTCCCAATCCCGCGTCGCGCGCGGTGACGCTGCGCCCCGCCTCGGGCGGCAATGGCGTGGGCATGCTGTCAGCCGACAAGAGCAAGGGCACCGAGACGCTCACCGACAACGTGAGCTTCAGTGGCGCCGCGCTGTCGAGCGCCGATGCGTCGCCGCATCGCCTGCTGTACGCCACGCCCGTGCTCGCCGACACGCTGCACTGGAGCGGCACACCGCGCGTCACCATTCGCCTGTCATCGAGCAAACCCGCCGCAAACTTGAGCGTCTGGCTCGTGACGCTGCCGTTCGACAGCACGAAGATTGGCAGCGACGGACTCGTTGGCGTGCAGTCGCGCGGCTGGGCCGACCCGCAGAATTACAAGTCGCTCACCAAGGGCGGCAACTACAACAGCATGCGCGCCGGTGAGCCGCTCGAGCCCGGCAAGTTCTACGACATCACCTTCGACCTGCAGCCCGGCGACCGGATGATTGCCCCCGGCAAGAAGCTCGGCCTGCTCATCATGAGCAGCGATCGCAACTTCACGCTGTGGCCGGCTGCGGGGACGCAGTTGACGATTGACCTGGGCAAGACGGCGATCGTGCTTCCGGTGGTCGGCGGGACGGATCGGTTTAGTAAAGCGATCGGGAAGTAGCTACCGCCCGTTGCTCACCCGGAACCGGCACTGCGGCCGCGCGCCGTGCTCACACTGTTCTTCGGTGTGGGCGCCGGTGACGCGCTGCACCATGCTGCGCACCGCGCGGCACGTCTCGGGATGCTCGGCCACCGACTGCGCCAGCGGACAGCCGTAGCCGTGAATCGTCAGCGCCTGATCGTCGTCGGTCACTTCGACGTCGCGTTCCATAAGTCCGTCATTGACGCCGTGACCACCACGCTGCTGTCGGCCATCAAGAACGGCGAGCTCAAGGAGCTCGTCACCACTGTGGCGCCGGCCCTCCAGGCGCACATGCTGGCGGCGATGAAGATGCTGCGCGAGGTGAAGACGGCGGAGTTCGACCAGGCCTTTTTGAAGCACGAGGCCTCGTATCACGCCGAGGTGATTCAGCTCGTGACCGAGACGCTGCTGCCGGCCATCGTGAACGCCGAACTGAAGGCGCTGGTGGTAAAGGTGTCGCCGGTGTTTGAGGCGCATCGGGCGGGGGCGGACGCGCTGTCGAAGCGACTCGCTAAGTGATGGTAGACGATAGTGGGTAGAAGGTAGAAGGGCGCCCTGATGTTGGGGCGCCCTTCTACGGTGCAAACATCTGGAGCAGTACACCGAGGACTTTGCGCAGGGTTGGCTCGGTCAGTGCGCCCAGCCGCTTCGTCAGGCGCTCCCGGTCCACGGCGCGGACCTGGTCGAGCACGATGTGGCCGTCCTTGCCGGCGAACCGGCAGGTGACGCGAAAGGGATACGCGTGCGCTCCGGTGGTCAGTGGCGCCACGATGAACGTCTGCAGGTGTGCGTTGAGTTCGTCCGGCGACACCACCACGCACGGGCGCGTCTTCCGCATCTCACGTCCGCGAGTCGGATTGAGCTGGACGAGGTAGACGTCGCCGCGTCGAGGAGCGCGCGCTACCGCCATTCCCACTCCTCCGTGTCGAAGCGAGTGGCTGGACCGTCGTCGAGCGCGGCCTCCCCCGTGGCGGCAAGCTTGGCCGCGGCCTCGGCCCAGCCCACGCGCACGAGGCGCGACGGCCGAATGATCAGGGCGCCATCTTCGGCACTCACGTCCACCTCGTCCTCGAAGCCCAACTGCTCGATGAGCGGCTTGGCGAGCCGCAGGCCGCGGGAGTTGCCGATGCGAACGAGCCTGGCCTTCACGGGTGCCTCCAAGGTGTGATTACAATGTAAGCACACAGCAGAAGGAGCCACAAGCGCTCTTCGGGCGGTATCCGTTCGCATGCGGGCAACGTAGCCGATCCGCTTGAGTCTCCCGGCACCATTTCATTGCAGCGTCAACCCTTCGCGTTCCTTATTCGGGTTCGACACGCCGGCCTGCCGCAGCACACTCTTCAGCGCGCCGCGCGCCGCTTGGGCTTTCGTGTCATCGCCTCCATGTAGCGACGCAAGACGGCGTTCATGCGCGTCTGGTAGCGCGGCCCTGCCTTTCGGAACCACGCCAGCACATCCTCATCCACGCGCAGCGAGATCGGCTCCTTGAGGATTGGCTCCACCACGACGGCATCGTCCCAGAAATCGTCGGGCAGGTCGGCCAGCTCCGGCGGCGAGGTCCGCATGATCTCTTCTTCCGTCATGCGCAGAACGCGCTGGCGGTCAATCCGTCCCTTCGGCAGGTTCTCGGCCGTGTAATACACTTGTTTTCCCATATGCACGTCGCTCCCGTCGGTTACTGAATCGCGCCGAGATGATCCGCCGCTCCGTCACGTCGCCGCTGAGGCGATCGGTAAAGACCACCGTGAAGCGGTACATGAGGTATACATGTGTATATACAATTGGTCAAGACACTCCGTGCCATCCAACGGCGACCTGAATGCTCCACGCTGATGCTGCTGGTCTGCGAAGCCGTCACCGTTTTGTTGCATCCGTAACCCTTCGCGCCCTTCTCCCCCTTCGCGCCTTCGCGATATCTGTTGCCGTAAACGCCAGAAGGGCGCCCCAAAATCCGGAGCGCCCTTCTACCGTCCACCGTCTACCGTCTACCGTCTATTTGATGCTGTACTCCTTCGGTGGAATCGCGCCTAGTAGGTGCGTCACGAAATAATCCCACCGCCGCCGCATCATATAGTTTCCCGCCGCCCCATATCCGTGTGCCGCGTTGGGAATGAGCAGCAGGTCAAAATCCTTCCCCGCCTTGATGAGCGCGTCCACCACCAGCATGGTGTTGTCCACCGGCACGTTGTCGTCGGCGGTGCCGTGGGCGAGAAGCAGCTTGCCCTTGAGGTTGGCGGCGAGCGTCTGGTTGGCTTCCTGATGGTATGAGTCCACACCGCCGTCGGCGCCGCGCACCACGAGACCCTGATACCGCTCGCCCCAGTCGTCTTCGTAGTTGCGCTGGTCGTGGTTGCCTGATTCGCTGATGCCGACCTTGAAGAAATCGGGGTAGCGGAACATCGCGTCGGCGGTGATGAACCCGCCGCCGCTGTGGCCCCACATGGCGGCCTTGTCGATGTCGATCCAACTGTAGCGCTTGGCGAGGTTCTGCATGCCGGCCACCTGGTCGGGGAGCGTGTTGTCGCGCCCCATGGCGCCGTAGTAGAAATCCTGGAAGCTCTTGCTGCGCCCTGGGCCGCTGCCGCGCCCGTCAATGCTCACCACCACAAACCCCAACTCGGCGAGCGCCTGCTTGTCGCCGTGCGCGGCGCCGAAGGTGCGCGTCCCCACCGACCCACCCTGCGGCCCGGGGTACGCCTGATTGATGATGGGGTACTTCTTGGTGCTATCGAAGTTCGTCGGGCGATAGAGCTGGCCGTAGATGTCTGTGGTGCCGTCGGCCGCCTTCACATTGAACAGGATGGGCGGCTTCCAGCCGTGGGCCACGAGCTTGCTGATGTCGGCCTTCTCGAGCGGCATCACCAACTGCCCCTTGGCGTCGCGCAGCGCGGTCACCGTGGGGATGTCGGCGGTGGAATAAGTATCAATAAGATACTTATTGTCGGGCGACAGTCGGATGGCGTGCGTCCCCTCGTCGGGGGTGAGCAGCACGGCCGGCCCCTTGCCATCGAGCGTGGTGCGGAAGGCGCGGGCCAGGTACGGGTCCTGCCCCGGGACGCGTCCCTGTGCGGTGTAGGTGATGGTGCGCGCCTTCTCGTCGATGGCGACGATGGCGTTCACCGGCCCTTCGCCGGAGGTAATGGCGTTCTTCAGCGCTCCGGTTGTCAGGTCATACAGGTAGAGCTGGCTCCAGTCGGTGCGCTGCGAGTTCCAGATGATCTCGTTGCTGTTCCACAGCACGCGGTATCCCGTGATGGACTCGAAGTGCGTGGGGACCGTTTCGGTGAAGACGTCGCGCACCTCGCCGGTGGTGGTGTTGGCGATGCGGAGGGTGGCGGCCTTGTGGTCGCGCGGGGTGGAGGCGATGGCGAGCATGGAGCCGTCGTCCTTCCACTGCAGGTCGTCCATGGAGATGTCATCGCCGAGCATGGCCCGGTGGAAGTCCGGGGCCATCTTGAGGCGGAGAACGGTCTTGGTGGGGACGTCAATGACCACGCGGTGGATCTTGCTCACCTCGGCGTCGCCCGCGAACGGGTACTTCCACGATTCCAGCTTGGGGGCGCCCACCTGGTAGCGCACCATATGGAAGGAGTTCAGCTTGCGATCGTCCTGCTGCTGGGTGGCGATCTTCTTGCTATCGGGCGACCACTTGAGGACGGCGCGGGCGCTGTGGACCCACCCCGCGTTGTCGGTGGCGTAGCCAAAGTCCGGAACGCCGTCCGTGGTGAGCTGGGTTTCGGCGCCGGTGGCGACGTCGCGGACCCAGAGGTTCCAGTCTTTAATGAATGCAGTGAGCTTGCCATCGGGGGAGGGGACATCGAGTCCGCGCGGTCCGCGGCGCGCCATCATGGCTGGCATGCTGCCGCCGGGGGCGTCACCTATCTGCTTGCACGCGTATGACTTGAGCGAGCAGGCGTAGCGCTTGCCGGCAGTGCTGAAGGTGGCCGTATCGCGCTTGGGGGAGAGGTCCACGGTCATGAAGGGGAGCGACGCAGCGGTGTACGAGCCCCCTGACGCGGCGTTGACGCCGGCGGCCAGTTTTGTGTGGTCGAAGAGCGGGGCCGATTTCTTCTTGGCGGGGTCGACGAGGAGCCAGGTGTTGCCGTCGGTTCTGGTCGCCCGATAGTAGAACTTGCCGTCGGGGGTCCAGGTTGGATTGACTTGGCCGCCGATGACGAGTGGGGTGACTGCTGGGCCGAGCATTTTGACGGCGCGGTCGTAGTCGGCGGGGGTGAGTTGGTGGTGGCCCTGGGCTCCGAGGAGGGAGAGGGGGAGGGTGAAAGAGAGTATTGCTGTACGGGTGCGCATTCGGCCCTATCTATAAGGAGGAGGAAGGAATTGAAGATGGGTGTTCGGGATGCGAAGCGGCAACCAGGTCGTACGAGTCTGAAGCGACTGCCGCAAGCTGGTCCTGTGATAATGACGGTCCCGCCCCGAGATCGGGGCCCTTTCTAGGTTTTCTCCATGCCCGGTATCACCGACGACCTAATTCGCGCAGTTTCGCTAGCGAAAGTCCGTGACCTGAGAGAATCGTACGGCGGTCGAATTCCGCGCGATGCGCTCATGGAGGGTATTTCCATCGACGGCCAGCGGATTCCAATCTGGAACTACCAGAAGGGCATTTTCAAGCCTGCTGCCACCGGTCCGGAAGGCGCCGCGCTTAGCATTCAGACGTCGGCCTCGTCACCGTATGGCGACGTTCACGACGTCGAAAGAGGAAGCATCTCTTACAAGTATCGTGGTACTAATCCGATGCATCCAGACAACGTCGCGCTGCGGCGTGCGATGGAACGTCGTCTGCCACTGATCTACCTTGTCGCTGTTGATCCAGGTATCTACGACGTCGTGGCGCCGGTTTATATCACTTCGGATGATCGAAACGCGCTGCAGTTTACACTCGTCGTAGATCAACTCGCTTATGCTGGGCGTGTAGAGGATCCAGTTCACACGGTCGTCAGGCGCGAATACGCTACGCGTGCGGTGCTACAGAGATTGCACCAGCAGCAATTTCGACGCTTAGTGCTCATGGCGTACCGGAACCAGTGTTCAATCTGTCGTTTGAAACACGTCGAACTGCTGGATGCGGCACACATTCTTCCTGATCGCCACCCAAAGGGAGAGCCGATCGTAACAAACGGACTCGGGCTGTGCAAGATTCACCACTCGGCATACGACGCCCACATCATAGGCATTGATGCAGACGCGATCGTTCACGTTAGAGAAGACATGCTCCGCGAGATTGACGGGCCCATGCTCAAGCATGGCCTACAAGAAGTCGCGGGTTGGCGACTGTCGCTGCCCGTGAGAAGCAGTTTGCGGCCTAGCCGCGATTTCCTCGCGGAAAGATACGAGCGGTTCCGCGTCGCCTGACACCAACTTCACCGATCATTTCGGCAACCGCCTCACACAGGAGCTACTGCCATTTGCCGGACCGTCAAGGCCGCGCGTTTATCTGTGTGTGGCCTTGCCGCCTGCTAGAATCATGGCGAACTGGCGATCGCAAGGAGCAAGTGGGAACTGTAATAGCGCGCGTTCGCTAACCCAGGCAAGCGCCGAATGCTCGTGACAAACGGGCTCGCCCTCGATCTCGACGTTGTGAAACTCAATTACAAATTGCGATCCTTGATCTTGTACTGCGAATAACTGGCCGCTAACAGAGCGCACATGCACACCTAGCTCTTCCCGAAGCTCACGACTTGCCGCATCGACAACCGTCTCTCCCTCTTCGAGTTTGCCACCGGGGAACTCCCACAAACCGCCATGGCGTTTGTGCAATGGGCGTTCACAAATAAGGACGGTTTCATCGCGGCGAATGACGGCCGCGATAACGCGAATCGGCTGCAATCAGAGTTATCCTAAACGGGTAGTGAGTCCCACATTAGGTTTTGCACACCTGACCGTCTAGTCCAGGATGGTGGGAACAGCATGGAGCCTGTCCCCCGTGATAAGTCTCGGCGTTGCCTTAGCAGTCGACATCCGCGCAGTACGGACAGCGCTCATACAAGTCACTATCCCACGCAGTGTCACATGTCTCACAGGTGACCAATGCCTCGTCGGGCGCCTCGTCCACAATCACGTTGTCAGGCACGGGCTTGGCACTGCTGAAGTACGCCAGCCGATTCACGAGGTGATAGCCGGACGTGAGTAGTGGACCGAACGGGCTATCTGCCAGGGTCCAAAGAGTGCGCTTCGGCATGATGGCGAATCGCATCACGGTCAAACTCGCCGGTGCGCAGCAGGGGCAGCTCACTGATCGGCCCGAACTCGCCCGTGATCGCATCGGACGAAATGAGACGCTGAGTGATCATCGTAATCACCGCTGACAGTGGGCAGGTGGTGCGGAGAAGCTAGATCTAGGCGCTCTTCCGTGCAATGATATGGTGATGGATGGGAGGAAGATCGCGCCAGCGTCTCGCGCAGCGCCCCCAACGCGGGATGCTCGGCCACCTGCATCTCGTCCTGCGCAAAGAGCCCCGAGCCGTACGCCGTGAACAGCCGAGGGTCCGCGAAGTTCACGTGCCACTCAACCGCGCCTTCGATGCCCGTAGCTGGTGAGTAGTTGTAGACGCTCTCGCGCACTTCCACCCGCTCCGTGGCGCCCTCGAGATCAATCACCTCGGGTAACGCGAACGCTGGCCAGCGCGAGTACACGATCTCCCCCTCGTGCACCGTCCCCGCCGGGCACGCCACGTCAAACACCACCTGTTTGTTCGGGTCGCGCAGCGCCGGCGGATGCTCGGTCATCAGCCGGTGCGCGTTGAAGGTGTCGCGGTGGAGGGGGAGGGGTGCGGGGTTGGGCACGGTGGCTTAGCCTCGATCAGTGGATGGCAAATAAGGTGGGGTGGGGGAGTGACAGTCTAATTGCTTGGTCGCGCAATGAAACGATGGCACACGGGGCGACACGACCGCTCATCGTGGAGATGCACGCTGCCTTCCACCTTGCCAATAGGTCATATCTGACATATACTCCCATGGCACACACCGAGGACAAGCCGCTCGTTTGGCTGCACAGCGAGGTGAAGTCTCCGCCATTCTCGCCCGCAGGACGCATCGAAGCCGGGTATCTGCTGCGCGAGTTGCAGCTCGGGAATCTGCTGACATTCCCTGCCTCGCGGCCCATGCCGGAAGTCGGCGTGCGGTGTCATGAGCTTCGAATAGGAGATGCAATCGGAACGTGGAGGGTGGTCTGCAGGCTCGACCCGGACGCCATCGTTATCGTGACGGTCTTTCGGAAGACGACGCAGAAGACACCCCTCGCAATCATCCGGTCGTGCCGGCAGCGCCTGCACCGATACGACCGGTCGCGATCAACGGAGCAGTGAATGGACGCACGGAAGAGGAAGCGCCTGGAGGCGGACGGTTGGCGATTCGGAAGCTACGCCGACTTTCTGAATCTCACCGACGCCGAGGTGGCGATTGTGGAACTGCGGGCCTCCCTGGCCGCGGCGCTCAAGGCGCGGCGCGTGAAACTCGGTGTCACGCAAGTGGAATTGGCTCAACGCCTGAAGTCGAGCCAATCGCGCGTGGCCAAGATGGAGGCCGGCAATCCGACCGTCTCGTTCGAGCTGCTCATGCGTGCCCTTCTCGTACTCGGCGCGTCACGGCGAGATCTCTCGGCGGTGATCCGGTAGGTTAGTGACGGTTTGCTTTACGGTAGCACCTAGTGCTACTATCCAAGAATGACACGCCCCAAGTTCAAGAGCCCCGCCCTCCAATCCGTTCACGAGTCGGCCAGCGCGCTCGCGCGGGTGGGCGCGATCAGCAAGGCCACCATGCGCGAGTTCGATGAATCGTGCCTGGCACGACCCGCCGAACTCTCGCCGCGCGCCATAAAGCGGCTCCGCGAAAGCCAGCACGTGAGCCAACCCGTCTTCGCCCGCTATCTCAACACCAGCGAGAGCACCGTCGAGAAATGGGAAACGGGGGCCAAGCGGCCAAGCGGCATCGCACTCAAGATGCTTGCGGTGGTGCAGAAGCACGGGCTTGAGGTGCTCGCCTGAGCGCCGAGCAGCTCACCTCCGGCGCCATCCGCCTGTCGGCGCAATGAAATGATGACACTCGCGAATCCACGGTGTGGTATGCTGTGCCGCGTACTGGCCCGGAGGATTCTGACATGCGCGAAGACCTGTTCAAGGCACCGGCTGCATCCGTGATCGAAGCACGGGCGATGGCCAAGGGCGGCAAGATAGGGTGACGCGCGCCGCGCTGGCCAAACTGTTGGAGGGTGATGCCCCTCTCGTTTCCAAGATGGAAGCGGGGGATCCCTGCGTCACGCTCGACCTACTCATTCGGGCTTTGATGCTACTGGGTGCCACTCGGAAGGACCTGGCATCAGCACTTCGCGGGCGTCAGCGACCACAACTCCCGTAGCTACTCCCCCGAAACGTCAAGCCGTCCGAGCACAACGCATCTACGCGCGGCTCTTCCTCTTGCGCTTCATTGGCTGCACCGCCAGCCGAAGCCCCATCGTCTCCAGCACCGCAGTCAGCGTGCTAAGCGCCGGGTTCCCGTCCGCAGAAAGCGTCCGATACAGCTGCGTAGGGTTCAGATCCGCCGCCTCGGCAACTGAACGCACCCCACCGAACGCCAATGCCATCTGTCGGAGCGTGATCAGAAGTTCGTCTTGATCGCCATCAGCGAAGACCTCATTGAGCAGATGCGCCGCGAACTTTGGATCTTCGCGATACAGCTCAGCCATCGCTTCGTCGTGTGGTCTACTCGGCATCGCTTATCCTCCGCAGCTCCTGCCGCAGGAACTCACAAGCCCGCGCAATATCCGTAGCCTGTGTACGCTTGTCTCCGCCACCCAGCACGAGGATGACATCCCGGCCGATTCTCGCGTAGTACACCCGATAGCCAGGCCCATGGTCAATCCGGAGCTCCCACACTCCTTCACGGCAAGACGCATGATCGCCGTAGTGCCCGTTGCGCAGACGATTGATACGCCGGGCGATGGCGGTTTTGCCCACGATATCACGACTGCCACTGATCCAGTCGTGGAATACGTCGCGACCGCCTTCCGTGACGTAGAATCGAACCTCGAGGTCCACGAGAAGTGCTCCTAGAATGTCGTTTATAAACGACGTCCTGTCAAGCCAGCGCCGAGTTTACGACGGAGGCGGAAGCTTCGCGTGGCACTATGTCCCCCGATTTCACTTCATCAGTCACCGATCCACCGCAATGCGCATCCAAATCGCCCCGCTGAACGACTAGCTTCCCTTCACCCCATGCCCACCCAAGCCCTCACCCTCCTCACCACCGTCTTCGGCTACCCGGCCTTCCGTGGCCAGCAAGCCGAGGTCATTGCGCACGTCGCCGGCGGCGGTGACGCGCTGGTGCTGATGCCCACGGGGAGCGGCAAGTCGCTCTGCTACCAGATTCCGGCGCTTATGCGACCGGGTGTCTGCGTGGTGGTGTCGCCGCTCATCGCGCTCATGCACGACCAGGTGGCCGCACTCGACGAACTGGGCGTGCGCGCTGCGTATCTCAATTCGACGCTCAGCGCCGCCGAGGCGGCCGCGGTGGAACGTCAGGTGCGCGGTGGCGAGCTGGATTTGGTGTATGTGGCACCCGAACGCCTGCTCACCGACCGCTGCCTGCAGCTGCTCGAGTCATCGGAGCTGGCGCTCTTCGCCATTGACGAAGCACACTGCGTCTCGCAGTGGGGGCACGACTTCCGACCGGAGTACATCCAGCTCTCGGTGCTGCACGAGCGGTTCGCCGGTATTCCGCGCATCGCGCTCACTGCCACGGCAGATCGCCAGACGCGCGCCGAGATCATTACGCGCCTGCAACTCCGCGGCGCCCGCGTCTTCACTGCAAGCGTCGACCGACCCAACATCCGCTACCGCGTTGTGGAGAAGCTCAACGCGCGCAAGCAGCTGCTCGACTTCATCAGGGCCGAGCATTCGGGCGAGTCGGGCATCGTCTACTGCCTCTCGCGTCGCAAGACCGAGGAGACCGCCGCGTACCTGGAAGAGCAAGGCATCACCGCGCTGGCGTACCACGCCGGCATGAGCACCGCCGCGCGCACGCGCGCGCAGCAGCGCTTTCAACGCGAGGACGGCGTGGTGGTGGTGGCCACCATCGCCTTCGGCATGGGCATTGATAAACCCGACGTGCGCTTCGTGGCGCACCTGGACCTGCCCAAGAGCATCGAGGGGTACTATCAGGAGACTGGGCGCGCCGGACGCGACGGACTTCCCGCCAACGCCTGGATGACCTATGGCCTGCAGGACGTGGTGCAGCTGCGGCAGATGATTGACGGCTCCGAAGCGGACGAGGAATACAAGAAAGTCCAAGTCGCCAAGCTCGACTCCATGCTCGGCTTCTGCGAAACGTCGGAGTGCCGGCGCATGCGATTGCTCGCCTACTTCGGCGAGAGCGGCTCACCCTGCGGCAACTGCGACACGTGCCTCACGCCGCCCGTCACGGTGGACGGAACTATCGCCATGCAGCAGCTGCTAAGCTGCATCTATAGGGTAGGGCAGCGCTTCGGCGCCATGCACGTGATGGATGTGCTCATGGGGCACGACACCGACAAGGTGCTGCACTGGCGGCATCACGACCTCAGCACCTTCGGCATTGGCAAGGAGCGGCACGCGCAGGAATGGCGCGCCATCATCCGTCAGGCCATTGCCATGGGGCTCATCATCGTGGATCACGTCAACTACAGCGCGCTCAAGCTCACTGCGGCGGCGCGCCCCGTGCTTAAGGGTGAGCAGCGCGTGATGCTGCGCGAGTACCGCAAAGCCGAGAAGGTGAAGAAGGCCAAGGTGTCATCGAGCTTCGTGGCTGACCTGCCGCCGGAGGCGCTGCCGGTCTTCGAGCGCCTGCGCGAGTGGCGGCGAGCCGCCGCCGCTGAGCACGGCGTGCCGGCCTACGTGATCTTCCACGACGCCACGCTGCACGAGATCGCGCGGATTCGTCCCGGGACCCTAGCCGAGCTGGGGCGCATCAGCGGGGTGGGGGCCAAGAAGCTCGAGGCGTACGGGGCGGAGATTGTGGGGATGGTGGGGTAGGGTGAATTGACGGACGTGTGACACCCCCATCAGACCCCGGCGCGGCGCGTCAATCGGCCCGTCTGACGCTCATTTGACAGCCCATCCACAGGCTTCAGTCGATCAGTTCCGCTGATCCTGCCCCCCAGCGGTAAGCGCGGCCCTCAATGTGTCGGCCGGCTCCACCCTTGGCTTGGGAGCAATCGTCATGAAGCGTCTCCTGCTGGTTCTTCCGTTCCTGCTCGCCGCCTGTGACAGCGGCGTGTCGGTGCCCACTGAAACTGCCGTCCTGAAATCGTCGAGCCTGGCTGCCAATGGCGGCAGCTGCACGCTCGCCAATGGCAGCACGGCGAACACGGGCTTCGACCAATGGGGCTACAACCGTTGTGCGCACATCTTCAACGGCACCTGGGAAGGCTATTGCACCGAACCGAAGCGCCATGCGGTTCCCGACTGCTATGGTGTGTCGCGTACCACGAAGCTCGTGATGAAGTGGAACGAAGAGTGGGACCGCGGCAACGCCGAGAAGTGGCTGGTTCCTCCGTACGCCGCCTGGCTCGACAATGAAGCGCGCGGCACGTATGTCGACGGCACGCCCTACAGCGAGCACTTCAAGACCAAGTGGGACGCCGGCTGCGCTGCCTCGCACGGTGCCGTCTCCAGCAACGGCGGCTCCTGCATCTGGGGGCCGTTCGAGATCCTGATGGATCAGGGTACGGAAGCCGGGGAGCACTTCTGGTGGACCAAGCTCACCCCAGCCGGATACGGCAACTGATTCTGCAATGAAATGATGACAAACAACGCCGGCGCCCATGACATGGGACGCCGGCGTCATCTCGTCACCCTTCCGCAGCCACTCAGCGACAGGTCTTAGACTTGAGTGGGCGCTTGGTCGTCTTGCGGCGCGGGGTGTTCTCGCTGACCCGAGACAAATACGTGCGGCGGAACTCCTCTTCCGTGAGAATCGGAGGCACCGGAAGCGGCTTGATGCGGGCCAGGTCGTCCTTGATGGCCTGCTCCGCGTCCCAGAGATCGACTGCACGCTGCAGGTTCAGCCAGAGGCCCGCGGACTGACTGAATAGACGGCCCAGTCGAAGCGCCATATCGGCGCTCACCGCGCGGCGCTCGGACACCAGTTCATTGACGGTCTGGCGCGAGACACCAAGTGCCGAGGCGAGCGAGGTCACCGTGAGTCCTTCGTCAGGCAAGAAATCCTCGCGCAGGAGCTGTCCGGGATGGGTCGGGCGGCGAGTGCGGCGGCCGGTGTTAGGGATGCTCATGGTCTTCGAGGCCTCAGTGGTAGTCGCAGAATTCGACCTCATGCGCGTGGCCGCCCACGAAACGGAAGCAGATGCGCCACTGATCGTTCACGGCGATGGAATACTGGCCGAGACGATCCCCTTTCAGCGCGTGAAAGCGGTTACCCCGAGACTGACGAACGTCTCCGATGCTCTCGGCGCTGTCGATGAGATCCAGCCTTTTGACCGCACGTCTCAGCACGTCCGGCGGAACCCCGGGAGCATCGTGCCTGCCGAACAACTCCGCTGTCCGCATGTCGCGAAAGCTCCTGATCATGGAATGTACTGTGTCACGTGACGCGTGACAAGTGGAGGCAACGTCAAAACACCCAGGCCATTATCGCGCCTGGGTGCTTCGATGCCGTCATCATTCCATTGCGGTCGTGTCCGTTCAGCCGCCCCCGCGCAGCTTCGCCGCCGCCTCGTGCAGCCGCACCATCGCCAGCGTATCCAGTTCGCAGTACCGCAGCAGCTGCTCTCGCTTGGCGGGCACAATCTCCTCGTCCATCACCTTCACGCGCATCAGCCCGAACACGCCCAGCGCGTCGTCGCCGTTGTTCACGAGCAGCGTCTTGTAGCTGAGCTCAGGAACCATCACCGGCAGCACCTTCTTGATGGACGTGCGCCCGAGGAACTCGGGGTGCTGGTATCCGTGCTTGAAAACGGGCTCGAGGTCAAAGAGCCGCGCGATCACGGCGTTGATCTGGTCGGCGAGCGCAGGAAAGGTCTTTGCCAGCAAGCCGAGCATCTGCTTCTCGAAACTCGAGTAGACGACGATGGAGCCTGCTGTGCCGAGGTCGTGCAGCAGGACCTCGGTCATGTAGAGGCGCCAGTCGCCGTCAGCCGGCGCGAGATACTCCTTATGTATCACCGCAGCGCCGGGTGCATCCTGCTGGTGCAGTGAATATTGGAACGGCACCATCTGGTACGGTTCACTCTCCTCGAACCATGGGAACGGCGGCGACACCGACTCGAAGTCGAGATACCGCACGGGCCACTGTACCTGGTCGAGTACGCCGAGTCCGTCGTGGTTCACGTTGGGCACGCCGGCCTGCAGCACGTCCACCACGCGCCGCTGCGTGTCGGTGAGGTCCACATCAGCGGGCAACCTTGAGATGCGCTCGTAGTGCTTGAGCGCCTCGAACTTCTTCTCGCTGATGCGCGGAATCAAAAAGAGCGGGTCGGGAATGCCGCGCCCCACGCAGTCACTCTCGAAGTAGTCGCACTTGCGGCAGGAAAATTTGAGTTCGGGCGTCGGCCGCTCGTCAGCCGCCACCTTGGCCGCCACATCATCGGCGATCGCCTGGAACTCGGCGGCCCGCGCGTTCACCAGTTCGGTGACATCCACATACGCGAACGGTTCGGCGGTGCCGTTCAGGCGATACTCGCCGTTGATGAGCACGAGCAGTGACCGCGCCACCTTCACCCCCGCGCCGCCAGCCACCATGCGTGTGTACGCGAGGTCATCCACGTACTCGGCGTTTGGCTTCTCATCCGGCTTGAACTTCCCCGACTTGATCTCGATGAGGTCCCACTCGATGCCGTGCCGGCGAATGGCGTCGGCGCGCGCGACGAGTCCGTTCCAGATGAACGTCGTCTCGAAGAGCAGCTGGTGCGACGCGTCGGCCACCGATGCCTGCGTGTCCTCGGCCGCCGCCTCGAGCGGCGTGCGGCGCAGCATCATGCCGTCGCCCATCCACGCTCGGGCGAGGTCGTGCACATGGCCGCCCACCCAGAAGCGCCACTGGAGGCCGGGGCCGGGCGCCTCGTCGGGGGCGTGATGGAGATACCAGCCCTGGGTGCGGCAGGTGACGGCTGCGAGGAACGCTTTCTTGGCGACGCGATTCTCCATTGGGATCGAAGATAGCGATTGGGGGGAAGGGTGCAGGGTGGGGTGCAGGGGCACGGGCACAGTGGGGTACACGGTGCAGTGGATCTATTTACATCCGTATGATATTGACAAGCAATATATCCGGATGATATTATCCACAGCTCACATACTATATAGATGTGCAATGACTGACCCCACACATACTTACACCGCCTTCCTCTCCAACCGCCGCATCGCCCACGGGTCACTGGGCGAAGTGGCCGTGGCCGTGAGGCACGCGGAGTCATCCGTGCCGGTGCTGATCTTCAGCGACGTCACCGGTCGCCAACTTGACGTGGACACGCGAGGCTCCGACGACGAGATCCGCGCGCGATATGCGCCGCCACCGGAGGTGCCGCGCGGACGCGGTCGGCCCAGGCTGGGTGTTGTCCCGCGCGAGGTCACGCTGCTGCCGCGTCACTGGGACTGGCTCAACGCGCAAAAGGGCGGCGCCTCCGTCACCCTACGGCGCCTGGTGGACGAAGCGCGGCGCTCGGGCGGCGACAAGCGCATCATGAAAGCGGCGCACGAGCGCGCGTACAACTTTGCATACGCCATCGCTGGCAACTTCACCGACTACGAAGATGCCACGCGCGCGCTGTTCGCCAACGATCGTGAACGCTTCGAACAACTCACACTCGGCTGGCCGCCCGACATTCGCAACCACGCCATCGCGCTGGGCTTCACGCTTGACGCAGCGGAGAACGAATAGGGCGCTGGGCTTTTTCACCACGGAGTTCACGGAGGAAAAGCGGAGGGCCACGGAGTAGTGCAACTTCTTGGGGAAACAGCGAGCGCCTCGCAGAGAGTTGCCTGCCACGATGTCTTTAGCCCAGTGGTTGCAGTACTCCGTGGCCCTCAGTCCGTTCTCCGTGTGCTTGTATGTCTCATTCCGTGCGGAAACGTGCATCTTCGATATCGCGTCAGCGCGATCGTGCCCGGGGTGGGCCGAGCCCGTCACAGAGCCAGCGCGGCGCGGTATCACTCGCCCAGAGCCCGAACAACTGCCGGGGCCGTGAGCCCGCATCCGGCAAGGAGGGGCCTCGTCGAGGCACTCGCACGCGGAGGGGACGCATGGGAACGTACGCGGGAGTGGATGTCGCGAAGGCGATGCTGGACGTCGCGGTACACGAGGGCGCGACGTGGCAGTACACGAACACGGAGCGCGGCATCGCGGCGCTCGTCGAGCAACTCCAGCGCAGCGCGGTGACGCTGGTCGTGCTCGAGGCGACGGGCCCGTATCACCACAGTGTGACCGCCGCCCTGCTGGCGGCGCCGATCCCCGTCGCCGTGGTAAACCCGCGGCAGATCCGGGATTTCGGGCGCAGCCTGGGGCTGCTCGCCAAGACGGACCGGCTCGATGCCCAGCTGCTCGCGCGTTTTGCGGCCGTCGTGCAGCCGCCCGTGCGGGCGCTACCGGACGAGGCCACGCAGCAGCTCGCGGCCCTCGTCGCGCGGCGGCGGCAGCTGGTCGAGATGAAGGTCGCCGAGCAGAACCGCCTCGGCGTGGCGCGGTCGGCGCGGATCAAGAAGAGTCTGCAGCGCCTCGTGAAGGTCTTGGAGGCCGAGCTCGCCGACCTCGAGACGGATCTCAACGATCACGTGCGCCAGAGTCCGGCGTGGCTGGAGGCGGAGGACTTGCTGCGCAGTGTGCCGGGCATCGGACCGCAGACGGCGCGGACCCTGCTCGCGGAACTGCCCGAACTCGGCCGGTGCACGGGCCGCGAGATCGCAAGCCTCGTCGGCGTCGCCCCGCATGCGCGCGACTCCGGGACCGCACACAGGAAACGGCACTGCTGGGGCGGTCGCGCGAGCGTGCGCCGCGTACTCTACATGGCCGCGGTCACCGCGATGCGCTGCAATCCCGTCTGTCGCGCGCTGTACGCCCGCCTCACCGCGGCCGGCAAGCCGCCCAAGGTCGCGCTCGTCGCGATCATGCGCCGGCTTCTCCTCATCCTCAACGCCATCCTCAAAACGAAGCAGCGGTGGCAGGCACCCGTGCCCGCCACCGCTTGACTTCCAACACAACTGCTCCGTGGTGAAAAAG
>JBAZTM010000024.1:0-47740 GCA_041661925.1 Gemmatimonadaceae bacterium
CCGGTGCGCGACCTTCAGGCGGTCTAGAAGTTCTAAGTCGCGGGAGTCGTGGGACACGGAAGCTGACGGGAGACGGGAGACGGGAGACGGGCGACCATGACAAAACTAGGGGCGCCGCATCCGTGTGGAAGGGCGCCCAATCAAATACGCGGCAACGAGAGATTCGTTCAGCGGACGGCGAAGGCGACGCGCCGCTCCTGCGGGAAGTTCTCCGAGACGAGGCGCACGACCGCGGTGTACTGGCCCGGCGCGGGCGACTTCCACGTTTCGTTGAACGAGAGCGTGTCGTCGCGGGCGAGCACGCGGTTCTGGTAGGCGGCGGTGAAGAGGCGGCCATCGCTCCAGCGCCAGACCTGGCGGCCGTTCTCGTCGAGCACGGCGATGTCGTGCGTCATGCCGTCCTTGAAGTTGAGCTCGACCTTGCGGTCGCCCTCATTCATGACGTGCAGTGCGAAGTGCACGCGGTCATCCACGCGCACGTCGAGCGCCGAGGCGATAGCGGCGCCTTTCTTGTGCGCGGTCTTTGTGGTGGAGAGCGACTCTGGTGTGCGCGAACGAGTGCACGCAAAAGCGAGCACAGCGATAGCCAACATCACAAAGGCGGCACGTCCGTTCATTCGCTTGGCCGAATGGGCGAAACATTTGTGATCCCAACGTGTTGGGACCGGATGATTCTGCCGTTCAACTTACTGACACCTTGACGATCC
Organism: Gemmatimonadaceae bacterium; assembly: GCA_041661925.1. GTDB lineage: Bacteria > Gemmatimonadota > Gemmatimonadetes > Gemmatimonadales > Gemmatimonadaceae > PNKL01. The sequence continues at coordinate 708 of JBAZTM010000024.1, forward strand.
GTCAAACGATACGTCACGGGCTAAGTCACAATGTGATAGGTACTTGGTGAATCGGTCAGAATGACCTGACCGATGGACGCGGGGCGGACGCTGTCGCGGCAGGTCGAATCGTCGAGTGCGTCGAAAAATTGTTGTTTCCGGCACGATTTCCCCAATCATGCATATGCAGAAACCCCACTTGACGGGCGGAAAAAACACGATAAGATAGTAACAGCTTACTATCTTTCTAGAGTGGAACGTGCCCAGATACGCCAAATACCTCCCTGCCGACGAACGACGTGCCGCCACCGTGGAAACCGTGGTCCGGCTCGCCGCCCATCAGAACCCGAGCGACATCACGACCGCAGCGATCGCGTCGAAGATGGGTGTAACCCACGGCGCGCTGTTCAAGCACTTCCCGTCGAAAGACGCCATTCTGCAAGCCGTCATGGAGTGGGTGGCGGAGAGCCTGATGTCCCGCGTGGAGAAGGCGATCACGCCGGGGACGCCGCCGCTCGACGCCCTCGAGGCGATGTTCCTCGCGCATGTCGGATTTGTCGCTGAACACCCCGGCGTGCCGCGCATGCTCTTCGGCGAACTGCAGCGCCCGGGTGTCACCGGGCCCAAGCGTGTTGCACAAGCGCTGCTCCGACGCTACGGCGAACTCGTGCACCAACTCATTGCCAGCGGCAAGGCGAGCGGTGCACTCGACGCCAACCTCGACGCGGAAGCGGCCGCCGGGCTCTTCATCGGCACCATTCAGGGCCTGGTCATGCAGTCGCTCCTGCGCGGAGACATGTCGCACATCAGGATCGACGCCCCTCGCGTATTCGCCATCTACCGCCGTGGAATCGGAAACGCACTATGAGACGCCTGCCCCTGCAACGACAGACGCTGATTCTCCTGGCGGTGCTCGTTCCCCTCGTGCTGCTCTTCGTGTGGGTGACCCTGCGGTCGGGTCCGCTGGCGCCGGTGCCGGTGACGCTCGCCACGGTCGGCGATACGTCCATCGCCCCGCGCGTGTTTGGCATTGGCGTGGTGGAGTCGCGCTATACCTACAAGATCGGACCGACCGTGCCCGGCCGGCTACAGCGGCTCTCCGTGGATGTGGGAGACCGGGTGCGGGCCGGGCAGGTGATGGGCACCATGGACCCGGTGGACCTCGATGACCGCCAGCGCGCGCAGGACGCCACGCTCCGGCGCGTCGAGGCGGCCTTGCGGGACGCCGAGGCACGGCAGCGTTTTGCCCAGACGCAGGCGCGCCGTTATGAGCAGCTGCTGATTGCGCGCTCGACGAGCGAGGAAATCGTGGCGGCGCGCCAGCAGGACCTGACGCTGGCCGAGGGAGCGCTCAGTGCGGCGCGCGACGAGCTGATTCGTGTGAACGCCGACCGCGAGGCGCTGCGCGCGCAGCGAGCGAACCTGCAGCTCATCGCTCCGGTGGACGGCCTGGTCGCCGCGCGCAACGCCGACCCCGGCACCACGGTCGTGGCGGGACAGTCGGTGGTGGAGCTCATTGATCCCAACGCGCTGTGGATCAACGTGCGCTTCGATCAGGGGAGCGCACACGGGTTGCGCGCCGGTCAGCGCGCGCAGATCCTCCTGCGCTCACGGGCGGGACAGCTGCTCAACGGGCGCGTGCTGCGCGTCGAACCCAGAGCGGATGCCGTCACCGAGGAGACGCTCGCCCGAGTCGTGCTCGACGTGGCGCCCGATCCGCTGCCGCCCGTCGGCGAACTCGCCGAGGTCACGGTGGCGCTCGCGGCCCTGCCGCGGTCGACCGTCATCCCCAACGCGGCGGTGCAGCGCGTCAACGGCAAGACCGGGGTGTGGCAGGTGGTGGATGGCGCGCCGCGTTTTACTGCGGTCACGCTGGGCGCCGCCGACCTCGAGGGACGCGTGCAAGTGCTCGACGGCGTGCGCGCCGGCGACCGCGTGGTCGTGTACAGCGCGAAAGTGCTGACGGCGCGGAGTCGTATCACCGAGACGACGAAAATGCCGGGCGTGCCGAGATGATCAACCTCGCCGCGCGCGATATTCTCCACGCGTCGGGCAAGTTCGTCTTCACGGGCGTCGGCCTCGGCCTGCTCATTGGCGTGACGCTGACCATGGCGGGCGTGTATCGCGGCATGGTGGCCGACGGCCGTGCGCTGCTCGACAACAGTGGCGCCGAACTCTGGGTCGTACAGCGCGAGACGCTCGGCCCGTACGCCGAGCCCTCGAGCCTGAACGACGACGTCTACCGCAGCATTCGGGCCGTCCCCGGCGTGGCGGAGGCCGCCAACGTCACGTACCTGACCATGCAGGTGCGCAAAGGCGAGCGCGACGTGCGCGCGATGGTCGTGGGCATCGCGTCCGGGTCGGCGGGAACGCCGGGGTGGCCCCCGCACCTCGTGGCGGGACGACACCTCACCCGCGCGCACTATGAAACGGTGGCCGACGTCGCGACCGGATTCACGCTGGGCGACCGCGTGAGGATTCGACGCAACGAATACACCGTGGTGGGCCTCACGCGGCGGATGGTTTCGTCAGGCGGCGATCCGATGCTCTTTGTACCGCTGAAGGACGCGCAGACAGCGCAGTTTCTCAAGGACAACGACGCCATTCTGCAGGGTCGTCGCCGCACCGCGGAGAATCCCGCGCTGAACCGTGCTGGAGTTCCCGGAGTGCTCGACGCGGTCGTGGCGTCGCAGAGCCGGAATCCTTACGTCAATGCGGTGCTCGTGCGGCTGACTCCAGGCGCCACCGCCGACACCGTGGCCGCGGCCATCGCCCGCTGGCAGCGGCTGACCGTGTACACGAGGGCACAGATGGAGGCGATTCTCGTCGGCAAGCTCATTGCCACCTCGGCCCGGCAGATCGGGATGTTCTTGGTGATTCTCGCCGTGGTGAGCGCCGCCATTGTGGCCTTCATCATCTACACGCTGACCCTGGGCAAGATTCGCGAGATCGCGGTGCTCAAGCTGATTGGCACGCGCAACCGCACCATCGCCGGCATGATCATGCAGCAAGCCGTCGGGCTTGGCCTGATCGGATTCGTGGTGGGCAAGGTCGCGGCCACGTTCTGGGCGCCGAAGTTCCCGAAGTACGTGCTGCTCGAGCCGCGCGACGCCCTCACGGGCTTCATCGTCGTCGTCGTGATCTGCGTGCTTGCCAGCCTCATTGCCATTCACGCCGCGCTCAAGGTCGATCCGGCAGAGGCGATTGGAGGATGACCATGACCGGCAAGGGCATTCGTCTCGAAGGGCTGACCAAGCGCTACGGTGAGGGCGACACCGCGGTGGACGCGCTGAAGGGCGTGGACATGTATGTGCACCCCGGCGAAGTGGTGGGACTCATCGGTCCGTCGGGATCGGGCAAGACCACGCTGCTCAAGTGCCTCGGCGCCGTGATCGAGCCTACGGCGGGGCGCATGATCCTGGGCGACGAGGTGATCTATGACAACGGATGGAAGATTGACGACCTGCGGGCGCTGCGTCGCGACCGCATCGGCTTTGTCTTCCAGGCGCCGTACCTCATTCCGTTTCTCGACGTCACCGACAACGTGGCGCTGATTCCGATGCTGGCGGGCGTCGCCAATGGCGCGGCGCGCGCCCGGGCGACGGAATTACTGACGGCGCTCGATGTCGTGCACCGCGCGGCGGGCATGCCGTCGCAGCTGTCGGGCGGCGAGCAGCAGCGCGTTTCCATCGCGCGTGCGCTTGTGAACCGGCCGCCGGTGATCCTGGCCGACGAACCGACCGCGCCGCTCGACAGCGAGCGCGCGCTCGCGGTGATCCGCCTGCTCAGCCAGATGGCGCGCCAATACGAGACGGCGATCATCGTGGTGACGCACGACGAGAAGATCATCCCGACGTTCAAGCGTATTTACCACATCAGAGACGGCAAGACCCACGAAGAGGCCGGCGAGGGACGGGGGTTTGATGCGTAGTACACGTGACAGGATCCAGAGGCAGCATCACGCAGGCGTGTGGCGCACTGGGACGTGGCGGCTGATGGCCCTCGCGCTGGCGACAACAGCCGCCGGCTGCGCCGCCGGGCCCGCCTTCCGGCGCCCGAACGCGCCGCAGGCGGTGCGGTACTCCACGGCGCCGTCGAGCGTGCCGACGGCAGCGTTGCTGGCCGACGGCGGCGCGCAGCGCGTGGTGGAGAGCGCGTTCGTGGACGCCTCCTGGTGGCGTACGTTGGGTGCTCCGTCGTTGGACACGCTGATCGCGCAGTCGCTGCGCGCCAACCCCACGCTGGCGGCCGCGGAGGCCACGCTGCGACAGGCCGAGCAGGTGTTCGCGGCACAGTCGGGGTCATCGCAATTTCCTGTGGTGGACGGCACAGCGACGGGCCAGCGACAGCGCTTCAATCCAGCGACGCTGGGACAGGCCGGCGAACCGCGCGAGTTCACGCTGCTGAACGCGAGTGTCAGCGTGCGGTACAAGCTCGACCTCGCCGGGGGGAACCGGCGTGCGCTTGAGGCGCTGGCGGCGCGGGCCGACTATCGCCGATATCAGCTGGCGGGCGCCCGGCTCACGCTCGCCGCCAACGTGGCGAACACCGCCATCGCGCAGGCCCGCCTGGCGGCGCAGGTGGAGGGCATGGAGGCGATGCTGCAGGTTGAGGACGAGCAACTCGGGCTCTCCCGCGAACGCCTGCGTTTGGGCGCGGCCTCGCCGGACGAGGTGCTGACGGCGACGCTTCGGACCGAACAGAGCCGATCTGCCGTGCCGTCGCAGCGGAAGTTGCACGAACAGAATGCGCACCTGCTCGCGGTGCTCGCCGGCCGCGAGCCGGGAGCGGGCGGCCTGCCGGCGTTCGCCCTGGCAGACTTCACGCTGCCGTCCGAGCTGCCCCTCGTCGTCCCGTCGGAACTCGTGCGCCGCCGTCCGGATGTGCAGGCCGCCGAGGCGCTGCTGCGCGCGGCAAACGCGGAGTACGGGGTGGCGGTGGCAAAGCTCTTTCCGCAGCTCAACCTGAGCGCGAGCCTGGGGTCGCAGGCGTTGAGCAGCGGCGCGTTGTTCGGCGCGGGGTCGGCCATCTACGCACTGGTCGGTCAACTGACCCAGCCGCTGCTCAACCCCGGACTGCCGGCCGAAAAGCGCGCGGCCCTGGCCGCCTTTGAGGCGGCGGCGGCCAACTATCAGGGGGTGGTGCTGGAGGCGCTGCGCAACGTGGCCGACGTGCTGCGCGCGCTGGACAACGACGCCCAGACCGTTGCCGCGCTGGCGGGGGCCGACGCGGCGGCGCAGGGTGCGCTGGCGTCGGTGGAGCGCCAGTACGCCTTAGGCGCGGCGAGCTACGTACAGGTGCTCGGCGCGCGAGCGCAGGCGCACCAGGTTCGGCAGTCGCTGGACGCCGCCCGGGCGCAGCGGCTGTCTGACAGCGTGGCGCTGTTTCAGGCGGTCGGGGGAGGGGGCGAGCCGGTGGCGGCGCGGGAGCCAAAAACCCCCTAATTTCGCTTGCAAAAGACTCCACGATCGGATATTTTTTAAGGCTGTGGCGAATGATCCGAAGGACGCGCGAAAGCGTGCCGAGTCCCTGCTCAATAAGGGGGCATTCGGGTCCGGTCCGGCGACCCAGTTCATGGGGCTCGGGCTGCAGTTCGTGCTGTCGATCCTCTTCTTCCTGTACATCGGGCAGTGGGTGGACGGCAAGCTCGGCACTTCGCCCTGGTTCATGATCCTCGGAGTCTTCACCGGCGCGACGGCGGCCTTCTACAGCATGTATCGCTCATTGAAAGCGCTTGAACGGCGGCAAGAGGCGCAGGACCGGTTGGACAAGGAGGGGAAGTGAAGCGCACCCTGGCGTTTGCGGGGTTGGCGCTGCTGCTGATCGTCGGACTGGCCTGGCTGCTCACGCGGCTCTGGACGGACCCGATGGCCCAGCAGGCGGTCTGGTTTTCGGCGGGCATTGCGCTGGGCATCCAGATCATCGGCTTCCTGTTCGTCCGCGTGATCGTGCCGGGGCACATGATTGCCGGCTGGGGCGCGGGGATGCTGCTGCGGTTCCTGACATTGGTCTTGCACGCGCTGATCGGTACGCGGCTGATGGGGTTTCCCCCGGCGCCCGCGCTGCTGAGTCTGGCTGCGTTCTTCTTCGTTTCCACGCTGATCGAACCCGTCTTTCTCAAGCCATGAAGTCTGGATTCATCGCATTCGCGCTCGCTGCCGCTGTTGCCGCCGCTCCTCTAGTGGCGCAGGAGCACGCAGCGCCGACCACCGCCGCTCCCGCGGCCGACGCGCTCGATTCGGCGCTCCGCGCGAGGCAGGAGAAGGCGCAGCAGAGCGGTGGTGCGGTGGTCTTGCAGAGCGAGGCGGAGCATAAGACCGCGGAGACGGTCGACATCATCACGCCGCACATCACCGACGGAAAGCACCTCGAGGTGCCGTGGTTTGATCCGGCGCACGGCTTCCAGCGCGCGGTGACGCTCCCCTCCGGCTGGCCGAGCTTCGACATTCCGCTGCCGCTGATCGGCAAGTTCCACGTCGACACGTCGCCCACGAAGCTGGTGGTAATGCTCTGGATCGCCGCCGCCATCGCTGTCATGCTGCTCGTCGGCGCGGCGCGGTCGCACACGCGGCGCGCGGCGCAGGGGCTGCCGCCCAAGGGAGTGGCCGGCGCCATCGAATCGATGATTCTCTACATGCGCAACGAAGTCATCCTCCCCAACGTCGGGCACCACGGCGAGGGCTTCGTTCCGTACCTGCTGACGATCTTCTTCTTCATCCTCATCGCCAACCTGCTCGGCCTCGTGCCGTACATGGGCACGGCCACCGGCAACATCTCGGTGACGGCGACGCTGGCCATCATGACGTTCATCGTCATCGAAGTGGCCGGCATGCGCGCGCTGGGCAAGGGCTACATCAACACGATCATCTTCTGGCCGACCGACATGCCGATCTACATGCGCGTGCCGCTGTCGCTGATTTTGAGCCCGGTTGAGCTGATGTCGAAGTTCACCAAGCCGTTCGCGCTCGCCGTCCGTCTCTTCGCCAACATGACGGCGGGGCACATCGTGGTGCTCGCGCTCATCGGACTGATCTTCACGTTCCAGAGTTACGTGATTGCGCCGGCGCCGATTGCGATGGCGGTGGCGATCATGCTCTTAGAGCTGATGGTAGCCTTTCTACAGGCATTCATCTTTACTCTACTGTCTTCTGTCTTTATCGGATTGGTGCGCGAATCAGCACACTAGGTGGAAGAGAAACAACAGAGAGACAACAGAGAAACAACAGAAAGACAACAGTACTTCTTAGGGCGGGGCTGGAGTCACCCACCAGTTCCGATGGTAGCCGGACGGTTGTTCCGGCGAGGTCCGCTGGGCCCCGGGGTCCGAGGGCGGATGGTGGCGGGGAAACCCGTTGCGGGTGCTAATGCTGGACCACTTCAAGATTCGGAGTTACTCGATGATGTTCCCCCTGTTGCAGGCTGCTGCTGAGTACACCAAGGAGTACACGGGCGCGTGGGCGATGATGGGCGCCGGCATTGGCGCTGGTCTCGCCATCATCGGCGCCGGCCTCGGCATCGGCCGCGTTGGTGGTCAGGCCGTTGAGGGCATGGCCCGCCAGCCGGAAGTCGCCGCCAAGATCCAGACGGCCGCGCTGATCTTCGCCGCCTTCATCGAAGGCGCCGCGCTGTTCGCCGTGGTTGTGACGTTCCTGATCCAGAGCAAGTTCACGTTCTAGGCAGTGTGGCCGTCCGCACGCCCCGGGGTGTGCGGATGGCCGTCCTTACCTTTCCCTGATTCCTGATACCCATGCGTTCCTTCCTGACCCGCGCCCTGCTGCTCCTTGTCGTCACCGCCGCGCCGGCATTTGCCAGCGAGGGCGAGGCGCCCAAGGGCCTGCTGTCGCCGACGGGCGGCCTGATGTTCTGGACGCTCGTGGTCTTCGCGGTGCTGTTCTTCGTCCTCTCCAAGTTCGCGTTCAAGCCGATCCTCGCCGCCGTTGAAGGGCGTGAGCAGGCGCTGCGCGAGGCCATGGATCAGGCGAAGGCCGACCGTGACGCCGCGTCCGCGCTGCTCGCCGAGCAGAAGAAGCAGCTCGACGCCGCACGCGCCGACGCGCAGAAGATCATCGCCGACGGCCGCGTGACGTCCGACAAGATGCACGCCGACCTCCTCGCGCAGACCAAGCTGCAGCAGGCCGACATGCTCGAGCGCGCGAAGCGCGATATCGAAGCCGAGAAGGTGGGCGCGATTGCCGCCCTCCGCCGCGAGGCGGTGGAACTGGCGATTGCCGGCGCCGGCAAGGTGATTGAGAAGAACCTCGATGACGCCTCCAACCGCGCGCTCGTCGAGAAGTACCTCTCGGCCATCGAGACCAACTGATGCACAGCTCTGCGATCGGGCGGAACTACGCGGACGCGCTGCTGACGCTCGCCACCAAGGAGAACGCGCGCGACACGTACGGCGCGTACATCAACGGGCTCGCCGAGACACTGGAGCGCGACGAGACGTTCAAGCGCTTCCTGGCGGCGCCGCAGGTGAGCGGGGTCAAGAAGAACGAAGTGCTGGGCAAGGCCCTCGCCGACAAGGCGCCGGCGCTCTTCGTGCGGTTCGTGCAGAAGATCGTGACCAACGGCCGGCAGATGGCGCTGGGCGAAATCGCGCAGGAGTACAACAACCTGCGCGATGCGCAGGAAGGGCGCGTGCACGCGCGGGTGACGGTGTCGCGCACGTTGACCGACGCGGACCGCGAGGCGCTGGTGGCGTCACTGTCGAAGGCGCTGGGCAAGACCGTCGTGCCGCATGTGTCGGTGAACGCGGCGATCCTTGGCGGGGTGATTGTGCGGGTGGGAGATACGGTGATGGATGGGTCGGTGCGGCGGAGACTCGGGGATTTGAAAGCTCGGATGCTTGGATAGGGCCCTGAGGGGAAGGGTGCAGGGTGTGGTGCAGGGGAGGAGAACAGGGTGTGGTGCGGGGGAGAGGGGATTTTGACTGGGGCGGCCTTTGGCCGCCCCTTTGTTATTTTCGCCGCCGTCCGCCGTCCGCCGTCCGCCGTCCGCCGTCCGCCGTCCGCCGTCCGCCGTCCGCCGTCCGCCGTCCGCCGTCCGCCGTCCGCCGTCCGCCGTCCGCCGTCCGCCGTCCGCCGTCCGCCGTCAGAGCGTATCTTCATGTAATGGGGTACAGACCTCGGAGGATTCCGATGCGAACGGCTATCATTGCGGCGTTGACGCTTCTGGCGGTCACGGCGGAGGCGCAGTCGGGGCGGTCTCTGACCGTGCGCGTGAAGACGCCGGGCGGGCAGCCGGTGCCGTACGCGGTGATTTCGGTGGATGGCGCGCCGTATCGCATCGCCGACGAGAGCGGCGCGCTGACACTGGTGATGGCGTCGCGCGACTCGCTGCCGGTGCTCGTGAAGCGCATCGGCTTCCGGCCGTTCGACGGGTGGGCGAAGCGCGGCGCGGGTGGCGACAACTATGAGGCTACGATGCAGCCGCTCGCGGCGGTCATGGACACGGTGCGCGTGACCGCGCGGCAGGTGACGCCGCTGTCGCGCACGGGCTTCTACGATCGCGTGGACCGCGTGAAGAAGAGCGCGATGCTCGGCGAGTTCATCTCGCCCGAGGAGCTCGAGGTGCGCAACCTCTCGCGCCTCTCGGACATGCTGCAGGGGCGACAGTACTCGCGCATCGCGACGTTCAACTTCAACGGACGTCGGCAACCGATCGTGCAGGGGCGCGCTCGCTGCCCGATGAACATCATCGTGGATGGACAGTACGTGAAGAACACGACGCAGGAAGCGAATGTCAGCGAGGTACCGCTGTCGATTCGAGCGGGCAGGAGTTCCTCGGAAGGGGCGCCGCTGATAACTCTCGACGAGATCGTCGACGGGCGCTCGATCATGGGGATCGAGATCTATCCGAGCATCGCCAACGCGCCCGCCGAGCTGATTCCCACGGCGTCGCACGGCGGCTGTGGGTTGGTGGCCATCTGGACGGGGCCGCGCCGGTGAGGACTTCTCGCGACGCTCGCGTGTGGCTTCTGCGCGGCGCTGTCGCGGGAACTCTGCTGTTTGGCGCATCGTCCGCCGCGGCGCAGTCGCTGCAGGGCACCCTGCTGCGCGCCGACAGCGTGCCGGCGGCGGGCGTGATTGTCGTGGCGTCGCGCGGCGCGCAGGACAGCGTGCTCGCACGCACGATCACCAACGGCAACGGGCGCTATTCCATTGATGTGTCCGCGGGCGCGGTGCGCTTGCGGGCGCTGCGCATCGGGCACCGCCCGGTGCTGATTGGCGAGTTCACGCTCGCCGCGGGCGCGCGCCGCGATTCGCGCACGGTCCTTCCCAACGATCCCATCGTCCTGGCAACCGTCACCACCGAGGCGAACTCCTCCTGCCGTCAGACGGGAACGGCGGGGGTCAACGTCGCAACGGTCTTTGAGGAGGCGCGCAAGGCGCTGCTGAGCACGACGCTGAAATCGGGCGACGGCGACCCGCTGTCGCGACTCAGCGTCTACGGCCAGGCGCGCACGGTGGGGAACCGGCCGCTCGGCGATCTCGAGCTGGAGTTCAAGGAAGGGGTCACGGTCAAGCCGTTCCAGAGCCTGCGTCCGGACTCGCTGGCGAAGGTGGGGTACATGGAGCGCGACTTCAATACCCTCATCTACTGGGCGCCGGACGCGGATGTGTTGCTCTCGGAGACGTTCGCGGCGTCGCATTGCCTGGGGCTCACCGACGGGACGGGTGAGCGCGCGGGATGGATTGGCCTCACGTTTCGCCCGCAGCAGATCAAGCGGAACTTCGTGGACGTGAGCGGGACGCTCTGGCTCGACCGCGCGTCGAACGAACTGCGACGCATGGACTTCAGCTACGTAGGTCTGCCCATCGCCATCCAGCGCGTGGACGCGGGCGGCGTGGTGGAGTTCACTCGTCTGCCCGACGGCATCTGGTTCGTGAACAAGTGGGAGCTTCTGATGCCGCGCATGTCGCTGCCGCCGGCGCCGCCGCGCGTGGCGGGGATGTTCGTGCGCGGTGGCGAAGTCTGGTGGATCAAGCGCGGCAAGGACCTGCTGTACACCAACGGACGCACCGAGCCGCTCCCGGAGACGAAGGCGGTGGCGCAGTCGCCGACGGACTCGACGCCTCCTGCCGCGCCCTGCATCCCCGCAATGCCGGGCGGTGCGACGGGGCAGCTGCTCGGTACGGTGCTCGACGAGCGCGGCGCGTCGCTCGCCGACGTGATTGTCACCGTGGAGTGGCAGCAGAACCACGCGACGGCGGGCGGTCGGCAGCTCACGTGGCAGACGCAGGGTCTGAGCACGGTGTCGCTTCGCGATGGCACCTTCGCGATTTGCGGCGTGCCGAGCGCTCGGCTGCTCACGCTCTCGGCGCAGTACGGAACGCGCAAGGCGCCGCAGGTGACCGTGCGGATGGCCGAGGACGAGACGACGGCGCGCGTGGACGTGCGGTTTGCGGGTGTGCGGGCCGACGTGCCGGCGAAGGGGGTTGTGGTGCGCGTGCGCGACAGCAACGGGCAGCCGATTGCGCATGCGTTCGTGGAAGTGGAGGGCGGACGCGGGCGCGTGGCTGATGACAGCGGGCGTGTCTTTATTGACGCCGCGCCGGATTCGCTGCGTCTGAAGGTGCGCCGCATCGGGCACGCGCCATTCGTCGGCCGCGTGGGGCGTGCGCGCTCCGGTGAGTTTGAGGTGGCGCTGAAGTCGCTGGCGCAGACGCTGGCGGCGGTGACGGTGACGGAGCGCGCGGTGAAGTCGCCGCTGGAGCTCGCCGGGTTCTACGACCGCGTGCAGCGCGCGCAGCGTGGGACATTCAATGCCGATTTCATCACGCCGGAGGAACTCGAGGGGCGACAGGGCGCGCGCCCGACCGACCTCTTCCAGGGGCGGCGTTTTGTGTCGGTGGAGCGCACGCCGGGGCAGTATTCGCAGACTTATCTGCAGGGGCGCGGACGGTGCAGGATGACGGTCTATCTGGACGGACGTTTGTTGCAGCCCGAGCCACCGCGCGGCGCCCGCAGCGCCGGGCCGAGGTCCCAAGGCGTCGTGCCGATTGATGAACTCATCAACCTGAACGAGGTTGCGGCGATCGAGATCTATGCGAGCGCCGCAAACGCTCCCGCGGAGATGATCCCGCTCGTCGGGACCTCGCAGCAGGGGGCATGCGGGATCGTGGCGATATGGACGGGGGGCAGGCGGTAGTCGGTCTCTGTTCTTTCGTCTCCCCATCCGGCATTTTTCTAAGGTTATGGCAGACACCCCCCTCGGCCGGCGCGGTTTCTTCTCGCAGGGCCTGTCGCGCCTGCTTGGCGAGGTCGTAGATGCCGTCTCGGACCGCCTCTCCCCAGGGTCGTTCATCAGGCCGCCGGGGGCCATCGCCGAGCCGGCCTTTCTGGCGGCGTGCACGCGGTGCAAGGAGTGCGCCGTGGTCTGCCCAGCGCTGGCCATTCGGATGCTTCCGTCGCAGCACGGCATCGCGGCGGGGACTCCGGTACTCGAGGTGGACGACCGCGCCTGCCTGATGTGCGCGGACATGCCGTGCGTGACGGCCTGCCCCACCGGCGCGCTGCTTGCGCCGACGCGCGGCTGGCTCGACGTGAAGATGGCAGTGATTGGCGTGGACGACCGGCGATGCCTTGCCTTTCAGGGTATCGAGTGCGGCGTCTGCGCGCGCGTCTGCCCGGTGGGCGACGCGGCGATTCACCTGGACGACAAGACCCGGCCGTTCATCGGGACCGACTGCACGGGATGCGGCAAATGCGTGACGGCCTGCGTGACGACACCAAGCGCGATGACGGCGCGACCACTGAGGAGCTGACGTGGACGGAAAGAGCGACGTGAAGTTCGTGCCCAAGCCCTGGGGCCACGAGATCATCTGGGCCCACACCGAGCAGTACGTGGGCAAGGTGCTGCACATCAAGGCCGGCCAGGCGCTGAGCGTGCAGTACCACAACCAGAAGGACGAGACCATCCACCTGCTGCGCGGCGAGATGATCTATCGCGTGGACTTCAAGGACGGCCGCGGCCTGGTGGACGTACCGTTTGCGGTGGGTGAATCGTACCGCAATACGCCGGGCGTGATCCACCAGATGGAAGCGGTGACCGACTGCGACGTGCTCGAGGCGAGCACGCCGCACCTGGATGACGTCGTACGACTGACCGACCGCTACGGTCGAGAGGGGACGAGCGCACCGTGAAAGTGATCATTCCGCTGGCCGGGAAAGGGACGCGGCTGCGTCCGCACACGCACACCGTTCCCAAGCCCATGCTCAAGGTGTGCGGCAAGCCGGTGATGGACTACGTCCTCGACGACGTGCGCAAGCTCGGCGACGTGAGCGAGGTCATCTACATCACCGGGCACCTCAAGGAAGCCGTCGAGGCGCACGCGCGCACGGCGTACAGCGATCTCCCCGCCACCTTCATCGAGCAGAAAGTGCAGGACGGCACGGCGGGGGCGGTGGCGCTGGCCAAGGGGCACGTCAGCGAGCCGGTGCTGATCATCTTCGTGGACACGATCTTCGACGCCGACCTCGGCGTCATCAAGACGAGCCCCGACGACGGCATCATCTGGACGAAGGAGGTGGAGGATTACCAGCGCTTCGGCGTGGTGGTGACTGACGCCAACGGTCACATGACCAAGATTGTCGAGAAGCCCAAGACGCCCATCTCGAAGCGGGCCAACATCGGGCTCTACTACATCCGCGACTGGAAGCTGCTGTACGAAGGCATCGATCACGTCCTGAAGTCGCCGCAGAACCAGGGCGAGTACTACCTGACGGACGCCTTCCAGTACATGATCGACCACGGCGCCAAGCTCAAGGTGCTCGACGTCGCCGGCTGGTACGACGCGGGGAAGATCGACACCCTGCTCGACACCAACCGCGTGATGCTCGGCAAGGGGCTCGCGCGCCGGCCGAGGGATGTGGAGGACTGCACGATCATCGACCCGGTCTATATCGAGGACGACGTGGTGCTGACGGGCTCCACCGTTGGCCCAAACGTCTGCGTGCTGGCGGGCTCCCGCCTGCTGAGCTGCACGGTGAGCAACACGCTCATTGGCGCCAGGAGCATGCTGGCGCGGTGCACACTGTCGAATTCTCTGGTGGGGGACCGTGTGGTGCTGGAGGGGGTAAAGGGAGAAGTCACTATTGGGGATGACTCCGAGGTGAGAAGCCGGGCGTGAAGCTGATTGGGGATATGGATCTCGGCTTGGGAATGCGGATTTCGATTGGCGATTTGGCTTGGCGATTTGGCTTGGCGATTTGGATTGGCGATTTGGATTGGCGACTCAACCAACTGGGACGGATGATGATGCGGATGATGCGACTGATGGGAATGGCGCTGGTCTTCGCGCCGACGGTATTGCTGGCGCAGGCGCAGGCGAAGCCGGCGGAGAAGAAGGCGATGGCCAAGCCGGCGATGCAGCACGACATGAGCAAGATGGGCGGCGACACGGCCATGAAGCGCGACATGAGCAAGATGAGTCACGATACGGGCATGAAGCACGACATGGCCGGGATGGGGCAGGGGATGGGCGCCATGAAGAGCGGGTGGGGTGAACTCGACGCGTTCCACACCCTGCTGATGTCGGTCTGGCATCCAGCGCAGAAAGACAGCCTCGCGATGGCGCGTTCGCTGGCGCCGACGCTAGTGGCGAGCGCCGAGGCGTGGGCTAAGTCGAAGGGACCCGCTGCGTGCGACAATGCCGCCGCACGCAAGGCGCTGCCAGGGATCGTCACTGACGCCAAGACCTACGCGAACGTCGCGGCCACCAAGGCGAATGACGCCGCAGTTAAGGCCGCGCTCAAGAAGGTGCACGACGGCTTCGAGACGGTCGGCAAGCCGTGCATGCAGGCGGCGATGAAGGCGAAGGGCGGAATGGGGATGGGCATGGGAATGGGCATGGGCGCCATGATGGGCCAGAAGACGGGATGGAAGGAGCTCGATGCCCTCCACGGCATCGTAATGTCGGTATCTATGGCCGCGAACAAGGGCGACCTGAAGCCGGCGCGCGCCAAGGGCGCCGAGTTGACGAAGGCGGCGGATGCCTGGCTCGCGTCCAAGGGGCCGGCGTCGTGCGACAACGCCGCGGCCCGCAAGGGCATGCCGAAGGCGGTGGCCGACCTGAAGGCGATCGGCGCGCTGGCGAAGGGGCAGGGCAACGACGAAGCGCTCAAGGCAGCAATTACCAAGGCGCACGACAGCTTCCGGCCCGTCGCCCAGCCCTGCATGATGGCGGGAATGAGGGCGCCCGCCGCCAAGAAGCCGATGGACGGGATGGACCACTCGAAGATGGACCACGCGGCGCCGCCGAAGAAGCCGTAGCGCGCTGAGCGTTCGGGGCAGTTGAGGGGGGCGGACCGGCCGAGCGCCGGCTCGCCCCCTGCGTTGCTTTCGCGTGGAACCGGCGGATCGAAAGAGTGTAAATTGAAAGCAGAGGAACACTAGATGTCTCCGGAGGTTCGAAGCCCCCCAAGGAGCAGTGCCGTGCCGATGGGTCGAGTGGCGTTGAGCGCCGCCCTATGCGCGAGCGCGATGTTAGTTCCGTTCCAGGTTGGAGCACAGTCGGGCGGAAGTAGCGGGTTCATGTTTGGCGCGCCGAAGGCGAGCGTCACGGTGCGGGGCGGCTTTGCCCGCCCATCGGAGAGCAGCGACCTGTACTCGTTCGTGCGCGACGAGTTGACGATTGCTCGCGGCGATTTCGCCGGCAGTTCGTGGTCGCTGGACGCTGCGTTCTTCGTCCAGCCGCAGCTGGCGGTCCAGTTCGGCATTGGTGTGGCGAGCCGCACGACGCCAAGTGTCTACCGCGACTGGGTGGACAACAACGACCGGGAGATCGCGCAGACCTCCTCACTGCGGCGCATGCCGCTCAGCGCAGGACTCCGGTATTACCTCGTGCCGCCGGGCCGGAGCATCAGCCGGCTGGCGTGGGTGCCAGCGCGCGTGGCGCCGTATGTCGCGGCCGGAGGCGGCATCACCTATTACCGGTTCCATCAGACCGGCGACTTTGTGGACTACCAGACACTCGACGTGTTTGGCACGGAGCTCAACTCTGAAGCGTGGTCGCCCAGCGCCTTCACCGCGGTGGGCGCCGACTACGCCCTTGGCGCTCGTGTGGGGCTCGTCGGCGAGGCGCGCTATGATTGGGCCAGTGCGCGGCTGAGCAGCGACTTCTCGGGATTCAATCGAATTGACTTGTCCGGGCTCGCGTTGACCGTGGGCCTGGCCTACCGCTTTTAGGGGGCGCGCCATGCGCAACTTCGTGTCTCATCACGTCAGTGCCGCCGCAATCGGCGCCGTGCTGATTGCCGGCGCGGTCACCGCGTCTCCCGTGCGCGCGCAGGTAACTGATGCGCGCTGGCAGCCGTGGCTTGGCTGTTGGACGCAGGTCTCAGAAACGCGCCCGGCGGGCGCCGAGATGGGTGCCAAGGGGATGGTCTGCGTCGTGCCGGCGCAAACCGGCGACGGTGTTGAAGTGGCCGTGATGGCCGACGGCAAGCTGCTGCGCAGCGAGCTCATCGCCGCCACCAACCAGCGCGTCCAGAAGACCATCGAAAGCTGCCCCGGTTGGGAGACGGTTGCCTGGTCCGCCGACGGCCGCCGCCTGTTGACGCGGTCGGAGGTCCGGTGCGCCCAGACCGCCGTGAAGAGCAGCAGCATCTTCAGCATCTCGGCCGAAGGTGAGTGGATCGAGGTGCGCGGGGCGCTGGTTGGCGTGAACTCGACCGTGAGCGTCGTGCGGTATCGCCCGGCGGCGTTTGCGCTCAAGCGCGTCGCCACCGAAGTGGGCGGCGAAGCACAGCCGTTCACTCTCGTGTCCGAGGTGGGCGTGGCGTCGCGCTATGCGCGGCTGGCCGCGGGCGACCGCGTGGATGCTGACGCCGTGCTCGACGTCACGAAGCACGTGGACTCGCCGGTGGCCGAGGCATGGCTGAATGAGCTGCAGCAGGGCTTCGACCTGGATGCCAAGGAACTGGTGCGCATCGCCGACGCCGGCATGCCTCCGAATGTCATCGACCTGATGGTGGCGCTGTCGAACCCGCAGGAGTTCGCGGTGAGGCGGAACGCGGAGCCCGGACAGAGCGTGAACACCGTGCGTCGCGGCACCATCGGTGAGGGTTCCGACTATGGCCGCGCGCGCCGTTACGGTTCGGTGTACGACTGCGGCTACGGATTCATGCCGACGATGTACGGGTACTATGGCGACCCGTGCTACCCCGGTTACTACGGGTACGGCGCGTACGGCTATGGTGGCTACTACGGATACGGGAATGGCTACCCGTACGGCTACAGTGGCTACGGCGGCTACTACTACGGCTCGCGTCCATTGATCATCGTCCCGCAGGGAACGTACACCGGTGATCCGCGTGGACAGGCGGTGAAGGGAGCGGGCTACACGCGTCGCGGCAGCGGTGGCGGGACGCCGGCGACCTCGGTCAGGCCGCAGTCGTCGGGCACGTCGCGCGATGCTGCCCCGAGCAGCGGTTCATCGACCGGCTCATCCTCTGGCTCGTCCTCGTCATCAGGCTCCACAGGGAGCAGCGGCGGCGATGGCGGCCGCACCGCGAAGCCGCGGGTTCCGCCCGGCGGCTGATCACGGCTTCTCGATGCACGCGACGCCCCGCTGGCCATCTGGCCGGCGGGGCGTCTCTCTCGCGGTCTCGCGCGCGCACGGGTACTTTTTTCGAGTCCTGAGTGTGGGAGATCGCCGTGTCGAACGCATCTGACGATCGCGCCGGCCTGAGCCGCCGCGACCTGCTGAAATCCGCCGCCCTCGCCGGGGTGGCCCTTGGCGCCTCGGGCGCCGGATTCCCGGCCGTCGCCGAGTCGGTGACGGCGGGTTCTCATCCCGATCTGGCACCGCCGGCGCCGGCGGGAGCCAAGACCATGAAGGGCGTGCCGTTCGAGCGACACGAGACGGTGCGCATCGCCATCGTCGGCACGGGGCTGCGCGGGCGCTCGGTACTGCACGACTTCCTCGGCTGTCCGGGCGTGAAGATCACCGCGCTCTGCGACAACGTGCCCGACAAGGCGCAGCGGGCCGCCAAGATGGTGACCGACGCGGGACAGCCGGTACCGGCGCTCTGTACCGACGGCGATCGCGCCTTCGAGCAGTTGGTGCAGCGCGACGACATCGACTTCATCCACACGGCGACGCCGTGGGAATGGCACGTGCCCGTGATGCTGGCCGCGCTGAAGGCGGGCAAGCACGTCTCCAGCGAGTGCCCGTTCGGCATGACGCTCAAGGAGCTGTGGGACCTGGTGGACGCGAGCGAGAAGTACCGCCGCCACTGCCTGCAACTCGAGAACTGCAACTACGGCTACAACGAGATGCTGGTGAACCGCATGGTGCACGCGGGGGTGTTCGGCGAGCCCCTGCACGGCGCGGCGGCCTACCTGCACGACCTGCGCGGCATCGTGTTTGAAGATCGCGATGAAGGACTCTGGCGACGCCGGTGGCACACCACCAACAACGCCAACCTGTACCCGACGCACGGACTCGGCCCCGTCTCCTGGTATCTCGACATCCACAAGGGCGACAAGTTCGAATACATGGTCTCGATGAGCACCGAGGAGCGCGGGCTCACGCTCTATCGTGAAGAGACGGTGAAGGACAAGACGAACCCCAAGTGGCAGGAGAAGTACGTCACGGGCGACCTGAACTCGTCGCTCATCAAGACCGCACAGGGACGCACGATCCTGCTGCAGCACGACGTGTCGAATCCGCGCCCGTATTCGCGCCTCAATGCGTTGCAGGGGACGAAGGGGCTCTTTGAGGATTACCCGGCGCGCATCTACGTCGAGGGACAGGCCGGCGGCGAGCGCTGGGGCTCCATCGACAGCTGGAAGGCGAAGTTCGAGGATCCGCTCTGGACCAAGCTCGGCGAGGCGGCGCGCGGCAGCGGCCACGGCGGCATGGACTACATCATGGCCTGGCGCATGGTGGAGTGCCTGCGCGAGGGGCTGGTGCCTGACATTGATGTCTACGATTCCGCGGCGTGGAGCGCACCGTTCCCGCTCAGCGAGATCAGCGTGGCCAAGGGGAGCGCGCCGGTGAAGTTCCCCGACTTCACACGCGGCAACTGGAAGGTGTAGTCCTAGCGTCCGCGATCTGCCATCTGCCATCTCCCTTCTGCCATCTGCCTCAATGCATCTCACGTCACTCGATTGGTGGATCGTCATCATCTCGATCGGCATCTCGTTCCTTCCGGCCATCCTGCTGGCGAAGCGGGCCGGAAAGAACACCTCGGAGTTCTTCACCTCGGGGCGGTCTGCGCCGTGGTGGCTGATCGGCGTCTCGATGGTCGCGACGACGTTCAGCACCGACACCCCGAACCTCGTCACGAACCTCGTGCGCGAGAAGGGCGTGGCGAACAACTGGGTGTGGTGGTCGTTCCTGCTCACCGGCATGATGACGGTGATGTTCTATGCGCGGATGTGGCGGCGCTCTGGGGTGCTGACCGACCTCGAGTTCTATGAGATCCGCTACTCGGGCAAGGCGGCCACCTTCGTGCGCGGATTCCGCGCCATCTACCTTGGCCTGTTCTTCAACATCGTGATCATGGCGACGGTGAACTTGGCCGCGGCCAAGATTGCCAACATGCTGCTGGGCTGGCCGATGTGGCAGACGCTGCTGGTGTGCGCGGTGCTCAACGTGGCGTTCGCCGCCACGTCGGGATTGTGGGGCGTGCTCGTCACGGACTTCATCCAGTTCGGGATTGCGATGACAGGGTCGTTTGCCGCGGCGTACTTCGCGCTGCAGCGTCCGGAAGTGGGTGGACTGCACGGGCTCTTTACCCGACTCGATCCGCACGTGATCTCGCTGCTCCCGAATTTCAACGATTGGACGATGACGCTGACCGTGCTGATCCTACCGCTCACCGTGCAGTGGTGGTCGGTCTGGTATCCGGGGGCCGAGCCGGGCGGCGGCAGCTACATCGCCCAGCGCATGCTGGCGTCGAAGAGTGAGAAGGATGCCCTCGTGGGCACGCTCTTCTTCAATGTGGCGCACTACGCGCTTCGCTCGTGGCCGTGGATCATCGTTGCGTTGTGCTCGATCCTCGTCTTTCCGAATCTCTCGGACATCGGCACCGCCTTCCCGTACGTGGACAAGGGGCTCATTGGGCACGACATGGCCTATCCGGCCATGCTGACCTTCCTGCCGGCCGGCTTCCTCGGCCTGATGATCGCCGGCATGCTCGCCGCGTACGTCTCCACGCTCTCGACGCACCTCAACTGGGGTACGTCTTACCTGGTGCATGACTTCTACCGCCGTTTCGTGAAGCCCGAGGCGACGGAGAAGCACTACGTGCTGATCGCCCGTCTCATGACGGCGGTGCTGATGATTCTGGCCGCCCTGCTCACCTTTGTGCTCGAGACCGCAAGCCGCGGCTTCACACTGCTTCTCTCCATCGGTGCCGGCACCGGCCTGCTCTACCTGCTCCGGTGGTATTGGTGGCGCGTGAACGCGTGGGCCGAGGTGGCGGCAATGGGTGCGTCGTTCTTCACCGCCGTGACGTTTGAGATCGTGCGCCGCATGGGGACTCCGATTCCCGATCATATTTCGCTGCTCGCCACGGTCGGCGTGACGACGGTGGTGTGGATCGCTGCGACGTTTCTCGGGCCGAAGACGGACGACGCGACGCTCGTGAAGTTCTTCAAGCTGGTGCGTCCCGCCGGGCCGGGGTGGAAGCACGTGCAGGCGTTGGCCGGCGTGGGGCCGTCGCCCGACTCCCTGCCGCAAGCGATGCTCGGGTGGATGCTCGGCGTCGCCTTCGTATACTCCGCGCTGTTCGGTTCCGGGAGCTACCTCTACGGCAACATCGGCCAGGGGGTGGTCTTCACCGTCGTCTTCGTGCTCAGCGGCTATGGCGTGGTGAAGGTGCTGCAGGGCTTCTGGAAGGTCACGCCCGACCACGACAGGTGATGGTAACTTCCTGAGCATGCGCACGACGCAGGCAGTGATCCTTGCGCGCGGCCTCGGTTCCCGGATGCGGCGGGCCGAGGCCGCGGTGGCGTTGGACGACGCGCAGGCGCGCGCCGCCGACGCCGGTCACAAGGGCATGATGCCGACGCTGGGGCGGCCGTTTCTCGACTTCGTCCTGTCGGCGCTTGCCGACGCGGGCATTGGCGACGTCACACTGGTGGTGGCACCAGACCACTCGGCGATGCGCGAGTACTACGAGCGGCAGTCACCGCCGCAGCGGGTGCGTCTGCGCTGGGCGGTGCAGGCCGAACCGCGCGGCACCGCCGATGCGGTGCTGGCGGCGGATGGCCACGTGAATGACGCGCCATTTCTCGTGCTCAACTCCGACAACTACTACCCGGTGGCGTCGTACGAGGCGCTGTGTGCTTTGGGCGGCGCTGGGCTGGTGGCGTATGAAGGCGAAGCGCTCGTGCGCGACGGCAATATTGATCGTGAGCGCGTGATGGCGTTCGCCCTGCTCGACATCAACGTTACAGACGTGCTGCGCGACATCGTTGAGAAGCCGGCAGCGGACCATCCGCTGGCGCGGCGTGCGGAGCATTGGGTGAGCATGAACCTGTGGAGCTTCACGCCGCGCATCTTCGAAGCGTGCCGCAAGGTGCAGCCTTCCGTGCGCGGGGAACTGGAGCTGCAGGATGCGGTGATGATTGCGACGCGCGAGTTGGGTGAGACGTTCCGCGTGGTGAAGACGCACGCCGGAGTGCTCGACCTGTCGCGGCGCGCCGACGTGGCGACGATCGGCGACTACCTGCGCGGCGTCGTGGTGGCGCCGTGACCTGGCGGTATCGCTCCCCGGGGCGCGTGGAGCTCGTGGGCAAGCACACCGACTACGCCGGCGGCCCGTCACTCACGTGTGCCACGCCCTTTCACATGCACGCGAAGGCGGAGGCCATTGCCGAGCCGTTGATCCGCGTGCACGACCAGCGCAGCAGGTCCACGGTGGAAGTGGCGCTGTCGCCCGAGGCGTCGCCGACGGAGACGCGCTGGTCGGTGTACGTGGCGGCGGTGGCGCGGCGTGTGGCGCGCGACTTTTCACGGGCGCGCACCGGCGTGGAGGTCGCGCTGGGCAGCACGATCCC
This sequence comes from Gemmatimonadaceae bacterium, assembly GCA_041661925.1. Lineage (GTDB taxonomy): Bacteria > Gemmatimonadota > Gemmatimonadetes > Gemmatimonadales > Gemmatimonadaceae > PNKL01. Next base: position 22,705 of record JBAZTM010000024.1, read on the forward strand.
GACCTCGATGGGGATGAGCAGCTCGAGTGCGTTCGTGGTGACGCTCGCGATGGCCGTGTTCGATGCGAACGCGCTCTGGGAGTCGCCTGAGTGGATGCCGGTCGCCAGTGACGAACTGGCGTTCGCGCAGTATTCTGCGGCGATGGAGAGCGGCGCGGCGTGGGGGCCGTTTGCGGGCGACACCGGCGTGGGCACGCGCGGCGGCGCGCAGGACCACATCGCCATCTGCGCGTCGCGCGAACGCATGGTGGGCGCCTACACGTACCTCCCCGGTCGCGTGGTGCAGCGGGTCGCATGGCCACAGGACTGGCGCATCGTTGTGGCCACAAGCGGGGTGCGGGCGACGAAGACCGGCAACGCCATGCACGCGTACAACCGCGTCGCCGATTCGGTGCGCGCGCTGGTGACGGAATGGAACGCCGACACCGGACGCAGCGACACCACGCTGGCCGATGTGCTGGGCTCGGCGCCGGGTGCGTTCGATCACGCGCTGTCGCTGGCGGAACGGGCGGCGAGTGAGACGATCGACGCCGAATACCTACGGGGCCGTGTGCGGCAATATCGCGAAGAGACGGAAGTGATCGTGCCGGGCATGGTGGATGCCGTTGCTCGGGCCGACGCACCGGCCGCCGCGACGCTGATGGCCCGATCGCAGGAGATGGCGGAGCAGGCGCTGCAGAATCAGGTGCCTCAGACGAGCTGGCTGGCGGCGCACGCCCGGGAGCACGGCGCGGTGGCGGCGACGGCGTTCGGCGCCGGGTTTGGCGGCGCGGTGTGGGCGCTTGTCGCGGAGGGTGATGCGCATGGCGTGGCGGAGTCGTGGATGAAGGCGTTTGCGGCAGTGCCCGGCAGGGGCGCCGCGCACCACGAGACCGCGCGCGTGATGACGCCGTCTTCGGGCGCGTGGAGGGGAATCGCATGAGCACCTCCCCGCGCGCGCGGCTGCCGCGCACGGTCAAGGCGCTCGCCGCAGTGAGCTTCTTCACCGACGCGTCGAGCGAGATGATCTATCCGTTGCTGCCGGCGTTCCTGACGGCGACGCTGGGCGCGAGCGCCGCGTGGGTGGGCATCATCGAGGGCGCGGCCGACGCGACGGCGTCGCTGCTCAAGCTGGCGAGCGGCTGGTGGTCGGACCGCGTGAAGCGGCGCAAGCCGCTGATCGTCGCCGGGTACACGCTTGCAGCGGTGCTGCGGCCGCTGGTGGCGGTGGCCGGCGCGACGTGGCAGGTGCTCGCCATTCGCGTGGGCGACCGGATGGGGAAGGGAATTCGGGGAGCCCCGCGCGACGCGATGATTGCCGACTCGGTGGCGAGCAACGAGCGCGGACGCGCCTTCGGCGCGCAGCGCGCGGCCGATCACGCGGGGGCGTTCGTCGGGCCGCTCATGGCGTTTGTGCTGCTGCAGTGGGTGGGAGTATCGGTGCGGACGGTATTCCTGCTGGCCGCGATTCCTGGGGCTCTTGCGGTGCTCGTTGCCGTGTTTGGCGTCAGGGAGGCTGACGGGAGACGGGATGCGGGAGACGGAAGACGGGCGACGGTGGGGATCTCGCCGCCGACGACAGACGCGAAGGCGACCGCTGCGGCCCGCACTGACGCCGCTTCCACCGCTCCACTCGGCGGCAACTTCTGGCGCTATCTCGCGGTGCTCGTGTTGTTCACGCTAGGCAATTCGACTGACGCGTTCCTCCTGCTGAAGGCATCAGAGCTCGGCGTCACGGCGGCGCTGCTTCCGATCCTCTGGGCGGCGCTGCATGTCGTGAAGTCGGCGACGAGCATTCCGGCGGGCGCGTGGTCCGACCGGGTCGGGCGGCGCACGATGATCGCCGTCGGCTGGCTTTGGTACGCGCTCGTCTACTTGGGCTTCGCCTTTGCGACGGATACGTGGCACGCCTGGGCGCTTTTCCTCGCCTACGGGCTATTCTTCGGACTCACCGAGGGCGTAGAGCGCGCGCTGGTGGCCGACCTCGTCCCCGCGACACGGCGCGGCATCGCGTTCGGCTGGTACAACGGCGTCATCGGCGCGGCGGTGCTTCCGGCGTCCGTGGCGTTTGGACTGATGTGGGACTGGAAGGGAAGCGGGTTCGCCTTCATGGTCGGGGCGGCGAGTGCGTGCCTCGCAGCGGTCGGATTGGTGCTGGTGCGGCCGAAGCGAGCTGCGGGAAACTGATTATTGAGTGGGAGCTCGGATTGGGATTGGTGATTTGGATTTGCGATTGGGATTGGTGATTGGGATCGCGATCCAGATCACAAATCCTCATCGCTAATCCAAATCCCAGATGCGAATCCGAGCTCCCAATCCAAATTCGTCCGTCAGCAGCACCTGCTCCCGGGCCGGGAGTACCTCGCCGCCAGCTGCTCCCGATGAAAATCGCGCTCGCTAAGCACGTCCTGCCCCGGATGGTGCGCGCGCACGTGCGCCACGTACGCGTCATAGTCCGGCACGCCGATGATGCGACGGATCACGGCCGCCACGCGCCGCGCGACGCTCGGGGCGTCGGCGACGCCTGTGGCGTCAGCGGCGCCTGCAGCGTTGGATGGCAGCGAAGCAGCGTGATCGGTCACGGTCGTGCCTTGCTCCCCTTGGGGCCAATGGTGCGCTCGTACAGGTCGAATATGCGCGTGTACTCGTCGGTCCAGCTGGCAGGGCGCACGAACCCGTGGTTCTCCACCGGATAGACCGCGAGCTCCCATCCGGTCTTGCCGAGCTCGATCAGGCGCTGGGTCAGCCGCACGATGTCCTGGAAGTTGACGTTGGTGTCCACCATCCCGTGCGGCATCAGCAGCGGATCTTCGAGTCCTTCCGCGTGGAAGATGGGCGACGAGCGATGATACGCGAGCGAGTCGTTCTGCGGAAGATTGAGTATGGATCCCGTGTAGCCGTGGTTGTAATGCGCCCAGTCAGTGACCGAGCGGAGCGCCGCGCCGGCGCCGAAGTGCCTGGGCTCGGTGAACAGCGCCATCAGCGTCATGAAGCCACCATACGATCCGCCGTACATCCCGACGCGTTCGGGGTTGATGCCGAAGGTCTGCGCGAGGTAGCGCGAGGCATCCACCTGGTCCTGCAGGTCGCGCCCACCCATGAAGCGGTAGATGGCGGTGCGCCAGTCGCGTCCGTACCCGGCGCTCGCGCGATAGTCGAGGTCGAGCACCACGTAGCCCTTGGACGCGAGGTAGTTGTTGAACATGAACTCGCGCGGGTACTGGCTCCAGAAATGCCCGACGTTGTGGAGATAGCCGGCGCCATGCACAAAGATGACCGCGGCGCCGTTGGGCTTGGCGCCAATGTCCTCGGGGCGGTAGATGTGCGCCGGCACCTGCACGCCGTCCGACGCCGGGATATTCACGATCGCCGGGTCGATCCACTTGAACGCCAGCCAGTCGGCGGTCTGCGACACGGTGAGCTGGCTCGGCGGTGCCATCTTGCACATCGCCGCCGGTGGGCACGCGCCCGTGAGGAAGAGGTCGGGCGAGCGCAGCGTGGTGGAGTAGACGTCGGCGAGGAGCTTCTCGTCGGGCGACGGCACGGCACTGTGGCCGCCGGCCCCCGTCGTGAGTTTCTGTCGGGCGCCACCGGCAATGGGCATGCGGTAGAAGTCGCGGTCGAAGGCGGAGACTTCGCTCGAGTGGAAAAGGAAGTGCTTGTGATCAGCGGACAGCGCGACGTCGTAGACCTCGAACTGCCCCGTCGTCAGCGCGCGGCGGTCGCTGCCGTCCGCGGCGGTGGAGTAGAGCTGGGCCCACCCGGTGGACTCGTCCGCGAAGTAGATGCGCTGGTCGTTGTCGTAGAAGCCGGTGCAGCCGAACGAGCACGGCCCGCCCACCCAGGCGCTGTCGCGCATGACGTTGATCACCTTCAGTGCGCCGGTGGCTGCATCCAGTGTGGAGAGCTGCCGGGTCTTGAAGTTGCTCGCCGAGCCGATGACGAGCGCCGTCGTCCCTGCCTCATTCCACGCGACGACCTGCGAATTGGCGATGAGTGAGTCGCTGTCGATGGAGCGCAGCCATTTCACCTCGCCGCGCGGGAGCAGTTGATACCCGAGACGCGTGCGCGGCTGGGCGTCACCGACCTTGGTGCGGTTGGGAATGTCCTCGGTGTAGCCCGACGACGTCACGTAGTTCGGGACGATGCCGTTGCGCGCGTCGGCAGCGGCCGTGGTGGTCGTGAACAACACGGCTGTACCGGCGGGGCTTATCGAGAGCTGGGCGAGGCGCTCGCCGGGGCCGAGCGTGATGGGGCGAATGCCGGACGAGTCGCGCGCCGCTGATTCGGCGCGTCGCACCGAATCGGTCGCGAGCTGGTCGCGCACGACCTCGAACAGGACGCGCTGGTCGCGCTCGAGCGCGCCGCGCTGGGTATTCGTGGCAGTACGAGCCGAGCCGCCTCGCGCGCCGCCTTGGCCGCCCTGTCCACCTTGGCCGCCGCGACCGGCGGCAGCGGGCGCGCCGCCCGGAACCGCGTCCGCGGCGCGAATGTCGGTGAGTTGGCGCGTGAAGCCGGTGGCCAGCTCGATGCTCCATGCGTTGCCGTCGCGCACGAAAACCACGCGCTGGCCATCGGGCGAGAAGCGCGGATTGCTTTCGAACGCGACGGTCTCGGTGAGCCGCCGCGCGGCGGACTTCTTGAGATCCACGACAAACAGGTCGCCGCGCACACTGACGGCTCGCCGCGCGCGGTCCGACGAAAGCGGTCCGTCGGCGAGCAACGGTGCGACGGAGTCGGTCTGCGCGTCGGTGATGCGTTCGGGCTTCGCTCCCGCTTGGGCGCGCACGCGGTACGGCTTCAGTGTCTCCTTCCAGCCGCTGCCAGCGGGGAGCCACTGGAAGTAGATCCACTGCCCGTCCGGTGTCCATCGCACGTCGGAGGGTTCGCGACCATACAGTTCCGGGCCGCGCATCATATTGGCGATGCTGAAATCGAAGGCGGGCTGCTGCGCTGCGACTGGCGCGGCACAGAGGGCAACGGCGAAGAAGACGCGACGCATGACGCGAGCTCCGGGGTGAGGTTCCGATTCGGAATTGTACGGCTTGAGCGGGCGGGACGCTGGTCCCCCCTTGACGGTCCCTGCCGCCGCCATTAGCCTACACTCCACAATCGAAGTGCCCCGAGGTCATTTGCCGCGTATTGCTGCCTCGTTAAACAAGAGCTAAAAAGCGAACTAGCCCCGCGGCCAATTTGCTGCGGGTATTTTTTTTGGCTCTGTGTCAGAGAGACAACAGAGAGACAACAGAGAAACAACAGAAAGACAACAGACGAGCGAATGATCCAGATGCGCCTCCACAACAACCACTCTGCCCCGATGTGCATGGCCATGCTCATGTGCCGTCTTCCCTTTATGGGAGCCGGCCGGGCGGAGGCGCGCAGCGAGGCGCCACCAGCGAGATAAGCGACGATCGTCGCGACACTCACCCGGCCTTCTCCCGAAACGGAGAGGGCCGTTTTGCTTGGCCTCCTCTCCTCTCCCCTCCCCATCGCTCCACTCCTCGCTCATTCCAAACCCCTGCACGCCTCCCCGTCCTCAGGATACCGACCATGGCCACCGTCGCCCACGAAGAAATCAGCCAAACACCCGCCCTTGGCCTCGGCACCCTCGCCGTCCACGCCGCCCAGGAATCGGCCGACTCCGCCACCAACGCCCGCGCCGTCCCGATCTACGCGACGTCGTCGTTCGTCTTCGACAACGCGGAGCATGCCGCCGACCTGTTCGCGCTCCGCAAGTTCGGCAACATCTACTCGCGCATCATGAACCCCACCAATGACGTCTTCGAGAAGCGCGTGGCCGCGCTCGAGGGCGGCGTGGCGGCCGTGGCTACCTCCAGCGGCCAGGCGGCGCAGACGCTCGCCATCCTCAATCTCGCGCAGGCCGGTGAGAACATCGTGGCGTCCAAGGCGCTCTACGGCGGCACGGTGGCCCTGCTCGCGCACACGCTCCCCCGCCTGGGCATTACCACGAAGTTCGTGGACATCCACAACCTCGACGAAGTGCGCGCTGCCATCGACGACAACACGCGCGCCATCTACGTGGAGACGCTCGGTAACCCGCGCCTCGACGTCCCGGACTTCCGCGCCATCGCCGACGTGGCGCACGCCAACGGCCTGCCGCTCGTCGTGGACAACACCTTCGCGACGCCCATCCTCTGCCGCCCCATCGAGCATGGCGCCGACATCGTGCTGCACTCGGCCACCAAGTGGATCGGCGGCCACGGCACGTCCATTGGCGGCATCGTCGTGGACGGCGGCACTTTTGACTGGGGGAGCGCACCGCGCTTCAAGGCGTTCTACCAGGATCCGGACGCCGCCTACCACGGCCTGAAGTTCGCGGAGACCTTCGGCAACCTTGGCGGCGCCAACGTTGCCTATGCCATCCGCCTGCGCGTGACGCTGCTGCGCGACATCGGCGCCGCCCTTTCGCCGTTCAGCTCGTTCCTCTTCCTGCAGGGGTTGGAGACGCTGCACCTGCGCATCGAGCGGCACTGCGCGAACGCGCTCAAGGTCGCGCAGTTCCTCGCCGATCATGAACTGGTGACGTGGGTCAGCTACCCGGGGCTCGCCAACCACCCGACGCACGCGCGTGCCAGGCGCTACCTCGATGGCGGCTTCGGCGGCGTGCTCACCTTTGGTGTGCGCGGCGGTGCCGCCGCCGCGAGCCGCGTGGCGTCAGCCACCAAGCTCTTCTCGCTGCTCGCCAACGTCGGCGACGCCAAGAGCCTGATCATCCACCCGTGGACGACGACGCATGAGCAGCTCAGCGACGTCGAGCGCGCGGCGGCCGGCGTCACGGCTGACCTGGTCCGCCTGTCGGTGGGGATCGAGGACGTCGAGGACCTTCTTCGCGACCTTGACCAGGCCCTGCGGCGCGGCGCGGCGGAGGCGGCGTGAGCACGACCGTCCGCACGCTGCGCACTTTCACGGTGCCAACCTTCACCTTCGAGTCGGGCGAGGTGCTGTATGCGCTGCGCCAGGCGTATCACCTCGACGGCGAGTTGAACGCGGCGCGGGACAATCTCGTGGTCGTCTTCCACGCGCTCACCGGCACGCCCGACGCCGCGGGCGACTGGTGGAAGCATGTCATCGGACCGGGGCTGGCGCTCGACACGGACAAATACGCGGTCTGCGTGCCGAACCTGTTGGGCTCCTGTTACGGCTCGAGCGGTCCATCCGATCATCCGGATGGACGGTTCCCGGCCGTCACCCCGCGCGACCAGGCGCGCTTCGTCGCGCTCCTCGTGGAGTCGCTGGGCGTCACCAACGTGGCGCTCGTTACCGGTGGATCGCTCGGTGGCATGGTGGCGCTCGAGTGGAACGCCACGTTCAGCGGTCGCACGCGCGCCACGGTCGCATTGGCCGCGCCGGCGGCACACACCGCGCACGCCATTGCGTGGAACGCCGTGCAGCGCGCCTGCCTCGACGCGGCGGGCAACGCAGGGTTGGCGATTGCTCGCCAGATCTCGATGATCGCGTTCCGCAGTGAACGTGAATTCGAGGCGCGGTTCGGACGCACGCTCAACCCCGACGGCCGCTTCAACGTGCAGAGCTACCTCGCGCATCAGGGGCGAAAGCTCGAGGTGCGATTCGACGCGGCGACTTACCGCACGCTGCTCGACACCATGGATGCGCACGACCTCGGCCGCGGCCGCGGTGGACTGGCGCACGCGCTGCGCTCGCTTGCGGGGACGGTGTATGCCGTCGGCGTTCCCGGCGACCAACTCTACTCGGCAGACGTGGTGCGGCAGTGGGCCGAACTGGCCGGCGCCGAGTATCGGGAGATCCAATCGCATTTTGGGCACGATGCCTTCCTGCTTGAGCACGAGCAGGTGGGCACCATCCTGCGCGAGGCGCTGGAAGCCGCCGCGCGCGCTGATTCACGGAGAGATGTCGCATGACTGCCGTCGCTGCTGAACGCGCCGTAGGGCGCAAGTCACTCACGCACGCGTCCCGCGCGCCTCGCGTGGTCCGCGTTGCCCTGGCCGGATGCGGTACAGTGGGAGCGTCGCTCGTGACGCTCATCCGCCGGCAGCAGGGGCAGTTTGAGGCACGCCACGGGGTGCGCTTTGAACTGGAGCGCATTCTCGTGCGCGATCCTGCCAAGGACCGCGGCATCACGATTCCACGTCAACTGCTCACCACTTCAGTCGACGAGTTCCTGCAGGCGGACGCCGACGTGGTGGTGGAAGTGATCGGCGGCTTCGACCCCGCCGAGCGCGTGGTGCGTGGCGCGCTCGCTGCCGGGCGACAGGTGGTGACGGCCAACAAGGCGCTGATTGCCACGCATGGCCCGGCACTGCAGCGGCAGGCGGATGCGCACGGCAGCTCGCTGAACTTTGAGGCGGCGGTGGGCGGCGGCGTGCCCGTGGTGCGCACGCTGCGCGGAGACCTCGGCGGTCACGGTGTGCGCACCATCACCGGCATCCTGAACGGCACGACGAACTTCCTGCTCACCGCGCTCTCCGACGGTGTGGGCTATGCTGACGCGCTGGCCGATGCGCAGGCCAAGGGCTTCGCCGAGGCCGATCCCTCGCGTGACCTGCAGGGGCTGGATGCGGCCGACAAGATCCGCATCCTCGCCTGGCTCGCGTGGGGCGTTGATCCGTCCGAGCAGCAGGTGCTCGTGGAACCGCTCCCGCAGAACCCCGAGCAGTTGGCGCGCCAAGCGTCGCAGCGCAACGGCGTACTCAAGTACCTCGCGGGTGGGGTGCGCGGCGAGGACGGCGCCGTGCGCGCGTGGGTGCGGCCCGTGATCGTGCCGGCGGATCATGCCTTTGCGCGCGTCCGCGACGAGGAGAACGCGGTGCACATCGACAGCGATTCACTGGGCGTGCTGCGCCTGCAGGGACGCGGCGCCGGCGGCAACGCGACAGCGAGCGCGGTGCTTGGGGACCTGCTTGACGCGGCGAGGGCGGTGGCCTAAGCCGCCACCCTCGTCTGGAACGGCACTTCACTCGACGGCGTCGCCGTCCCCTGACGCACGCGCACCCACTCGTAGATGGACGCGGCGAGGATCACGATGACCGACGCCATGAAGAAGAGCGCGACGCCCGCGTCGAGCCGGTCGTTGAAGGCCATGCGCGCCACGTCCGCCGCCGTCTTCGCCCCGGTGGGCATTGTCCCGGCCGCCAGCTGCGTCTCGACGAAGCGCGCGTGCGACAGGAAGCCGAGCTTCGGATCGCTCGACCAGACCTTGGCCGCGCCGGCGCTCATCGTCACGATGGCGAGCCAGACAAGCGGCAGGATGGTCATCCATGCGTAGCGCGCTTTTCCCATCTTGATGATCACCGTCGTACCCACGCACAGCGCCACCGCGGCGAGCAGCTGATTGGCGATGCCGAACAGTGGCCAGAGCGAGTTGATGCCGCCCAACGGATCGGTGACGCCCTGATACAGGAAGTAGCCCCACATCGCCACGAACAGCGTGCTCGAAATCACGACCGCCGGATACCACCCCGTGCGACCGAGCGGCGCCCAGATGTGCCGCAGGATGTCCTGCAGCATGAAGCGCCCCACCCGCGTGCCGGCGTCCACCGTGGTGAGAATGAAGAGCGCCTCGAACATCAGCGCAAAGTGGTACCAGAGCGCCATCGCCGAGGTGCCACCGAGCACGTTGGAGAAGAGCATCGCCATGCCGACGGCGAGTGACGGCGCGCCGCCGGTGCGGGAGAGCAGCGTCTGCTCCTGCACGTTCGCCGCGAGCTGGTGCAACTGCGCGGGGTCGAGCACGAATCCCCACGTGCGAATCACCTCTGCCGCGCTCTCAGCCGTGGTGCCGATGATGCTCGCCGGGGCGTTGATGGCGAAATAGACGCCCGGTGTCAGCACGCACGCAGCGATGAGCGCCATGATGGCGACCAGCGACTCGGTGAGCATGGCGCCGTAGCCGATGAAGCGCGCGTCGCTCTCGTTCTGGAGCAACTTGGGCGTCGTCCCCGACGCGATGAGCGAGTGGAAGCCCGAGATGGAGCCGCAGGCGATGGTGATGAAGACGAACGGGAAGAGCTTGCCCGCGAACACAGGTCCGGTGCCGTCAATGAACCGTGTGAGCGCCGGCATCTGCAGCGGCGGCAGCACAATCACGATGCCGACCGCGAGCGCGAGGACAACGCCGATCTTCACGAAGGCCGACAGGTAGTCACGCGGTGCGAGCAGCAGCCAGACCGGCAAGATGGACGCCGCGATACCGTAGCCGATGATCCACTTGGCCAGCTGCGGGCCGGTGAGCGTGAAGATCGGAGCGAGCGTCGGGTCCTGCGCCACCCAGCGTCCCGCGTAGAGCGCGACGATAAGCAGGACGATGCCGATGGCAGTCGTCTCAAGCACGCGCCCGGGGCGGATGAATTGGAGATACACGCCCATCAGCATCGCGATGGGAATCGTCAGGCCGATGGTGACCGTTCCCCACGGGCTCTGCTGCAGCGCCTTCACCACGACGAGCGCAAGCACCGATATGAGGATGATCATGATGCCGAGCACGGCGACGAGTGCCGTGGCGCCGGCCACCGGGCCGATCTCGTCGCGGGCGATACGTCCGAGCGACTTGCCGTCGCGACGTATCGAGGCGGCGAGGATGACAAAGTCCTGGACCGCGCCTCCCAGCACTACGCCGACGATGATCCAGAGGGCGCCGGGGAGATAGCCGAACTGCGCCGCAAGCGTCGGGCCCACCAGCGGGCCCGGGCCGGCAATGGCCGCGAAGTGGTGGCCGAAGACGATCCACTTGTTCGTCGGCACGAAATCCCGCCCGTCCTGCAGCCGCTCGGCCGGGGTGGCCCGGTTGGCGTCGAGGGCGAAGATCTTGGCCGCGATGATGCGGCTGTAGAAGCGGTATCCGACCAGGTAGCTGCAGACGGCGGCGGTCAGCAACCAGGCGGCGTTGACCTGCTCTCCCCGGGTCAGGGCGAGGTAGCCGAGCGCGCCCGCGCCGGCAGCGGCAATGACGGTCCAGAGGAGTACGGATGCCCAGCGTGGCATGATCGGCCCGGTGAAGGCGGATTAAGGCGACGGGAGAAGATGGGCATCGCGCGGGGGGTGGTGCAATGTCTACCTTTCATTGGTCCACCTACCCGGGGTCGAAATGCGCCGTCTCCTGCTCCTGATTGTGACCGCCGCCGCCGCGCTTCCGGCGCAGCAACCGGCAAAGCAACCGGTGCAGCAACCGGTGCAGCAACCGGCGCCGCAGATCGCTCCTCTGGCGCAGTACTCGTCGGTGAAAGTGGCGGTGGTGCCGGTGCAGTTCTACAAGGCCGACGCGGGCGGATTTGCGAATCAGCCGAGCCCGGCGATTCGCGCGGCCTTCGACAGCCTGCTCTCGGAGCAGCTCGAGGAGCACGGGCTCAAGGGAATGTGGGCCACACCGGCCGACGTCCAGCGCACCGCCAAGCGCAACGCGATGTACACGGCCGACCCGCGCAACCTCGGCGCGTATCCCGTGCGAAACGGGGTGAACGCCAAGAAGCCGGTGATCGTTGATCCGCTGGCCAGCAACCTGCGGCGCGTAGTGGCGCTGCACGATGCGCGGTACCTGCTAATGCCGGTGGAGCTGCGCGCCGAAGGGGGGAATGACGGCGGCTACCTGGCCGTGCGCCTGCTGCTGGTGGATGCGCGACTGAACACTGTCCTCTGGCAGGCGGACCTGCCGAGCGAGCGTGCCGCGGTGTACTCGCCGGCGTTGCTGCAGCAGCTTGCCACGCGGGTGGCCGACCTCGTCGTCGCCCCGTGAATTCGTTCTTATGTAAAGGGAGTTTCAGATGAGCACGCCAGTAACCCTCATTCCTGGCGACGGTATCGGCCCGAGCATCACCGAGGCGACCGTCCGCCTGCTCGACGCAGCCGGCGCCGACATCACGTGGGATCCGCAGCTGGCTGGCGCGGCCGCCGTCACTGCGGTCAACGACCCGCTTCCCGAGGCCACGCTCGCCTCGATTCGCCGCACAAAGCTCGCGCTTAAGGGGCCGCTCGAGACCGCCCTAGGGAAGGGCTTCCGCTCCATCAATGTCGCCCTGCGCAAGACGTTCGACCTGTACGCCAACGTGCGCCCGGCCAAGAGCGTCCTGCCGGGGCTGCGCTTCGAGGGTGTGGACATCGTGCTCGTGCGTGAGAACACCGAGGGGCTCTACATCGGCGTCGAGAACTACATCAAGGTGGGCGGCGATGAGCACGCGGCCGCGCAGTCCATCGCGGTGGTGACGCGTTACGGCGCCGAGCGCATTCATCGGTATGCGTGCGAGTACGCCATCAAGCATGGTCGCAAGAAGGTGACCATGGTGCACAAGGCGAATATCCTGAAGTACTCGCAGGGGCTGTTCCTCGAAGTGGGGCGGCAGGTCGCGGCAGAGTACGCGGGGCGCATCGCGATTGAAGAACGGATCGTGGACGCATGCGCAATGGAGTTGGTGATGCGTCCCGAGCGGTACGACGTGATCGTGACGACCAACCTGTTCGGCGACATTCTCTCCGATCTCACGTCGGGGCTGGTCGGCGGGCTCGGCGTGACGCCGGGCGCGAATATCGGGACCGATGTCGGCATCTTCGAGGCGGTGCACGGCACGGCGCCCGACATCGCCGGCAAGGGCGTCGCCAATCCGACGGCGGTGATGCTGGCGGCGTGCCAGATGCTCGATCACATGGGGCAGGACGCGCTGGCGCAGCGCATCCAGACCGCCATCGAGACAGTGCTCCGCGAACGGAAGCAGCTGACGCGCGACCTTGGCGGAACGGCGACGACGGAGCAGTACACCGACGCGGTGATCGCCAGGCTGTAGGTGCCGATGCTCGTCCACCTCGGTGACATCCACTTCGGCCACCCCGAGGTGCCGTCGGCCGTGGCCGCTGTGGAGCGGCGATTTGCCGAGCGGCGGTGGGATGTCATCGCCATCTCGGGCGACCTGACGCAGCGGAACATGCGCGGGCAATTCGTGAAGGCGCGGGCGTTCATGGAGAAAGCGCGGGCGGCGGCACCGACGGTGGTGATTCCCGGCAACCATGATGTCGCCTGGTGGTGGTGTCCGTTGGGGTTTGGAGTGAAGGGTGCGATGTACGGGGGTTATCGGAAGTGGATCAGCGCCGAACTCGAGCCGACGCTGCGCACGCCCGGGTTGATGGTAGCGAGCATCAACACGTCGCACGGCATTCAATGGTTTACGCTGACGACACGCCTGCGCGATCTGTCGATCGTGGGGGCGATGCGTCCGGCGCAGCTCGCGCGGGCGACGCGCGAGCTGGCGCCGGCGCCGGCGACTGATCTGCGCGTGCTGATGGTGCACCACAACGTGCTGCGCGGGAAGCTCTCGAACCGTTGGGGGCTCGTGTCGCGCGAGGGCGGTCTCGATGATGTTGCCGCCGTCGGCTGCGAAGTTGTGCTGTGCGGCCACGACCACGAGTCGCAGGTGGAGCAGGTGGTGGGCGGCGGGCGTCGTTATGTGGTGTCGCAGGTGAACACCATCTCCAGCCGCTCTCGCGGCGGCCGCCCCGTCTGTTTTCACGAGATTGCGTGGGATGCCGCGCAGGTGTCAGTGACCCGTCAGGAGTGGAGCGCGGACTCGGATGACTTTGCACCGTCGCAAACGTGGGCCTTCGCGCGCTGATCGGTCGCCTGCGCGGCCTGCGTGCGGCGAAGACGTCGCGCGACGCGCAGCAGTTGGCGATCGAATTCAATCACGCGCCGCGCACCGGCGCGGAACTGCTGGCGCACCTGAAAGCGATGGGACTGCGCGGCGTGCGCGCGCTGACGCTGACGCGCAACCGGTCGGTGATGGTGAGTCTCAACGACGGCACGCTGCGGGTGCATCGTGCCTTCCTTGCGGCGCCGGAGCCGGTGCATCGCGCGATCGTGAAGTTCCTCATGTCGCCGCGCCGCGCCGACCGGCTCGCCGCGCGGCGTGTGCTCATTGCCTTCCCAATTGGCGAGGACGAGCGTCGCGAACCGCGCGCGCCCGAGCGCACGCACCCCGACGACGAGGGGATCGCGGCGAAGCTCACCGACTGGCACGCACGCTACAACACCGAACGGTTTGGGGGAGCGTTGAAACGGGTCACGGTGCGCGTCTCTCGGAGAATGCGCGCGCGCCTTGGCCACTATGCGCCGGCGCAGCACGGCCGCCACGCGGAGATCGCCATTTCACGCCGCCACCTGCGCCGCCACGGCTTTGCCGAGGGGCTCGAGACGCTGCTGCACGAGATGGTGCACCAGTGGCAGGACGAGGAGGGGCACCCGCTGGGGCACGACCGTCACTTCAGGGAGAAGGCGAAGGCGGTGGGGATTGGGGGGCGGGCGAGGCGGGTGGTGGACTAAGATAGAGTGCGACAGAGTGCGACAGAATTCGGCAGGGGACGGCAGAGCATGGGTACGCTCCCCAAGTCGCGAACCTATTCCAGTGTCGTCCTGTCATCGAATCCTGGGACCGCTTCTGTTCCGCCCGCGCGCGACTGGTCTTGGCACAGAAAGCCGACTGGCGCGCGCGCGCCCAGCCGCGTCTAATTGAAGCATCACAGAACTACGGTAGTTGTTGGACAGACGCGACCAGCACGAGGGAGGTGCGAGGATGAGTACCGTCACTCTCGGAGCAGGAACCAATATTCTGAAGTTCCCGGCAGGCCATGAGGCTGCGTACATCAACCACCTGCGGTTTGTCGAAGCTCTCAAGGCAAAGGGCGCGTACCCGGCGCTGGCTGTCTACGGTCTGAAGCCGGCACGACCAGGTTCTGGTCCCCTTCTCATCGTCGTGACCGGCTCCATAGCCGATACGCAACGGCTTCCGAAGGTCTTTTACACGCCGGAAGCAGAAGCTGTGGTCCGCGAGAGCTTCAGCGACGACTGGAATGCGATCAACCCGGCGTCATCTGTGGCCAACGTCGCCGATCCCGGATCGTCCGTGGACCTCGGGGTCTTCAACGCGCTCGTTGCTGGGATTGAGCGTGGCGAGTATGTAGCGGAGCGCACACTTCCCTGAGAAGCGCACAGACCGGCTACGGCCGACGCGAGAGCGTGCGTCGCCGTCCAAACGGCTACCGTGCTCGCTGGCTGGCAGGGACGCGCCGAGCGGTGCTCACGCCGTCTCGTAGATAGCGGGTGAATACGCCTTGGTCGCTTCTTCGGGCAGTCGCTGCCAACAGACCACGTCAGCGAGTCGAAGCGAGCGGTTGGGAATTTCGTTCCATGATGCGAGAGCGCAGACGATCGGCGGCCGCGTCCCCCCTCAGAACTTGAACACGAACGACATCAGCGTAGACAGGTCGCTCTTCTCGATCGTCGCGAGGGGCGGTGTGGTGCGGTAGGTGTTGAGCACTTCGACCTTCATCTGCGTGCGGTTCGTCACCGATGCGGCGAGGCCAACACTCGTCGAGTAGAGGCCGTCGCCGACGTCGTTGGCCACCACATTGCCCGCGAAGCCCTGCGTCAGCGTGGCCGTCTTCGACAGCGCGCGCGTGAACCGCTGGCCGAACGCCACCGCCGACTTGCTCTTCACCGGCTTGCCGGGGTTGCTCTCCCACGACGCGCCGGCGCTGGCATTGACGGAGAAGGACCCGTCGGCGGTGTTGTAGAACCGGTAGCTCAGCCCCGCGGTCGGCGCGAAGAAGTACTCAATGGACTTGAAGGGGTCCCGCAGGTACGCCATCTGGCCGAACACATAGGACTTGTCGGCGAAGCGAAGTTCCATCCGCGAGTTGAGCACCGTGTTGTCGAGGCTGGGCCGTCCGTTCTTCTTGCCCCGAATGACGAGACCGTCCGCATTAAGAATCAATCCGTTCGGCCGCTCGCGCTTCGCCTTGAACGACACGTTCCAATTGGACGTGTTCGTGTTGCCGCTCGTGACGGCAAGGCCGGCGCCGAAAGAGCCAGCCCATGTCGGACGTGGCGCAGCGGCGTCCTGAGCGGCCATCGTGCCGGCAGGCACGAGGACGGGCGCGATGAGGACGAGGGCGAGACGAAGAGAAGGGTTCATGGCTCGGAAACGGTTTGTGGTACCGCCGTAGAAAATAGGCGGTCGGCGCTCGCTCCGCTGAGTCGGTCGACGCACGGCGTTGCGCGCGAGCCGCCGTCGCACCTTCGGGTCTGGCGCGGCGGACCCGCCGGCCCGATCATAGAGGCTTGCCGCGGTCACCCTGCTCCCGGAAGCCTGCATGACCCTCGCTCGCATAGACTGGCTCATCGTCGCGGTGTACTTCGCGCTGAGTCTCGGCGTCGGACTCATGTTCACGAAGCGCGCGTCCCGGTCCACTGAGAATTACTTCCTGGCCGGGCGCACGGTGCCGTGGTGGCTGGCAGGCATCTCCATCGTCGCCACCACCTTCGCCTCCGACACGCCGCTCCTCGTTGCCGGCATCACGGCACGCGGCGGCATCGCCGGCAACTGGATCTGGTGGGCCTTCGTGCTCTCGGGCATGATGACCGTCTTCTTCTTCGCCAAGCTGTGGCGCCGCTCGGGCGTGATGACGGACGTCGAGTTCGTTGCCATCCGCTACTCGGGACGCCCGGCGCATTTCCTGCGCATCTTCCGGTCGGTCTACCTGGGCCTGCCCATCAACGCCATCATTGGCGGCGCGGTCACGCTCGGCATGGTGAAGGTCCTCAAGGCCACGGTGGGGATCGATGAGTGGACCGCGGTCTTCATCTGCTTCGGCGTCACCGCGATCTACTCCACGCTCGGCGGCTTCATGGGCGTGCTGTGGACGGACTTCTTCCAGTTCCTGCTGGCGATGGCCGGCTCGGTGGCGCTTGCCGTGTTCGCGGTGAGCGCCGTGGGCGGGCTCGACGGCATGCACGCCGGACTGGTGCGCACGCACGGCGAGGCGGCGACGCAGAGCCTGCTGACCTTCTTCCCGCAGAACGACGGCGCGTTCCTGCCGCTCATCACGCTTGCCGTCTTCCTCGCCGTGCAATGGTGGGCGGCCGTGTATCCGGGCGCCGAGCCGGGCGGTGGCGGATACGTGGCACAGCGCATGTTTGCCTCGAAGGACGAGAAATCGTCGCTGCTCGCCGTGCTCACCTTCAACATCCTGCACTATACCGTCCGGCCATGGCCGTGGATCCTCACGGCCCTCGCTTCAATGGTTTACTACGCCGGCAACGTGGCCGTGCAGGCCGATCCGGAACTGGGGTACGTGAAGCTGATGACCGACGTCCTGCCGCACGGATGGCGCGGCGTGATGCTGGCTGCGTTCGGCGCCGCGTACATGTCGACGATCTCCACGCAGCTGAACTGGGGCGCGTCGTACCTGGTGAACGACCTCTACCGCCCGTACCTGAAGCCGGGTCAGACGGAGCATCACTACGTGGGCGCGTCGCGCGTGGCATCGGTGATCATCATGGTCCTGTGCGGTCTCGTCGCGCTTCGCCTCGGCCAGGTGACGCGCGCGCTCGACCTGCTCCTCTCCATCGGCGCTGGCACGGGGCTGGTATTCATCCTGCGGTGGTACTGGTGGCGCGTCAGTGCCTGGTCAGAGATCTCGGCGATGCTCGCCGCCACCATCACGTCCATCTGGCTGCAACTCGGCGTCGGGCCGGAGGGCTTCGGCCTCACCACCTCGGGCCGCGACGCGCAGATCTTTTTCGCGTACTCCATTCTTGTCACCACCGCGGTGGTGACCGTCGTCTGGCTCTCCGTGACGTTCCTCACGCCGCCCACGGACAAGGCGACACTCGTGGCGTTCTACCGGCACACGCGGCCGTCGCTGCGCGGCTGGGGGCCGATTGCGGCGCTCGCCCCAGACGTGAAACCCGAGGGCAACGGCTGGATCAATTTGCGGCAGTGGGTGCTTGGCTGCCTCACGGTATACCTGTCGTTGTTCGGCATCGGCGAACTGCTGCTCGGCGGGACGTTGCGCGGCATCATCTACATCGCCGCGTCGCTGGCGTGCGGCGCCGCCATCCTTCACTCACTGCGGAGTGAGAATGGCTGACCTCGCGGTGCTCGCACAGCACCTCATTGACGGCCACGCCGACGAGGTGGCGCGTCTCACGCGCGAGGCGCTCGACGAGGGGCAGGCGCCGGCCGACATCCTCGAGCGCGGACTCATCGCCGGGATGCAGGTGATCGGCGTACGGTTCCGCGACAACATCATCTTCGTTCCCGAAGTATTGATCGCGGCGCGCGCCATGAAGGCCGGCCTCGCGCACCTCGAACCGGTGCTGGCCGCCTGCGGCATCGAGCCCATCGGCACGTATGTCATCGGTACGGTGAAGGGCGACATACACGACATCGGCAAGAACCTCGTGGGGATGATGCTGCGCGGTGCGGGCTTCCGGGTCATTGATCTCGGTGTCAACACACCGCTCGCCAAGTTCCAGGCGGCGATCGAGGAGCACCAGCCGGAGATCGTGGGGATGTCGGCCCTGCTCACCACCACCATGGGGCAGATGAAGGTGAACATTGAGGCGTTTCGCGCCGCGGGGCTCTTTGACCGGCTGCGCGTGATGGTCGGCGGCGCCGCCGTGTCGGAGGATTACGCCGGCGCGATCGGCGCGCATGCGTACGGCAAGGACGCGCCGTCCTCGGTGGCGCGCGCAAAAGAGCTGCTGGCCGAGGTGAAGGCGGCACGCGGCGCCGTCGGATGATGTGCGACGTGCGGCGTCGGAGCCAGGCGTGAGCTTTCGCGTCCGGTTCCTTCCCGAAGACCGCTCCACCGTGGCCGACGGGCCGGTGGATCTCTTCCTCGCGGCCGCGCAGAGCGACATCTGGACCGAACAGCCATGCGGCGCCCGCACCGCCTGCGGCAAGTGCCGCGTGCGCGTCGTCGCCGGCGACGCGGCCGTAACCGGCGCCGACGAGCGACTGCTGACCGGCGCCGAGATTGCCGACGGCTGGCGTCTCGGGTGCCAGTTGACGCTCGACAACGACGTGACGCTTGCGATCCCGTCGCAGACGCGCTCCACGGCGCCGAAGTCGTTCGGTGGTGACGCGCTCTTCGCGGATGGCGTCACGCCGAGTGTCGAGATGCCCGGGGTGGATGAACCGTTCGGCGTGGCCGTGGACATCGGCTCCACGTCGCTCGCCGCCGCGCTGGTGGACCTGCGGACCGGGCACGTACGCGGGACGACCTCACGCGTGAACCCACAGGTGCGCTTTGGTGCGGACGTGATCTCTCGCATCCACTTCGCGCAGGAGCATGCGGACGGAAACGTGCAACTGCACGCCAGCGTCATCGAGGCGATTGGTACGATGATCGCCGACCTCTCGGCGCAGGCGGAAGTGGGCGCGGGGCAGGTGATTGCGATCGCCTGCGCCGGAAACGCGACGATGACGCACGCCGCCGTGGGCGCCGACATCACCCCGCTGGGGCAAGCGCCATACTGCGGCGTCTTCACGAATGAGGTGCAACTTCCGGTGCGCACGTTCGGTTGGGATGCGCATCCCAAAGCCATGGTCACGTTCCTGCCGATGGTGAGCCATCACATCGGCGGTGACACCGTGGCCGGCATCCTGTCCACGGGCATGGACCAGGCCGAGTCGTGGCAGCTTCTGATTGATCTCGGGACGAACACCGAGGTCGTGCTCGGAAGCAGGCGCGGGCTGCTCGCCACATCCACGGCGGCTGGGCCAGCGTTCGAGGGCGCCAATATCGAACACGGCATGCGCGCCGCTCCCGGGGCGATTGACCGCGTGCGCGTCTTGGCAAACGGACGCCTCGTGGTCGGCACGGTGGCCAACCAGCCGGCGCGCGGCATTTGCGGCAGCGGGCTCATCGACGCGGTGGCGGAACTGCATGGCGCCGGCGTGATTGCCGCGAGCGGCTACATGCGGAGCCGCGCCGAATGTGAGCAGGCAGGCGTATCGCCGAGGTTGTCTGAACGCCTGATCGAGGCCCCCGGAACGCAGCGCCGCGTGCGCCTTGACCACGACGTCGTGCTGACCGCGCAGGACGTGCGGCAGCTGCAGCTCGTGAAGGGCTCGATTGCCGCCGGGATCGCGCTCGTGCTCCAGCATGCCGGCGTCCGCGCCGAAGAACTCGACGCAGTGCACATCGCGGGGACGTTCGGCAGCTTCGTGAGGAAGGAGTCGGTGCAGGCCATCGGACTCGTGCCGGCCATCGATCCCGAGCGCGTGCATTTCGTGGGCAACGCGGCGGGCGTTGGCGCGCGGATGGTGCTGGCGGATGCGCGGTATCGGGCGCGGGCGCGGCAGATAGCCGAGCAATGCACGTACCTCGAACTGGCGGGGCACGCCGACTACGAGGACGCCTTCATCGCGGCGATCCCGCTGGGGGAGCGGCTGTGACGACGGACGACGAGATGCGCGACGGTGTACGCGACGTGAGGACGCCCGATGAAGCGACGCGCGAGAGAACACAGGCGGCCTTCGCCAGCCTGCAGGCCGTGATGACTGGCCTGGTGAGAGGTATGGAGGCGCGGATGGACGAGCGCTGTCCGTACCGGGCGCACGAGGATCGCTGTACGTTTGCCGGCGGATGCGCGAACCAGCGCCGCGAATCGCGCGACGGCGCGCGCATGGTGTGGTGCACGGGCGATCACCATCTGCGGAGGACGAAGCCATGAACAGTCGCGAGCGGATGGAGATCGCCATGCGGCTTGGCGTACCCGACCGCGTCCCCGTGATGTGCCAACTCGCCCTCGGGCACTACTTCCTCCATTCCGGGCTCGATGCCATCGAGATCTGGCACGACAGCCAGGCCTTTGCCGAGGCGCTCATCCGGCTGCAGCAGCGCTACGGGTTCGACGGGATCCTGATCAACCTGCCGGGGCGCGACCCCGACTGGCGGCGCGCCGTCGCGGGGATCGAGCGGCGCGGCGACGAGCGCATCATCACGTGGAAGAACGGGTGGTACACCGCCGCGCCCGACGACGACAATCCGCATGTCTACCAGGCCGACGGCACGCGGTACTTCCCGATGTTCGACGAGATTGATCCCGACACGCTGTACTACGTGGAGCCGCACGACCTGTCGAGCATCACGCATCCGTACTCGTGGGGCTTCGACGGCGAGCGTGCCGAACCCGGGTCCGGGTTCTTCCCGCCGTGGCACTACGACACCATTCGCGAGGTCGTGCGCCGCGTCGGGACGGACGTGTCGGTGCACGGTGAGATCTTCTCGCCGTTCACGCAGTTCATGGAACTGCTCGACTACACCACCGGACTGATGGCGCTGATGGATGATGAGGGAAAGGTGAAGGCCTGTCTCGACCGGCTCGCCGACGGCGCCATCGAACTCGGGCGCGGCCAGGCGCGGGCCGGTGCGCACGCGGTGCTGATCTCGTCGGCGTTCGCCGGCGCCGGGCTGATCTCGCGTGAGCACTACGCGACCTTCGTGCTGCCGTACGAGCGCAAGGTGATTGACGGCATTCACGCCGAATGCGATGTCCCCATCTATACGCACACCTGCGGCGCGATTGGCGACCGGCTCGACCTGATGGCCGCCACGCACACGCAGGGGGTGGACACGCTCGATCCCCCGCCGCTCGGCACCGTGGAGCTCGGCGATGCGGTGCGCCAGACGAAAGGGAAGATGTTCATCAAGGGGAATCTCGACCCGGTGAACACGGTGCTGTTCGGCACGCCGGACGACGTCAGCGCCGCCGCGCGCGAGCGGCTCGGCATTGCGGCAACGGGGGGCGGGTACATCCTCAGCACCGCCTGCTCCGTGTCGCCGGCGGCGCCGCCCGCGAACATCATGGCCCTGCGCGAGGCGGTGGAGACGTGGGGACGGTACGATGGAGCGCCCGGATGAACGCACGGATGCCTGAGCCCCTGCTCGACCTCGTGCGCCGCGGCGCCACGGTCATTGGCGACGGCGGCATGGGGACCGAGTTGCAGCGCGCCGGGCTCGAGCCGGGCGGCTGCGGCGACGAGTGGAACCTGTCGCACCCCGAGGAGGTGCAGGCGATCCAGCGGCGCTATGTGGACGCCGGTTCGCAGATCATCCTCACCAACACCTTCGGCACCAACGGGTTCGTCCTGTCGCGCTACGGGTTGGAAGAGCGCGTGGCCGAGATCGCGCGCGCGGCCGCCATCAATGCGCGAGCCGCCGCCGGTGACCGTGCGTACGTGCTCGGCGACATTGGGCCCTGCGGTGGCTTCGTCGAACCGCTGGGCGAGATCAGCGAGGCCGACCTCGAAGCGATGTGGCGCGCCGCGATCGGCGCAATGCTCGCGGAGGGGGTGGATGGAATCATCTTCGAAACGATGACCGCGCTGGAGGAGATCGTGCTGGGTATCCGGGTGGCGCGCGAACTCGGCGCGCCGCTGATCGTGGCCTCGATGTCGTACGATCCGGTGCGCGGCGGCGGGTACAAGACGATGATGGGCGTCTCCCCGGAGGAGGGCGCCAAGGCGTGCGTCGAGGCGGGGGCGCAGATCGTCGGCGCCAACTGCGGGCGGATGGAGCCCGAGGAGTTCGTGGACGTTGCGCGCGTGATGCGCGCCGCCACCGATGTGCCGCTCATCGTGCAGCCCAACGCGGGCCAGCCGACGCTGGTAGGCGATGCGATCGTCTATCCGCGTGATCCCGCGAGCCTGGCGCCGGCGCTCGTGGAGCTGTCGCGTCACGCGGCGATCGTCGGCGGATGCTGCGGTACCACGCCGGCGCACATCAAGGCGTTTGGCGAGTCGCTGGGCTGACGGCGGGTCCGTCGCTCGACCTTGTGGCGCCGTCGAGAAGTGGTACTGTAATTCGGTCCTTTCACCCGACCCCGGAGGGTATTCCATGAAGAGGCTTCTGCTCCCGTGTTTGGTGTTGCTGTGCGCCTGCGGCTCGGAGGCGAAGAAGGAAGAGACCCCCGCTCCACCCGCGCTGACCACGGCTGACCTCGCCGGCTCGTTCACCGGCACGTCGATGGCGGCCACTTCCGATTCGGTGGTCGGTACGTGGACGAGCAGCGTGATGATCGACTCCGCCGGCGCGGCGCAAGGTCGTTTCGTGTCTGCGTCGAACCCCAAGGATACCGTCAGCTTCACCCAGCGGATCGAGGGCGACAGCGTGATCAGCGAATCCGCGCCCTATACGGACGCGGCGATGCCCAAGGGATCGCCGCAGGTTCACTGGAAGGCGATCGGACGCGGCATGGGGAGCGAATGGTCCGGCACGGTGGACATCATGCCGGTTGGCAAGGACACGGTCATTACGCACCTGCGCTGGAAGTCGACGCGCACGCCCTGAGCACTCGGGCGGACATCAACCGCGACCGCACGCGAACTCGGCGTGCGGTCGCGGTCTCGCGTCAGGAGTATCCAGCGGGCCGGATAGGGCATATACCCACTCAACTGCTGGTCCTTTCCCTACGGCATCGCTGTGGCTTTCTCGTAGCGTAGTCCCATTCTGTTGTTTCCCTGTTTCCTGGTGCGCTGCCCCGGCGGCGCACCGTCGCACCAAGGTGGGGATACACGATGCGGATGAGATCAGCGCGACTGATGGCGTTGGGGGTGTGCGCTGCGGTCGTCTTGCCGGCGGCATGCCGCCCCGTGCAGGACCACGAGCCCCGATGGGGCAAGGCGACGGCGGCCAGGCAGGCCGCCGAACCCACGAAGGCAGCGGTGAAGTCGCCCGTGAAGAAAGTCGCCGCGCTGTTCCCCGTGGCACCGCCGCCGTTCTCCGACGGCGTCTTCCCGTGTTCCGAATGTCACGGCAAGACCGATGTCGTGAATCGGACGCCGCACCCGGTGGAGTTCCACGAAGACATCGTCCTGCACCACGACGAGAAGAACCGGTGGTGCCTCGACTGTCACGACGCGCAGAACCGCGACAAGCTCCATCTCGCCGATGGCCGGCTGGTTGACTTCACTGAGTCGTATCGGCTGTGCGGGCAGTGCCACGGCCCGACCCTGCGCAACTGGAAGGCGGGCGAACACGGCAAGCGGACGGGAATGTGGAATGGCGAGAAGCAGTACCTGTTGTGCGCCAGTTGCCACAACCCGCATTCACCAGGCTTCAAGCCATTGAAGCCCAAGCCAGCGCCCGTCCGGCAGGAGGCTATCAAATGAGGGAGCTCCCAACCCTCCCGGCGATGCCGGCACCCGAACCGCCGGCTGAGGGATACACGCGACGCGAGGCGCTCGTCATGGGGCTGTTCGCGCTCGCCGCTGCGGCGACGACCACGGGCTGCGCCGCCGACAAGCTGGCGCTCGACGATTTCGTCGCGAAGCACTTCAAGGATCTCTCTCCGGCGGAGCTGCAAGACCGCCTGGCGCAGATGGAGAAGCGGTACACGGAATCGTACGGCAAGCCGGTCAAGGTGTCGGCCACGCCGGCGCAGGAGGGCGTGCTCTTCGGCTATGCGCTCGACCTGTCGCGCTGCATCGGCTGTCGGCGCTGCGTCTACGGCTGCGTGGAGGAGAACAACCAGTCGCGCGACCCGCAGACGCACTGGATCACCGTGCTCGAGATGGACAAGGAAGACGGCGTGAACCTGCAGAACGCGAATGCGTTCTACGATCACGAGACCGTCCCGGCGCCGGGCAAGTTCTACATGCCGGTGGCGTGTCAGCAGTGCGAGAACCCGCCCTGCGTGAAGGTCTGCCCCGTCGAGGCGACCTGGCGGGAGCCCGACGGCATCGTCGTGATCGATTACGACTGGTGCATCGGCTGCCGGAACTGCATCGCGGGCTGCCCGTACGGAGCGCGACACTTCAACTGGGGCACGCCGACCATCCCGAAGGACGAGCTCAACCCGGTCACCGAGTACCTCGGCAATCGTCCGCGCCAGCGCGGCGTCGTCGAGAAGTGCACGTTCTGCATCCAGCGGGTGCGCAAGGGACTGTATCCGAAATGCGTGGAGGTCTGTCCGGTGGGCGCTCGCAAGTTTGGCAACCTGCTCGATCCGGAGAGCGAGATCCGCTACATCATCGAGAACAAGCGCGTGTACATCCTCAAGGAAGAGCTGAACACGCAGCCGAAATTCTTCTACTACTACGGGCTGTGAGGAGGATGCCGCGATGACTCTCGTCAACAAGGTCGGCAACTTCGTCACCGGCACCGCGCGCATGGCGTTCCTTGGCGGGAACCGGTACTACTACGCGTGGCTCGCGGTCCTCGGCCTCTGCATCCTGCAGGCCGGTTTCGCCTTTGCGCACCAGTTCCAGCACGGTCTCATCAGCACGAG
>JBAZTM010000025.1:0-12957 GCA_041661925.1 Gemmatimonadaceae bacterium
CCCATCCCTCGATCAACCGCCGGCTGATGGCGAGCCCGAGTCCGCTGCCGCTGGTGCGCGTGGAGAAGTGCGGCTCGAAGATCCGCGGCAGCACGTCCGACGGGATGCCGTGGCCGTCGTCGCGCACGACGAGGCGCACATGCCCTTCTCCCTTGCCCAGCGACACCCGCACGCGGCGTGCGCCCGCATGGCGCGCATTCTCGAGCACGTTCAGCAGCGCCTCGCGCAGTTCCGGCTCGCGCGCCATTGCCATCACGGACGATCCGGCGCCGTCCACGAGCCACTCCACCTCGCCCGCGCCGATCTGCTCGAGGCGCAGCACGTCCGCGACGATCGCCGCCACATCCACCTCGCCCGGTGGCGCCTGCTCCTCGGGGACCATGCCGTAGCGACTGAAGGCCCGCGCGATCTCGTCGAGCCGGTCGATCTCCGCGAGCATCCGCGTCACGTTCTCATCGAGCACGGCGTCAAAGTCCACGCGGGCATCGCCGCGCGCGCGCCGCAGGTGCTGCATGCCCAGGCGCATTGGCGTGAGTGGATTCTTGATCTCGTGCGCCACCTGCCGCGCCATCTCGCCCCACGCGAGCACGCGCTGGGCGCGCGCCAGTTCGCTGAGGTCATCCAGCGTGATCACCGCACCGCGCGCGCCGCGCAGCAGCCGTGTCAGCCGCACGTGCAGCTGCACGCCGCCGGGCCGCTCGATGTCGAACTCCTCCTGCTCCGCCGAGCCCGACAGAAAGCGGCGCAGCCGCTCGGCGAGCGGTGTGTCGAGCACGTCGCCGGCCGCCGTGCCGGGCAGGGCGCCCGCCGGCAGCAGCGCCACGGCGCGCGGATTGATGAGCGAAATGCGGCCGTCGGCGTCCACCGCGATGACGCCGCTCGCGACGTCACGCAGCACGGCGGAGAGGCGGCGTTCCGCGGACTCGAGCGCGTCACGACTGGCGCCGAGGTCCGCCGCCATCTGGCGGAACGCGTCAAAGACGGGCTCGAACTCCACCGGCGGCCGGCCCTCCGGCAGCGGCTCGCGCGCACCGCCTGCCACCGCGAGCGCACCGCGGCGCAGCGTGTCAATGGGGCGGGCGAAGGTGCGCGCCGCGATCCCGCTGAGCCAGAACGCCGCCAGCGCTCCCAGCACCGTGACGAACACCACGAGCACGGCCACATCGCGGCGGCGCCGATCGAGCGCCAGCTCATCGCTGCGCGCCGGGGCCGCCAGTACGAGACGCACGCCCGCCGTATCCGTGGCCGCCCGGTAGCCGAAGCGCACGGACGTTGCGCCCACCATCTCATCCATGCCGGCCAGCAGGTCGTCCCCGTCGCCGAGCGCCCGTTCGACGGGTGGCGGAAGGAGGCGTCCGACCGGTGAAAGCGCGTCATACAAGGCGTCGCTCGTCCCGACCATCAGGCCGTCGGCGTACAGCAGCAGCGGCGTGTCGAAACGCGCCCCCGCCTCGCTGAGCGGCACGTTTTCTGGCGAGGTGGCCACGCTCTTCAGTGTCTCGCGCACCAGCAGGTCACGGCTCTGCCGATCGTCGGACTGGAGCCGCCGATACGTCCACGCTGCAAACCCGACAGCCGGCAACACGAAGAAGGCGAAGAGCGCCAGCGAAAGCCGCAAGCGATAGCTGCGCGGCCAACCGCGCGCCCATGCGCGCAGCCAGCGCGGGCCAGTCCCCTCGGCGGCAAAGAGCAGCCCCCAGAGCAGCGACACCAGCAACAGGTCCACCATCACCAGCAGCGCGCCGCGCGGGGCCAGCACCTCAAGGCCGCGCAGTTCCAGCCGAGCGTGCACGCGCTCGGCGCCTGCGTCGCCCACCGGCACCAACCAGTCGCCGTGCAGTTCGGAGCCGCGGCGCGTCCACCGGCGCATCCCCGCGGTTGCCTCGTGCGGATCGCCGAGTTGTAGCGTGTACGGCGGCTCCGCACTCGGCGCCTGACCCAGACCGAGCATAGTAATGAACGGGTCGGCCGGCACGAGTTTCGTTCGCGGCGAGATGACCACGGTGGTGGCAGTACCGTTCGCATGCGGAACCGCGAGCACGAGCTGCGACACCGGCGCCGCCGTCGTCTGGCGCAGCATCGGCCGTCGCAGGCGGCGCGCTTCCAGCGCGAAGGCATCGAGTCCGAGCGTGGACCCGGAGGCCATGGCCACGCGCAGATCCGCCACCGGACGTCCCGCGGAATCCCAGGATGTCAGTTCGGCCGGGAAACCGGCGGCGCCGAGTTCGCTCGCCGCGTACCGCGCCAGCAGTCCGACGCGAGTTGGCGGCGGTGCCTCCTGTATGAGATCCGCAGCCAGCCGCTGCAGCAGCGACGTCGCGTCGGGATCAGCGGCGCCCAGGCCGGCGACGTCCCGCTCGGCCAGCTGCACGCGCTGCCGGATGGACGACGCCCACACGAGGGTCACGGCGCCGCACGCCGCAACGAAGGCGGTGCGCAGGACCGCGCGGCGTGCGCGACGCGACGTCGCGAGTGCACCAATGGCGGCGATCCAGAGCACCGGATACCACCCTGGCAATCGGGCCGGCGCCTCGAGCAGCACCGGCGCCAGGAGCGCCGACACCGCCGCGATCAGCGGCGCCAGCCAGCCCGGAAGACCGCGGCTCGCGCCGACACCCGCCTGCCCCGCCGTCACCCCCAGTTGGAGGGATGCGAAGGCGGCGAGGAAGATCGACACCTCCCACGCGAGCCAGAGCGCCGTCGTCGTGCCGCTCGCCGGCACTTGAATGCCGCGTGCCAGGTCGCGCAGCAGGAACGGGCTGACCGACGCGACCACCACCAGCACGGAGATCCACGTCCACCGCGTGCGCCGGCTCGGCGCACGCCGCAACACGGCAAACAGCGCCATGACCACCAGCGCGCTCACCACGGTCAGCGCCGCGACATTCGACGTCAGCGGACCTAGCGTCGGCGTGAAGTAGAGACTGGCGTCGAACCAGCGCGAGAAGTTGGAGTAGGCGCCCAGTGGCAGGATAGCGACCACCGCCACAACGGTGGCGAGCGCTGCGAGGCGAGTGTGCAACGGGTGCTCGCGGCGCCACGCTGTGGCGATGAACAGCAGCGCGAGCAACACCAGCAGCGCGCCGCTGCGCAGCCGCGACCGCTCCATCATCTCCAGCGCCACCACCTCCGGCGGCGCGACGACGGCGCGCAGCGCGAGCACGGCGTCGCCTTCCACGACGACGCGCCGCACCGAGTCCCCGGGGATGTCGGCGGGGCCGAACACATAACCGGCAATTCCCCGCGCACGCGCGGCGTTCGCATCGAGCGGCGTGGTAAGGTGGTCCGCGGGCGGTTCCGCGTGCAGGAGCGCGGTGGCGATGGCGGTGACGTCATCGCGCGTTTCGGCGACGTAGAGCGCGAGGTAGAACGGCGTCGCCATCACGCCGTGCGACGCCGGCAGTGAATCAATGGGGAGGTGCAGGCGTCCCGCCCACGCCTCCGGGCGACCGCCGCGCGCCCGCAGAATGGATCGCTCCGGGTGGCCGCGAACCAGTCGTTCCATCAACGCCCACTGTGCGGCATCGCCGTCCGGCGCTGTGCTTTGCACCGCCTCGTGCGCCGCCTCGCGCAGCGCCACGGCCGTGGCCTCGATGCGGCTGGCAAAACCGTCCGTGGCACGAGCGTCGGCGCGCCGGCTCCACGTGAGCCAGTCCGCCTCGCGCCGCACGCGCTCGGAACGGGTCCAGATCCCCTCGCCAACGAAGAGCACCGCCATGGCGAGGAAGACGACCTCGCGTCCGCGCCGCACGCGGCGCCCCAACGCCGGGATGGCGATGAGCACCGCCAATCCGCACGCCCATAGCCAGACGGGCTGGAGCGTGCGGATCCACGCCGCCGCGGTGAGCACCACCATCGCGGCCGACGGCATCCAGACCCAGCGCGGGAGCATCCGCACCGCAGCGCGGGTCGACGAAACAGCTCGTTGATCGGAAGAAGTCACTGGCGAGGATAATACCCCGCCGGCGCCCCGGCGGCGATCAGTAGGGCACCCCCCGCCATGTGCAGGGTATGTGCTGATGCCCTATCATTATAGTCTGCCCATGAAACCTGCCTTCCTTGTAATCGCCGCCATCGCCCTCATCTCCCGTGCCGCCGGGGGTCAGGCGACCATCGTCGACGAGGGCAGTTTCACCATCAGCCGCGCGGGTGACCGCATCGGCCGCGAGGACTTCTCGATACGCCACGTTCCCACCACGGAGGGGGCGCACGAGACCCTCACGCGCAGCGTCGTCGTTACGGGCTCGCACCGGGTCACCGTGGAGTTGAGCACCGATTCGGTGGGGCTGCCGGTCCGGTTCCAGTCCAAGTCAGTCGACGGCCGGGAGTCCGGCGACAGCTACCGCGCCGAGGTGACCGGGCGGCGGTACAGCTCGCGCACGGCCCGCGGCTCGGGAGAGTCGGCGCGGGAACTCATGCTCCCCGCCGGAGCGTTGATCGTCGAGGACGGCGTAATGCATCCGCTGCAGTTCGTCGTCTCGCGCGGCCCCGGGTCCGTGGCGGCGGTGGTTCCGGCCCGTGGGCTGGTGGTCACCCTCACCATCGAGGCAGCCGGCACGGACCGCGTCTCCATCGCGCTCCAGTCCATCGAAGCGCGCAAGTTCGTGGTTCGCGAGGGAGCCGGGGGAACGGTGCGTGAGGTCTGGGTGGATGCCGCGGGGCGCGTCTTGAAGGTGGCGATTCCCGCCCAGCGGCT
Source organism: Gemmatimonadaceae bacterium (assembly GCA_041661925.1). GTDB lineage: Bacteria > Gemmatimonadota > Gemmatimonadetes > Gemmatimonadales > Gemmatimonadaceae > PNKL01. The sequence goes on from JBAZTM010000025.1 coordinate 4,697, forward strand.
CGTCGCGATCCGGGACGACGCCCCGCGCGCGCCCGCTCGCTGACGCACGATGTCCGGCCACTGTGGGGCAGGAGCCGGGAGCCGGACCGACGGCCACCCGTGGCGTTCTGAAACTCCGTTGGCCGCCACCCCGTACGACCACGCAGACCTAACGTATGGATGCCCTTGATATGCGCCAATTCCTGACCGCCCTTGTCGTATCCGGAGTCGCCTTCTCGGCCGCCGCGCAGTCGTCGCCGAGCACGATGACCCTCGACGACGCCATCGGAATCGCCAAGAAGAACAACCCGGTGTACCAGCAGCAGTTGAGCGGCCGCACGCGCGCCGACCTCGCCCTGCGTTCAGCGTACGGCGCGTTCCTCCCTGGCGCCGACGCCTCGTTCAGCTCCGGGTACCGCCAAGGCAAGCCCGAGGTGTTCGGCGGCGTGGCGTTCGGCGCCACCTCCGACATCATCTCGAGCAACTGGGGCCTCAACTTCAACGCCCGCGTCTCGGCCGCGACCTTCTCCGAAGTGCGCCGTGCCAAGGCCAACGTGGAGGCCGCCGAGGCCGATGTGGCGGCGGCCGAACTGAGCCTGCGCAGCGCCGTCGTGGCGCAGTTCCTGACGGCCTTGCAGAGCGAGGCAAGCCTGGCGCTGCAGGACTCGCTGCTCAAGAAGGTCCAGCTCGACCTCGAACTGGCGAAGGCCAGGACCGACGTCGGATCGGGGACGGCGCTCGACGTGAAGCGCGCCGAGGTGGCGGTGGGCCAGCAGCAGGTGGCGGCCCTTCGCGCCCGTAACGCGGCCGAGGTGGAACAGCTCCGGTTGTTCCAGCAGCTTGGCGTGTCGCGACCGGGACCCGTGTCGTTGGTGCCACTGACGACGGCCACCGCGCCGGCCTTCGAGATCGGCCAGCTCCTGGATATCGCGCGCAAGAGCAACCCGACGCTGCAGGCCTATCAGTCGCGCCAGTCGGCGGCCGCCATTGGCGTGAAGTCGGCGCGCAGCGCGTACACCCCCACGGTCTCGCTGGGCGCGCAACTGGGCGGCTACTCCACGCAGTACAAGAACGCCGACGTGCTCGTTGCCGCGGCGCAGGGCAGCGCGCTGTCGAGCCAGGCCAGCTGCTTCACGACGGACTCGCTGCGGCGCGGCGCCGGCATGCCCTCCATCGCGGCCAAGTGCAACGCCATCCAGTTCACACCGGCGCAGGCGTCGGCCATCCGCGACGCGAACAACACGTATCCCTTCGATTTCACCTCGAGCCCGTACAACCTCTCGCTCACGGTCTCGCTGCCCCTGTTCGACAAGTTCGGGCGCGAGCAGCGGCTGCAGGAGTCGCAGATCGCGCGTAACAACGCGACCTATGAGGTGCGCCGGCAGGAGCTGCAGCTCACGGCCGACGTGACGTCGGCGTGGACGTCGCTGCAGGCGGCGTACCGCACCGTCGCGCTGCAGGAACAAAACGCGGCCGCGGCGCAGGAAGCGCTCACGCTGGCGCAGGCGCGCTATCGTGTGGGCGCCAGCACCTTTGTCGAGCTGGTGCAGTCCCGCAACGAGTATGAGCGGGCGTCGACCGACCGGATCGGCGCCATCTATGACTACCATCGTGCCTGGGCCGCGCTCGAAAGCGCCGTGGGCCGTCCCCTCCGCTAACAGAGACTGACGATGACCAAGCGTACCAAGTATATCGTGATCGGCGCTGTCGTAGTGGTGGCAGGTGGCCTCGGCTTCATGCAGTACAAGAAGGGCTCGAAAAAGGGCACCGAAGTGCGCGTGGAGGCCGTGGAGAAGCGCGACCTCGTCGCGTCCGTCACGGCCAGCGGCCAGGTAACGCCGCGCACCAAGGTGGACCTCTCTGCCGACATCACCGGCAAGATTGTGGCGCTCAACGTCAAGATGGGCGACATCGTCAAGCGCGGGCAGCTCGTGCTGCAGATCGATCCGCAGCAGTTCGAGAGCCAGGTGCAGCGCGCCGAAGCGGCGCTGGCCAACTCGCGGGCGCGGCTGGCGCAGGCCAAGGCCAACCTGCAGCAGGCGCAGAACAACTACCAGCGCTCGGCCGACATCAAGAAGACCAACGCGACGCTCATCAGCGACGAGCAGATCGAGCAGCTCAAGACCTCGTTCGAGGTCAACCAGGCCCTGCTCGAGGCCGCCTCGCAGGACGTCAAGCAGGGCGAAGCCTCGCTCAAGGACGCCCGCTGGCAGCTGTCGCGCACCAATATCTACGCCCCGATGTCGGGACGCGTGACGCGCCTCAACGTCGAGAACGGCGAGACGGCCGTGCAGGGCACGTTCAACAAGGACGCGGCCACGCTGATGACCATCGCCGACATGAGCGTGCTCGAGACCAAGGTGAAGGTCGACGAGACCGACGTGTCGCGCATCTCGCTGGGCGACTCGGCCGTCATCCAGATCGACGCCTTCCCCGACACGACCTTCATCGGCCGCGTGGTGGAAGTGTCGCAGAGCTCGGTCCGCGGGGCCGCGACTGGGACCGGCGACCAGGCCATCGACTACGAGGTGAAGATCCGCCTCGTGAACCCGCCCACGGACACGCGGCAGGACTTCTCGGCCACCGCCAAGGTGATCACCGATACGCGCACCAAGGTGCTCGCGATCCCGATCATCGCGCTGACGGTGCGTGAGAACGAGGAGCTCAAGAGCGGCGACTCGGTGCCCAACAGCAAGGCGCCGGCGAAGCAGGTCGGCAAGAAGGACGTCGAGGGCGTCTTCGTGGTGGACGCGACCAACAAAGTGACCTTCCGACCCGTTAAGGTAGGTATCGCGGGCGAGAAGTACTTCGAGGTGCTGTCGGGCGTGAAGGAGGGCGAGCGGATCGTCGGTGGCACGTACCAGGCCATCCGCGAGCTCAAGGACGGCACCGTCGTGCGCGAGGCCAAGCAGCCGGAGCAAAAGCCCGGGGAGAAGAAGTCGTGAGCCAGTCCACGGAAGCGGAAGTCGGCATCAGCACGACGGCGGAGCGCCAGGCCGTCACGTCGCAGCCGGGAGCCACCCCCGGCCGCGACTGGGTAATCGTCACGCGCGGCATCAAGCGCGAGTACGACATGGGCGGTGAAATCGTGCGCGCGCTGCGCGGTGTGGACATCGCCATCCGCCGCAACGAGTACGTCGCCATCATGGGACCGTCGGGTTCCGGCAAGTCCACGCTGATGAACCTGATCGGCTGCCTCGACACGCCGACCGCCGGCGAATACTGGCTCAACGGCAACCTTGTCTCGTCCATGAAGGACGACGAACTGGCGCGCATCCGCAACAAGGAAATCGGCTTCGTCTTCCAGACGTTCAACCTGCTCCCGCGCGCCACCGCGCTGCACAACGTGGAACTGCCGCTGGTCTATGCCGGCATGTCATCCAAGCAGCGCCGCGAGACGGCTGCCTACGCGCTGGAGCGCGTGCAACTGACCAGCCGCATGCATCACAAGCCCAACGAGTTGTCGGGCGGCCAGCGCCAGCGCGTGGCCATCGCCCGGGCACTCGTGAACAGCCCATCCATCCTGCTCGCCGACGAGCCCACCGGCAACCTCGACTCCGCCACGTCGTCCGAGATCATGAAGGTCTTCGAGGAGCTCGCCGAGCAGGGCCAGACGGTCATCATGGTGACGCACGAGGCCGACATCGCGGCCCACGCCCGCCGCGTGGTGGCGCTGCACGACGGTCAGGTGTCGAGCGACACCCGCCGCGAGCGTTTCGTGAAGGAAAACGAGCATATCATCGCGGCGAAGAAATAGAGAGACGAATTGGGATTGGGAGCTCGGATTGGGAATTCGGATTGCGATTCCGGAGTACGATGGCGATTGAAGGGCGGCCCCCATCGGCGGGCCGCCCTTCGCGTGAGAGGGACCCAAGGCGGCGTGCGACTCCCAATCCCCATCGCTAATCCCCATCATTGATCCCCATCGCTAATCCCAATCGCTGATCCCCATCCGAGCTCCTAATCCTCACTCGCCCTTAGAAACCTCTCCCTCCGCCTTTCCGTAGTGAGCGCATGCTCTTCTTCGAGTCCATTCGCCTCGCGCTGAACACGATTCGCGCGCAAAAGTTGAAGAGCTTCTTCACCCTCCTCGGCGTCTGCATCGGGGTGATGTTCCTCATCGCCGTCGTCTCCATCGTCGAGGGGATGGGCCGGTACATGGAGCAGGACCTCATCGGCAAGCTGATCGGGGTCAACTCCTTCGAGCTGCGGCACCGCCCCAACATCAACATCGGCGACGTGGACCCGTCGGTCTGGGAGTCGTACCGCCGCCGGCCCCGCCTCTACCAGAACGACGTCGGCCCGGTCGTCGACGCGCTGCCCGTGGGCACGCGCTGGGCAATCGTGAGCGACAACAACCTGCCCATCTCGTCGCGCTACTCGGGCGGACCGCGCAACGCGCAGATCAACGCGGTGGATGGCGAGTACTTCGCCATTCGCAAGCTCGTGATCGAAGAGGGGCGCGACTTCACCCCGCAGGAACTGTCCATGGGGACTCCCGTGGTGATCGTCGGTCCGGACGTCGTGAAGCGACTCTTCCCTGGGCTGAGCGCCATCGGGCGTGAACTCCGGATGGGCGGCCTCCCGTACACGGTCATCGGCGTCCTCGAGACCCAGGGCAGCGCCTTTGGCCTCTCGTTCGACAACCAGGTCTTCGCGCCCTGGCAGTCACCGGTGCACCGCCTGCTCAATCGCGTACCGTCCATCGTCGATGCCGTCGTCATCCAGGTACCGACGGCGTCGCAGATGACCGAGGCGCAGGAGCGGGTGCGGCAGGTGATGCGCACGCGTCACAAGCTGCGCCCGGGCCAGCCGGACAACTTTTCGCTCCAGACGTCCGAGAGCGCGCTCGCGTTCTGGAACAAGCTCAAGCGATACCTCGTCCTCGCCGGCGTCGCCCTCCCCGCCATCGGCCTGGTGGTCGGCGCCATCGTGATCATGAACATCATGCTCGTGGCGGTGGCGGAGCGCACCCGCGAGATCGGCATCCGCAAGGCGCTCGGGGCGAGGCGCGTCGACATCATGAGCCAGTTCCTGATCGAGGCGGCAACGCTGAGCACCGTCGGAGCCGCCGTCGGCATTGCCCTGGGCGTGGGCCTCGCCAAGGTCATCGCCGCCCTCAGTCCGCTCCCCGCCACCGTGGCGCCGTGGTCCATCGTCGTGGGCGTGGCGCTCGGCGCTGGCGTGGGCATCATCAGCGGCGTCTATCCCGCCAGCCGCGCGTCGATGCTCGACCCTATCGCGGCCCTGCGCCAGGAGTAGCGGTGACCCGCTTTGCACAGCGCGCTTTCCAGATTGCCGAAGGGGTTCGCATTGCCCTCGACGCGCTCCGGGCCAATCGCGTCCGGGCGGCGCTCACGATCCTCGGCATCGCCGTCGGTGTGTTCGTCGTCGTCGTCATCTCGGCCGCGGTCCACGGCATCAACCTGAGCGTCGCCAAGGACCTCGAGTCGACCGGCCCGACCACGTTCTACGTGCAACGGTATCCGATCACGTTTGAGGCGTGCGACGGCACGGGGGACACGTGCAAGTGGCTGCAGAACCCACCGATCACCTTCGACGAGATGGCCGCGCTGCAGCGCCTCGAGGGCGCCGCCGAAGTGGGCGCCGCCGACTTCTGGGCGGGACCGGTGAAATACCGTGACCGCCAGCTCCCATCGGCGTCCATCGAGTCGTACACGGGCAACTGGGCCGCGCTCGGCGCGCCCGAGATGATCGAGGGGCGCGCGTTCACGGATCAGGAGGCGCGCAGCGCCGCGCGGGTGGTGGTACTCACGACCGTGACCAAGGAGCGGCTCTTTGGCGAGGCAGAGCCGCTGGGGAAGGAGATCATGGTGATGGGCACGCCCTTCACCGTGATTGGCGTCTATCGCGACAACGCAAGCTTCCTGTCGGGGGGCGGCGACCGCGCGAAGGTCGTGATGCCCATCCAGTCGTTGTCGCGGCGGCTCAATGTGCCCATTCGCGACATGGGGCTCGCCGTCAAGCCACGCGCCGGTTATCGCCAGGACGAAGTGATTGACGACGTCACTGCCACGCTGCGCGGCATGCGCGGCCTGCGCCCGGCGCGCGAATCGAACTTCGCGATCATCACGCAGGACAAGATCATGGACACCTACAACAAGATCTTCGGGATGTTCTTCCTGGTGATGATCGCGTTGTCGGCCGTGGGCCTGATCGTCGGCGGCGTGGGCGTGGTGGCCATCATGATGATCTCAGTGACCGAGCGGACCCGCGAGATCGGCGTGCGCAAGGCGCTGGGCGCCACCAGGAACAACATCCTCCTCCAGTTCCTGATCGAGGCGGTGACGCTCACCGGGATCGGCGGCGCCATCGGCCTGTTCATCGGGTGGGGGGTGGCCGTGCTCGTGCGGCAGTACAGCCCGATCGCCGCCTCGGTGCCGCCCATGGCCGTGGTCGCTGCACTGGGAGCGAGCGCCGTGACCGGGGTGCTGTTCGGCATGCTGCCGGCGGCGCGGGCGGCGCGGCTGGATCCGGTTGATGCGCTGAGATACGAGTAGGGCAGACGACTGATGGGAGAGGGGAGATGGGAGATGGGAGGCTAGGAACCGGGATCTCCCATCTCCCATCTCCCATCTCCCCTCTCCCATCTCCCATCAGCCTCATCGAAACCCCCACCCGGACGGCGCCGTACGGCCCCCGTGCCCTTCTTCGAAGCGATTCGCCTGGCGCTGGAGACGATTCGCGTGCAGAAGCTCAAGAGCTTCTTCACGCTGCTCGGCGTCATGATCGGCGTGATGTTCCTCATCGCGGTCGTCTCGATCGTGGAGGGGATGAGCAACTACGTCGAGAACGACTTCATCGGCCGCATGCTCGGGGCCAATACGTTCACCGTGCGGCGCTTCCCGTGGTTCGGCAACAACACCACGGAAGAGGAGTGGCGTGAGTGGCAGCGCCGGCCGAGGGTGTACTACCAGGACGCCGTGTTCATGCGGTCCCTGCTTCCGCCCGGCACCCGCACCGCCATTGAGAGCCAGGAAAACGTCTACGCGTCCACGCCGTTTGCGCGCCCGCGCCAGGTGGAGGCCCACGCGGCGGACGGCGACTATTTCTCCATCAAGAACTACGAGATCACGCGCGGCCGCTCCTTCACGGCGCAGGAAGCCGCCGCCGGGATGCCCGTCGTGGTGATCGGCGACGAGGTTGCCGCCTACTTCTTCCCGAATCTCGATCCGCTGGAGCGTGAACTGCAGGTGCGCGGGCTGCCGTACCGGGTGGTTGGTGTCATCGCCCGCCAGGGCAGCCTGTTCGGAATGTCTCTCGACAAGATGGTGATCGCGCCGTTTCTGTCGCCCATGCACCGCGTGACGAATCCCCGCGGCGACATGGACGGATTTCTGGTGCAGGCCACGACCCAGGCAGAACTGGGCGACCTGATGGAGGACGTGCGCGAAGGCCTGCGTTCGCGCCGTCACCTGCGGCCGTCCGTGCGCGACAACTTCGTGATGGAGACGTCGGAGTCGGCGCTCGTGAACTTCAAGAAGACCGAGCGCGTGATGAACGTTGCGGGGCTGGCCCTGCCGGCCATCGGGCTCGTCATCGGCGGCCTCGTGATCATGAACATCATGCTGGTGGCCGTCGCCGAGCGCACGCGGGAGATTGGCATTCGCAAGTCGCTGGGCGCGCGGCGGCGCGACATCCTGCGCCAGTTCCTCGTGGAGGCGGCCACGCTCAGCACCCTGGGCGCGCTGATCGGCATCGCGCTCGGCCTGCTCGCCGCGAAGATCATCTCCATCTACACGCCGCTCCCCGCCGCCATCGCGCCGTGGTCGCTCGTGGCCGCGACGCTTCTTGGCACGGTGGTCGGCATCGTGTCGGGTGTCTATCCCGCTCGTCGGGCCGCGCGGCTCGACCCTATCGAAGCCCTGCGACAGGAGTAGCCCATGCGGATCATCGATCGCGTGCAAATGTCGCTGGAGGGCGTCGGCATCGCCCTCGACGCCATCCGGGCGAACCGGGTGCGGGCCGGGCTCACGATCCTGGGCGTGGCCATGGGCGTCTTCGTCGTGGTGGCGCTGTCGTCTGTGGTGCGCGGCATCAACGAGTCGTTCGCGCGCGATGTCGCGGCGGCGGGACCGACGTCGTTCTTCCTCTATCGCCGACCGGTCGGTGGGTTCAACGTCTGCGACGGGTCGGACGAGAGTTGCCCGTGGCGGCGCAATCCCGCGATCACGATTGACGAGGCGCAAGCCATCGAGCGACTGCCGTCGATCTATGCGGTCACGTCGCACGTGGCCAACTGGTTCAAGTTCAAGTACAAG
>JBAZTM010000025.1:12980-42642 GCA_041661925.1 Gemmatimonadaceae bacterium
TGGACGTCGGTGGACGGCGGCGACATCTACCCCGGACGCAGCTTCACGGAAGCGGAAAACGCCGCCGCCGCGCCGGTGGTCATCATCAACGACAAGCTGGCGGAGTCGCTGTTCGGCGATTCGGATCCCATCGACAAGCGCATCCTCGTGCAGGGCGTGCAGTTCACGGTGATCGGCCTGTACCACTACACGGCGAGTCCGATGGGGACACCGACGTCGGCCGGCGGCGGGGACTCGCCAAAGGCGATCATCCCGTTCGAGACGGCACGACGTCGTCTGAACATGTGGATGCGCGGCAACAACCTGATCATCAAGCCCATGGCCGGAAGGTCCACCGCCGAGGCCGTGGACGAGGTGACCGCCCTGCTCCGCGCCCGTCGCGGACTGCGCCCCAGCCAGCCGAGCAATTTCGAGATCGTGACGCAGGACCGGCTCATGGGCATCTACAACCAGCTGTTCGGGACCTTCTTCGTGGTCGGCCTCGCCCTCAGTTCGGTGGGCCTCCTCGTGGGAGGCGTGGGCGTGGTGGCCATCATGATGATCTCGGTGACCGAGCGGACCCGGGAGATCGGCGTCCGCAAGGCGCTCGGCGCGACGCGCGGAACGATTCTCTGGCAGTTTCTCGTGGAAGCGGTGACGCTCACCGGCCTCGGCGCGAGCATCGGCCTGCTCGGTGGCATCGCCACGGCGTGGCTGGTCAAGACGCTCTGGCCCGAGATCCCCGCCAGCACATCGGCGTCGGCCGTCATCGCCGCGCTCGCGGTGGCGGCCGTGACTGGCGTCCTGTTTGGGCTGCTGCCGGCTATTCGGGCTTCACGACTCGATCCGGTGGTGGCGTTGCGGTACGAATAGGCAGATGGGAGATGGGAGATGGGAGATGGGAGACGGAGTGTGGTGATCGAAGACTGGGCGCCGCCATCTCCTTTCTCCCATCTGCCCGAAACCCACGCCGGGCCCCGCGCGTACATAATTCGTGCCTTTCCTCGAAGCCATCCGCCTCGCCCTGGACACCATCCGTGTCCAGAAGCTCAAGAGTTTCTTCACGCTCCTTGGCGTCATGATCGGCGTGATGTTCCTCATCGCCGTCGTCTCGATCGTCGAAGGCATGAGCCAGTACGTGGAGAATGACTTCGCCGGCAAGATCATCGGCGTGAACACGTACAACTTCCGCCGCCGACCGGACTTCACGCCTAATGAGACCGAGGCGACGTGGCGCGAGTACCAGCGTCGGCCGCTCATCTACGCCCCGGAAGTGGAGCTGGTGCGCACCACCATTCCGCCGGGCTCGCGGTCGGCCATCCTCAACGAGAACTTCCGCTACGCCGTGGGCGGTCAGGGACGGCCCCGCATGGTGCAGGCGGTGGCGACCGAGGCCGACTACTTCCAGATCAAGAAGTTCGGCATCACCAGCGGCCGGGCCTTCACGCCGCAGGAAGTGAAGGTGGGATCGCGCGTGCTGGTGATCGGCGTCGAGGTGGCAGAGCATTTCTTCCCGGGGCTCGACCCAGTGGGACGCGAGATCCGCGTCGCCGGGACGCCGTACCAGATTATCGGCGTCATCGAGAAGCAGGGGTCGGTCTTCGGCTTCTCCATGGACCGGCTGGCGATTGCGCCGTGGACCACGCCCATGCACCGCGCGCTCCGGCCGCGCGGCGACGTCGAGTCGCTGCTCATCCAGGCGCCGTCGCTGGAACTTGTGTACGAAGGGATCGAGTCGGCACGCGAGGTGCTGCGTGGCGCGCGGCACTTGCCGCCAGGCAAGCCCGACAACTTTGCGCTCGAAACGCAGGACTCGGCGATGGAGTTCTTCCGCGGGCTGAAGTCCAAGATGGTGGTCTTCGGCACCGCGCTTCCGGCCATCGGACTCATCGTCGGCGCGCTCGTGATCATGAACATCATGCTGGTAGCGGTGGCCGAGCGGACGCGCGAGATCGGCATCCGGAAGGCGCTGGGCGCGACGCGTTCCGACATCCTGACGCAGTTCCTGATTGAAGCGGCGACGCTCTCGGCGATCGGCGCGGCCCTCGGCATCGGCTTCGGCATCGCGCTCGCCAAGGCGGTGGCGGCGTTCACGCCGCTGCCGGCGGCGGTCGCCGTTTGGTCCATCTTTGCCGCGCTGGCGCTCGGCGCCGGCGTGGGCATCGTCGCTGGTGTCTATCCCGCCAGCCGCGCCGCGCGACTGGACCCCATCGAAGCCCTGCGGCAGGAGTAGCGATGCGCTTCTGGGACAAGGTCATGATGTCGCTGGAGGGCGTCGGCATCGCCTTCGACGCGATCCGTGCCAACAAGGTGCGTGCCGCGCTCACCATCTCGGGCGTCGCCGTGGGTGTGTTCGTGGTGGTGGCGATGGGCGCCACCATTCACGGCGTCCGCCAGAGCTTTCAAACCGACCTCGAGGAGTTCGGCGCCAACACCTTCCAGGTGCGCCGGCGCGGCGTCGGCTTCAGCAGCTGCGACGGCACCGACGAGAACTGCCCCGACCGCCGCAACCCGCGCATCACGCTCGAGGACTGGACAGCCATCCGCCGGCTCCCCGAGGTGCAGCACGCCATGGGTTGGCTGTTCGCCCAGGAGGACATGACGTACCGCAACCGGACGGTGCGGGGCGTCGGCATCGACGCGCAGAGCGCGGAGTGGATCCAGACCGACATCGCCGACATCTCGCCCGGCCGTTCGTTCTCCGAGGCGGAGCACGACGCGTCGACGCCAGTGATCGTGGTCAACGACTCGCTCGCGAGCCAGCTCTTCGGTGACAGTGATCCGATCGGCAAGGAGATCATGGTCGGCAAGCTGCAGATGACCGTCATCGGGGTGTACCACACGAAGGCGGGGTTCCTCAAGGCGATGGACGGCCGCGGCCCCGACCGTCCGCGCGCCGTGGTGCCGATGATGACGGCGTGGCGGCGCATGCCCGTCTGGCGCAGCATGCTCATCATGGTGAAGCCGCGCCCGGGCGTGACGCGCGACGACGCCATGGACGCCGTCACGTCGCTGATGCGCGGACGCCGCGGGCTGCACCCGAGCCAGCCGAACAACTTCTACCTCATCGGCATGGAGCGCATGCTCGAGGTGTTCAACCAGCTCTTCGGCGCCATCTTCGTCGTCGGCCTCGCGCTGTCGGCGGTGGGCCTGCTCGTGGGCGGCGTGGGCGTGGTGGCCATCATGATGATCTCGGTGACCGAGCGCACGCGGGAGATCGGCGTGCGCAAGGCGCTGGGGGCGACGCGCGCGACCATCCTGTGGCAGTTCCTCATCGAGGCGGCGACGCTGACGAGCCTGGGCGCCTTCCTCGGGCTCGTCATCGGCGCTGGCGTGGCGGCCGCGATCAAGGCGAATTTCCCGTCCATCCCGGCGTCGGTGCCGTTTGCGAGCGTCATCGCGGCCCTGCTGGTCGCCATCCTCACCGGCGTCGGATTCGGCATGCTGCCGGCGATGCGCGCGGCGAAGCTGGATCCTGTCGACGCGCTGAGATACGAGTAGGGACGATTGGGGATTGGGAGCCCGGATTGGGATGGAGGAGTGCGATTCGCGATGATGATCGGCGATGACTCGCAATCCAAATCGTAATCCGGATTCGTGTTCCTGAATCCAAATCCGAGCTCCTTATCCTCGATCGCCGTTAGCTGAGGGTGCGCCCCTCACTGCTCTCGCCTAGTTTCTAGGCTATGGAGTCCTCCCCTGCCCCTCGGGCCAGCCGCCGTGCGCTGACCTTTATTTTCGTCACCATGCTGCTCGACATCATGGGCGCGGGGATCATGATGCCGGTGGTGCCGTACATCGTGCGGCCGTACAGCGCCGATGCGCTGACGATCGGCCTGCTGGCCGTCGTCTTTTCCATTGCGCAGTTCTTCGCCTCGCCGTTGCTTGGCGCCGTCAGCGACCGGCACGGACGGCGGCCCGTGCTCGTGATCAGCCTGCTTGGCGCCTCCATCGGGTATGCCCTCTTCGGCATCGGCGGCGCGCTCTGGATCTTCTTCGTATCGCGCATCGTGGCGGGCTTCACCGCCGGCAACCTCACGGCGGCACAGGCCTACATTGCCGATGTCTCGGGACCCGAGGATCGCGCCAAGAACTTCGGGCTCGTGGGCGCGGCGTTCGGCATTGGCTTCATCCTTGGCCCGTCCATTGGCGGCGTGCTGGCCAAGATCAGCCTCTCCGCGCCCGCGTGGGCATCCGCCGGCGTTGCGCTCACGACCGCCGTCTTCGGCTGGTTCGTCCTGCCCGAGTCGCTGCCGCCGGAGCGGCGCCGGCCGCACCCGCTGCACATCGGGGACTTCAACCCGTTCAGCCTGCTGCTCAGGGCGCTGCGCACGCCGCGCCTGCGCGCGCTCTTCTCCGGGATCTTCTTCTCCAGATTCGCGATGATGGCGCTGCAGACGAACTTCGCGGTCTACACGCTCGATCGCTTCAAGTACACACCCGCACAGAACGCCGTCGTCTTCACCGTACTCGGCGCCACGGCGACCATCACGCAGGGCTTTATCATCCGACGGCTGTCGGGCCGCTTCTCCGAGCGGTTGTTGCTGCTGGTGGGCCTGGCGATCATGACGGTGGGCATGGCTTCGGTGGCCGCGGTGCCGGTCGGATGGCTGCTCTCCCCGGCGATCGCCGTGTTGGCGTTCGGATCCGGACTTGTTCAACCGACCATCCAGAGCCTCGTGTCGAGTGCCGGTTCGCCCGAAGAACAGGGTATGCTGTTCGGCGCCAACGGAGCCATCACAAGCCTGACGGCGATCCTCGGCCCCGCCTGGGCCGGCCTCGTCTTCGACCACGTGGCGTTCACCGCGCCGTACTGGTCGGGCGCGGTCTGCCTCATGGCCGCCTGGGTGGCGATCCGCCGCGCCGTCCCCGAGTAGCCCGCAATGCGCACGGTCGACGTCCTCGGCACCGCGATGGGGCAGATCGTCGCGAACAAGCTGCGCTCGTTCTTCACGCTGCTCGGCATCATCGTCTCCGTCGCCTTTCTCGTGGCCGTCGTCGCGATCATCCAGGGGATGAACGCCTATGTGAAGGAGAACATCGCCGGCGCGGTGATCGGCGCGAACGCCTTCCAGATCCGCCGCACGCCGCTGCAGATCGGGCTCTTCGATGACGAGGCGTGGAAGAAGGTCGCCCGCCGCCCGCGCGTCACCGCCGCCGACGCCGAGGCCGTGCGCGCCGCCCTGCCCGACGCGCAGGCCGTGGCGCTCAACTCAGGATGGCCGACGCCGATGAGCGACGTGATCTGGCGCGACCAGGCCATCGGCGACGCGCTCGTCTTCGGCGTCACGCCGGCGTACCAGGTGGTGCAGGACTACCGCTTCGCCCGCGGCCGCGGCGTCTCCGACGTGGACGTGCTGCAGCGCCGTCCGGTCTGTGTGCTCGGCCACGATATTTCCAACAAGCTGTTCGGCGAGCGCGGCCTGGACCCCATTGGACAGTCGGTGCGCGTCGGCGGCCAGCGGTGCGAGATCATCGGCGTCGCCGCCCCGAAGGGCAAGGTGCTCGGCCAGTCCTTCGACGGCTTCGTGCTCCTGCCCGTCTCCTTCCACGAGATGCTGTACGGCCGGCGGCTCACCTCCACGATCAGCGTGAAGATGTACGAGGCCGAGCAGGTCGCGCCGGCCATGGCGCGCGCCGAGGAAGCGCTGCGCGTGGTGCGCCGCCTGCGCCCCGGACAGGAGAACAATTTCTCGGTGGAGACCGCCGACGCGCTGGTGGCGTTCTGGAAGAACCTCACCAAGGTGCTCTTCAGCATCATCCCGGCGATGGTCGCCATCGGCATCGTGGTGGGCGGCATCGTGATCATGAACATCATGCTGATGAGCGTGAGCGAGCGGACGCGCGAGATCGGCATCCGGAAGGCCATGGGGGCGCGCGCGCGCGACATCGAGCGGCAGTTCCTCGCCGAGGCGATCGTCCTGTCGAGCCTGGGCGGCGTGCTTGGCGTGGCGGCGGGTTGGGTATTCGCGCTGCTCGTCGCCTCGCTCTCCCCGCTGCCGGCGCGCATCACCGGCTGGTCGGTGGCGGTGGCGCTGATGCTGGGGGCGGGAGTCGGCGTGATTTTCGGCGTCTACCCGGCGCGGCGCGCGGCGCTGCTTGATCCCATTGACGCCATGCGGCACGAGTAGCGCCATGTTCCTGACCCGCCTGCTGCGTTACACGACGTTCGACGAGAACGTCATCATCGCGTTCGACAACCTGCGCGCGAACAAGCTGCGCTCGGGGCTGACGATGCTTGGGGTCGTCATTGGCGTCGCGACCGTGATGACGATGGCGAGCATCGTGCGCGGCGTGCGCGAGCAGATCCTCAACACGCTCGAGGTGGCCGGCCCTTCGACCTTCTACGTGATGAAGGTCTTCAGCCAGCAGCCGCTCAACCCCGAGGCGCTCCCCAAGTGGGTGCGCATCCGCCCCGACCTCTCGGAGAGCGAGGCGGCGGCGATTGAACGCCTCCCCGAAATCCAGTACGGCGCGATCTGGAACCAGGTCATGGGGCGCATGGATTACCAGGGCGAGCGGACGCAGCCAACCACGGTGTACGGCGCAGACGCAGGCTTCACGGAACTGATGGGAGGCGAACTGAGCGAGGGCCGGTGGTTCACGCCGTCCGAGGAGCGCTCAGGCGCCGCGGTGGCCGTCATCCTCGACTCCCACGCGCGCCGGTTGTTCGGCCGGCTCGATCCGCTCGGCAAGACGATGCTCATCGCCGGCAAGCCGGTGCAGGTGATCGGCCTCTACGAGCCGCCGGCGAACATCTTCACGCCACCGGGCGCCGAGACGGGGGCTATCGTCCCGTACCGGTTCGCGGACCACGCGTACTACATCGACAAGACGAACATGCTGTTCATCGCCGCGAAGCCGCGCGACGGCGTGTCGGTGGCGGCGGCACAGGAGGCGGTGACGGTATTGCTGCGCGAACTGCGCAAGCTGCGCCCCGGTGACGGCAACACGTTTGATCTCATCACGCAGGACCAGATCCTGGACATCTTCAACAGCATCACGGGCGTCTTCTTCTTCGTGATGATCGTGCTCGCCTCGGTGGCGCTGATGGTCGGCGGCATCGGCGTCATGGCCATCATGATGGTGTCGGTCACCGATCGCACGCGGGAGATCGGCATTCGCAAGGCGCTGGGGGCCACGCGCCGTGACATCCTGCAGCAGTTCCTCGTCGAGGCGGCCACCCTCACCGGTATGGGCGGGACGGTCGGCATTATCGTTGGGCTGCTCACCGGGTCCATCGCCACGCGCCTGCTGAACATCCAGGCGTCGCCCCCGTGGGGGCTGACGCTCATCGCGGTGGCGGTATCGGTGGGAATCGGACTGGTCTTTGGCGTGCTGCCGGCGCGCCGCGCCTCGCGGCTGGACCCGATCGAGGCGCTGCGGTACGAGTAGCGGGTTCTGCTAGTCGTTGGCGCTCGTAAACCGGATCGTCGCGACGTAGTCACCCTTCACGATCGATTCGTTGACCTTGGGGTACGGCTTGAGTGCGACGATGGTGAACTGCTTGCCACCCACGATGACCGTGGCCTTGGACGCATCGGCGCCGAGCGTCAGCGAGACCTGCTGGTTGCTGCCCACGGTGAACAGGACCACGGCCTCGCCCGCCCAGACACACTGCGCACCGGTGGGGCAGCGCGAATCGGACGTCACGTCGGTGAACTGCACCTTCGTGGTCTCGTCGGGGATTTCGACGGTCGTGCCGAGCCGGATATCGAAGTTCTCACCGAGTTGCGGTTCGGTGGAGGTGCCGCAGGCGGTGAGTACAAGGGCGAGAATGATTGAGCGCATCGCGTGATTTCCAAGAGGTTGAGTAAGAACGTCGCTTGTCAGTGACCGACGGCGTTGGGGAGCGGCCGTCTACTGGCGGCAGACGGCGTTGGGCGACGGTTTCGGCTTGTCCACGACCGGCCGGGCGGCGGCGTTCGCCACCGAGAGCGCCACGTCGTGCACCAGCTGGGTCACCGCCGCCATGTGCGGATAGTCGATGTAGCTCGGCTCGTCCGTCACGGTGTGGTAGTCGGCGTGCAGGCCGGTGGAGAAGAAGGCCACCGGGATGCCGAACCGCGCATAGCTCGCGTGATCCGACCGACAATAAATGTTCTCCGGATGCCCCGGTGCGTCGTACGTGTAGTCAAACGTGAACGGGGTCTTCTGCATCTTGTTGACGGTCTCGATGAGATCGCCGAGTTGCGTGGACAGCCGGCGTGAGCCCACCAGCCCCAGGTAGCTGGGTCCGCCACCCTTGACGTCGGCGGCTCCGCCGCGGCCCACCATGTCCATGTTGAACTGCGCGACGATGGAATCGAGCGGCACCGTCGGATGTTTCGTGTACCAGTCGGAGCCCACCAGCCCGATCTCCTCGCCCATGTGCCAGACGAAGAGCACGGACCGCTTGGGCTTGGTTTTCGCCCCGGCGAGCGCTTCGGCGACTTCGGCCATCGCCACGGTGCCCGAGCCGTCATCATCGGCGCCGTTGGAGATGGAGTCGAGGCGCGGGCGGCGGATCACACGGATCGAATCCACGTTCACCGTGATGGCGGCCAGCTGCGCCGGCGTCGGCGTCTTGCCGTCGCCGAGCGTCGCCTTGATCCGCTCGACTTCGATGTTGTAGGCGCGCAGGGAGTCATGGTCCACTGCGCCGGGCTGGATGCCCACGTGGTCACTATGCGATCCGATGGCGACGTACTGGTGCTTGAGCACCGGGTCACTGCCTTCGATCATCGCCACCACATTGCGCGCCGACGCGGGCGTGTCCCGGAGTTCGATCTTCCCCGTGTAGCGTCCGGTGACCGTGCCCCACTTGGCGGACGTCAGCGGCGCGCCCACGAGCGCCTGCGTCATGGCGTTGGACGCGACAATCACCGGCGGCATGACCATGGAAGGCCCCGAGGGCGGGACGGTGACCATCGCACCCTGCATGAAGTAGCCGCGCACGGCAGCCGGCGCGTCGTCGAGCATGGGCAGCACGACCGCCTTGGCGGAGCCGACGGGCCGGGTCAGGGCCGACGTGAACTGCGCCTGCAACCCCTTGGCGGCCATGTCCGGCGTGTAACCGAAAACCACCACCTTGTCCCGCGTCTGGTCGGCGGTGAGGTGAACCGAGGTGTCGCCAATCAACCCGCCGAACACGATCTCGGCGCCGTCGAACGGCTTGGTGGTCCACTGCGCGAAGACGCCGTAGTCCTTCTGGTAGGTGAATGTCTGCTCGCCGACGACCACCGGGGACGTCACCCAGGCGCGGCGCAGCAACGGCACGGCCTGAAAGTAGGTGCCGCTGTCGCCCATCGGCTTGAGCCCTATCTGTCTCGCCCAGGCGGCGATGATATCGGTCGCCTTGTCGTGGTACGGCGTCCCCGAGGCACGCCCGGCCAAGGAATCGTCGGCGTACACGTAGAGCCGCGACATCAGGTCTTCGGCCGTAATGGCCGGCTGGGTGGGCTTGGCCTGGCGCTTGACCGGTAGCTGCTGGGCAGGGGCGGAACTGGCCGCAATGGCAAGGGTAAAGGCCAAGGCGGGGGTAAGGACGCGCATGAGGGAGCGAGTTCGGGTGAAAAGACAGTCAGGCCGCCCCGGTTCGACACCGAAGAGGCCATGAATTATACAGCCGTAGAGGCGCAGAGGTTTCAGTATCAGAGACTCTGGCCAATTGAGGGCCTGGGCAGTCCCGACTAACGCTCCGATGGCGCCGGGCGTTACTAGCTTGATGCCCGGGCGATCGGCGCCGGGACAACACCACTCGGAGGAAGGATGAAGGTGATTCGGTTTCTTGCGGCAGCAGCGATTGTGCTGACGGCCACGACGGCCATGGCGCAGGGCGGCCCCCCGGGCGGTGGGCAGGCCGGCGCGCAGCGGGCGATGGAAGCGATGATGCAGGGGATCACTCTGACCGACGTGCAGAAGGCGAAGGTTGATTCGATCGTCGCCGCGTCGCGCGAAGAGAGCATGAAGATGCGTCAGGAGATGCAGGCGGCCGGCACCCCGCCGAGCGATGAGATGCGCGCCAAGATGACGGCCGTCACGACCAAGCGGAACGACGCCATCAAGGCCGTACTGACGCCCGAGCAGCAGGAACAGTTCGCCAAGAACCTGGCCAACATGCCGCAGCGGGCACGTCCGCCGCGCTAAGCACGGGCAGGTAGAAGTCGAAGGCGGGTCACAGTGACCATCACTGTGGCCCGCTTCAATTCCCCCATTCCCTTCACCACACCCTGCACCCTTCCCCTGCACCACACCCTGCTCCCTTCCCCCTGCACCTGATACGACTACCGCCCCCGCTGCATCGCGGTGGCTGCCATCCGATCCACGAGTGAGGGGAAGAACATCTTGAGCCACATCCCGAACCGCGCGCGCGCCGTCATCACCAGCTCGCGATCACGATGCTCCGCCGCGTCGAGGAGCTGGCGCGTGCACTCGGCGACCGGCATCATCGCCGACTCGTTGACCGGGCTGCGCCCGAGCAACTGACCGTCGGCGCCCAGGTTCCTCGCGCGCGAGCCGGTGCCGACGAAGCCGGGACAGACGATGGTCACTGACACCCCGGACCCCATGAGCTCGATGCGCAGCGAGTCGAAGAAACCGTGGAGCGCCGCCTTCGCGGCCGCATACCCGGAGCGCAACGGAACGCCCGTCTTGCCGGAGAGGCTCGACACCACGACGAGCCGCCCCTTGGAGGCGCGCAAGTGTGGCAGCGCGGACAGCGCGCAGTAGACCGCGCCGAGGTAGTTCACGCGCATGAGTCGATCGTACACGGACCAGTCGGTCACGTCCTCGGCGCGCGCCCACATGGCCTGCCCCGCGTTGCAGATGAGCGTGTCGATGCGACCGAATCGCGCGAGCGCGCGGGTGATGAGCGCGCGGCAGTCGGCCTCGACCGTGACGTCGCACGACATGACCTCGACCTCCGCGCCGTGCCGACGGCACATCTCGGCGATTTCCTGCAGGCGGGCGGCATCGCGCGCGGCGAGCACCAGACGGGCGCTCTCCGCGGCGAGGGTGTGCGCCACGTCGGCGCCAATGCCGAGCGAGGCGCCGGTGACAATGACGACCTGGCCGCGCCAGACACTCATGCCGCTGGTTCGTTGAGGGCGGCAATCACCTGCACTTCGATGTGATAGCCGTAGTGCAGGGCGTTCACGGGGACGACCGCGCGCGCCGGCCGGTGCTCGCCCATCAACCTCGCATAGGCTGTGTTGAACCGCCCCCAGAGTTCCATGTCGGAGACATAGACGGTCACCTGCAGTATCCGCGAGAGGTCGCTGTCGGCGGTCTTCAGGACGGCCGCGATGTTCGCGAAGACCTGCGCGGTCTGTTCCTCGATGGTGCCGACCCGGTGTTCCTTCTGCCCCGGGACGATGGGGAGCTGGCCCGCAACGTAAACACAGCCGTTGTGGACGATTGCCTGGGAATAGTGGCCGGCGGGGGTGGGGGCTTCTGACGTGGAGACGGAGTGCATTGTGTGGGGAGGGTGGTGGCAGATGGCAGACGGCAGATGGCGGATGGCAGATGACGGTGGGCATAGTGCTTCTGTAGCTTATAGCATCAGCGTGACGATCGCCTCCATCCGCGGTGATCTGCCATCCGCCATCTGCCATCTACCATCCGCGTCCCGCACACCAGACCCTAATGCGCACAGTTGATGTCCTCGCCATCGTTCCCCATCCTGACGACGCCGAGCTCCTCTGCGGCGGCACGCTCGCCAAGCTCGCCCGCGAGGGACACCGAACAGGGATCATTGACCTGACGCGCGGCGAGATGGGGACGCGCGGTTCAGTGGAGATTCGCGCCGCCGAGGCGGCACGGGCGGCGCAGGTGCTCGGCGTGGCTGTGCGTGAGAACCTCGGCCTCCCCGACTCTGGGCTCGAGAACCAGCCGGCCACGCGCAAGCAGCTCGCCGTGGTCCTCCGCCGCCTGCGGCCGCAGGTGGTCATCACCATGGCACCGCGCGGGCGGCACCCCGACCATCGTGTCACAGCGCAGCTGGTGCGCGACGCCTGTTTCCTGGCCGGCGTCCGCAAGACGGACCCGGGGTCCGAACCGCACCGTCCGCGCAAGTTGCTGCACGCCATCGCGTTCCGTGAAGACAACGTGAAGCCGACGTTTGTAGTGGACATTTCGGCCGATTTCGAGACGAAGCTGGCCGCCATCGCCTGCTATGAATCCCAATTCGAGGGAGTCATTCAGGCCGGAGAGGTGTATCCAAATGGGGAGCCTTTGGCCGACGTTATTCGACATCAGTCGGCGCACTACGGATCGTTGATCCGCTGTGCGTACGGCGAACCCTACTGGACGCAGGAAACCATGAAAGTCGACGATGTCATGAGTTTGGGCGTCGAGACGTTTTAGCGTCAGAGAGACAACAGAGAAACAACAGAGAGGCAACAGAGAAACAACAGTGCGCTCCGACTCCCTCATCGACATCTCCGTGACGCTTGCTCCCCGTACACCTGAGTGGCCGGGAGACACGCCGTTTTCGTGCGGCTGGAATTGGCGAATGGCGGACGGGGCGAGCGTCAATCTCTCGACGATCACGACGAGCCCGCATGTGGGGACGCACGCCGACGCGCCGCTGCACGTGCGCGACGATGCGGCGCCCAGCGACCAGTTGCCGCTCAAGGCATTCATCGGCGCCGCGGTGGTGCTCGATGTCACCGGTCTCTCTGGCGAGCTCGACCGCGACGCCTTGCGCTCGGCTGGACTGGGGCGGACGCCAGCGCGACTGCTGCTGAAGACGCAGCGATCCATCGCCTCGGGATCTTTTCCGGAGGCGTGGCCGGCGCTCTCGGACGCCTGCGCGGCGTCGCTGACCGCTGAGGGCCTGCTGTTGCTCGGCGTGGATTGCCCGAGCGTTGACCTTCGTGACTCGAAGGAGCTGTTGGTGCACCACGCGCTGTTCAACGGCGGCGCGTGCATATTGGAGAACTTGGACCTTTCGCTCGTCGCCGCGGGACCGTACGATCTCATGGCTGCACCGGTGAAGTATGGCGGGCTCGACGCCGCACCGGTGCGCGCAGTCCTGCGCCATTCCAACTCGGATACCTGACACATGATCAAGAACACCATTGCTCGTCGATCTATCCTTCGCGGCTTCGCCGTCGTTGCCGCCGCCTCCGCGCTGGTGCTCGCTGCCAGGCCGAGCGAAGGCCGCGTCGCGCCGCAGGGCGGCGCCGTCATCCAGATCCGCGACTTCCCGGCGGCGTCCATCGTCGAGATCGTGGCGTGGAATGCAGCGGAGCCGCAGTACGGGCTGCGCACCTTCGTCAAGCGCAACGGCGCGGCCGATCGCTACCACCGACTGTGGGTCAATGGCGCCTACCCGGCCATCGGCGACGCGGCGAAGGCGCAGGGACTCAACCGGCCGCTGCAGGTGAGCAGCCAGCGGGATGACCAGAACTGCGTGAACGGCAAGTGTTCCCCCAGCGCGACGGTCGGCGCGCGCATCGCGGACGATCCGCTGCGCAAGGCCAAGGAAAACGTCGAAGTGAAGTTCATCACGAACAGCGGCGCCGAGATCGTATTCACGGCGCGCCGCCCGCTGGTTGACGCATACCTCGCCGCGGTGGATTCGGTGATCGGGGCGCTGAAGAAGTAACGGCGCGCGTTCGCGTCGCCCAAGCCCCGCCCGTTGCTACGGGCGGGGCTTCTTCATGCGGGCGAGTTCGGCTTTTACCGAATCCCACTCGGCGCGCCAAGGTGGATGCTCCGGCCGCCGCTCGCGGAGGGCGAGGTACGTCTCGTACGCCGTGATGGCCCCCGCCGTGTCGAGCATCGCCGCGGCCAGCCTCCCTTCGAGGCGCAGGTGCTGCGTCGGCGTCTGGTAGAAATCGGCCATCATCGCGTCATGTCGGGTCCGGCGGCGCACGGCGGCCAGCGCGGCCGCGGTGTCGCCGGCGTCGGCGAGGAGCCGAGCCACCTCGAGGTTCTCGTTGTAGATGCGTACGCCGTCGTGCGACCCATTGCCGGTGAACGACCACCAATGCCGGCGCGGCAGCGGCAGCGGCCGCACGAGCGCATCGTACGCCCGCGCCGCCTTAAGCGCCCCGCGCTTCAGCAGGCGCGCCCGCTGCGCTTCCAGGAGCGCGGGACACTCGACCCACTGGCCGGACCCCGGAAGGCCGTCGAGCTCGCCCCGACGGTCCTTGGCCTCGAGTGTTCGCAGGAGGGCGATCGCGGCGGCGACACCCGTGGTGTCGCCGTGGAACATCCGCCACTGCGAGACCCAGCATGAGGCCACGCCTCGCACGCCCAGCCGCGGCGCCGGGACGCTGTCTCCGCTGGCAACGCGCTGCATGCCGGCCACCACGTGGCGGAAGAGCGAGTCTTCCGGGGCGCCACGGACCATCACCTCCCAGATGAAGGTGTGCACGTTCTCCGCGATGTCGTCGTATTCCGGCGATTCGGAACGAGCGCCCGGCGCTAAGTAGTGCCGGTAGCGCTCCCGATAGCGCGCATAGTCGCCGCGAATCTGCCACCAGGAGGCCGCGAAGTAGTTGCCGAGGTCGATGCCTTGCCCCTGCTTCGTCTGTTCCCATCGCACCAGGAGCGAGTCCGCGTAGATCGCCGTGCTCGGGCGGGCAATCGCCAGCGTCATTAGGCTGCGCGGCAGCCGTCCTGGGGTGGCGGGCTCCGGTCGCAACCGTCTCGCCGTTTCACCATTTCCGAAGGCGGCGTCGTAGAGCGCAGGCCAGAGCTTGTAGCTGAACCAGTAGTACACGGTGTTCGTGAATGGCCGCTGCGGCTCCATCGTCTCGAATCGCCGGCTTGCTTCGAGAGCCACGCGTGATCGCGCGGAGTCACCTTCGAAGACTCCAAACCAGAACGCCATCCCGACCGGACCTTCCTGCGACCAGCCGCAGAGTGCGAGCGCACGGTTGTTTGCGAGCCGGGCCCTTCGACGCCAGTCCATGATGGTGGTGCGGGGACCGAAGTTCACCAGCTCCCGCGCCAGCACCTGCCACGGTACCCACCAGTCTGGGGCGGCGTGCGCCGCGACATCCCAGAGCGCAATGCGCTGTTCCGCGTTGTCGGCAAGCCCGAACCATGGCCCGACGAGCGCGTTCGTGAACGCGGCGTCCTCGCGCGTCAGCGCCCCGCGATGCTGCCACACGACGCGCGCCACAGTGTCCCGGAATGACGGACCTCCGATGGCGTACCCACCTGACCACAGGCAGGCCAACCCGGGATAGACCAGCGTCGAGTCGATCTTCCACACGGCGTCCAGCATCGGACGACACCCGCCGGCTGCCGTGCGACGGACACCCGCCAGGAAGATGCGCACGGCGGCGGCCGGATGACGCGCCAGTTCAGGCAGCCTATGCAGAGGCTGGTCCGCTTCGAGCGCCAGCACCTCAAGCAGCAGCCGACGCGCGACGAACGCCGGGTCACCAGTACCAAGCAGCAGCTCACGACGTGCGATGACGCGCTGGGCCGGAAAGCGTGACAGCGTCAAGCTGAGCAGCCGCCCCTCTGTCGTGCTGTCGATCGCACCGCGCAGCACGAGCGAGGCACCCGTACGCGCGGCAACGTCGGCATCCACGGTGAGAGCCACGCTCGTCTCGTCGGCGCCACGCGCCTCCGTCCAGGCACGGTCGACCCGAACCGGTTCCACGGCGTTCGGCGCCGGACCGTCGAGCAATTCACGCACGATGGTCGCGCGAAACTCCCGCGCCTCGGTCTTGTACTGCGGGTGGTCACCCCATGCAAAAGGAACCACGGCCACGCGATCGGAATCGAGCGGCACGGGCGCCTGATGAGTCCACCACCACGCACCCGCCGCCGCGGCAGCAATCAGCCCGACTGCGGCCGCAAGCACGCCATGCCGCCCACGGCGCGACGGCATGGGTGACTGCGCAAGCGCGGGTTCGGGAGCAGTCGCCGGCGCCCGATCATGCCGGGGTGCGGACTCCGCGTCCGCAGCCCTACGAACGGTCGGCGGCGACACCCGCGCGACCGGTTGCGTCGCCGCACCACCATGATTCGCGCGCTCCTGGCGGATGCGCGCGGCCTCCGCCATGACCTCAGTGTCCGGTTCAATCTCCAGGTCCTTCCAGAGCCGGTTCCGATGCAGTTCTGCCTGCAGCAGCGCATTCGCCGGGTCGCCCTCCTTGGACATCGCCCGCATCAAAAGGATCACCTGCCGAGAGTTGTGCGGGTCGTGGCCGACAGCCCGCTGCCGCCAGATGACGGCGGCCCGCCAGTCTTCCGCCGATTCCGCGCACTTGGCAAGCGCCTCGAGCGCCTCGGCGCATTTCCGGTACAGGCGCGCGCGCTCTTCCTCGATGTAACGCTCGAACTCCGGCGCCTCGTCCAGGTGGAATCCGTCGAGCAGTGAACCGCCGTACGCGTCCACGGCCGTCGCGAGCCGCTCCGCGGCCAGCGCGTGTGTGAACCGGCCAACGTCGGAGTCGACCAACGCCGCATTGAGGCGCACGATGTCGCCGGTGGAGACGACAACCTCCTGATCCACTGCGTGCCGGGTCGCGAGCAGTGCGCTGCGCAAGTTGTGGCGCGCGTGCGATTCGTCGGCTTCCGGCCAGAGCAGGCTGACGAGCCGGTCGCGCGTACACCCGAGGTCGCCGCTGAGCGCGAGCAGTGCGAGAACAGCCTCTGCGCGCCGTTGCGAGAGGCTCTTCAGGGGCGCCCCGGATGCGTCCAGAAGCGCAAACCCGCCAAGCAGTCGAAGTGTGAACATCCCGTTCGTGACCTGCCCAGGGGGCTGGGAGCGACGGGGGGCGTTTGAGGCCTGCGCATCCGACCCCACAAATCATCCCATCACCCCGGCGGGGGCCGCAAGGGTAGGGCGACGACGCTCAGGATGCGCCTCACCCGTTAGACGGGCGTCAGACGGCTTGTTCGGCGCGAGTTTGGACGCGGCGGTGACGGGTGAGCGACGTGGCGTGGACGCTGGAGGCGTATTCTCTCGCACGCAGGGTAGGTCGAGCAACCCGGGCTCAGTCACGTCATCCAACTATCAGTGACTCAACCCTTAGCAGGAGAACACGATGCACAGCTTCAGAATCCTCGCCGGCCTCCTGCCGGCGGTCGCTCTGGCGGCCTGCATGGACAGCAATCCAGTCAGCGGCCCCACCAATCCGAGTGAAGTGACGGCGGTGACAGCTCGTGGCGCGATGCTCGCTCGTGAAGTCTGCGGGTCGTGCCACGGGTCGAATTTCCAGGGTGGTACGGTCGGCGACGTCGAGTGCCCGGCACTCACAGTCGTCAAGAACTACACCTTCGCCCAATTCGACGCGTTGCTCACCACGAGCGCCGAACGCGACGGAGCCACGGCCAACGGGTACATGACCGTCACCCAGTCGCTCGCGCCGGCCGATCGCGAGGCGCTGCACCAGTATCTCAAGAACTACTACGATCAATGAACGTCCTCGTTGGTGCTCCCGGCTGCTCGGCTTGACCCTGCGCGAAGAACCTCCAGTCGGGCGCGAGGCGGGAATCTCATCGGACTCCCACGCATCGCGCAGCAGGCACCCAGCGAGCCAACAGCGCCCGGCATCCCGCCGGGCGCTGTTGCGTGCTACGACGGCAATGGCCGAGGCCACGTCTACGGGATACCCACTCGCGTCAGCCGTGCCTGTTAGTCGGCCAGATAGCTCCGCGTGCCGCCGACGCTCTCAATCCAGCGGTTCTCGTCCGAGGCAACTGCCAGCGGCGGCGGATGACGGATCGCGCGGACCGCGGAGCATCGCCGCGGCAGCGGCCATGCGCCCAATGAACTCACGGCGTTAGACCACCGAATCGGTCATGCGGGGTTCGTAACGCGCGGCGGCAAGCGCGGGAAGCTGGCGGGGGAATCGTTCACCGCTCAAGTCCTTGAGCTCGCCGTTTTGACGCGCGGGTGACTCCGCGATGACGGCGAAGCCCTACCGTGCCCCTGCTGTCGCCGCCCTCCTGCCGGCTCCAGGGGCTCGTCCGTCGGGTGCTCCTCCTGCGACAAAGGGTCGCCCAGCCAAGCCGTTCAACCCTCATGGAGGTTCTTATGAAGAGACTGATGACCATTGTGGCGCTGGCGGGGCTGGTCACCGCCTGCGGTGACAGCATCACTCAACCCGAACCGGCGCGGCTCGTCGTGCGCGCGCCGCAGCAGCTGGCCGGAGGCAACGGCGTCGGGAGCCTGCACTTCCGATTCACCGCTGAAATGGCCGCGTGCAATGTGTGGGATACGGACGGAGGACTCGCGTGGGTGAAATGCGATGTCACCATTACGGAGAGTGGCGGCATGGGTTGGGTGCTGACCACCGACGGCAAGATCGCAAACAGCACGGGCAAGGCCGTGATCTACAACGCCACGAACTACCCGCAAGGAATGTTGGATATCTACCTCGCGGTGTTCGGTGTCACGCCTCGGGATGGCGTCATGCCCGTCTGCGACTGGGACGTCAAGAAGTACCCGGATGCGTATGTCACGTGGGACCTAACGACGCTGATGTGCACCACCAACTGGCGCTATACCATCTCAGCGTCAGGGCACGGCACATTCACCGCGAGGTTTGACAAGGAGCACACGTACTACCCGTTCGCGCCGTAGCGTCGGCCGGTCGTCCACGCGAGGTTCGCGATAGCGCAGCGCTCGGCCGCCGGCCGGGCGCTGCATCGTTTCGTCCACGCTGCCGTCCGCCTCACGCGCTCCCGAAACCCGCGGCGTACGCGGTCCAGCGGTCAGCGCTTCAAGAACCGCTCCAGCTCCCCCCGCGCCTCCAGCAACCGCCGCACTTCCTGCGCTACGTCCTTGGCCATGCCGAGCTGCGTCGTGACCCCCTCAACCGACATGGCGCCCGCATGCAGGCGCAGTAGATCGAGGCGCATGCGCTCGAGCGTGGACACGACCTCGCGATGCCGCTCACCCATTTCGTCGCGCAGCGCGCGTACCTCGGCGTACTGCTCACCTTCAGCAGCATCGCCGGCCTCGGCCAACGCTTCCTGCAGCGTGTCACGGTGCGCGCGCAGCGCCTCCGCGTCACGCTGGAGCGACGCGATGATGTGAGGCACGTCGCCGAGCGTGCGGCGTGTCGCCTTGGGGAGCGACGCGAACAGTTCGCCCGCCGCCATGCTGATGGCCAGTTCCGTGGCGCGGTGCGTGGTCGCTGCGCCTTCCACCGGACGACCGCCGATGCGGCGCGCTAGTGCAAAGGCCGCGCGCCCCACCTTGCCGAGCCAGAGCTTGGCCCACCCCTCGGGTGCCGAGTGCGGACGACGATTCCGCAGCACCTCCCGCACGAGCAGGCTGAGGAGGAACCCAAAGCCCAGCAGGGGCGCGAAGACTGTCACCACGCGCATTTCGTCTCCAAACACGACGGTGCGCGCCGAGAGCGCGGCGATTTCACCAAGGCCGAAGCCCATAGTGGCGATCGTCGCCGCGCGCTCCCAGTTCTTGTGTTCAACGCCGCCGCCCGCGATGAACTCCTCGCGAAGTTGGGCGATCTCGTGGTCGAACGCCAGGCGCACGTCGGGAAGCTCGAAGCCGCGGCGCAGCAGCTTGCGCGCCTGCCAGATCATGGCGCCGAATGGCAGGCCGATGGCGACCAAAGCGACCGTGCCTGTGGCAGCCACCGGACCCAGGGCGACGGCGGCCGCAACCGTCGTCATCAGCAGTAGGTAACCCCCAAGCATGACGCCGCCGGAGCTGATGATGCGCCCCTCGCGCTTGACGAACGCCCGCAGCGACGCCGGGACTTCGCGGCGCTCCTCGAGCGCGTCGCCAATCTGTTCCGCGAGCGCGAGCGCGTGCTGCGGCCTGCCCTCGGGCTCCTTGGCGAGGCACTTCTCAATGAGCCGCGCAAGCTGGCGCGGGGCGCTGCTACCCGGCGTCGAGAGTGCGGGAACAGGGCTCGCGACCTGCTGGGCCAGCACGTCCACCGCGCGCCCACCAGAATAGGGAGGACGTCCCGTGCAGGCGAAGAACGCCGTCGCTCCCAGGCCGTACACGTCGGAGCGCGCGTCCACCGTGCCGCCGAGCGCCTGCTCAGGGCTCATGTACTCGGGCGTGCCCGCAACGTCCAGCGAATCATCGGCGCCGGCCGCCGCCGCGATGCCGAAATCCGTGACGAGCGCGCGGCCGGTATCGCGCTCGAGCAGGATGTTGTCGGGCTTCACATCGCGGTGCACCACACCCTGCGCATGGGCATGACCGAGCGCCCACGCCACCTCGCGCAGCACGCGCGTGACTTCAGACGCCGCCAGCGGACCGCGCGAGCGGACGCGCTGGCCGAGCGTCTCACCGTCAACGTACGCCATTACGTAGAAGACAAATGGCGGCGTCTCGTCCACCGTATAGATCGGCACGATGTTCGGATGCGACAGCTTGGCGGCGAGCCGCGCCTCGCGGAGGAATCGGTCGTGCACCTCCACGTCGTATCCCCGCTCAGGCGGCAGCACCTTGATGGCCACGGGCCGGTCGAGCTGCACCTCGCGCGCCAGGTAGACGACGCCCATGCCGCCGCGCCCCAGTTCGCGGTCGAGCGAATAGCGGCCGGCGAGGGCCAGCTGGAACTCAACGAAGAGCGGATCTACACCGGAGGCTGCGCGCATGCGCAGTAACCTCTCACTCAGGGACGCGTTGCACCAGCGTCGGGCGTGCGGCGTATCGCGTGGTGCGCGCACGGAGCGGTAAGGCGCCCAGCGTCGCGCGCGCGGTTGCCGCGTGGCGCCCAGCGGCGCAGAATAGGCGCATGACCACCCACACCCACTACCTCTGGTTCAACACGAAGAAGCAACAGGAGATCATCGACATCACCGGCGAAGTCGCGGAGCAGGTGCTGAAGAGCGGCATCCGCGAGGGTTTCGTCCTCGTCTCGGCGATGCACATCTCCGCGTCCGTCTTCGTCAACGACCACGAATCGGGACTCTGGCACGACATCCTGCACTGGCTCGAGCACAGCATCGCGCCGTGGGACCCGCCGCGCTACCGCCACAACGATACTGGCGAAGAGAACGCCGCCGCGCATCTGCGATCCCTCACCATCGGACACGAGGTGATCGTCCCCATCACCGCCGGCGCGCTCGACCTCGGCCCGTGGCAGCGCATCTTCTACGGCGAGTGGGACGGCCAGCGGAAGAAGCGCGTGATCATCAAGGTGCTCGGCGACGCCTAGGCGTCGACTATATTTCTCGGATGCCCCAGCTCCCCATCTATCTCGACCACGCCGCCACGACGCCGGTGCGTCCGGAGGTGCTCGAGGCCTTGCTGCCGTACTTCAGCGCGAAGTTCGGCAATGCCTCCAGCACGCACCGCTGGGGGCGTGAGGCACGGGCGGCCACCGATGCGGCACGCGAGCGCATCGCCGCCTGCCTGGGGGCCAACGCCGACGAGATCTGCCTGACGTCCGGCGGCACCGAGGCCGACAACCTCGCCGTGCTCGGCGGCTGGCGCGTGCAGCAGGCCAACGGCCGGCCCGGCATCGTCAGCACCCCCATCGAACACAAGGCAGTGCTCGAGTCGGTGCACCAGGCAAAGCGCGAGGGCGGCGACGAGCGGCTGGTCGGCATTGATGCCGTCGGCACCGTGAACCTCGACTCCGCACGGCAGCATATTCGCGGCGACGTCGCGCTCGTCAGCGTGATGTGGGTCAACAATGAAACGGGCGTCATCCAGCCGGTCGCTGAACTTGCCGCAATTGCCAGGGAGGCCGGCGCGATCTTCCACACCGATGCCGTGCAGGCGTTCGGCAAGCTCGACGTGGACGCGAAGCAGATCCCATTCGACTTCCTCTCCGTGAGCGGCCACAAGTTTGGGGCACCCAAGAGCATCGGCGCCGTCTTCGTGCGCCGCGGCACGCCGCTCGCCCCGCTCTTCTTTGGCGGCTCGCAGGACCGCGGCCGCCGCCCCGGCACCGAGAACACGCCGATGGCCGTGGCACTCGCCACCGCCATGGAACTCGCGCTCAAGGAGCGGGATGCGGAGGTGGCGCGCCTGCGCGCGCTCCGCGACCGGCTCGAGGGCGCGCTCGTCGCGGCCGTCCCGGGCCTCGTCGTGCACGGCCGCGACGCACCGCGCGTTCCGCACATCCTGCACTTTTCCGTGCCGAACGCCGACAGCGAGTCGCTGCTGATGGCGCTCGACCTTGCCGGCGTGGCCGCGTCGAGCGGCTCGGCGTGCCAGAGCGGAAGCGTCACGCCCTCGCACGTGCTCAGTGCGATGGGCCTCCCGCCCGAACTCGGCGCATCCGCCGTGCGCCTGAGCGTCGGCAAGCTCAGCACCGAGGAGCAGATGGACCGCGTGGCGCAGCTATTTCCGGGCGTTGTGCAGAGCGCGCGGGCCATGGGAGGGCGATTCTAGTGGCGCGGGTCCTGGTGGCGATGTCAGGCGGCGTGGACAGTTCGGTCGCCGCGGCATTGCTCGTGCGCCAGGGGTACGACGTCGTCGGCGTCACCATGAAGCTGTTCGAGGACGGCGCCGAGTTGCCGGACCGTCCGTGCTGCTCGCTCGACGCCACCAGCGACGCGCGACGCGTGGCCGAGCAGCTCGGCATTCCGCACTACGTGCTCAACATGATCGACCACTTCGGCCGCGACGTGATCGCCGACTTCGTGGCCGAGTACACGCGCGGCCGCACGCCGATTCCGTGCGTGCGCTGCAACACGTTCACCAAGTTCAGCGACCTCGTGGCCAAGGCCGACGGGATTGATGCGCAGTACGTGGCCACCGGCCACTACGCGCGCGCGGTCGCAGGCGAGCTGCATCGCGGCGCCGATGACAACAAGGACCAGACTTATTTTCTGTGGGGCATCAATCGCGACGTCGTGAAGCGGTTGCTCCTTCCCGTCGGCGAGATGACGAAGACGGAGACGCGCGCCCTCGCGCGCGAGTTGCAGTTACCGCGCGTCGCCGACAAGGCGGAGAGCCAGGAGATCTGCTTCGTGCCGGACGGCGACTACGTGCAGATTCTGCGCCGCGAGCTGGGCGACGATGCGCCCGCGCTCTCACCGGGACGCATCGTCACGACGACGGGCGACGTGGTGGGCGAGCACGAAGGCTACGCGCGCTATACCATTGGCCAGCGCCGCGGACTCCCCGGCGGTTCGGCCGACCCGATGTACGTGGTGGCGCTGCGCCCCGAAACGCGCGAAGTCGTGGTGGGACCGCGCGAGGCGCTCCTCGGCACGCGGCTCTCGGCCAGCGGCGTCAACTGGCTGGTGGACACGCCGCCGCGGGTGGGTGACGAGGTCCAGGTGCGCATTCGACATCGCGCGCCGCTGGCGCCCGCCGTCGTTGAGGCCATCACCGGTGGCGCGGTGTCGGTCACGCTGCACGCGCCCGTGTCGGCCATCACGCCGGGGCAAAGCGCGGTGCTCTACGACGGCACGCGCGTGCTGGGTGGCGGGTTCATCGACTGAAGGGCCAGTCCTGCTCCCGGTGTCGCCGTTCCAGCCAGGCGATGAAGAGCCAGGCCATCCAGCAGGGAACGCCCCACGCCACCAGCGCGATCGGCCACAGGTTCCCCGCCGTCACGTCGAAGAGCCACTCCCACGAGAGCGACCACACGAGGATGACGAGGGGTGCCACGGCGACGAAGTACAGCGAGCGGAACAATCCCGTCGCACGCCGGGACTTGAGCCACGACGGAACGAGCAGCAGGGTGTTCATCACGAGGAAGAAGCCGATGATGAACAGCCAATCGGCACCACTGGGAGCTCGCTGCACGCTGCCTCCTTCGCGCCCCTTCGCGCGCTTCGGCCTTCGTGGTGGTCGTCAGTACTTCAGCCCCGACTTCTCCGCGAACTCCTCCATCGCGGCGCGCGCCTCGTCACTCAGGTCGTGCGGCGCATCCACCCGCACCTCGACGAGCAGGTCGCCCTTCTTGCCGTCCTTCTCGATCCCCTGGCCGCGCACGCGGAACCGCTTGCCTGACGGCGTGCCGGCGGGAATGCCGATGGTGACCTTCTTCTCGTCGAGCGTCTTGACGCTCACCTTCGAGCCCAGCGTCGCCTGCACGATGTTCACGGGGACGTGGGCGATGAGATCGAGCCCGTCGCGCGAGTAGAACTTGTCGGGCTCCACCTTGAACGTGATCACGAGATCGCCGGACGGGCCGCCGCGTACGCCGCGCCCGCCCTGCCCCTTGAGCCGGATCTTCCCGTCGGTGTCCGTGCCGGGCGGAACCGTGATGAGCACCTTCTTGCGCTCGCGCTTCGCGCCGAGCCCCTCGCAGTTGTGGCACTTCTCGCTCGCCACGGAGCCCTTGCCGAGGCACATCGGACATGGGCGGTTCACCGCAAAGCCACCCTGCCCGAACGAGATCGAGCCGCGCCCGCCGCACTCGGGGCACGACGAAATCTTGGCGCCCTTTGCCGCGCCGCTGCCGCTGCACACGGCGCACTCCTCGTTCACCTCGAGCTCCACCGGCACCTTGCCGCCGATGGCCGCCACCCGGAACGGCACCTCGAGCGTGGTCTCGATGCTCTGCCCCTTCTCGGGCTCACTCGGCCGCTGGCGCTGCGCGCCGCCGCCGCCGCCGAACATCGAGCTGAACAAGTCGCCCAGTCCGCCGAACCCGCCGACATCGAACTCCTCGAACTTCGGCGGCGTGCCCGCGCCCGGACGCGCACCGGGACGCTGCCCCGCGCCGCGGAAGCCGCCGGTGGCCCCGCCGCCGGGGCGGCGCACGAAGTCGCCGAACGCGCCAAGCCGGCGCATCTCGTCGTACTGCGTGCGCTTCTTGGCGTCGCCGAGAACGTTGTACGCCTCCGAGATCTCCTTGAAGCGTTCTCCCGACCGGGCGTCCCCCTTGTTCGAATCGGGGTGGTGTTGCTTCGCCAGTCGTCGATACTGCTTCTTGATCTCGTCGGCCGTCGCCTTTTCGGAGACGCCGAGCACGGCGTAGAAGTCCTTGCCCTGTGCCATCAGCGGGTCAGCCGTGCCACTGCTTGACCACGACGCGCGCCGGGCGCAGCAGCTGGCCGTTGAAGGTGTAGCCCACCTGGTAGACTTGCGCCACGAGCTCGTCTTCCTCGGGAAGCGCGGCCGGAATCGCCGTCAGCGCCTCGTGCACCGCGGGATCGAACCGCTCCCCCTCGGGATTCACGACCACGAGACCGTGCCCGGCGAGCGACTTGAGGACCTTCTTCTCCACCAGCGCCACGCCGTCCACGATGGACTGCGCCGGCGTCGTCGCCGGATCGAAATGCGCCACGCGCCCGAGGTCGTCGAGCGAGTCGAGCAGCCCCGCAATCAGGGCGCCCATCCCCTTCGACTCGGCTTCGAGCCGCTCCTTCGCGCTCCGCCGGCGGAAGTTCTCGTATTCGGCGAACAGCCGCAGGTACTTGTCCTGCTGTTCGGACAGCCGACGCTCGGACTCCCGCACAGCATCGCGCGCGGCGTCCGGGGAAAGACTAGTGTCGTCGCTTCCCGTCGCGTCGGCCGGCGCCCCGACCGCTTCGTCGGTCGCCGAAGTCTCATCCTGCAGTTCAGAATTGAATGTCGGATCGGTCATTGGGTCTCAGTGTGCTGCTGGCCCGGCGCGAAGGGTCGGTGGACCCGGGTCGCCGATGCCTGAATTTCACGGTGCGCAGACCTGCAGTGCAACCGCCGCGCCAATTCTTTCTGCCGGAATGGCGGCTGTTGGGCCCTACGGGGCGGTCGCCAGGGACGTTTCGGATCCTGGATTGGCCGCCGCAACCATGGCAGAGGCTGGCTAGGCGGTCCCCAGCAGCATGCGGTGCACAAGCCTCAGCGCCGACTGCGCACTGCGCTGGCGTACTTCGTGTCGGTCGCCAATCATCATCGAGCGGAAGCTCTGGACCGAGCCATCCACGTCCGCCGCGATGCAGACCGTACCCACCGGCTTCTCGGGCGTGCCGCCGTCGGGGCCGGCAATGCCAGTGATCCCCACGCCCACCGAGGCACCAAGGGCCCGGCGCACGCCGGTGGCCATCTCGCGTGCCGTCTCCTGGCTCACGGCGCCATGGGACTCCAGCGTCTCCCGACGCACGCCGACGGCGCTGATCTTTACCTCGTTGTGATACGCGATGATCCCGCCGATCATCACGTCGCTCGCACCCGGTATCGCGGTGAGGCGCGCACCGAGCATGCCGCCGGTGCAGCTCTCCGCCACGGCGATGCGCTTGCCCGTGGCCCGCAGCACGGCGAGTACGGCGCCGGCGAGATCGTCCGTTCCTTCCCCGTACACGTGGTCGCCGGCGGCGGCGCGCAACACCGCGGCGACGCGCGCCAACCGCCCATCGGCTTCATCGCCGGAGAGCCCCCGCGCCGTCAGCCGCAGGTCCACCCCCTCCCACCCCGGAAGGTACGCCAACCCGAGTCCCTCGAGGTCGAGGCCTTCGATCGCCACGATGCGATCGGAGAGGGCGCTCTCGGCGATCCCCGTCGTGCGAATCGTCAGGGAGCGAACGACCGTGGGCGTGCCAGTCAATCGCTGGAGCATGCGCGGGAGCAGATGGTCGCTGAACAGTCCGCGCATCTCCCGCGGAACGCCCGGCAACATCGCCACCCAGCGTCCACGCGCATCCTCGAGCCAGATGCCCGGCGCGGTGCCGTGCGCGTTGGGAAGGACGACAGCACGATCGGGAATGAGCGCCTGCTGCAGGTTGCTCCGGGGAATGTCGCCTGTGCGGCCGAGCGCCTTCCATCGGCGGTGCAGCGACTCCACCACCGCTTCGTCGACGTACATCTGGCGTCCGAACAGCCGGGCGATGGACGGCTTGGTCAGGTCGTCGCTCGTGGGGCCGAGCCCGCCAGTGGTGATGACGGCACCCGTGCGCTCCAGCGCTTCACCGACCCCAGCGGCGATCTCGTCGGCGCTGTCACCCACCGACGTGCGGCGTACGACCGTGATGCCCTGCTGAGCCAGCTCGCGCGCGAGCCAGGCCCCATTGGAGTCAATGGTGAATCCGAGGAGGAGTTCGTCCCCGATGGTGACAACTTCAATCTGCATGGGATGCTCCGCCCTGTGCCGTGCGCCGCCTGTCGTCTGCCGTCTGCCGTCTGCGTCTATCGCAGCACGCTTCCGTACCGCCTCACGTAGACTGCGAAACTCCAGACGGTCAGCACCACGGCGATCGCCATGCTGACAGTTCCCACCGAGCCCGCCAGCAGCGCGATCTGGTCCCAGGCGCGATCGGTGAAGCCGTGCTCCTCCACCCAAGTCCGGAAGGCGAACCAGAAATAGGCCGCGCCCACCCAGATGTACTGGAAGATGGCCTTCGCCTTGCCGGGGCCGATGGCGGAAATCACGACCCCCTTTGCGTTGGCCGCCTGGCGGAACCACGTCATCGCGGCCTCGCGCCCGAGCACGACAAAGAGCACCCACCACGGAAAGGGGACGCTCACGGCGGCCCACGTCACGAAACTGTAGCTCGAACCCTCCGCGGCCCGCGGCAGCAGCTGCGTCAGCCATTCGCCGCGCGGCGCCTGCAGCATGTACATCGGGATGAACGTGGCCAGCAGGAAGATCTTGTCGGCCAGCGGGTCCAGCAGGCGACCCAGGTCCGTGATCTCATTGCGCGAGCGCGCGAGCTTGCCGTCGTAATGGTCCGAGATGGCGAGGACCAGGAAGAGCACGAAGGCCAGCCCGCGCAGCGTGGCCGAGTGGACGAACGGCAGCCACGCAACGAGCGGCGTCAGGGCGATGCGCCCGACGGTGATCGAGTTGGGAAGATTCACGAACGGATGCCAGCGCTCAGGCGAGCGCTTTGAGAACGAGCTTGGAAATCGCCTTGAGCGTATCGAAGACGCCGTCGCCCGTGACGGCGACTGCCTCGAAGTAGGTCGCGTGCTCGATCCACTCGCCTGTCGGGAGCTGCTCGATGAGGTTCTCGGTCGGGTGGAACGGGTCGGGCGTCACGCGTTGCTTGGCCGCGTCGGCGACTTCCCAGCCTGGGTTGAGGGACGCCTGCAAATCGGCGAGCGGCGCCGCGTTGGGAAGGTCGCGTTTGTTGTACTGGATCACGAAGGGCATCTTCGTGAGGTCGTACCCGTACTCGGCCATGTTGTCGTACAGGTTCTGCATGGCCTCCTGGTTTGCCTCCATGCGCTCGATCTGCGAGTCGGCCACGAAGACGACGCCGTCCACGCCCTTGAGGATCAGCTTGCGCGAGGCGTTGTAGTAGACCTGGCCGGGCACCGTGTACAGGTGGAAGCGCGTCTTGAAGCCGCGAATCGTGCCGAGGTCCACCGGCAGGAAGTCGAAGAAGAGCGTGCGTTCCGTTTCCGTGGCGAGGGAAATCAGCTTGCCGCGGGTATCGGGCTTCACCTTGCCGTAGACGTGCTCGAGATTGGTCGTCTTGCCGCCAAGTCCGGGGCCGTAATAGACGATCTTGCAGTTGATCTCGCGCGAGGCGTAGTTGATCATCGACATGGCCGTTCTCTCCTAGCTGAACAGCTGGTCGATCTCGTCGTCGGCGCCGGCGAGAAGGTGGGGTTTCTGCGGCTGGCCGTCATTGCCGCGCGAGAAGACCAACTCGAAGAGTTTCGTCAGTTCACCCACGGTTTCCTTCATCTTGAGCCGCACCAGTCCGAGCGTCGTGCGGTTGTCGAAAAGCGTGACTAGAATGACCCGGCGGGCGACGTCCGCCAGGTACATGGATTCCTTCTCGCCCTGATGGAACAGCGAGTTGAAATCCGTTTCGCCGATGAGCCGGGCCAATTGATCGTTGGCGCTGAAATCGGCCGCCGTCAGCGTGGCAAAAGCCGTTGGGTCGAAGTTGGGCTGCTCCCCCACGGTCGCAACCAACTGCCCCGTGCGATCCACAAGGAGCGCGCACCGGGCATTGCTGTCGAAGAGGAACTTCTGGAGCGTATGCGTGATCGCCCCGAAATCATCTTCCGTGAAGGACCAACTGGCGGCACCAACGGGCATGGAGGAGGGCTTGAGTTGGGGTAAAGATGGCAAATGGGGCCCTGAGGGGACAGGGGGCGGAAACTACGGCTTGGTAGAGGGGAGGAGTGCAGGGGTTTGGGAGGGGGAGGAGTGGAGCGATGGGGAGGGGAGAGGAGGCCGCCCCGCCCCCTGCCTCCTCTCTCCACTCCTCCCCCTCCTAAACCCCTGCACTCCTCCTCAAAACCTAAAGCGCCCTTCGCGCCGTAATCGACTGCGCAATAGTCACTCCATCCGCGTATTCCAAATCCCCGCCCACCGGTAGGCCGCGGGCGATGCGGCTGAGCGCCACGCCACAGGGCGCCAGCTGCTGCTGGAGGTAGAGCGCCGTCGCCTCGCCCTCGAGCTTTGCGTTGGTCGCCAGGATCACCTCGCGCACCCCGCCGGCGCTGACACGCTCGACCAGGGGGGCGATGGCCAGGTCATCCGGGCCGATGCCGTCAATGGGCGCCAGCCGCCCGCCAAGCACGTGGTACATGCCGCGGTACTCGCCCGACCGCTCGATGGCGCCGATGTCCGAGGCCTCCTCCACCACGCAGATGAGCGTGGCGTCGCGGCGCGGGTCAGCGCAGATGGCGCACAGTTCCTGTTCCGTCAGGTTGAAGCACCGCGGGCAGGGATGGACCTTCTCGGCCAGCGTCACCAG
Organism: Gemmatimonadaceae bacterium; assembly: GCA_041661925.1. Classification (GTDB taxonomy): domain Bacteria; phylum Gemmatimonadota; class Gemmatimonadetes; order Gemmatimonadales; family Gemmatimonadaceae; genus PNKL01. Next base: position 42,450 of record JBAZTM010000025.1, read on the forward strand.
CGCCTCGGCGAGCCGGCGTGACTGCTCGGCCGGCTGCTTCAGCAGGTGATACGTGAGGCGCAGGGCCGATTTGCGCCCGATGGTGGGGAGGCGCGACAGCTCGGCGACGAGATCGTCGATGGCTGACACGTCAGAACGGAAGCTGGAACGGCAGGTTGAGGCCGCCCATCAGCGCGCGCATTTCCTGCTGCGC
>JBAZTM010000026.1:0-22438 GCA_041661925.1 Gemmatimonadaceae bacterium
GGGTGTAGTGCAGGTGGTGCGGGTCGGCCCAGATGTACAGGAAGACCAGCGACCAGAAGTGCAGGATGGAGAGCTTGTAGCTGAAGACCGGGCGGTCGGCCGCCTTCGGCATGAAGTAGTACATGAGGCCGAGGAACGGCGTCGTCAGGAAGAACGCGACGGCGTTGTGGCCGTACCACCACTGCATGAAGGCGTCCTGCACGCCGGCGTAGATGCTGTAGCTCTTGAACGGCCCCGCCGGCACGGAGAGGTTGTTGAAGATGTGCAGCAGCGCCACCGTGATGATGGACGCGATGTAGAACCAGATGGCGACATAGATGTGGCGCTCGCGCCGCTTGGTCAGCGTCACGAAGTAGTTGACGGCAAAGGCCACCCAGACGACGGCGATGGCGATGTCGATGGGCCACTCGAGCTCGGCGTATTCCTTGGACTGCGTAAAGCCGAGCGGGAGCGTGACGGCGGCGGCCACGATGATGGCCTGCCAGTGGAGCTTGCTCAGCCCATCGCTCCACATGCGCGTCTTCAGCAGGCGCTGGGTCGAGTAGTAGGCGCCGCAGAAGAACGCGTTCCCCGCAAAGGCGAAGATCACCGCGTTCGTGTGCAACGGCCGCAGGCGGCCAAAGGTCCAGAACGGGGCAAAGTTCGACTCTGGCATCGTCAACTGAATGGCGACTACAAGGCCAAACAGCATGCCGGTGAGGCCCCAGATCATGGTGGCCCAGAGGAATTTCCGTACGATGACGTCGTCGTACGAGAAGGAGTCGAGGCGAGCGTTCATCGCTGCTCCAAAGGGGTGGGGAGGACACGCGCACGCGTTTTTCTGACGAGGTGCGCCTTGCAAGCGACAACTATCTAAGGCGATGCAAAGGGCGGCAATCAGCGCAGTCCCCGCAGGACGTCAGGGATTCGCCGACGCAATGTGCGGGTACGGGGCAAGGCGTCTGGTATCCGCTTGCGGCCTAGCGAGTTGGCAGTAGGTCACCGTGGCCGCCGGATACGACGGCCGCTACTCCGCCGAGGCCCGCACCGCGTTCAGGATCACCGCCACGTCGATGGCTTCCTGCAGCATCGCCCCAGTGGTCGGGGAGAAGTACCCAAAGGAGGCGGCCACCATCGCGAGACCGCTCAGGCCGAGCCCGACAACGATGCTCTGCCGCGCGATGGCCACCGAGCGCCGCCCGATCCGAATGGCGTCGGCCACACGCGTGATGTCGTCGCACAGGATCACCGCATCGGCCGACTCGGCGGCGATGCCTCCGCCGTGCGCGGCGAGCGCGATGCCCGCCGTGGCAGCGCTGAGTGCCGGGGCGTCATTGGTGCCGTCGCCCACCATCACCACATGCCGGCCTTCGCGCATGAGGTCGCGCACCGCCTCCACTTTCTGCTGCGGCAGCAGGTCACCGCGCGCGTCATCGATGCCCACGGCGCGCGCGATGCCGTCGACGTTGGCCTGATGGTCGCCGGAGAGCAGCACGATCTGGCGCAGCCCCAGCCGACGCAGCTGGTCGAAAAAGCCATGCAGCCCTTCGCGGGCGTGGTCGGCGTACTCGATGGCGCCGGCGATCTGGCCATCGACGGCCACGACGCCGCGCATCCCCGCACCGCGCGCCGTGGCGATGGCCGCATGCTGCGCCGGGAAGAGCGACAGAAGCCAGGCAGCGGCGCCGACGGCGACGTCTCGACCCTCGACCGTGCCGCGCACGCCGAGGCCCGGTGCGTCGACGACGTTGGAGGGCGCGGGGAGCGCGATGCCGCGATGCATGGCGGCGTCCACCGTGCTGCGTGCGAGGTGATGGCCAGAGCCCACTTCAACGGCGGCGCCGAGCCGGAGCACCTCGTCGGACGTCCATCCGTCCATCGCATCCACCGCCACCACCTCGGGGCGGCCGATGGTGAGCGTTCCGGTTTTGTCAAAGACGGCGGTGTCCACGCTCGCGAGCCGCTCGAGCGCGCCGCCGCTGCGCACGATCACCTGATGGCGCGCGGCGCGATTGATGCCGCCGATGATGGCGACGGGCGTGGCGAGGAGGAGCGGGCACGGCGTGGCCACCACGAGCACCGCGAGCACGCGCAGCGAGTCGTGCGTGGCAAACCAGGTGACGGCGCAGACCAGCAGCGTTGCGGGCGTGAACCAGACGGCATAGCGATCCGCCATGCGCTGGATGGGCGACTTCTCGGCCTGCGCCGTCCGCACGAGTTCGACGATGCGCGCGTACAGCGACTCGCTGGCCGGGCGCGTGGCGCGCACCACGATGGCGCCTTCGAGATTGACGGCGCCGGAGCGGACGTCGCTCCCCGCCTGCACGAGGTCGGGCGGGGCTTCGCCCGTGAGGCGCGAGACGTCGAGGTGCGAGCGCCCGCTTTCGACCACACCGTCAGCCGGGAGCATCTCGCCGGGGCGCACGAGCAGCAGGTCGCCCGGATTGATGTCCGAGGCGGCGATGTCCTCATGATGCCCGTCGGCACGCTGCCGGTGCGCGGTGCGCGGCGCGGCGTCCTCGAGGGCGCGCACGGCGTTGGACGCACGCCCCTCGGCGTATCGCTCCAGCCATTCGCCGCCCGTCTGCATGAGCACGATGACCAGGCCGGCGACCGGCTGGCCGAGCGCGACAGCGCCGACGATCGAGAGCGTGGCGGCGACGTCGGCGGCGAAGTGCCCGCGCAGCAGCCCGCGCACCGTGCGCACCACCACGGGGAGGCCGGAGATGACCAGCGCCACCATCCAGCCGCGCCAGACCCACGGGTTGCCGCGGTCCGCCAGTCGTACCACGCCACCGGCCACGAGGGCGACGAGGGCGAGGGCTGGCAGCCAGGTGGCTCCCCTCGTCAGCGAAAACGCCCCCGCGCCGGGGGCGGCGGGGGGGCGCTCGTCCTGCGTCATGACAACTCCTACTTGGCGGTTTCGGCGGCGGGCTTCTCGTGCCCCGCGAACTTCATGTTGGTCAGCTGCACGATGGTAAAGCAGATGGCGACCAGCGCAACAGCACCGACGATGAGTCCGGTGAAGGCGGCCTTGCGGTCTCCGGGATGATGCGTGGTGGCGCTCATGCGTGTCCTCGCAGGGTGGGGGGCGGCGGCGTCGTCAGGCGACGCGCACCTTGGTCATGACATCGTTCTGCTTGATCTTCTTCATGACGTCGAGGCCGCTGGTGATCTGGCCAAAGACGGTATGGACGCCGTTCAGGTGCCGCGTGTTCGACTCGCTCAGCACCATGAAGAACTGGCTGCCGCCGGTATCCTTGCCGGCATGCGCCATGGAGAGTGCGCCCACGGTGTGCGTATGCGGATTGCCCGCAGTTTCGCACTTGATCGTGTGTCCAGGGCCGCCGGTGCCGACACGGGGGTGACCGGCGGGAAGGTCCCGGGACAGCGGGTCGCCGCCCTGCACCACGAAATCCGGAATGACGCGATGGAACTTCACGCCGTCATAGAAGCCCTTATTGGCGAGCGTCTCGAAGTTCTCGACCGTCTTGGGCGCGGCATCGTCGTACAACTCGGCAATGATCGTGCCGACGTTGGTCTCGAAGGTTGCGGTTTTCATAGGAGCAGATTGGGACAGAGGGCGACAGAATGCGGCAGTGCGTGCTGAACCTTGAAATCTAACTGGGGCCCTGTGGCTGGGCTACTTGCGAGGCTGCCTCACTGGACTAGTTCGAAGGGCTACTTCGCTGCGTTACCTTGCCGCGCGTCGTTGGCCCGGCGTGGCGGTGAAGACCCATAGGCCAGCCACGCGGCAGCCGTTCTTGACGGCAGGCGTGAAGGTCCAGCGTGGGACTACCGACTTGAGGTTGTCGCCCAGCCACTTATGCGTGGTCTCGACCACCGTAAACGTCGTCATGTCGGCCTTGCCGGTGGTGTCGACGACCACGGAGACTTTCACCCGCGTCTTGCCGTCCCGCCGGATGACACCGCGCGGATAGCCACCCTTGGGCGGCATGAGCGGGCGTGGGTCGTATTTGACCACGTCAGGGGCGCGGTCCACCTCGAGGCCTGGCGACTTCGCCGCCTCGGCCTGCACCAGGTAGCAAAGATCGTCGCTGGCGAGCGCAACCGGCGCCGGCTCCGGCGCGAGCGGTGGCGGCGGAGGGGTGCATGCGGAAAGGGCGAGCGTCGCCACGCAGGCGACGGACAGTCGGAGTTTCACGGTTCGGAGGAGGGAAGGAGGGGGCGTCAGGCCGCGGCCGAAGGACAGATCGTGGCGAGTGTGCAGTCGGCGCAGCGAGGCTTACGGGCGTCGCACACGCGACGGCCGTGCCAGATGAGGAGATGCGAAAGCCGGGCCCACCCGGCGCGGTCGAACAGCGGCATGAGTGCCTGCTCGATGCGCACCGGATCCGTCTCGGCGGTCAGGCCGAATCGCGCCGCGAGACGTGCGACGTGGGTGTCCACGACGATCCCCTCGTTCTGCAGGAAGGCGTTTCCAAGCAGGACATTCGCCGTCTTGCGTCCGACTCCCGGCAGGGCGGTCAGCGCGTCCATGTCGGCAGGCACCTGTCCGGCGTGCGATGCCACCAGCGCCCGGGCCATGCCGATGAGCGACTTCGCCTTGCTGCGGAAGAAGCCCGTGCTGCGGATGACCTCCTCGACGTCTTCTTGGCTGGCCGCGGCAAGCGCGCGCGCGTCGGGCCAGCGCTCGAACAGCACCGGCGTGACCATGTTCACCCGCTTGTCGGTGCACTGCGCCGAGAGGATGGTGGCGCAGAGCAGCTCGAAGGGCGAGCGGAAGTCGAGTTCGCAGTGCGCGTCGGGATAGAGCCCGACGAGCCGGCGTTCGATCTCGCGCGCATGCGCGACGAGCGCCGCGCCCGAGAGCGTGCGGCGCCGGGGGCGACGTTTAGGAGCGGGTTTCTTCATGAGGGTCTACAAAAATAACCCCGGCGAGGCCGCCGGGGGTCCATGAGTGCAGGGAACAGGGGAGTTTATTCTTCGATGCCCGCGTGGATGGCGAGGCGATCAATAAGCGCGTGGAGCTGCTTCTCGGTCAGGTCGATCTCCTGCGCCGCGCCCTCCACGTCGAGCAGGCCGGCACGCATCGAGATGGCCACCTGGTTCAGGTAGCGGATCTTCGCGAGGATCTCGTCGGTCGCCTTGCGAAGGCCGTGGTAACGGCGCTTTTCGGCCAGGGCGCGACGGTGCCGCCGCACGAGTTCGTCGGGGCCGATGCGGCGGGCGAGGGCCAGCACCTCGTCCTTGTTCCGACCGGGGAGCGCGCCGCGGTCGGGAAGGCCGAGGTCGTCCCACGATTCATCGGCAAACCAGAGGCGCCCGACGTACTCGATGCCATCGTACGTGATACGCACCGACACCGTGTACCGCTTGCCCTCGGTTTCGATGCTGGCAACGTACGGTTGGGAGATCTCGTCGTAGGCGCTCATGCAGTCAGGCGGGGGTGGGCGAAGTGCGGTCGAGGAAGCCCCGGATGGCGCGGAAGAGCGCCTCCGGTTGCTCAACATACGGCACGTGGCCGCAGTCATCCAGTACAACAAGCTCCGCGTCGAGTCCTTCGGCCACGGCTTCCGAGGATTCGAGGGGGATCGGGTCTTGCCTCCCGTGAACGACGAGGGCCGGACAACGGACGTCACGCAGGGCTGCCGTGAGGTCGAAATCGCCGAGCGAATCCCACGTGGACTGCTGCGTGCGAGCCGTGACGCGGAACGGCGTGAGGTCGCGGGCGGCGCGTGGATCGGCAAAGTAGCCGGCGACGCTCAACTCGAACGTCCGGTGCCGGTATGCGGCCGGGTCAGACTCGCGCAGGCCAGACGCGGCGAGTTCGTCCCGCAATGCCTGCACCGGCGCGGAGTGCTGGCGGCGCGTGAACTCGGCCTCGAACCACTGGCGCCATTGCCGCGAGATCGGTGCGGGGTCGATGAGGACGAGCCGCGCCGGGGCCGGCGCGGCGTGTCCGTGCGCGTCCTGCATGCTGTACAGCAGGGCGAGCAGCGCCCCCCACGAGTAGCCCACGAGGGTGAGCGGATCGAGGGAGAATTCGCGCGCGACGGCCTCGAGGTCGCGCACCTGCGATTCCCACGTGATCACCGCGCGGTCGTCGTCGTGCCGCGAGCGGCCGCCGCCGCGCTGGTCGTAGAAGAGGCACTCGCGGTCACGCGCGAGCTCGAGCATCTGCGGCAGCAGGTAGTCATGATGGGCGCCGGGACCGCCGTGCAGCACGACCAGGCGCTCGCCGCCGGAGGGGCCGTGAGACACCCAGTAGAGGGGGACGGGGGTGGTTGTCGTGAGGCCGGAGGTCGACATGACGGCGATTGGGGATTGGGAGCTCGGATTGGGATTGATGATTTGGATTTGCGATCCGGATCTAGGATTCGGATTCACGATCGCCATCCCGATCGCAAATCCAAATCATCAATCCCAATCCGAGCTCCCAATCCCCAATCATCCGCGCGTTCCCAGCGTGATCTGCAGCGTCACCTGCGCCCCCGCCCGCTGCACAATCACCTCGACCACATCACCCGGCTTGTGCGATCCGAGCGCGTCGGTGTAGTCGTAGATGTTGTTGATGGGCTTGCCGCCGAACTTGATGATGATGTCGCCGCCCTTGAGGCCGCCCTTCTCGGCGGGGCTCCCCGGGCGCACGCCGGAGAGTTGCATACCTTTGACGTCGGCGGCCCCCATGTCGGGGACCGACCCGAGGTACGCGCCGCCGCCCGGACGTGCCGACGGGCGGTTGGCGCCGGCCGTCTGCACGCGCTGGAAGGTGAGCCGCCCTGGGCGGTCGGCGAGGGCGCGCACGACGCGCTCCGTGTAATCGGCGATGCGCACGAGCCCGTCAATGTTGAGCCTCTCCGCGACGTCGGCGGCGGAGTGATAGTCGTCATGCAGGTCGGTGAAGAGGTGCAGGACGGGCAAGTCCTTGCGATAGAACGCGGCGTGATCGCTCGGCCCTTCACCGTCCCCGACAGCGGCGAGGGTGAGCTTGGGCTCCACATTGGCGCTGTCCACGATGCCCTTCATTTCCGTGGCGGTGGCCACGCCGTAGACGATGAGCTTGTCGTTCTTCATCCGGCCAACCATGTCGAGGTTGACCATCGCCTGCACCTTCTCCCTGGGAACGGGCAGGTGGTTGGCGAACTGCTCGCTGCCGAGGAGGCCGAGTTCCTCGCCGGAGAAGTTGGTGATGATCACGGAGCGGTTAGTGGGACGGCGCGCGATGCGGCGCGCGATTTCCATCACGGCCACCGTGCCAGAACCGTTGTCATCGGCGCCCGGACGGATGACGCGCCCCTTTTCGGGGTCGCGCGCGCTCGACGAATCGCGGCCGACATGGTCGAAGTGCGCGCCGACGATCACGTATTCACCTGCCAAGGGGCCGCGGCCGGGAATGATCGCGGCGACGTTCTGCGTCCTGAGCAACCGCGGCGGCGCGTTGCGCACCGGAACGCTCGCCGTGAACGGCAGGACGAAGCAATCGGCGTTGCCGATGACGCCGCCCTTGGCGCACGAGGGGCGATCGGCCTGCGCGATGCTGGCGAGCCGCAACGCATTGTAGCGGCGGGCGATGAAGATGGCGGCGCTGTCGTTGCCGGCGGTGCCGGTGCCGCGCCCCTCGAGGGCGTCGCTGGCGAGGAGAGTGACGTCCGACCGCATCTGATCGGCGGCGGGGGTCACGAGATCTGCGGGGGACGAACGAAAGCCGGTGTGGCAGCCTGCCGAGAGCAGAACGGCGGCGCCGAGCACGGCGCCGCGCGAGCGAAAATGTGCGCGCATTGCGGTCATGGGTGTTGAGGACGGGGGGGACCCGCGTATGTTAGGCGGGAGCCGGATTGAAAGCCAGACAACGCGCACCCTACGGCCTGAAATGGACCGCCACGTCGAGTTTACCACGCAGCTGGCGCACCTGGTGGCGCTGTACGCGCGTGACAAAGTGGATAATGCCGCCGAGAAGGCGGCGCTGCGGTCGGCGCGCGGCGCCGCGAAGCACGGCGCAGTGGACATAGCCGTTGTGGAAGGGACGCTGCGCGCGGGACTCCATGACGCCGGCGTCGAGGAACCCGACGTTGCGGCGCTGCAGGCGTTGCTGACGACCCTCGGCGTCGCGCGTATTCGGGTGCGGCATCACGCCAAGCAGGAGGAGACAAAGCGGATCGCGAAGCTTCTGGGCGCGGTGGCCGCCGGGCGGAAGTCGCCGGAGGCATTTGCGGGTGATGTGGCGAGGCACGAATGGATGGAAGTGGAAATCACGCGCGTGCCCGACTCGGTGACAGCGGCGGAGTCGGGTGCAGAGCCCGTTGCAGAGCCGGTTGCAGAGCCGGTTGCAGCACTGGTCGCGGGGCCGGTCGCGGAAACGGCGGCGGAGCCGGCAACGATGGAGGCCGCTGCTTCAGACACGCCGACGCCGGCTTCCGACGTCCCGGCTGCGGTGTCCGAGGAACTGTCCACCGAGTCTGAGGAAGAAGCGCCGACGCCGGAGGTTCCCACCAAGCCGCTCGCCGAGCATTTGCCGGCCGCGGCCGAATCACTGCTCGGCCCTGAACATCGCGAGCTTTTCGAGCGCCTGATCACGGCCAGCACACCGTCGACCTTGCGGCGACTGCTGGATCCCGTGCAGGCCGCCATAGAGCAAGCGGCGCGTGAGGGAGCCATTGCGGTGTCGGTGCGACTGCTGCTGGCGATGTTCGCGTGCGAGGCATGCGCCGAGGACGACGAGATGCGCCGGCAGTTCGTGGTGACGCTGCGTCGCCTCACGAAGCCGACGCTGACCCGTGCGTACGCCATGCGCTACGCCGAGACGCCAAAGGGTGACGCCGAGGTGGAGCAGGCGCTGGCGCGCTTTGGCGAGGACGGCGCGGAAGCCGTGGCCGATCGCATCGGCAGCGCGCCGACACGCGCACTGCGAGCGCGTTACACGGAGCTGCTCGGCCGCCTGCCCGGAACCAACGATGCCCTGCTTGCCATGCTGGACGACCAGCGGGAGTCCGTGGTGGAACGCGCGATCGAATTGATCGTCGCCCTTCGTCACCCCGAGATGGAACGCGTGCTCGGCGAGCAACTCAGCAAGGAGAGCATGCGCGTTCGCCAGGCCGCGACGCGTGGCCTTTCGGCGGCCACCGACTCCGCCTTTGCGGCGGACGCCCTCTTACGCGCGGTGCAGGACACGGCACCTGAGGTGCGCCTCACCGCGGCGGTTGGACTCCAGTCGCGCCGCGAGGAGCGCCTGACGCCCGCCATCGTCCGGCGCATCGACGAAGAAGAAGAACTCGACGTACAGCTGGCGCTCCTCTCGACGCTCGGGCGTCTCGCCGCGCCGGAGGGGGTGCAGAAGCTCATCGCGCTCGCCAATCCCACGGAGCGACTGCTGCGCCGCCCCAACATGCCGGTCATCCGCCTCAGCGCCATTGAGGCGATGGGAGAGGCGCGCACTCCAGCCGCGATGGTGGCGCTGCAGAAATTACTCGAGGACAAGGAGCAGGAGGTGCGCGAGACGGCCGCCCGCCTCTACTCACGCGCCCGGCGCCAGACGACGGCGAGCGTAGGAATTCCCGTCGTCAGCGACCCCTGATCCAGACGCCGCCGGCGGAACTTTCCCTGGCGGGCAACGGCCCCTCACTCTTCAGGCAACGACTCCATGGACACGACCCTGCTGGTGGTCATCGGCCTCGCCGCCGGCGTGCTCGCCGGACTTTTTGGAATTGGCGGCGGCATCATCATCGTGCCGGCGCTCGTTTACGTGGCGCGCCTGCCAATGCAGACCGCCATTGGCACGTCGCTCGGCGCGTTGTTATTGCCGGTCGGAGCGCTGGGCGCCTGGTCGTACTATCGCGGCGGCCACCTGAACTGGAAGGCATCGCTCTGGGTGGCGCTGGGGCTGTTCTTCGGCGCCTGGGTGGGCGCACAACTCGCGCAGGCCATGGGCGACACCTTCCTGCGCCGGCTGTTCGCGGTGGTGCTCGTTGGCGTGGCGGTCAAGATGTGGGTGGGGTAACCGCGATCACTCGGGAATGCGCACCGCCGCCAGCGCCAGCGCAAAGACCAGCGCGCCGGGGAGCACGAGCCGCAGGTCGCCGGTAAGAAAGAGCATGACGCCGCCGAAGAGCGCGGCGAACTCCCCGACCGCCCACGCCACCACCGAAAGCGAGCGGCGCATCGCGGGCTCGGCGCTCGCGATGCGCAGCCGCAGCGCCATCACCACGGCGGCCGCGATGCCGACCGCCGTGTACATCGCCGTGGTGAGCGCGGTCAGCGACGACACCGACCTTGCGGGGATCTCACCGCGCCCCTGAAGGAACCAGGCGATCGCGATGAAGGTGATCACCCCGACCGTCATCGCGAGACGGATCAGGAAGAACACCTTGGCGCCGGGCGCCGGCGCGGGCGTCACGGCGCCGCCTCGTAGACCTTCGTCCCGCCGACCCACGTTTGCAGCACCTTGGTGCTGAGCAGGAGTTCGGGAGGCACGCGCATGATGTCCTGGTCGAGCACGACGAAGTCGGCGTATTTGCCGGGGGTCAGCGAGCCGAGCACCTTCTCCTGGAAGCCGGAGTACGCCGCCCAGAGGGTAATCGACTTCAACGCCTCTTCCCGCGTCATGCGCTCCGCCGGATACCACCCGCCCGGCGGCCAGTCGCGCGCGTCCTGCCGGGAGACGGCGGAGTGGAACGAGATCAGCGGGTTGACCTGCTCCACCGGGAAATCGCTGCCGTTGGGCACCACCACACCGGTGTTGAGCAGCGACCGCCAGGCGTAGGCGCCGAGCAGGCGCTGCGCGCCGAGCCGTGCGCCGGCCCAGTACATGTCGCTGGTCTGGTGGCTCGCCTGCATGGACGGGATGACGCCAAGATGCGCGAAGCGCGGTACGTCGTCGAAGTTGAGGATCTGCGCGTGCTCCACGCGGAAGCGGTGGTCGGCGGTCGGCACCGCCTTGAGCGCCGCTTCATAGGCATCGAGCACCAACCGATTGCCGCGGTCGCCGATGGCGTGCGTGTTGATCTGGAAGCCGGCCTTGAGCGCGCGGGTGGCGACGTCCTGGATGTGGGCCGGCGCCGAGACGAGCAGGCCGATGTTCTTGGGGTCGTCGCTGTACGGCTCGAGCAGGGCGGCGCCGCGGGAACCGAGCGCACCGTCCGAGTAGAGCTTGATGGAGCGCACCCAGAGCGAGCCATTGTACGCGTCCATCATCGGGCCGCGCTTGAACCAGGCGTCAACGGTCGGGGCATCGTCGCTGATCATCGCGTAGAGGCGGAACTTCATTTGCCCGCTCTTGGCGAGTTCCTCGTAGACGTCGAGCGCTGTGGCGCTGGCGCCGGCATCGTGCGCACCGGTCAGCCCCCAGCGCTGCGCCTCACGCACCGCGTCGACGATGGCAAGCTTCACATCATCGCGCGTCTGGCGCGGAACGGCGCGTCGCACGAGACCCTGCGCATTGTCGACGAACACGCCGGACGGACTCCCATCGGCATTGCGCTCGATGTGGCCGCCGGAGGGATCCTGCGTGGCCGCGGTGACGCCCGCCGCCTGCAGCGCCTTGAGGTTCGCGAGTCCGGCGTGCCCGTCCACGCGGACGATGTACACCGGATGGTCAGGCACCGCGGCGGTCATCTTGTCGTGAGTCGGGAAACGGGTGTCGCCCCAGTCATTCTGGTCCCATCCGCGGCCCAGCACCCACTGCCCCTTGGGTGTCTTCTTCGCCCGTTCCGCGACGCGGGCCACCACCTCGTCGTATGTCGACGTGCCGGTGAGGTCCACGATGTGGAGCGCGTCACCGAGGCCGGCCACGTGGCCGTGCGCGTCGATCATGCCCGGAATCACGGTGCGTCCGCCGAGGTCGAGGACGCGTGTTGCGGCACCCTTGAGCGCCATCGCGCCAGCGGCGTTGCCGGCGAACAGCACCTTGCCGCCGGCCACGGCGACGGCTTCCACCACGGGACGCGTATCGTCCGAGGTGTAGATGCGCGCGTTGGTCACGATCAGGTCGGCAACCGGCGCGGCGCCCTGCGCGAGCGCGACGGACGCCATACCGGCAAAAAGGATGGTGCGCGAAATCAGTCGGAACATGGGGCGGGTCCGGGAGAGAGGAACGTCAGTCCTTACGGACGGGTGCAAGCCAGCGCTGGCGGAACGCGAGTTGCGCGGGAGTAGGCGGATGTCCGGCCTCTTCGCCGGGGACGAACTCGAGATGCGGATTCTCGGCGAGCGTGAGCACCACCTGCCGCGCGCCGCTGCGGCCGATGAAGACCATCGGGATGCGATCGCCGGGACGATGGGCGCCAACGATGGAGTCCACCTGTGCGGCGCGAATTACCGGTACGCCGTCGAACTGCACGAGGTGATCGCCCATCTCGACGCCCGCGTCGTACAGCGGCGTGCCCTGTCGCACCGGCGATTCGACGATAACGCGAGCGCCGTCGTTCCAGAACTGCGTGTCGCCGATCCAGGCCGCGCCGGGATGTGCGCGCCGCACGACGATGCCGGCGCGCGCGGCGAGCGCCGCGTAATCGGGCACGTCGCGACCGGTCACGTACCGCGCGAAGAAGTTGTTGGCCCACGCCGTGTCGCCGACCACGCGGCCGAGCACGCGCCGGACATCGTCGGCGCGATACGGTTTGGCGGGGGCGAAGTTGGTCTGCGCGCGCCCGAACTCGGTCCAAAGGGCGCGCATGAAGGTGTCGAGCGACAGCGTGTCGTGGCGCGCGCGCAGGGAGAGGTCGAGCCCGAGGGCGATGGCCTCGCCCCAGCTGTAGTACGAGATGAAGGTATTGGCCCGGTTGGTCGGGTCGACAGAGACGGCTGCGTCGACCATGGGGGCCTGCTCGCTCATTTCCGCGGCGCTGAACCACCGACGGCCCGGCGCGTTCACCACGGCGTCGGCGGTCGCCCCGACGGAGCGGACGAAGTCCGGTGCGGTGACGAGTCCGGCGCGGGCCATGATCAGGTCGCCGTAGTAGGACGTGAATCCCTCGGCGAGCCAGAGATCGGGTGACGGGTTTGCATCGGAGAAGTCGAACGGCTCGATCGAGCGCGGCCGGAAACGCTCGACGTTCCAGGCGTGGAAGAACTCGTGCGAGACGGTGCCGAGCAGCCCCGTCATCCGACTCGTCAGCGACGCGCTCGACGTGAGCGACGTTGAATTGCGGTGCTCCATGCCGTCGCCCGAGGCCCACGGCAGGTACGCGGCCAGAAACGTGTATTGTCCGAAGTCAAAGGCGGGCAGTTCGCCCCAGACGCCCTCGGCTTCGCGGACGATGCGCTTGGCGCCGTCCACGTACGTGTCGAGCTCCGCGTCCGTGCCCAGGTGATCGAGCGCCACGCGGAACTGCGCGGTGCGTCCCTGTGAGGTTGCGGTCCACGCGCGGAACGCGAGTGGACCGAGCATGGTGGGGCTGTCCATGAAGTACTGCAGGTGCGGGGCGGTGAAGCTGAGCGAGTCGGGCGTCGCGGCCAGCTGCGTCGCGATACGCCAGCCTGGGCGCGGCTGGAACGTCACGCGAATGGGGCGCGCCTCGAAGCCGCGCGCCCACATGAAAGTGGCCGGCATGTTGAGGTGTGCGTGCGCCTCCGAGATGCCGGCATAGGTGCCGTCCACCCGGTCGCCGAACAGCGTGTAGCTCACGCGCACCGTGCCGCCGGAGGTCGCGACGTTCCACTGGTGCGGATTCGGCCGACTGACGCGCAGCGCCCGGCCGGCGCCGTCCACGGCCCGCACGCCGTAGACGTTCTTGGCGAACTCGTGGAGCGCGTAGCGTCCCGGCGAGCTGCGGCTCATGCGCAGCACGAGCGTCCCCGCCGGCACGGCCGTGAACTCCACGGCAATGGACGCCTCGTGATGCACGGCATTGGGGAACGAGACGTCGTACCGCACCGCCTCCGTCCGCTGGGCGGGCAGCAGCGTGGGAGCGAGGATTGCGAGGGCGGCGAGGGCGAGGCGCATGGATTCGGGGGCAGTGGCGCAGACGGGTGCGACGCTAGACGGGGGAAGATGTCCACTTGCCTGCGTCGCGGCCAGCCGTTGCCGTGCCGACGAATGATGCCGATTGTTAGGCCATGCGTGCGCGCCCAATACCGACGGACGAGCGACAACCGTGAGCGGCATCGCGGAGCGCCCCTTGGCGCAGCGCCTGGCGTTGGGCATCGCCTGCGGCGTGGCGGCTTTCGCGCTCAATCAGATTCCCGCGCCCATCGTATCGGGCGCATCGCCGGAGTTCGCCTTCGGCGGGGCGTTCGTGCTGTTGGCGTTCCAACGCCTTGGCGTGCTGCCCGGCATTGCCGCCGTGGTCATCGGCTTCTCCTCCTGGAGTGCAGTCGCCGAGGTCACGGCAGCGGCCATCGGGCTCTACGCCATCGAGGGGTTCGTCGTGGCGCGGCTCGCGGTGCGCACGCGCAGCCTGGTTGTGGCGGACATGCTGTTCTGGCTCACGGCCGGGGCGCTCTTCGACGCCGTCGCCGCCATCTGGTGGCTGCAGCTGCCCGCCGGCTACCTGTTGCTCCTCCTCGTCAAGCAGTTGATGAATGGCACCATGAACGCCGTGGTGGCCGAATGGCTGTCACGGAGTCCGCGCCTGCGCGTGTGGCTGGGACTCCCGGCGGAATCGACGCGCACGTGGAGCGAGGTGCTCTTCGACCGGACGGTGCCCCTCGTGATGGTGCCGATGACCATCATCGCGCTGCTGCTGGCGCGGGCCTCGTACACCGCCACGATGAACGAGACTTCGGCCCAGCTCCGCCGGGCGGCGGCGGAGGCGGACGAGGTGGCGGACCGGTTTCTGCAGTCCCGCCTCAGCACGATGGAGGACTTGAATCACTCGCTCCTGACGATGGGCAGCAGTGCGGAGCCGCGCTGGGCGAATCTCCTGCGCGACTTCCTGAAGGCGCATCCGGAGTTCGTGAACATCATCGTGACGAACGGCGCCGGCATCGTCACGGCGTCAGCGCCAGAGCAATCGCGCACGGGCGAGGCGCTCAAGGGACGCGATCTCAGCGCACGGGCGTACTTCCAGGCGGCGCGCGTCACCAACCGTCCGGCGTTTGGCGAGGTCATCCTGGGGCAGCTCCACATGCGGGATGCCGACGTCGAGCCGATCCTCCCGCTGGCGGTGCCGCAGACTACCGCGGAGGGGGGCTTCGGCGGCGTCGTCATGGGAGCCCTCGATGCGAACGCGCTGCGATCGATCCTGAGGTCGCGGGTCGCGAACGATCAAGAGGTGGTGCAGCTGCTCGATCGGGCGGGACGCGTGGTCGCGAGTTCGAGCCCGCTCTGGAAGCCTGGTGACGTGCGACGGCGCGAGGTGCGCGAGGCAGCGGCGGAACCCACGGACGCCCCGCGCCTGATCGCGGCGCGCGGGGATGCGTCGTACGTCGCGCTCCTTGGCGTGTCACCAAGGCTGACGATCGCGCAGCCCCTCGCCACGTTCCCGTTCACGGTGCTCGTGAGCGACCCGCTGTCGACGGTGCACCGCGCGTTGATGCCGACGTCAGCGGCCCTCGTGGTGCTGATGCTCATTGCGCTGCTCTCCGTCTACGCGGTGGCACGGCGGCTGGGAGCCCAGCTGGTGGCGCCGCTGCAGTCCATCGGCACGGTGGCGGAAGACCTCGCCGACGGGCATCCGGTGCCGCGCGAGATGCTCCAACGTTTCGGCGAGAGTCCGGTGCAGGAGATTCGCACGCTGGGCGCGCAGTTCCTGCGCATGGATCAGGCGCTGCGCGCCCGGCGCGACTCCGACGCCAGCGCGGTGCAGGCGAGCGAGACGAAGTACCGCGAGACGCTCGAACAGCTCGCGCAGGCGCAGAAGATGGAGGGCATCGGGCGGCTCGCCGGCGGCATCGCGCACGACTTCAACAACCTGCTGACGCCGATCGTCGGTTACACCGACCTCGCCATCGCCGGCGTGCCCGCGGACAGCCCGGCACGCAAGGACATGGCGCTCGTACGCACCGCCGCCGGACGCGCCAAGGAGGTGGTGGCGCAGTTGCTCGCGTTCGGACGCGCGCAGGTGCTCGACACGCGGCGCCTCGACTTGGCGGACGCCGTCGCCGAGTTCGAGCCGCTGCTGCGCAAATCGCTGAGCGTCAACCACGAACTCGTCGTGCTGGCGCAGCCGGGCGTCGAGGTGGAGGCCGACCGGGCCAAGGTGCAGCAGGTGCTGATGAACCTCGTGCTCAATGCCGCCGACGCCATGCCCGGCGGCGGGCGCGTGGAGGTGCACGTCACCATCGAGGAACATCTGGTTCCGGATCCAGCGGACCCGGAGCCGCTGCCCGCGGGCCGGTACGGCGTGATCAGCGTGGGCGATTTCGGCGTGGGGATGGATGAGGCGACACGTCAGCGGGCCTTCGACCCCTTCTTCACCACGAAGCCGCGCGGCAAGGGAACGGGGCTCGGGCTCTCCACGGCGTACGGAATCGTGCGACAGCACCGGGGCACGATCTTCGTCGAGAGTGCCGTGGGATTGGGCACGCGCATGCGCGTGCTGCTGCCCTTGGCCCTGGAGGTGCCGCACCTCGTGACGTCGGCGCTGCCGCTGCCGGACGTGCTCCTCAGTCCGGCGGTGGCGGTGGAGGATGGCGCGCGCACGCTGCTCGTGGTGGAGGACGAAGGCGCCGTCCGCGAACTGGTGCGCGCCGCACTCACGCGTGCCGGCTATCGCGTACTGGCGGCGCGAGACGGCGAGGAGGCGCTCACGCGTGCCGCGGCCCACGCGGGGCGCATTGACCTGCTGCTCACCGACGTGGTTATGCCCGGGCTGAACGGGCGCGAGCTTGCGCTCCGCTTCCGGGAGGCGCGGCCGGAAGCGCGCGTGCTCTTCATGTCCGGCTTTGCGTCCGACGTCATCGCCGAAGACGGCGGGCTCTCGGGCGATTCAGAACTGCTCATGAAGCCGTTCACGCCCGACGAACTCCTGTCGCGCGTGCGCTCGGCGCTCAGCAACTAAGGTCAGTCGCCCGGGCCGATGGCCGGTCCGGCCGTGTCACGCGCTTCGCGCAGCATCGTGATGGCGGACGCGTGGATGACCACGTCACCGAGGGCGCGCCCATCCGCCGCGAGCGAGGCTGCCTTGACCCCGACGAACCGGCCGCTCGCGCTGAGGTAGTCGCTGAGGCGCTGCTGCGGGGCTAGCGGCAGGATGCCCTTGACCGTCGTGCCGCCGACGAGGATGATGTCCACCCCGCGCTCCCCGACGCCGGTGGCGGACTGGCCGAGCACGAGGACGTTGCCGTCCGGCGCCGAGGCGAGCACGATGTGGTCGGTCTGCACGATGAGATGCCCGGGGGTCTCGTTCAGCTTCGGGCGTCGGGCAAGCACCATGTTCATCCAGCCGCCCTTCCGGTTGGCCAGGTACTGCACGAGCGGCGCATCGTCACCGATGAAGATCTCGCCCTCGAGCATGGTGGTGTCGCGCATGATGAGGTGGAGCCGCTTGGACTCCACGGCCTTGCTGGTTCGGGTACTTGGTCCAGTCATGCGGCGAAGCGCCTCGCAACGCGGGGAGTCGGTATGTCGAGCGGCGGCTGCAGGCCCGCCACCAGGACGACAACATAAGGAGCCGGACACCGGCCCGGCACCATAATAATGAACGATTCGCGGCAGGAAGCGGCAACGCGCTAGCTTTTTGGCACCCCGATCCGGACCACCGATGCGTTGCCTCCCCATCCTGCTCCTGCTGGCCACCGCCGCGCCCATGGTCGCCGCTCAAAGTGCGCCCGCCACCCCGCCGGCACCCCGCTCGGCCGCCATCACCGACGTGCACTATCGCCTGCAATTCGACGCGGCGCACGGGGTGATGCGATCCATCGGCGTGCAGATGACCTTCGCGGTGCGCGGATCCGGCCCGGTGCTGCTGTCGCTCCCTGCCTGGACGCCCGGGGCGTACGAGATCAGCGACTACGCGCGCAACGTTTCCGGCTTTTCCGCGGCGACCGGCACGCGCGCCCTGCGCTGGGACAAGCTCGATCCCGACACGTGGCGGATTCACCCGGACGGGGCGTCGCAGGTCACCGTGCGGTTCGAGGCGCGGGCGGACTCGCTCGACAATGCGTTCAATTGGGCGCGGGATGACATCGCGCTCATCAACGGCACGAATGTCTTTCTCTACCCCGAGGGACAGCCGCTCGAATTCGCATCGGTGGTCACCGTGCAGGCCGAGCCGCGGTGGGGTGTGGTGACGGGGCTTTCGCGGGCTGGAAACGGCGACTTTACGGCACCGACCTACCATGAGCTGGTGGACGCCCCGTTCTTCGTGGGGAGGTTCGACCTCGACAGCATGGAGGTCGCCGGCCGCTGGATGCGACTCGCCACCTATCCCGCCGGCAGCGAGACCGGCACGCGCCGCGCCGCACTCTGGACGAACCTGCGCAAGTCGGTGCCCCCGCAGGTGACGGTGTTCGGCGAGACGCCGTGGACCACCTACACCGTGATGCAGATTGCCGACTCTGCGTTCGGCGGCATGAGCGCCCTCGAACACCAGAATTCGAACGTCGGCATCGTCGGCACGCCGTTCCTCGATGACCCGTTCGTGCCCAGCGTCTATGCACACGAGGTCTTCCACGCCTTCAACGTGAAGCGCCTCCGGCCCGCCGGCCTCTGGCCGTACCGGTACGACGTGGCGCAGCCCACGCCGTGGCTCTGGGTGAGCGAAGGGATCACCGACTACTACGCCGACCTCGTCATGGTGCGCGGCGGCGCGACCACGAGTACGGACTTTCTTGGCCTCACCAAGGGCAAGATGGACCACGTGGCGCAACTGCCGCCGCTGGCGCTCGAGGACGCCTCGCTCGAGGCGTGGCTGCGCATCCGCGACGGCAGCAACGGCATCTACTACGACAAGGGCTCGCTCGCCGGGTTGGCCCTCGACATCCTGATTCGCGATGCCACCGACAACGCGGCATCGCTCGATGACGCGATGCGCTCGCTCTACCGGTCGACGTACAAGGCTGGGCGAGGCTTTACCGCCGACGACTGGTGGGAGGCCATCTCGCGCGCGGCGCGTGGTGCCTCCTTCCAGGATTTCAACGCGCGCTATGTGGACGGACGCGAGCCCTATCCGTGGAACCTGTGGCTTCCCAAGGCCGGATGGCGACTCGTCGCGGACACGGTGGTCGAGGCGCGGCTGGGCGTGTCGTTCGCCAGCGATTCGGGCGTGCTCACCGTGACCGCGGTGGAGCCCCGCAGCGCAGCGGATCAGGCGGGGGTGCGCGCGGGCGACGTGCTGGTCGCTCTTGGCGGCGTCAGCGCCAGCGAACCGGACTTCTTCCGCCGCTGGCGGGAAAACGCCGGTACGCGAGCCGGGGCGCCGCTCGCCATCGAGGTGCGACGGGCGGGGCAGCCGCTCAGGCTACAGGGCACGGTGCGGATGACGACGCTTATCAACGAGCGCCTGGAGGACGACCCCGCCGCAACCGCGAAGGCGGTGCGCATCCGTTCCGGCATACTCACCGGCACGGTGTCATCGCCGTAGGCAGGCGACCGCCTATGGCTTGAATCGCTTGTAGGCGTCCACCTGCTTCGCGTTGCGCGGGGCAGGGCCCGCCGGAAGCGCCATCTCCCGCTCGATGGCGTCAATGTCGCGCGGCACGTCTGCGGTGATGCGATCGTGGCCGGACGCCGTCACGATGTAGTCATCCTCGACGCGCACGCCGATGTTGGCGTACTTCGGCACCACGGAGGCGAGCTTGGCGCGAAGGCCGGCATTGGCGGGCACGTCCGGGATCACCTCCACGGTGTTGGCGCGCACGTACACCCCGGGCTCAAGGGTGAACACGCTCCCCTCGGCGAGCGTCCCCCGCGCGTAGACGTCCACGTCGTGCACGTCGAGGCCGATGGGATGGCCAAGGCCGTGCATGTAGTACAGCCGCCACTGCGGACACCTGCCTCCGGCTGCGGGAGCGCCGCACTCATAGGTCGCGTCTTCCGATTCGGTGAGCCCCAACCGGGCGAGACCCTTCTTGATGACGCCGAGCGCCGAGTCGTTCAGGACGGCGAAACGTGCGCCCGGCTTGATCTGGCGCTCGGCGGCGGCCTGCGCGGCGAGCACGATCGAATACACATCGCGCTGCGCCGGCGTGAACTTGCCGATTACCGGGACCGTGCGCGTGATGTCCGCGGAGTAGCCGCCGTAATAGGCGGCCATGTCCATGGTGATCACCTCGCCGTCCCGCATGAAGCGGTCGTCGCGGTTGTAGTGCAGGATGGCCGAATTCGGCCCCGAGCCGACGATTGAGCCGTAGGACGGCCCGTCACCACCGTTGCGGCGGAACGTGTACTCAGCGAGCGCCTGGATCTCGAACTCGGCCATGCCCGGTTCGATGGCGCGCATGGCCTCGCGATGCGCGGCGGCGCTGATCGCGGCCGCGTCGCGCAGGAGGGCGAGTTCGGCCGCCGACTTTCGGCCGCGCAGGCGCATCACGAGGTCATTGACGTCCGTGACCTTCACGTTGCGATGCCGGGCCTTGATGCCGTCGAGAAACTGGTCGTGCGCCGTCCGCGGCGCGGCCTCGCCCGGCACGTCGGAGCCCCCGCCCCGCGAGAAGTCGCCCACCGCGAAGAGGGTCCCGCCGCCGGTAACGAGCGAGTCGAGCACGCGGCGCAGCGTTGACGCGTCGCGCCCCTCGAGTCCCATCTGTGCCTTGGCGCCTTCGACACCGAGCCGTTCACCGGTCCACACCTCCTGCGCCGCGTCCCTGGGCGGGACGAAGATCATGGCGCGGCTGACGCCGTCTCGCCGCACGACGACGAGCGCCGCGTTGGGTTCGAGGAAGCCAGTGAGATACCGAAAGTTCTGCGACTGCCAGAACGTGAGGTAGTTCTCCACCGGTTCAGGGGCGCCAAGCACGAGCAGGACGCCGTCACTTGGGAGCGACGAAACGAACGCATCGCGCCGGGCCTGATATTCGGACTGGGACACCTGCGCGCCAAGCAGCGAGGCGGCACAGACGATGAGAGCGATCGGGCGGAGGACATTCATTGAGCGGTACTCGGCGGAGAGGGACGACCAATGATAGCGCAGAATGGTGAACGTGGCCCGGGGGGGGGCGATAGCCGAGGCCGCTGCGGCGGGATATGCTAGACGGGCGCTGCGGCGCCCGATCAACGCGACGCCGAGCTGGAGCGTTACGCAAACATGGGTTCCATGGCGGCCAGCAGGCCGCACCTCGTTTCCCAATCCCCACATGACCATGCGTCTTCTCGCACGCCGCGCGCTGATTGCCATTGCCCTGGCAGCCGCGCTCCCGCTCGTCGCCGTCGCCCAGGGCCGACTGACGACGCCGAAGCAGTTCTTCGGACACGACATCGGGGAGGACTACTGGCTCCCCAACTACACCCAGTTCGTGAAGTACTGGGAGACGCTGGCCAAGGAGTCCGACCGGATGGTGCTCGACACCATCGGTCTGACCGCCGAGGGGCGACCGCAACTGATGGCCATCGTGTCATCACCGGAGAACCTCAAGAACCGCGAGAAGTACCGGCTGATAGCGGAGAAGCTGAGCCACGCCGAGGGGCTGACGGACGCCCAGGCGCAGGCGCTGGCCAAGGACGGCAAGTCGATCGTCTGGATTGACGGCGGCCTGCATGCCACCGAAGTCCTCGGTCCCAATCAGCTCATCGAGACGCACTGGCAGTTCGTCTCGCAGAGCGATGAGGAGACGCTGCGCATCCTGAATGACGTCATCATCGTCTTTGTGCACGCCAATCCGGATGGCATGGAGCTGGTGGCCAACTGGTACATGCGCGAGAGCGATCCCAAGAAGCGCAACATGCAGATCCCGCGGCTCTACCAGAAGTACATCGGGCACGACAACAATCGCGACCAGTACGCGATGAACCAGCCCGAGACGTACAACATGAACCGCGCGATGTACCAGGAGTGGTTCCCGCAGATCATGTACAACCATCACCAGACCGGCCCCGCCGGCACGGTGATGTTCGCGCCGCCGTTCCGCGACCCGATGAACTACAACCTGCACTCGCTCATCATGACCGGCCTCGACCAGGTCGGGTCGGCGATGCACGCGCGGTTCGTGGCCGAGGACAAGCCGGGCGCCACGATGCGCACCTCCACGCTGTACTCCACCTGGTGGAACGGCGGCCTGCGCACCACGGCGTACTTCCACAACATCATCGGCCTGCTTACCGAGACCATCGGCAACCCGACGCCGATGCGCATTCCGTTCATTCCCGACAAGCTGCTGCGCAACTCAGACCTGCCGCTGCCGATCCAGCCGCAGGAATGGCACTTCCGCCAGTCCATCGACTACTCGGTGACGGCCAACCGCGCCGTGCTCGACTTCGCGCAGCGCTATCGCGAAACGATGCTGTATCGCAACTGGAAGATGGGCGCCGACATGATCGCCGCCGGGAACAAGGACTCCTGGACGCTCTGGCCCAAGCGCCTGCAGGCCATGAAGAACGCCATCAATCCGGCCGCCGCCAATGCGGCGCCGGCCGCGCCGGCGCGCGGCGCCGGGTTCGCGAGGGCCACTGACCCGAAGTTCCTGG